>NZ_JBIBBC010000008.1:0-405236 GCF_042900345.1 Streptomyces sp. NPDC012935
GTTGATAGGCCGGATCTGGAAGCACGGTAACGTGTGGAGGTGACCGGTACTAATAGGCCGAGGGCTTGTCCATAGATGCTCGCGTCCACTGTGTTGGTTCTGAAACCACGAACAGCCCCGTATGGCCACATGCGGTGCGGCTGACAGTTTCATAGTGTTTCGGTGGTTATAGCGTGAGGGAAACGCCCGGTTACATTCCGAACCCGGAAGCTAAGCCTTACAGCGCCGATGGTACTGCAGGGGGGACCCTGTGGGAGAGTAGGACGCCGCCGAACAAATTGTGAGAAAGGCCCACACCTTATGGTGTGGGCCTTTCTGCGTTTGTGATGGTTTAAGCAATGCATGATTTCAGGGCCCTCCGAGGGGAGGGCCACGTCGAATGTCCTCCGGTTACAGGCGTCCCGCCGTTTTGAGGGCCAGATACGCGTCTGCCAGTGCCGGCGCGAGTTCTTCTGGTGTCGCGTCGACGACTGTGACGCCGTGACGGCGGAGTTGTTCTGCCGTGCGGTGGCGTTCGCTTTGGGCCTGGGCGGCGGCTGCGGCCTCGTATACGGCGTCTGCGTTTCCGCGTGCGGTTGCCATGTGTGCGATATGGGGGTCCGCTACTGATGCCAGTAGAACTGTGTGGCGCTGGGTGAGTTGGGACAGCACCGGGAGCAGGCCCTCCTCAATGGGGGCTGCGTCGAGTGCCGTGAGCAGCACGATCAGGGAGTGGCGGGGTGCCGTACGGAGAGCCGTGGCTGTGAGGCCTCGGGCGTCCGTTTCGATGAGCTCGGGCTCGAGTGTGGCCATCGCGTTGACCAGGGAAGGGAGGACGTCTCCTGCTGTGCGGCCCTGGACGAGGGCTCGTACTCGGCGGTCGTAGGCCAGGAGGTCCACGCGGTCGCCGGCGCGGGAGGCGAGGGCGGCCAGGAGCAGTGCCGCGTCCATGGAGGCGTCCAGGCGGGGAGCGTCGCCGACCCGGCCTGCGGAGGTTCGGCCGGTGTCCAGGACGAGGAGGATGTGGCGGTCGCGTTCGGGGCGCCAGGTACGTACGGCGACCGTGGACTGGCGGGCTGTGGCACGCCAGTCGATGGAGCGGGTGTCGTCGCCGGGGACGTATTCGCGCAGGCTGTCGAACTCAGTGCCCTCGCCGCGGGTGAGCACGCTGGTGCGGCCGTCGAGCTCGCGTAGGCGGGCCAGTTTGGACGGGAGGTGCTTGCGGCTTGTGAACGGGGGGAGGACCCGTACCGTCCAGGGAACGTTGTGGGTGCCCTGGCGGGAGAAGAGGCGTAGGGGGCCGTAGGAGCGAATCGTCACGCTGTCGGCCTGGCGGTCGCCGCGGCGGGTTGGGCGTAGGCGGGTGGTGATGCGGCGGCGTTCGCCTGCGGGGACCGTCACGTGGTGGCGGGAGGCTGCTACCTCTGTGCCCGGCTGCCAGCTGCTGGGGGGCCAGGCGTCGCGAAGGTGGGCGCGGAGGGGGCGGCGGGACGGGTTGGTGACCGTGAGGGTGACGTCGGCCGTTTCGCCGAGGCGTACGGAGGTGTCGCCGGAGCGGGTCAGGCCCAGGCGGCGTACGGGTGCGGCCAGCGCGAAGTCGCAGGCGCAGGCCGCTACGAGGGGGGCGTTGACCGCGAGGATCCCCGTCCAGCTGGGGTCCCAGATGCCTACGGGGACGGAACCCAGGGCCGCGAGGAGTGCGGCGCGTCCGGTGAGTGCCATCAGCGCGGAACGGGGACGTGGGCCAGGATCGCGCTGATCACGGAGTCGGCGGTGACGCCTTCCATCTCGGCCTCCGGGCGGAGTTGTACGCGGTGGCGGAGGGTGGGGAGGGCCAGGGCCTTCACGTCGTCCGGGATGACGTAGTCGCGGCCTGTGAGCCATGCCCACGCGCGGGCGGTGGCCAGGAGGGCCGTGGCGCCGCGGGGGGAGACTCCGAGGGTGAGGGAGGGGGATTCCCGGGTGGCTCGGCAGATGTCGACCACGTAGGCCGTGATCTCCGGGGAGACCGTCGTCTTGGCCACCGCCGCGCGCGCAGCTTCCAGATCTGCGGGGCCTGCTACGGGGCGTACGCCGGCGGCGCGCAGGTCGCGTGGGTTGAAGCCCTCGGCGTGGCGCGTGAGGACGTCGATCTCGTCCTGGCGGGACGGCAGCGGGATCGTGAGCTTGAGGAGGAAACGGTCCAGCTGTGCCTCGGGGAGGGGGTACGTGCCCTCGTATTCCACCGGGTTCTGCGTTGCCGCGACGAGGAACGGATCGGGGAGGAGGCGGGGGGTGCCGTCGACCGTGACCTGGCGTTCCTCCATGGCTTCCAGGAGGGACGACTGGGTCTTGGGGGGAGTCCGGTTGATCTCGTCGGCCAGGAGGAGGTTGGTGAAGACCGGGCCGGGCTGGAAGGAGAACTCGGCGGAGCGGGTGTCGTAGACGAGGGAGCCCGTCACGTCGCTCGGCATGAGGTCGGGTGTGAACTGGACGCGCTTGGTGTCGAGTTCGAGTGCGGACGCGAGGGCGCGCACGAGGAGGGTCTTGGCGACGCCGGGGACGCCTTCGAGGAGGACGTGGCCGCGGCACAGGAGTGCGACGACGAGGCCGGTCACGGCGGGGTCCTGGCCGACCACGGCTTTGGCGATCTCGGCGCGCAGGGCCTCCAGGGAGGCGCGGGCGTTGCCCGGATCCCCGGTGTTCCCGGCGTTGTCAGTGGTCGGGTCCATCATGGACGGCGTACCTCTCTTTCGAGGGCGTCGAGTTGGTCGGCGAGGGCGATGAGTGCTGCGTCGTCGCTGGGCGGCGGGCCGAAGAGGAGGGTGTGCAGGGTCTGTCCGTCCCCGTGCTGGTGGAGGTGGGCGGACAGGGCGGGGAGCAGGGCCTCGGGCGTGTGCGCCTGAGTGACGGGGACACCTACGAGGGGGGCGAGGCGCGTGCGGGTGGTGAAGCGAAGAGCGGCGGCCGCGCGGTCGCGGGCGTTCGCCTTGCGGTAGAGGCGGGCGCGGCCTTCGACGGTTTCGGAGGCGCGGATCGCCACGGGGAGTTTTTCGGGCACGAGGGGGCCGAGCCGGCGTGCCCGCCAGAGGGCGGCCAGGGCTGCGGCGATGAAGAGCTGCAGCGTGCCCCAGAGCCAGCCCGAGGGGAGCAGGTCCAGGAAGCTGCGTTCGTCGTCCGTGTCGGCGGCCGACGTGTCGGAGAGCGAGGGGAGGTACCAGACCAAATGGGGGCGGGAGCCGAGGAGTTGGAGGGCGAGCGATGCGTTGCCCTGCTCGTCGAGGCGGTCGTTGTTGAGGATGTCGGGCGCGCCGAGGACGACGGTGTCGCCGTCGCCGTCCCCGGTGGCGTCGGGGACGCGCAGCAGGGTGGCGAGGCGCTCGCTCGGGTAGCACTCGTCGGCGTCGAGGTGGGTGGTGGTGTAGCGGACGCCGCCCAGGTCGGCGGTGCCCGCGCGCTGGGCGGCGGGCAGGGCGCAGTCGGGGGAGAGTTCGGAGTCGAGGCTGGTGGCGGGGTCCGCGGTGACGCCGGGGACGAGCCGTTCGACGGACCAGCTGCCGGGGGCGACGAGTACGGTACGGCCGCCGGAGTCGGCGGTCGACGAGCGCAGCCAGGACTGCTGACGGTGCGTCAACAGGTCCGGGGAGGCGACCAGGAGGGTGGTGTCCGGGGCTGCGGCTGCGCGCGCGTCGTCCAGTGTGGTCACCACGCGCGTGTCCACGCCGCGGTCGGCGAGGAGTTCTGCGACGGCCCGGCTGCCCTTGGGGTCGGCGGAGCGCGGGTCGAGGGCGCCGTGCCGGGAGTCGGAGCGGATCGTGGCGATCACGACGGCCGCCACGAGCAGGAGTACGACGGCGAGGGCGATGCCTCGCGCGCGTGTCCAGACCTGGCGTGGGGTGGGCGAGGCCGAGGTGGACGTGGGCGTGGCCTCGGTGGTCATTCGGCGGCTCCCTGGCGGGCGTTGGGGGCCGTACTGGGGGCGCTGGTCGCGAGCTGCGGCTTGCTGTTCTCCAGGTCGCGGTCGAGCTCCGCGATGCGCTGGTACGCCTGCTGGGTCGCGGTCCTGCCGCCGTATGTCACGTCGTCGAAGTCCCGCGCGGCGGCGCGCAGTCGGTTTGTGTGTGCGGGCAGTGAGCGGCCTGCTTCGGCGGCGGCCTCGTCCGCGGTTCGGCCGGGGCGTACGTCAAGGAGTGCGCGCTCCTCGAGGGAGCGGACGATGGCGCGCATGCGTTCCTGGACGGCCTGGTTCCAGTGGCCCTGGGCGGCGTGTGCCTCGGCGGCGGCCCGGTGTTCGGCGGCGCTGCGGGGGCGCTCGTCGAACAGAGCGGCGGATGACGTGGGTTGGCGGCGCGGCGTGCCCAGGCGCCACCACAGGGCGCCGAGGACGGCGACGGCGACCAGGATGACGACGACCAGGCCGAGTGGTCCCCCGGGCGTCACGGTCGAGGCGCTGTTGAACAAGTCCTCGACCCAGTCCCAGAAGGCGTCCAGGGCCCGCTGGAACCAGCTGGGTTCGTTCTCGTGGTACATCTGCTTGGACAGCTCGCGACGGGCCGCCTCCCGCGCGGGATCACGCGGGATCGTCAGTGGTGGCTCGTCGGCCGAGCGTGCCGTCAGCGACAGTGCTGACGCTGTTGTGAGAACTCCCCCCGCCAGGCTCACCGGTTCAGCTCCCCGGGGTCCCGGTGCCGGTGCCGTGGCCCTGGACGCCGGCTGCGCGGGCCAGTTCGAGGTCGAGGGCCTCGCGGCGGATGCGCTGGTCGATGTAGAGCAGGACGGTGACGCCGGCTGTGATCGGGAAGGTGATCATGGAGCCGATCACCGAGCCGATGCCGCTGATGATGAGGAACGTCCAGCCGAAGTCGCCTGTGCCGTCGAGGAATGCGGTGGTGCCGTCACCGCTGAAGGCGGCGGCGAGGAAGGTGAAGGGGATGACGACGATCGCCGCGACGATGTTCGCGATGATCGTGGCCAGCAGCTGGATGCCGAAGACGCGCCACCAGGAGCCGCGGACCAGCTTCGCGGAGCGGCTCAGCGCCTTCATGATGCCCTGCTTCTCCAGCATCAGAGCGGGCGAGGCGAGGGAGAAGCGGAACCACAGCCACATCGCGACGATGCCCGCGCCGAGGATGCCCAGGATCGCGAGCGCCCCGCCCGCAGCACCGGAGCCCGAGGCGACCACGAGGATGCCGGGCAGGGCACCCACGAGGACCAGGCCGAAGGTCATGAGCAGCAGCAACAGGAGCAGGCCGAACAGGGGCAGCACCTGAGGACGGGCGTCGCGCCAGGCCTCGCCGGTGGTCACGGACTTGCCGAGCACCGCGCGGCTGGTGACCGTCGTCAGCAGGGCGGTCGCGATGATCGCGCCGATCACCGAGATCAGGAAGATCACGCTGGAGCTGAGCAGCGCGTCGCCGGTGGCCCGGGTGACCTCGCTGAGGGTGGCGTCCGGGTCGTTGAGGGCCTCACTGCCGGCGAGGTCGTTCAGGACGAAGCCCTGGAGGAGGATGACGAGGATTTCCGTCACGATCGCGACGGTCAGGGAGATGCCCAGGACCGTGCGCCAGTAGGTGCGCATGGTGGAGACCGCGCCGTCGAGGATCTCGCCGACGCCGAGAGGGCGCAACGGGATCACGCCGGGCTTGGCAGCGGGCGGCGGGCCGCCCCAGCCGCTGCCCCAGGCGCTGCCCCAGGCGCCGTATCCGCCGGGGGCGCCGTAGCCCTGGGAGTCACCGCCGTACCCGCCGCCGGCAGGAGGGGTGGTGCCCCAGCCCGGGCCGGGCGGTGGGGGTGGCGGGGCCTGGCCAGGGGCCTCGGGTCCGGTCGGGGCGGACCATTGGCCGGCCGGCGGCTGCTCCTTGGACCACTTCGAGCCGGGGCCCTGTGGGTCGGCTCCCGGTTGCTGCGCGGGGTCGGGACGGTCTGCGGGCTCGGCAGGGCCGGTCGCGCCGGGTTCCTGGCCGTCGGACGGGGCGGATCCGGGCGAGGCCCAGCCCGGAGTGTCTTTCATCGTCGCTCCTTCACGGTGCCCGTCCGCGGTCGCGGCGGCAGGTTGGCAGCCATCGTGCCATGGGGCGGCCGCAGAGGTACCGGCCGCGGTATGGGCTGCACACCTTCAATTGTCCGCCGGACACGGGGCAGACTGACCGCATGGCTGATCAGCACGCGCAATCCGGCGAGGACAGCAAGCCGCACGAGATCCCGGCGATCCGGTGGGACGAACCACCCGAAGGTCCCGTACTGGTCCTTCTCGACCAGACGAGGCTGCCGGCCGAGGAGGTCGAGCTGGTCTGTACCGACGCGCCCGCGCTGGTGGAGGCGATCCGTTCGCTCGCCGTGCGCGGGGCTCCGGTGCTCGGGATCGCCGGGGCGTACGGCGTCGCGCTCGCCGCAGCGCGCGGCTTCGACGTGGACGACGCCGCCGAGTCACTCGCAGGCGCCCGGCCCACCGCGGTGAACCTCGCTCTCGGTGTGCGCAGAGCTCAGGCGGCGTACCGGGACGAGCTCGCCGGGAGCGGGGATGCCGAGCGAGCCGCTGCTGCGGCGCTGGGTGCGGCGCGGGCGTTGCACCAGGAGGACGCCGAGGCCAGCGCACGCATGGCTGAGCGAGGGCTGGCTCTGCTCGACGAGCTGCTGCCCGGTGGTGGGCACCGCATCCTCACGCACTGCAACACCGGGGCGCTGGTGTCGGGCGGGGAGGGCACGGCGTTCGCTGTGGCGCTCGCGGCGCACCGGGCCGGGCGGCTCAGGAGGCTCTGGGTGGACGAGACGCGGCCGTTGCTGCAAGGGGCTCGCCTGACGGCGTACGAGGCGGCGCGCAACGGGATGGCGTACACGCTGCTCACCGACAACGCGGCGGGGTCCCTCTTCGCGGCCGGTGAGGTGGATGCGGTGCTGATCGGGGCCGACCGGATCGCGGCAGACGGGTCGGTGGCGAACAAGGTGGGGAGCTACCCGCTCGCCGTGCTCGCGCGCTACCACCATGTGCCGTTCATCGTGGTGGCACCCTCGACGACAGTGGATCCGGAGACACCGGACGGGGCGTCCATCGAGGTCGAGCAGCGTCCTGGCTTCGAGGTGACCGAGATCGTGGCGCCTCAGGTGCCGGTCGCGGGAGGGGAACCGGGCGGCGGGATTCCGGTGGCGCCCCTGGGGACCCAGGCGTACAACCCGGCGTTCGATGTGACGCCGCCCGAGCTGGTGACGGCGATCGTCACCGAGGAGGGTGCCGCGTCGCCCGTGACGGCCGAGGCGCTGGCCGAGCTGTGCGCCAGGTCACGGAAGGTGACGCCGACTTTGTGAGGCGGAGGTTGGTGTCACCAGTTCGGGCAGAGTGGGGTGAACCCTCTCAAATGTCACTCGCTGTGGTCTGAGTGAGGGCAGACAGTGGCGTCGGCGTACGACTAAGGTCACTGGCCGGTGACCTATCTCACCTGAGCCTTCGCCACTGTTATGAGAATGGGATGATGTCGTTTATGAAGGGACGAGTCCTTGTCGTCGACGACGACACCGCACTGGCCGAGATGCTCGGCATTGTGCTGCGTGGTGAAGGTTTTGAGCCGTCTTTCGTAGCCGACGGCGACAAGGCGCTGGCCGCATTCCGTGAGACCAAACCGGACCTGGTGCTGCTGGACCTGATGCTGCCCGGGCGGGACGGCATCGAGGTGTGCCGTCTGATCAGGGCGGAGTCCGGTGTGCCGATCGTGATGCTGACGGCGAAGAGCGACACCGTCGATGTCGTCGTGGGCCTGGAGTCCGGCGCCGATGACTACATCGTCAAGCCGTTCAAGCCGAAGGAGCTCGTCGCCCGGATCCGGGCGCGGCTGCGGAGGTCCGAGGAGCCGGCGCCCGAGCAGCTCGCCATCGGTGACCTGGTCATCGACGTGGCCGGGCACTCCGTGAAGCGGGACGGGCAGTCGATCGCGCTGACGCCGCTGGAGTTCGACCTGCTGGTCGCACTGGCCCGCAAGCCGTGGCAGGTGTTCACGCGTGAGGTGCTGCTCGAGCAGGTGTGGGGCTACCGGCACGCGGCCGACACGCGTCTGGTCAACGTGCATGTGCAGCGGCTGCGTTCCAAGGTCGAGAAGGACCCGGAGCGGCCGGAGATCGTCGTGACCGTCCGTGGCGTCGGCTACAAGGCAGGGCCGAGCTGACATGTCCGGGGACAGTGCCGCTTCGGCCCCCGGTCGGACCGGGGCCCGTCCGGAGCGGCCTGTCGGCCGGAAGAAGGCGGGCTCCCGCTGGGGACGATTCCTCGAGGGAGGGCTGCTGCAGGGCGGGGTGCAGGGCAGTCCGGTCCTTCGGCTCCTGCTGCGCTGGGTGCGCCGTCCGCTGCTGCCCGTCATGCGGCTGTGGCGGCGCAACATCCAGCTCAAGGTCGTCGTCACGACCCTGCTGATGTCGCTCGGCGTCGTCCTGCTGCTGGGCTTCGTCGTCATCGGCCAGGTGCGCAACGGCCTGCTGGACGCCAAGGTGAAGGCCTCGCAGAGTCAGGCCACCGGCGGGTTCGCCGCGGCCAAGAAGAGCGCCGACGAGGCCGCGGCCGGAGCCGTCGACGACGGCGGGACGGTCGACGGGCCTTCCGAGCAGAACGTCATCCAGTGGATGAGCGACCTCGTCTCCTCGCTCTCCAGCGGCGGCCAGGGCGCCTTCGACGTGGTGACCCTTCCTGCCTCCGCGGCAGGAGACAGCGGTGGCCGCGGGCCGCGAGCCTCCGGCGGCGTGGACCCGACGGCGAGCGTGCCCGAGGACCTGCGCGAGCGGATCGACAGCAACATGGGGGCTTTCCAGAGCTACACCCGCATCGTCTACAACCGCACCGCCGACAAGGAGGCCCAGCCGGCCCTGGTCATCGGCAAGCAGGTCAACGACCCCAACGGAGACCCGTACCAGCTGTACTACTTCTTCCCGCTCACCCAGGAGGAGAAGTCGCTGAGCCTGGTCAAGGGGACGCTGGCCACCGCCGGGCTCTTCGTCGTCGTACTCCTCGGAGCCATCGCCTGGCTCGTGGTGCGCCAGGTCGTCACGCCGGTGCGGATGGCGGCCGGGATCGCCGAACGGCTGTCCGCCGGGCGGCTGCAGGAGCGGATGAAGGTCACCGGCGAGGACGACATCGCGCGGCTCGGTGAGGCCTTCAACAAGATGGCGCAGAACCTTCAGCTGAAGATCCAGCAGCTGGAGGACCTGTCGCGGATGCAGCGCCGGTTCGTGTCCGACGTGTCCCATGAGCTGCGGACGCCACTGACGACCGTACGGATGGCCGCCGACGTCATCCACGAGGCGCGGGAGGACTTCGACCCGGTGACCGCGCGCTCGGCGGAGCTGCTCGCCGACCAGCTGGACCGGTTCGAGTCGCTGCTCGCCGACCTGCTGGAGATCAGCCGCTTCGACGCGGGCGCGGCGGCACTGGAGGCCGAGCCGATCGACCTCAGGGAGGTCGTCCGGCGTGTGGTCAGCGGAGCCGAGCCGCTCGCCGAGCGCAAAGGCACCCAGATACGCGTCGTCGGCGACCAGCAGCCCATCGTCGCCGAGGCCGACGCCCGGCGCGTCGAGCGGGTGCTGCGCAACCTCGTCGTCAACGCCGTCGAACACGGCGAGGGCAGGGACGTCGTCGTCAAGCTCGCGTCGGCGGGCGGGGCGGTCGCGGTCGCGGTGCGCGACTACGGCGTCGGACTCAAGCCCGGCGAGGCGACTCGCGTCTTCAGCCGCTTCTGGCGGGCCGACCCCGCACGCGCGCGTACGACCGGCGGTACGGGTCTGGGACTGTCGATCGCGCTGGAGGACGCGCGGCTGCACGGAGGCTGGCTCCAGGCGTGGGGCGAGCCCGGGGGCGGTTCGCAGTTCCGGCTGACCCTGCCCCGGACCGCGGACGAGCCGCTGCGAGGCTCACCGATACCCCTGGAACCCAAGGACTCACGGCGCAATCGCGGCCTCGATGACGCCGGACTGCCCAGCGGTGGCAGCGAGAAGGCGGCGACGGTGCCGGTCCAGCCCAACGGGGACCAGGCGCCCCCGAGGCCGTCCAGGGACCCGGTCACGCGGATGGGCGGGGCGGCCCCCAAAGCCGACCCGACGGCGCTGCCCGGCAACGGAGCGCGCGTGGTGCCCCGGCCCGCTTCGGGCGCACGGCGGCAGGAGGAGACGCCCGGTGGGCAAGAGCCGGCGAGCGAGGAAGCCGGACAGGACGGGGAGTCGAGCAAGCATGGGGAGGCATCTCGTGGCCGCTGACCGCGAGAGGGGCGCCACCCGGCGCGGGGCGGGGCGCGCGGTGGCGTACGCCGCCTGTGGCGCCGTACTGCTGACGGGGTGCGCCTCGATGCCCGACAGCGGCGATCTGCGGGGCGTCGAGTCCACGCCGCGACAGGACACGCAGGTGCGGGTCTTCGCCATGCCGCCGCACGAGGACGCCTCGTCCTCGGAGATCGTGTCGGGCTTCCTGGAGGCACTGACCAGCGACGATCCGGACTACGAGATCGCGCGCAAGTACCTGACCGAGGAAGCAGCGCAGAAGTGGCAGCCGCTGCTGTCCACGACGGTGCTCGCCGACGGACCGGGCACCGATGTCGAACGCGTCGGGGGCCGGGAGGAGACCGACAGCCTCTCCTACACGCTGACCGGTACCAAGGTCGCCCTGGTCGACGCGCAGCAGTCGTACGCGCCCGCCGACGGGGACTACAGCGAGCCGATGCACCTCATCCGGGACAAGAAGACGAAGCAGTGGCGCATCGACATCCCGCCGCGCGGCGTCGTCATGGGCAAGTCGGACTTCCAGCGCAACTACATGTCCGTCGACAAGTACTACTTCGCCACGAACACCACCCTCGGGACCTCGCCGCACACGGCGGCCGTCGCGGACCCCGTCTACGTGCGCAGGAACGTCGACCCGATGACGCAGATGGTCCGCTCCCTGCTCACGGGGCCCACCAGCTGGCTCAACCCGGTGGTCAGGTCGAGCTTCCCCACCGGCACGGCACTGAGGAAGGGTGTCACCGCGCTGACGCCCGACGATCAGAACCGACTGACCGTGCAGCTGAACGACAAGGCGGCCCGGGTCGGGCTGACCCAGTGCAAGGAGATGGCGGCCCAGCTCCTGTTCACCCTGCAGAACCTCACCCCCACCGTGGACGAGGTCGACCTGCGATCCGACGGCAGGCAGCTGTGCTCGCTCACCGAGGAGAGCGCGGAGGCCGTCGCCGCGCGCGGGTCGGTGGAGCGCGCCGACTACCTGTACTTCCTCAACGCCGAGCACCGGCTCGTACGGCTTCCCGCCGCTACCAGCGACACGGAGCCCGATCCTGTGCCGGGCGCCCTGGGCGACGGCGATGTGCAGCTGAAGTCCGTGGCCGTGTCGCGTGACGAGGACATGGCGGCCGGGGTCGGCCTCGACGGCAAGAACCTGTACGTCGGCGCGCTGGTGTCGGGCGGCCCGCTCGGAGAGCCGGAGCTGAGCAGCGCGGGCCCGACAGCGGAGGAGCGGCTTTCGGCGCCCAGCTGGGACGCCCAGGGCGACCTGTGGGTTGCCGACCGCAATCCCGGCAACCCCCGGCTGCTCCTGCTGGAGGAGGGCGTCGGCAAGCCTCTTGAGGTGAAGACGCCGCCGGGCCTCGAAGGGCGCATCGAGTCGGTGAAGGTGGCCGCCGACGGTGTGCGCATTGCGCTCGTGGTGAAGCAGGGCGAGAAGTCGTCGCTGCTCATCGGTCGGATCGAACGGGGCCAGGACGACAAGGCGGAGGAGCCCTCAAGCGTCTCGGTGCACGAACTGCGCTCCGCGACGCCCGAGTTGGAGGAGGTCTCGGCCATGTCGTGGGCCGGTGACAGCCGGCTCGTCGTGGTCGGGCGCGAGAAGGGCGGCGTGCAGACCATGCGGTACGTGCAGGTCGACGGCTCCACACCGGAGGGGCCGGCGCCCGCGGCCCTCAGCGGGGTGAAGGAGATCACCGCGTCCGAGGACGCGCGCCTGCCGCTGGTCGGTTACTCGGAGGACGGGATCGTGCGCCTGCCGTCGGGGGCGCAGTGGCAGAAGGTGGTGACGGACGGGGCGGCTCCGGTCTATCCGGGGTGAGGCTTTTCCCGGACCGCTGTTGGGATCGGGACGGGGAGTGTGGTGGCCGCTTTCGGCCGGGGTGAGTCTCCGGTCGGGGGCGGCCGTTTTGTGTTGGGTGCGGGGGTGCGGGGGTGCGGGGGTGCGGGGGTGCGGGGGTGCGGGGGTGTGCGGTGTGCGGTGTGCGGTGCGTGGTGCGTGGTGGGTAGGAACGCGGCTCGGTTTCGGGGCCGAAGTGGGCAGGCCGCATCGGGCCCGGGTTATCCACAGGCGGTTATCCACAGGGGTGGTCGGTCAGGGCCGACGTTGGCACAGTGGTGGGCATGCGGGGGTGGTGGCAGGACTTGACCGACCTGGTGCTGCCGGCCGAGTGCGGAGGCTGCGGAAGGCCTCGCACGGTGCTCTGCCCGGAGTGCCGTGCCGTCCTGAGCGGGGCCGTACCGAGCCGGGTGCGACCGGTGCCGGAGCCGCCCGGGCTGCCGGTCGTGCACGCGGCGGCCCGGTACGCGGATGAGGCGCGGGCAGTGCTGCTCGCCCACAAGGAGCGCGGTGCGCTGGCGCTCACAGCGCCGCTCGGGGCGGCACTGGCGGGGGCTGTGCTGGCCGGGCTGCAGGGGGCCTGTGCGTCTCGCGGCGGCGGGGCGTCGGGTCCGGCTGTGCGGCTGCTGTCGTCGCTGCCGCCGCCATCGGCTCCGCTTCCGTCCGCCGCGCCGGGCTCGCAGGTGAGGGTCGACGGTGGGCGGCGGTTGGGGGGCGCCGAGGCGCCTGTGCTGCTCGTCCCTGTTCCGTCCGCGCGCGGGTCGGTGCGGGCACGAGGGCATGATCCGGCGCGGAGGATCGCGCTCGCGGCGGCCGGTGAGCTGCGGCGGGCCGGGACGCCGGCGCGCGTGCTCGCTGTGCTGCGGCAAGGGCGTGGGGTGGCCGATCAGTCGGGGCTCAACTCCCGGCAGCGGCTGGACAATCTCGCGGGTGCGCTGGTGGTGGCGCCTGGGGGAGCGCGGCTGCTCGCCGGGGGCGGCCCCGTCGTGCTCGTCGACGACCTGATGACGACGGGCGCGTCGTTGGCGGAGGCGGCGAGGGCTGTGCGGGTGGCTTTGGCGGCGGCGGAGGGGGTGGGCTCCGGTGGTCGGGAGAGGGTGGGCCCCAGCAGTCGTACGGCAGAATCCGCAGCCCGGACGGACCCATACCCACGGCCAACCCCGGATCCCCGTGCGAGCGTTGGCCGGACAACAGCCGTGTACCGGGCGGGAAGTCGGGAAAGCACAGGGGAACGGAGAACCGGATCGACGGAGGGCAGAGTGCGGCAGTTGGGTGAGAGGCCGGGAATCATGGGCCCAGGACAGCCCCGAGACCTGATCTGCGCGGCTGTGGTCGCTGCGTCGCCGGATTCCTTCGAAATAAACCGGAACTGACTGAGAACTTGCATCGTTGCAGGTAACGAGAGGGTCAATTCACCTGAACGGAGGTACGCCGCAGTAGAGGGTGACGACATCCGTCCGGGCGAGATATGTTCGGTTGTGAGGGAAAGGCGCAGGCCATCCCCGTCATATCCGAATGCCGTGCCGTGGGTTTTGCGCAATCACCCGCGGCCATGGGGTGGAGATCTTGCCCATGGGGGAGGAGGAGGTGGAAGTCACCGAGTCCGAGGCTTCGGGGTTCCCCGGAGCCTGGTGCAAAAGGGAGATGCTCCGCCGATGGAGCGGGGCGATCCGGGAACGGAGTTCTGCGTGGACATCGTCGTCAAGGGCCGCAAGACCGAGGTGCCCGAGCGGTTCCGCAAGCACGTGGCCGAGAAGCTGAAGCTGGAGAAGATCCAGAGGCTCGATGCCAAGGTGATCAGCCTCGACGTCGAGGTGTCCAAGGAGCCCAACCCGCGACAGGCCGACCGCTGTGACCGAGTGGAGATCACGCTCCGCTCCCGCGGGCCGGTGATCCGGGCGGAGGCAGCGGCCAGCGATCCGTACGCGGCGCTCGACCTCGCGGCGGAAAAGCTGGATGCCCGGCTGCGCAAGCAGCACGACAAGCGTTTCTCGCGCCGAGGCGCACGCCGACTCACGGCGGCCGAGGTCCCCGACCACGTACCGGGCGCGGCGACGCTCAACGGCAATGGCCGCACGTTCCAGGAAGAAGAGCCGGACGGAATTCCCACCAAGAAGATCGGCTCGCTGGAAGTAAAGGGCGAAGGCCCCCTCGTCGTACGCGAGAAGACGCACGTCGCCTCCCCGATGACCCTCGACCAGGCCCTCTACGAGATGGAGCTGGTCGGGCACGACTTCTACCTGTTCGTCGACTCGGAGACGAAGGAACCAAGCGTCGTCTACCGGCGTCACGCCTACGACTACGGCGTCATTCACCTCAGCACGGACCCGATGGTCACCCAGGCGCAGGCCCCCGCGGCAGGCGGCACGCTGGGCGGCTGACCCACCCGGCTGACAGCTGAGCCGGTGCCCCTGGAGCGCGGTGTGCGCCCCCAGGGGCACCGGTGTGCGACCTCTTCGCGCCCCACTCGTCACCGTAGGGTCGACCCGGCATGGAATCATGGCCGCACCGGCCCAATCGTTGGGCCGCTGCCTTGGGTTGGCGATGGCAGACGACCAGCCACAGCCTTCAGGGGGAGGAACGATGGCGGACAGCTTCGGACCGATGCGGGACGAGGATGCCGACGGCGATGTCGTCGGCATGGGCCCGGACGCGGGCTCTCCACGCAAGGAACCGATCAGAGTCCTCGTCGTCGACGACCACGCCCTGTTCCGCCGCGGACTGGAGATCGTGCTCGCGGCCGAGGAGGACATCCAGGTCGTCGGGGAGGCGGGCGACGGCGCGGAAGCCGTGGACAAGGCCGCTGACCTGCTGCCGGACATCGTCCTGATGGACGTGCGGATGCCCAAGCGGGGCGGTATCGAGGCCTGCACCTCCATCAAGGAGGTCGCCCCCAGCGCGAAGATCATCATGCTGACGATCAGCGACGAGGAGGCCGACCTCTACGACGCGATCAAGGCGGGCGCGACGGGTTATCTCCTGAAGGAGATCTCCACGGACGAGGTGGCCACCGCCATTCGCGCGGTGGCGGACGGGCAGTCGCAGATCAGCCCCTCCATGGCGTCGAAGCTGCTCACCGAGTTCAAGTCGATGATCCAGCGCACGGACGAGCGCCGGCTCGTGCCCGCGCCGCGGCTGACGGACCGTGAGCTGGAGGTCCTCAAACTCGTGGCCACGGGAATGAACAACCGGGACATCGCCAAGGAGTTGTTCATCTCCGAGAACACCGTGAAGAACCACGTGCGCAACATCCTGGAGAAGCTGCAGCTGCACTCCAGGATGGAAGCCGTGGTGTACGCGATGCGGGAGAAGATCCTCGAGATCCGCTGAGGCCGGACGACCGGCCGCCTCGGGGTCACGCCAGCAAGCGAGTGAGTTCCATGGCGAGGGGCTCGCGCAGGTCGGATGCGTCGACCCGTTCCACGCGTACGTCCGTGCAGTCCACCCAGCTCGCCGCCTCCACCAGCGCCTGCGCCACCGCCGGGACCGCCTTCGGGCCGTCCAGGGTGACCTGCTTGGCGACCAGGGTGCTGCCCTCGCGGGCCGGGTCCACGCGACCGACCAGGCGGCCACCGGCCAGGACCGGCATCGCGAAGTAGCCGTAGACCCGCTTCTGCTTGGGGACGTACGCCTCCAGGCGGTGGGTGAAGCCGAAGATCCGCTCTGTGCGTGCCCGCTCCCAGATCAGGGAGTCGAACGGGGACAGCAGCGTCGTACGGTGGCGGCCGCGCGGAGGGGTCTCCAGGGCCGCCGGGTCGGCCCAGGCCGGCTTGCCCCAGCCCTCGACGGTGACCGGCACCAGGCCCGAGTCGGCGATCACCGCGTCGACCTGCTCGCCCTTGAGCCGGTGGTAGTCGGCGATGTCCGCGCGCGTGCCCACGCCGAGGGACTGGCCCGCCAGCCGGACCAGGCGGCGCAGGCACTCGGCGTCGTCCAGTTCGTCGTGCAGCAGTGCTTCCGGGATGGCGCGTTCCGCCAGGTCGTAGACGCGCTTCCAGCCGCGGCGCTCGACGCAGACCACCTCCCCGTACATCAGGGCGCGTTCGACGGCGACCTTGGCGCCCGACCAGTCCCACCACTCGCTGGTCCGCTTCGCGCCGCCCAGCTCGGTCGCGGTGACGGGGCCCTCGGCGCGGAGCTGCTTGATCACCTGGTCGTAGGCGCCGTCGGGGAGTTCGTGGTTCCAGTGGGGCCGGTTGCGGTAGGCGCGGCGGCGGAAGGCGAAGTGCGGCCACTCCTCCACGGGGAGGATGCACGCGGCGTGGGACCAGTACTCGAAGGCGTGCGGCTGCGCCGACGGCTTGCCCGCGCCGGCAGTCGTCCAGTAGGCCTTCTCGACCGTCTTGCGGCCCACCGCGCCCAGGCGGGCGTACGGGATGAGCTCGTGGGAGCGGGCCAGGACCGAGATGGTGTCGAGTTGGACCGCGCCGAGGTGGCGGAGTATGCCGCGGACGCCTGACCTGCGGTCGGGGGTGCCGAGGAAGCCCTGCGCGCGGAGGGCGATCCGGCGGGCCTCGTCGGCCGAGAGGTCGGTTGTGGGGCGCAGGGTCGTCATGGTCGGCACGATAGGCGGTGGCACTGACAGTGCGGGGTGAGCTGGGGATTTGTCCGTGGAGGGCCTGCACGAGGGGCGTGGGCGCAGTTATGCGGGCTGGTTCCTCGCCGGCAGGTACGGGGCCGTCGACGGCAGGCTCAGGTCCGACGGGAGCAGGGAACCGACCCAGCAGTCCCGGCGTACGCCCTGGTTGACCATGGCGGAGCGGAGGGTGCCCTCGAGGGCGAAGCCGGCGCGTTCGGCCACCGCGCGGGAGGGCCTGTTGCCGACCTCCGCGCGCCATTCCACGCGGTCGAGCGACAGGTGGACGAAGGCCCAGCGGGACGCGGCGAGGACGGCCTCGGTGATGTAGCCGTTGCCGCGGTGCTCCTTCGTGCCCCAGAAACCGATTTCGGCCTCGCTCATGGACCGCATCGTGAGGCCGAGCATGCCCACCAGGTCCTCCCCTTCGGGGAGGAAGAGCCCCCAGGTGAGCATCGAACCGTTCGCCCAGCCCTCGGGGACCAGTTGCTCCGCGAAACTCTGGGCGTGCTCGTAGAGGTAGGGCGAGGGGATCGTGGTCCAGCGCTGGATCTCGGGGTCTTGTGCGGCTTCGTAGACCGCGTCGGTGTCCTTCGGGCCGACCGTGCGCATGTGGAGACGGCTGGTGGTGAGCGTGACGGGTTCCATCGGCCGATTCTGCTCGGGGGCCGTCCCAAGCGCCATCGTTAATGCGGTGTGTGAGCGCACGAACGCATTTCGCGCAATTCGTCGCCGGAACGCGGCACCATCCGCAGCCCCCGGCCGTTGTCCCTTTGACGGAGATTTGAAGCAGCGGACGTTCGGCGTCCACGGCAGGCTCCCGGCGTGGCGGGGTCCTCGCATACGATGGCCGTTGCTCAGTCAAGTCAAATGGAAACCGACCGTCCCAGGCCCGACCGGCAAGGAGACCAACCCCCGTGTCCGTCCTCTCGAAGATCATGCGTGCAGGCGAAGGCAAGATCCTGCGCAAGCTGCACCGCATCGCGGACCAGGTCAACTCCATCGAAGAGGACTTCGTCGACCTCTCCGACGCCGAGCTGCGGGCCCTCACCGATGAGTACAAGCAGCGGTACGCAGACGGTGAGAGCTTGGACGACCTGATGCCCGAGGCCTTCGCCACCGTTCGCGAGGCCGCCAAGCGCGCTCTCGGCCAGCGTCACTACGACGTCCAGATCATGGGCGGCGCGGCCCTCCACCTCGGCTACGTGGCCGAGATGAAGACCGGCGAGGGCAAGACGCTCGTCGGTACGCTGCCCGCTTATCTGAACGCGCTGTCCGGCCAGGGCGTCCACCTCATCACGGTGAACGACTATCTGGCCGAGCGCGACTCGGAGATGATGGGCCGCGTCCACAAGTTCCTGGGCCTGAGCGTCGGCTGCATCCTCGCCAACATGACGCCGGCCCAGCGCCGCGAGCAGTACGCGTGCGACATCACGTACGGCACGAACAACGAGTTCGGCTTCGACTACCTGCGCGACAACATGGCGTGGTCCAAGGACGAACTCGTCCAGCGCGGCCACAACTTCGCCATCGTCGACGAGGTCGACTCCATCCTCGTCGACGAGGCCCGTACGCCGCTGATCATCTCCGGCCCCGCCGACCAGGCCACCAAGTGGTACGGCGACTTCGCCAAGCTGGTCACGCGCCTGAAGAAGGGCGAGGCGGGCAACCAGCTCAAGGGCCTGGAGGAGACCGGCGACTACGACGTCGACGAGAAGAAGCGCACGGTCGCCATCCACGAGGCCGGTGTCGCCAAGGTCGAGGACTGGCTGGGCATCGACAACCTCTACGAGTCGGTGAACACGCCGCTGGTGGGCTACCTGAACAACGCCATCAAGGCCAAGGAGCTCTTCAAGAAGGACAAGGACTACGTCGTCATCGACGGCGAGGTCATGATCGTCGACGAGCACACCGGCCGTATCCTCGCCGGCCGCCGCTACAACGAGGGCATGCACCAGGCGATCGAGGCGAAGGAAGGGGTGGACATCAAGGACGAGAACCAGACGCTCGCCACGATCACCCTGCAGAACTTCTTCCGCCTCTACAAGCGCCACGACCACGACGGCAAGGAACAGCCCGGTCTGTGCGGCATGACCGGTACGGCGATGACCGAGGCCGCCGAGTTCCACCAGATCTACAAGCTCGGCGTGGTCCCGATCCCGACGAACAGGCCGATGATCCGCATGGACCAGTCGGACCTGATCTACCGCACCGAGGTCGCGAAGTTCGAGGCGGTCGTCGACGACATCGTCGAGAAGCACGAGAAGGGCCAGCCGATCCTCGTCGGCACGACGTCGGTCGAGAAGTCCGAGTACCTGTCGCAGCAGCTGTCCAAGCGTGGCGTCCAGCACGAGGTGCTGAACGCGAAGCAGCACGACCGTGAGGCGATCATCGTCGCCCAGGCCGGTCGTAAGGGCGCCGTCACCGTCGCCACCAACATGGCCGGCCGTGGCACGGACATCAAGCTCGGCGGCAACCCCGAGGACCTCGCCGAGGCGGAGCTGCGCCAGCGCGGCCTCGACCCCGAGGAGCACATCGAGGAGTGGGCCGCGGCCCTGCCCGCCGCCCTGGAGAAGGCCGAGCAGGCGGTCAAGGCGGAGTTCGAGGAGGTCAAGGACCTCGGCGGCCTTTACGTCCTCGGCACCGAGCGGCACGAGTCGCGCCGTATCGACAACCAGCTGCGTGGTCGTTCCGGCCGTCAGGGTGACCCGGGCGAGTCCCGTTTCTACCTCTCTCTCGGTGACGACCTGATGCGCCTGTTCAAGGCCCAGATGGTCGAGCGCGTGATGTCGATGGCGAACGTCCCGGACGACGTGCCGATCGAGAACAAGATGGTCACGCGCGCGATCGCGTCCGCCCAGTCGCAGGTCGAGCAGCAGAACTTCGAGACCCGTAAGAACGTCCTGAAGTACGACGAGGTCCTCAACCGCCAGCGTGAGGTCATCTACGGCGAGCGCCGCCGCGTCCTGGAGGGCGAGGACCTGCACGAGCAGGTGCAGCACTTCATGGACGACACGATCGACGCGTACGTCGGCGCGGAGACCGCCGAGGGCTTCGCCGAGGAGTGGGACCTGGAGCGGCTGTGGGGCGCCTTCAAGCAGCTCTACCCGGTGAAGGTGACCGTCGACGAGCTGGAGGAGGCGGCCGGTGACCGTGCCGGGCTGACCGCCGAGTTCATCTCCGAGTCCATCAAGGACGACATCCACGAGCAGTACGCGGCGCGTGAGGCGCAGCTCGGCTCCGAGATCATGCGTGAGCTGGAGCGCCGGGTCGTGCTGTCGGTCCTGGACCGCAAGTGGCGCGAGCACCTCTACGAGATGGATTACCTCCAGGAGGGCATCGGCCTGCGCGCCATGGCGCAGAAGGACCCGCTGGTCGAGTACCAGCGCGAGGGCTTCGACATGTTCACCGCGATGATGGAGGGCATCAAGGAGGAGTCCGTCGGCTACCTGTTCAACCTGGAGGTCCAGGTCGAGCAGCAGGTCGAGGAGGTCCCGGTCGAGGACACCAAGCCGGTGGCCGACCTGGAGAAGAAGGACGCGGTGCCGGCGCAGGCGGGTGCGCGTCCCGAGATCCGTGCCAAGGGCCTGGAGGCTCCGCGCCGCCCGGACCGGCTGCACTACACCGCGCCCAAGGTGGACGGTGAGGGCGACATCGTCGAGGGCGACTTCGACAACGGCGACGAGCCGGTGCGCTCCGAGGCCGACGGTCTCACGCGCGCGGAGCGGCGCAAGCAGGCGCGTGGCGGGCGGCGCCGCAAGAAGTGACGTGACGGTGGCTGTGACGCCGTAGCAGCCAGGAAGGGCCGGGTTCCTCGGGAACCCGGCCCTTCGGCCTGCTCGGCGCTTCGGTGGCCCGTCGTGGGGGCGGTGGCGGTCAGTCGTCGTCCAGGCGCGGCCTGCGTGGGCCGCCCAGTTCCACTGCCGTGCAGCGCCAGCGCAGGTCCCCGCCCTGTTCCAGACGGAATGCCATGGCGCGCAGCTGATCGCCGGCGCCGATGCGGGCGAAGGCCTCGATGGCGCCCGGGCGGGGTTCGAAGTAGCCGATGTCGCGGACGACGGGGCGGGTGCCGCGGGTGCGCAGGAGGCCGCGTTCCGCGAGCCAGGCGAGTTCGTCGTAGGCACGGCCGGCGGTGTGGCGGAGCATCCAGTGGACGGGGCGCTGGCCGCTCAGGACGAGGAGCAGTCGGTCGGCGAAGACGTCGGTGGGGCGGGGTTGCGGGACGGCGGGCCTGTCGAGGGTGCTGGTTCCGGCCGCCGGGACGCGCCGGGTGCGCTGCGTGGGGGCTGGTGCCGTCGCTGGGCGGGTGTCCGTGGGCCTGGTGCGCGGGAGGGTTCCCGTGGAGCCCGACGAGCCCGGTGGGCGGCCTCCTGGAGATGCCGTACGGGGCGTGCCGCCGCTCGGGGTGCGGGGCGGGCTGCCGGCGGGGCGGCGGGTGTCGCGGCGGGTCGGTGGGCGGGTGCCGGGGCGGTGCTGGGCCCTGGTCATGACCTTGTTCATGGAGTCCCCGTTCGGTGAACCCGGATCGATACCGGTCAGTAACTTCGTGTCGGTGATCTTGTACGGGGCCGTGGGTGTCGGCAGCAAGGAAGCGGGGACCCGGATCGGGCGGCCCGAACATTCACCTATCCGGGTGATCGAGGGCCTCGGAAGCCTGTGACAGCAGGGGTGCACCGGGTGAGTTCGTGGACCGGGGTGGACGCCGGGCGGCTTGGCGGGCGGGGCTCGAAAGGGGACGCCCCGGCTATCGCCCGCACGTATCCTGAAGTCCCTCCGGAGGTGCTGGGATCGCCCTCTCCGGGCCCTTGAGAAGCCTTACTGGTGCTACGAGTACGAAGAAAGCGGTCAGCAATGCGCGTCTACGTCCCCTTGACCCTCCCCGGTCTCGCCGAGGCGCACAAGGCGGGCGAGCTGGAGGCCGAGTCGCTCGTCGCGTACGCCGTCACGCCCGCGCTGCGCGAGTGGTACCTCTCCGACGACATCGAGGAGCTGGAGTACGCCGCGCTGAACCGGGCCGCGCTGGCCTCACTGCGGCTGCTGGCCGCGGACGCCGGGGCGGCGCGGCGCCGGGTCGTGGTCGCCGTCGACGTACCCGACGGGGCGGCCGTCGCCGACCCGGACCGTGGGCTGGACCCGGCGGCGCTGGGCGAGGTGCGGATCGCCGGGGGAGTGAAGCTGGCCAAGGCGGCCGCCGTGCACGTCGACGCGGACGACGCGGGGGCGGACGTGGCGGCGGCCGCGGAGGCGCTTGCGGCGGCGGACGGCGGGGACGACGACGCGCAGTTCGTCGTGGACGGGGCCGAGGACCATGAGCTGCTGTGGTTCGCCACCCAGGAGATCCCCAACCTGGTGGGATCGGCGGACTGACCCTGCGCTGCCCTCGTTGACCTGCTGTTCGACCCGCTGTTCTCTTGATTGTCAGTGGGGGCGGGTACGGTTTTCGACATGGGGATGCGAGTAGGGGCGCACATCGTCTGGGACTGGAACGGGACGCTGTTCCACGACAACGACGCGATCATCGGGGCGACGAACGCGGCGTTCGCCGAGCTGGGGCTCGACCCGATCACGCTGGAGCAGTACCGGGCGATGTACTGCGTGCCGGTGCCGAAGTTCTACGAGCGGCTGCTCGGGCGGCTGCCGACCGACGCCGAGTGGGAGGTCATGGACGAGACCTTCCACCGGTACTACACCGAGCACCGGGTGACGTGCGGGCTCACCACGGGCGTGGCGGAGCTGCTCGTGGAGTGGGGGTCGGCGGGGCGCAGCCAGTCCATCCTGAGCATGTACGTGCATGACGAACTCGTCCCGCTGGTCCGGGGGTTCGGGATCGAGGAGCACTTCATACGCGTCGACGGGCGGACCGGGCCGTCCGGGGGCAGCAAGGCCGAGCACATGGTGCGGCACATCAAGGCTCTCGCGAGCGTGGATCCCGCGCGCACGGTCGTGATCGGGGACGCCGCGGACGACGCGGTGGCGGCGCTGCATGTGGGGGCTCAGGCCGTGCTCTACACCGGCGGGTCGCACAGCCGGGCGAGCCTCGAGGGGGTCGGGGTGCCGGTCGTGGACACGCTGGTGGAGGCGGTCGCGGAGGCGGAGCGGCTGGCCGCGTGAGCTCGGCGCCTGTCCGGGGCGCGGCGCTCCGGCGGAACGCCGCGCCTGTGCACGCTGATGCCTGGGCCTGTGCCTGGGCCCGTGCCCAGGCCCGTGCCCAGGCCCAGGCCCAGGCCTGGGTCAGGTGACCGGTGCCTTCGCCCGCAGCACCGTCAGGAACTCGCGCATCCAGCTGGAGTGGTCAGGCCAGGCGCGGGCGGAGACCAGGGTGCCGTCGACGACCGCCTCCGCGTCCTGGAAAGTGGCGCCGGCCGCCTGCATGTCCAGTTCCAGGGCGGGGTACGCCGTGACGCGGCGGCCGTGGAGGCTGTCGATCGCGGCGGTGAGCAGGGGGCCGTGGCAGATCTGGGCGACGGGCTTGTCGGCGTCGAAGAACGACTTGAGGATCTTGCGGAGCTCGGGGTCGTTGCGCAGGTACTCGGGGGCCCGGCCGCCGGGGATGACGACGGCGGCGTAGTCGCCGGGGTCGACCTCGGAGAAGGCGAGGTCGGCGGGCCAGGTGTAGCCGGGTTTCTCGGTGTAGGTGTCGAAGCCGGGTTCGAAGTCGTGGACGACGAACTGGAGCTTCTTGCGGGTGGGGGCGGCGATGTGGACGTCGTAGCCTTCTTCGCGCAGGCGCTGGTAGGGGTAGAGGACCTCCAGTGACTCTGCGGCGTCGCCGGTGACGATGAGGATTTTCGCTGTCATGTCGGGTGCGCTCCTCTTTCTGGCCGGGGGCTGCGTCTCCGTCGGGCCTTAGGGGCAACGTGCCTCGGAGTGGGGCGCTTGCCAAGAGGGCGTGCGCGGCCGGCGGTGTGGTGGTGCCGCTGCGCCCGGACGGGCCGCCCAGGCGGCACGCCTCCATGCACGCCCGATGGGTCGCGGACAGGCAAGCCGCAGCAGACGCCGTGGTGGGCAGCTGTTTTCGGACACCGGCCGCTTCCGGATGGCCTGCTTCCGTTCTCAGAACCCGGCCCCGGTCGTCGTCACAGTCCCCCACCCCAGGCTCCCCCTGTGCGCCCCTCCTCGCCAGTTACGCCCTCCCCGCCCCGTTTGCCCCTGTGCAGAACGTCAAAGTTCCACCCCTGGTTTTGTACACATACGGCTCATGACGGGCCCCCTGTAAGGAGCGATAGCCTTAGTGGCGTGATCAGCGCGATAGCTCGCGGGGGCAGTGTTGCCCCTGCCCTGCGCCCGGAGAGCACGGACCACATCCGTGACCGGGCGGCGGTCGCTGGTCTTCGCGGGCGGGAGGGGGGCGTAAGGGCTCCCGGGACGTCATGCACACCCCGGGCCCGGACGTCGCAGAGAGCAGCGTCACACCCCTTGGGCAGCTCAAGATTGGCTCATATACCCCCGCTCATCTCACCTCGCGGCATAGCGTCGAAGCAGACCGGACACCCCGCGTCGCGGCGTTATACCGGAGGGGAAGAGACCGTACTTCCTTCTACGTCACGCAACGGCGCGCGACAGGAGCCAGAGGACAATGCAGACCAAGCTGGACGAAGCCAAGGCCGAGTTGCTCGAGAGGGCCGCTCGGGTAGCTGAGAACAGCCCGGTCGGGGGGTACCTACCGACTGGGACGACGGACGAGAGCAGCCCCGGCACCCCGGACCACGACACCGTGCTCACGTTCCTCCAGCGCTACTACCTGCACACCGCCCCGGAGGACCTCACCGACCGCGACCCGGTCGACATCTTCGGAGCCGCCTTCTCGCACTACCGGCTGGCCGAGAACCGCCCCCAGGGCACGGCCAACGTGCGGGTACACACGCCCACCGTGGAGGAGAACGGCTGGACCTGCAGTCACTCCGTCGTCGAAGTCGTCACCGATGACATGCCCTTCCTGGTCGATTCGGTGACCAACGAGCTGACTCGGCAGGGCCGGGGGATCCATGTGGTCATCCACCCCCAGGTCTTCGTCCGCCGCGACCTCACCGGCAAGCTCATCGAGGTGCTCTCCGCGCCGCCCACCGGCGAGGTGCCGCACGACACGCACACCGAGTCCTGGATCCACGTCGAGATCGACCGCGAGACCGACCGCGGCGACCTGAAGCAGATCACCGCCGACCTGCTGCGCGTCCTGTCCGACGTCCGTGAGGCCGTCGAGGACTGGAGCAAGATGCGGGACCTGGCCCTGCGCATGGCCGACGAGCTGCCGCAGGAGCCCCACTCCGATCTGCGTGATCAGGAGTTCGAGGAGGCCCGCGAGCTGCTGCGCTGGCTGGCCGACGACCACTTCACCTTCCTCGGCTACCGCGAGTACGAGCTGCGCGAGGACGACTCGCTGGCCGCCGTGCCGGGTACCGGCCTCGGTATCCT
Organism: Streptomyces sp. NPDC012935; assembly: GCF_042900345.1. Taxonomy (NCBI): domain Bacteria; kingdom Bacillati; phylum Actinomycetota; class Actinomycetes; order Kitasatosporales; family Streptomycetaceae; genus Streptomyces; species Streptomyces sp. NPDC012935. The sequence continues at coordinate 25,026 of NZ_JBIBBC010000008.1, forward strand.
GCGCGCCGACCCGCAGCACTCCGAGACCGACAGCCACCCCGTCAGCCCCTCCTTCGAGCGGCTGCCCGCCGACGCCCGCGCCAAGGCCCGCGAGCACAAGCTCCTCATCCTCACGAAGGCCAACAGCCGGGCGACCGTGCACCGGCCGTCGTACCTCGACTACGTCGGCGTGAAGAAGTTCGACGAGAACGGCGAGGTCGTCGGTGAGCGCCGCTTCCTGGGCCTGTTCTCCTCCGCCGCCTACACCGAATCCGTGCGCCGCGTGCCCGTCGTCCGGCGCAAGGTCGACGACGTGCTGCGGGTCGCCGGGTTCTCGCCCAACAGCCACGACGGGCGCGACCTGCTGCAGATCCTGGAGACGTACCCGCGCGACGAGCTCTTCCAGACCCCGGTCCCCGAGCTCCAGCGCATCGCCACCTCCGTCCTCTACCTGCAAGAGCGCCGCCGGCTGCGGCTGTACCTGCGGCAGGACGAGTACGGCCGCTACTACTCGGCCCTCGTCTACCTCCCGCGCGACCGCTACACCACCGGCGTACGCCTGCGGATCATCGACATCCTGAAGGAGGAGCTCGGCGGTACCAGCGTCGACTTCACCGCCTGGAACACCGAGTCGATCCTCTCCCGGCTGCACTTCGTCGTGCGGGTCCCGCAGGGCACCGAGCTGCCGGAGCTCAGTGACAGCGACAAGGAGCGCATCGAGGCGCGTCTCGTCGAGGCCGCGCGCTCCTGGGCCGACGGCTTCGCCGACGCGCTGAACGCCGAACTCGGCGAAGAGCGCGCCGCCGAGCTGTCACGCCGCTACGGCAATGCCTTCCCCGAGGGCTACAAGGCCGACCACTCTCCGCGCTCGGCGGTCTCCGACCTGGTCCACATCGAGCAGCTCACCGAGGACAACAACTTCTCGCTGAGCCTGTACGAGCCGGTCGGCGCCGCCCCCGACGAGCGCCGGTTCAAGATCTACCGCAAGGGTGCGGCCGTCTCCCTGTCGGCCGTTCTGCCGGTCCTCAGCCGGCTCGGCGTCGAGGTCGTGGACGAGCGGCCGTACGAACTGCGCTGCTCGGACCGCAGTGTCGCCTGGATCTACGACTTCGGTCTGCGCATGGCCCCGGCCGCGGGCGGCGGTGACTACCTCGGCGACGACGCGCGCGAACGGTTCTCCGAGGCCTTCGCCGCCACCTGGACCGGCAAGGCGGAGAACGACGGCTTCAACGCCCTGGTACTGGGCGCCGGGCTGACCTGGCGGCAGGCGATGGTGCTGCGGGCGTACGCCAAGTACCTGCGGCAGGCGGGCTCCACCTTCTCGCAGGACTACATGGAGGACACCCTCCGCAACAACGTCCACACCACCCGGCTGCTCGTCTCCCTGTTCGAGGCGCGGATGTCGCCGGACCGCCAGCGCGCGGGCCGCGAGATCGTGGACGCGCTGCTCGAGGAGGTCGACGCGGCGCTCGACCAGGTGGCGAGCCTCGACGAGGACCGGATCCTGCGGTCCTTCCTCACCGTCATCAAGGCGACGCTGCGCACGAACTTCTTCCAGGAGGCGGCGGGCGGCAAGCTGCACGACTACGTCTCCATGAAGTTCGACCCGCAGGCCATCCCCGACCTGCCGGCGCCGCGGCCGGCGTACGAGATCTGGGTCTACTCGCCGCGCGTCGAGGGCGTGCACCTGCGCTTCGGCAAGGTCGCGCGCGGTGGCCTGCGCTGGTCCGACCGGCGTGAGGACTTCCGCACCGAGATCCTCGGCCTGGTCAAGGCGCAGATGGTGAAGAACACCGTCATCGTGCCCGTCGGCGCCAAGGGCGGCTTCGTCGCCAAGCAGCTGCCCGACCCGAGCGTGGACCGGGACGCGTGGCTGGCCGAGGGCATCGCCAGCTACAAGATGTTCATCTCGGCCCTGCTCGACATCACGGACAACATGGTGGCCGGCGAGGTCGTGCCCCCGGCCGACGTCGTCCGGCACGACGAGGACGACACCTACCTCGTCGTCGCCGCCGACAAGGGCACCGCGACCTTCTCCGACATCGCCAACGGGGTCGCCGAGCAATACAACTTCTGGCTCGGCGACGCCTTCGCCTCCGGCGGCTCGGCCGGCTACGACCACAAGGGCATGGGCATCACCGCCCGCGGCGCCTGGGAGTCCGTCAAGCGGCACTTCCGTGAGCTGGGCGTGGACACGCAGACCGAGGACTTCACGGTCGTCGGCATCGGCGACATGTCCGGTGACGTGTTCGGCAACGGCATGCTGCTCAGCGAGCACATCCGCCTGGTCGCCGCCTTCGACCACCGGCACATCTTCATCGACCCGAACCCGGACGCGGCCACCTCCTACGCCGAGCGCCGCCGCGTCTTCGAGCTGCCGCGCTCCAGCTGGGAGGACTACAACACCGAGCTGATCTCGGCCGGTGGCGGCGTCTTCCCGCGCAGCGCCAAGGCCATCCCGGTCAACGCGCACATCCGCGAGGCGCTGGGCATCGAGGGCAAGGTCGCCAAGATGACCCCGGCCGAGCTGATGAAGGCCATCCTGCAGTCGCCGGTGGACCTGCTGTGGAACGGCGGCATCGGTACGTACGTCAAGGCCTCGACCGAGTCCCACGCCGACGTCGGCGACAAGGCCAACGACGCCATCCGCGTCGACGGCGCCGACCTGCGCGTCAAGGTCGTCGGCGAGGGCGGCAACCTCGGCCTGACCCAGCTCGGCCGGATCGAGTTCGCGCGGCACGGCGGCCGGATCAACACCGACGCCATCGACAACAGCGCGGGCGTGGACACCTCCGACCACGAGGTGAACATCAAGATCCTGCTCAACAGCCTGGTCAGCGACGGCGACATGACCGTCAAGCAGCGCAACAAGCTGCTCGCCGAGATGACCGACGAGGTCGGCCGCCTGGTCCTGCGCAACAACTACGCGCAGAACACGGCGATCGCCAACGCTCTCGCGCAGTCCAGCGCCATGCTCCACGCCCAGCAGCGATTCATGAAGCACATGGTCAGGGAGGGGCACCTGGACCGGGCGCTGGAGTTCCTGCCGACCGACCGCCAGATCCGCGAACGCCTCGGCACCGGCCACGGCCTCACCGGCCCGGAGACGGCCGTCCTGATGGCGTACACGAAGATCACGGTCGCCGAGGAACTGCTGCACACCACGCTGCCGGACGACCCGTACCTGAGCACCCTGCTGCACGCGTACTTCCCGACCGAGCTGCGCGAACAGTTCCCGGCCCACCTCGTCAGCCACCCGCTGCGCCGTGAGATCACCACGACCGTGCTGGTCAACGACACGGTCAACACGGGCGGTACGACGTATCTGCACCGGCTGCGCGAGGAGACCGGAGCCTCCCTGGAGGAGATCGTCCGGGCGCAGACGGTGGCCCGCGCGATCTTCCGCTCGGGGGTCGTGTGGGACGCGGTCGAGGCGCTCGACAACAAGGTCGAGGCCGCCGTCCAGACCCGGATCCGGCTGCACTCGCGCCGCCTCGTGGAGCGTGGCACGCGCTGGCTGCTCAACAACCGGCCGCAGCCGTTGGAGCTGGCCGACACCATCGACTTCTTCAGTGACCGTGTCGAGCAGGTGTGGTCGCAGCTGCCGAAGCTGCTCAGGGGCGCGGACCTGGAGTGGTACCAGCAGATCTACGACGAGCTGACGGGCGTCGGCGTCCCGGCCGAACTGGCCACGCGGGTGTCCGGGTTCTCCTCGGCCTTCCCGACGCTGGACATCGTCTCGGTGGCCGACCGCCTCGGCAAGGACCCGATGGACGTCGCCGAGGTGTACTACGACCTCGCCGACCGGCTCCGTATCACCCAGCTCATGGACCGCATCATCGAGCTGCCGCGCGCGGACCGCTGGCAGTCCATGGCCCGCGCCTCCATCCGGGAGGACCTGTACGCCGCCCACGCGGCCCTGACCTCGGACATCCTCGCGGCCGGCAACGGCACGGCGACGCCCGAGCAGCGTTTCAAGGCGTGGGAGCAGAAGAACTCGGCGATCCTGGGACGGGCGCGTACGACACTGGAGGAGATCCAGGGGTCGGAGGCGTTCGATCTGGCCAACCTGTCGGTGGCGATGCGGACGATGCGGACGTTGCTGCGCCAGCACTCGTAGCCGCGCGGGCTACTTGATGCGTATGTAGGTCGTACGCAGCTCGTACGCGGGTCAGGGCGCCCCGGACTGTGACAGTCCGGGGCGCTCGCGTATTTGGGGCATAACGGGAATTACAGTGCTGGCGTGAGCACGATGCGGGCCGCGCTGCGGAGACCTTCGGTTGTTCCGCAGGTCGGCGCCCTGCTGGTCGTTGTGCTGCTGCTTCTCGTGATCGTCCGGCTTCCGTGGGCCGGAGACCTCGGTATGCACGCGGCGACCGTGCAGCGCCTGCGGCACGATCTGGTCGATCCCGGCAATCCGCTCGTCGACGCGGACACGCCGAGTCCGTACTACTCGCCCTGGATGCTGGTGCTCGGGTGTGTCGCCCGGGTGACGGGGTTCTCCGTCTTCGTCGTGCTGCGGATCGGTGCGGTGGTCGCGCTCGGGTTGTTCGTCAGCGGCGTGTGGCGGTACGTGCGGACGCTGAGCGTGCATCCGGCTGCGCCCGCGCTGTCCTTGCTGTGCCTGGTGTTCCTGTGGGGGACGTCGCTGTTCACCTGGAGCGGGTTTCTCGGGCTGAACTCGCTGGCGTTGACGGTGTCGTATCCGAGTGTGTTCGCGTTGGGGCTGGCGTTTCACCTCTGGGCCTGGCTGGCGCGGGCGGTGCGGTCGGGGGCGGCACCGGGGTGGGGCGTGTGGGCCGGGCTCGGTGTGCTGTGGGCGGTGATTCTGCTCTGCCATCAGTTCTCGGGGGTGGTGGCTTGTCTGGGGGCGCTGGCCACGGTGGTCGCTGCGCGGGTGGGGGGTGAGGTGTGGGCGCGGCTTGGGGCGGGGGCGTTGGTGGGGGTGGCGGTTCTGTGGGTCTGGCCGTACTACGACTTCTTCGCGTTGGTCGGGGCGGGGGCCGATCTGGAGGCGGTGCACCGGGGGTTGTACCGGGATTTGGTGGGGCGGTACTGGCTGGTGCTGGTGGGGGTGGTGGCGCTCGGGGTGCGGTGGTGGCGGGATCGGTGGGATCCGCTGGTGCTGTTCTTCGTGCTGGGGGTGGTGGTCGTGGGGGCGGGTGGGGTGAGTGGGCACTACTCGTGGGGGCGGGCTGTACCGGCGGTGGTGATCCCTGCTCAGATCGCCGCCGCGTTGGGGGTGGTGGAGGTGTGGGGGCGGCGGCCGTGGTGGCGTGGTGTGGGAGTGGGGGTGCTTGGTGGGGCGTTGGTTGTGGGGGCCTGGGCGCAGGTCGGGACTGTCGGGTACGTCGTTCCGCGGGGTGTGTTGCCGGGGGTGGTCGCGGCGAAGTACCGGGTGCCGTGGGTGGGGTATCACTGGGTCACGCCGTGGGTCGAGTACGGGGACGTGGTGATGGCGCGGACTTTTCCGGCGCGGCAGATTCCGGCGTATGGGGCGTACACCGTGGCGCCTGGGTATCCGGACTTCTTTCTGCCGGATGAGGAGCGGCGGGGGGAGGCTGTGCGGCGGTACTTCGCGGCAGGGACGTCGGAGAGGGTGCGGCGGGGGATTGTGCGGGCGTATGGGGTGCGGTGGGTTGTGGACCGGGGGGATGGGGGTGGGGTCGGCTCCGGGGTGCGGGTGGTGGCTCGGGGGCCGGGTGGGCAGGTGTTGTATGAGGTGGTGCGGTGACGGGTTCCGGGTTTCCTCGCCCCCGCCGCCCCTGCCCTTCCCGTCCTTGAAGGGGCTCCGCCCCTTCGACCCCGGCCAGGGGGCTGCCGCCCCCTGGACCCCCGTTCGGCCTGAACGGCCTCGTCCTCAAACGCCGGACGGGCTGGATTGTGCGGGCCGGGGGCGGGAGGGATGGTGTGGCCTCGTCTTCGGGCGCTGGACGGGCTGGATTGTGCGGCCGGCGCCGGTGCGTGGGCTCAGGCATGGTGACCCATGGACGTCCTAGCGCAACGCGCTCCTCAGCAGGCGTGCTGCCCTTCTCACCCTCGGTCGGGCCGCGCGGCGTGCCAGGGGATGGAGGAGTCTTGCCGTTACGCCCACCGGCTGCCATCGGATCTGGAGTCGGCCGGCGCCCCGGCCCTCGGGCTCGATCGTCACCTGGTGTGGTGCCGCGCCCCCGCGGTACGGGATGCGGGTGGTCAGGGTGGGGAAGTCCAGCGGGGCGAGGAGTACGGCCGAGTGGGCCTGGCCCTGGTGTTCGATGCGGAGCAAAGGGTGACGGACGCCTGCGAAGCCGTGGTGGGGGACCGGGGCCGTGGCGAGGTCGAGGTGGACGTGGCCCTCGTAGACGCCGGGGCGGACCGGGGTGAGGCGGAAGGGGACCTTGAGGCGGCGTCGGCCGGGGGTGAGCAGGAGACCGGCGCGGTGGGGGCCGACCGGGAGGCGCAGGCCGGGGTCGTAGGTTCGGATGGTGAGGTCGATCGAGGCGCCGGGGCCACGGATGAGTTCGGTGATCTCGTGGCGGAACTGGGCGCTTCGGAACGGGCGCGTGTCCAGTTCGAGGTCCGTGACGTCCAGTTCGCGGCGGGACCAGTCGGTTCCGGGTACGGTCTCGCCCCAGTACGTGTGGCCCTTCGCGTCCGGTGTCACCTGCCTTGGCGCCACCGAGTGGCCCAGGCCCCGCGCCGCCAGAGCGGCCTCCTGGAAGCGGCGCTCGCGGACCAGTTGCACGACCACGCGTTCCGTACGGGGCAGGCGGGCGTAGGCCGTGGGGGACAGGGTCTCCAGGTAGGGGGTCATGATGTCCGCGAAGGAGGTCAGCCACTGCCCGTCGCGGTACGGCAGGTCCCCGGCGTACATCCGGAAGTCGTGCTTGAGGAACTTGTAGTCCTTGTCGTCGCGCAGCCCCGAGTGCCCGCTCTCGGTGAGGAAGTCGTCGATCAGGCGCTGGACGCGGACGCGGTCGCGGACGTTGTCGAGTCGGTCGCGCTGGTTGGAGATCGATGCCGCGTCGGTCGCGGCGTAGGGCGCGATGTGCCAGCGGTACACCGGCTCCGGGACGATCGTGAACTCCTTGGCCAGGCAGTACGCCTGTGCCGAGAACAGCTGGTCCTCGTAGTGGATGCCCTCCGGAAAGCGGAGGTCGTGGCGGTCCAGGAAGGCCCGGGCGTACATCTTGCTCGTCGACAGGTGCTCGAAGAGCAGCCGGGGTTCGGACTCGATGCCGATCACCGTGCGGCGCTCGGCGACCAGGTGCGGCATCCATCTCGTGCGGCGGCCGCTGTCCTCGCGGATCCGCACGACCGCGCCCATCGCGAAGTCGATCTCCCGCTCACGGTGGGCGGACAGCAACAACTCCACCGCGTCGTCGGTCAGTTCGTCGTCGCTGTCCAGGAACATCACGTACGGCGCTCGCGCGATCTGAAGGGCGCCGTTGCGCGGGGCACTGCAGCCGCCGCTGTTCTCGGGCAGGCGGAGCTGGCGGATGCGGGGGTCCTTGGCCGCCAAGTGGCTTGCCACCTGCGGGGTTTCGTCCGTCGAGTGGTCGTCGCTGATGATGATCTCGATGTTGGTGTGGGTCTGGCGGCGTACCGACTCCACAGCTCGGGGGAGGCGCTCGGCGTCGTTGTAGACGATGACCGTGACGGTGACGTCCGGGGGTGTGGCGTCCGCGGGTGTGACGTCCGGCGTCATACCGCCTCCCTCGGGCTCGGTGCCGGTGTGCGGTCCTGCAGTGGGGTCACGGGCGGCAGGGCGTCCTCGCTCTCGCCCAGGAACACCCGGCGTACGACGCGTTCGGCGGCGCGTCCGTCGTCGTACTCGCAGAACCGGTGGCGGAAGGCGGTCCGCGCCTTCGTCGCGCCCTCGTCGTGCCAGGCCGACGTGGTGAGGATCTCGGTCAGTTCCTGCTGGGTGCGGGCCACTTGGCCGGGCGGCTCGGCCATCAGGTCGAAGTAGACGCCGCGGGTGGAGCGGTAGGTCTCCCAGTCGTCGGCGTGGACGACGATCGGGCGGTCGAGGTTGGCGTAGTCGAACATGATGGACGAGTAGTCCGTGACCAGCGCGTCCGCGGCCAGGGCCAGGTCCTCGACCGGGTCGTAGGCGGAGACGTCGATGACCCGGCGCGTGCGGCGCAGGGCGGTCAGCGGGGACGGCGTGCCGTCGTAGAAGTAGTGGCCGCGGACCAGCAGGACCGTGTCCTTGCCCAGGTGCTCGGCGAGAGTGGCGAGGTCCAGGCGGGGCGTCCAGCCGGCCTCGTAGTCGCGGTGGGTGGGGGCGTAGAGGATCGCGCGATGGGCCGGGGGGATGCCCAGCCGGTCGCGGATCGTGCGGATGTCGGCCGCGGTGGCCGTGTAGTACACGTCGTTGCGCGGATAGCCGTGGTCGAGGGAGACGAAGCGGGAGGGGTACGCGCGCTCCCACATGCGGGTGGAGTGGCTGTTGGCCGAGACGCTGTAGTCCCACTTGTCGATACGGGCCAGCAGCGCCTGGAAGTCCAGGCCCTTGGCTGCCGCAGGGAACTCCATCTGGTCCACGCCCATGCGCTTGAGCGGGGTGCCGTGGTGGGTCTGGAGGTGGATCGCGTCGGGGCGTTTCACGACCACGTTGGGGAAGTTGACGTTGTTGACCAGGTACTTCGCCGTGGCCAGCACTTCGCGGTAGCGGCGGGTGCCGGGGAGCACGTGGTCGGTGTGGGGTGGCAGGAGGGGCGCGTTGTCGGGTGTCACCACCCACACCTGGTGGATCTGGGGGGCCAGTTCGGTGAGCTTGGCCGCGATCGCCGCCGGGTTGCAGGCGACTCCGCGGTTCCAGTACGCCGCGAAGACGGCCAGGTTGGGGTTGACGGGGCGGGACAGTGACCTGCGGTAGTGGTGGTCGCCGAGGGCGGCGGAGACCTGGCGTGCGCGGGCTCCCAGGGCCGACTTCGCGGCTCGGCGGGTGCGGTTGGCGGCCTGGAAGGCGCGGTACCTGGCGTACGCGTTCTCCTCCAGGAGGGCTCGGCGGATGCCCTCGGGGCCGGCGGGGCGGCGGTACCCGGGAGGGCGTTGCCGGACGGCGGCTTCGGCGGCGCGGTGGAAGAACTCCCTGGCTGCCGGGTCCGGCATGGGGGTGCGGGCGAACGTGCGCAGACAGTCACGGATCATCACGTCGTACAGGACGGCGTGGGTGGTGCGGCTCGGGTGGCCTGCGGGGGCTGCGCGGCCTGCGGCGCCGGTGGCGAGGGTGAGGAGGGCTTCGTAGCGGTCGACGAGGGCGTGGTGCTGCTCGGGGGTGACCGGGGGCAGGCTCTCCGGGCGCAGCTCGTGGTGCTCGTACGCCACCTGGTTCAGGGCGGCGACGTGGTCGGCGAGGAGGAGGGCGGCGTAGGCGGCGTACGGCTCGTCAGGGGTGGTGAGCCGGGGCTCGTGCGCCTGCCAGAAGGGGGTGCGCAGCACGCGGTTGCCCAGCAGCGGGGTGATGCGGAGCGCGCTGCGGGCGATGTCGTCGAGGGGGTGGGCGGCGCGGCCCGCGCGGGCCAGGCGGGGGCCGTCCGAGGAGGGCAGGCCGGAGGTCTCCCAGGTGGAGCGGACATGGTCGAAGAGGAGGACGTCCACCTCGTCCGGCAACTGCGCGACCCGCTCGGCGACCGTGCGCGGGGCGCCGGCGGGCAGGCCGTCCTTCGCGTGCACGAAGTGCAGCCAGCGGCCGCAGGCCCGGGCCGCGCCGGCCGAGCGGGCCGCGGCGTCGTCCGTCCCGTCCGGCAGGGGCAGCACCAGCATCTCGGGGGCGTACGCCCGGGCCGTCTCCTGGGCCCACGGCCCGACCGCGGCCACGATCACCTCGACGTCGGGGTGCGGGTGCGCGGCGACGGAGGCGAGGAGTCCGGTCAGACGGTCCTGGGTGTTCGGCCCGTGGACGATGACGCTGAGCTCGGGCATCGCGGGGACTCCTTCACCTCCCGGGGCCTACCGACTTAGGTCATAGTGACACTAATGGGGTGAAAGGGTGACCTCTGGTTGGGCCTCACGAGGGAAGAGCGGCAGCGGCAGGGGCCGCCGCGGATGCCGGCTTCGGCTTGGCCTTCGGGTTCGGCCTGGCCGACTTGTCCCCCGTGAAGGCCTCGTACTCCTTCAGCACGTCGTCCGCCGGCCCGTCCATCCGCAGCTCGCCGCGCTCCAGCCACAGCACGCGGTCGCAGGTGTCCCGGATCGACTTGTTGTTGTGGCTGACCAGGAACACGGTGCCCGCGTGCTTGCGCAGCTCGCGGATCCGGGCCTCGGAGCGCTTCTGGAAGGAGCGGTCGCCGGTGGCGAGGGCCTCGTCGATCAGCAGCACGTCGTGGTCCTTGGCGGCGGCGATGGAGAAGCGCAGGCGGGCCGCCATGCCGGAGGAGTACGTGCGCATGGGGAGGGTGATGAAGTCGCCCTTGTCGTTGATGCCGGAGAAGTCGACGATCTCCTGGTAGCACTCCTTGACCTGCTCGCGGGACATGCCCATCGCGAGGCCGCCGAGGTGGACGTTGCGCTCGCCGGTGAGGTCGTTCATCAGGGCCGCGTTCACGCCGAGGAGGGAGGGCTGGCCGTCGGTGTAGATACGGCCGTTCTCGACCGGGAGGAGACCGGCGACCGCCTTCAGCAGGGTCGACTTGCCGGAGCCGTTGGTGCCGATGAGCCCGATCGCCTCGCCCCGGTACGCCACGAAGGAGACGTTCCTGACGGCGTGTACCTTGCGCACGCCCGACGCCTTCTCGGTCTGCTTGCGGCGCATGATGCGGTTCAGGGCGGCGGTGGCCGAGCCGCGGCCGGCGCCGGTGCCGTTGACGCGGTAGACGATGTCGACGCCGTCCGCGATGACGGTGGGGACCTGCTGGGCCCGCTGGGCCGACAGGATCTGCTCTTGTGCGAGCTGTGCGTTGTCAGCCACGGCCGTACGTCTCCTCAGCCTTCCAGAAGTAGATGAAGCCGCCGACGCCGGCGAGCAGCGCCCAGCCCGTCGCGATCGCCCACACGTGCGGCGGGAGCTGGCTCGCGTGGAAGCTGTCGATCAGCGCGAAACGCATCAGGTCGATGTAGACGGCCGCGGGGTTGGCCTGCAGGGCCCCGGTCAGCCAGGACGGCCAGTCGGTGTGCTTGGCCATCATGTGGCTGATGCTGAACATCACGCCCGACGCGTACATCCAGGTGCGCAGCACGAACGGCATCAGCTGGGCGATGTCCGGTGTCTTCGCGCCCATCCGGGCCATGATCATCGCGATGCCGGTGTTGAAGACGGACTGCAGCACCAGCGCCGGGATCACCAGGACCCAGGAGGCGGCGACCGGGATGCCGAAGAAGAGCAGGATCACGACCAGGGCCGCCATCGAGAACAGCAGCTGCTGGAGCTGCTGCAAGGCGAAGGAGATCGGCAGCGCGGCCCGCGGGAAGTGCAGGGCGCGTACGAGGCCCAGGTTGCCGGAGATCGCGCGGGTGCCGGCCATGATCGAGCTCTGCGTGAACGTCCACACGAACACCCCCGTCACCAGGAACGGGATGTAGTCCGGCACCCCCCGGCTCGTGCCGAGCAGCTTGCCGAAGATGAGGTAGTACACCGCCGCGTTCAGCAACGGCGTCATCACCTGCCAGAGCTGGCCTAGTTTCGCCTGGCTGTACTGCGCCGTGAGCTTGGCGGTGGAGAAGGCGCCGATGAAGTGCCGGCGCGCCCACAGCCGGCCCACGTACTCGCGCAGGGAGGGGCGGGCCCCGCTGACCGAGAGACCGTGCCGGGCGGCGAGGGCCGCGAGGTCGGCTTCGTAGGGCGGGGCGGGAGCCGTGGGGGGCGGTGTGTGGAGGGCCTGGGTCACATCCGCTGCTTTCGCTCGGGGGGAGGGGGTGCGAGGAGGAGGGCTGCAAGGAGGGTGGCGGGGCGGGTTCTTACGCTTCTCTTCACGAATTCTTACGTCGGGACGGCACCGTATCGTCGCAACGTGAGCGTAGATCTTCGGTACGTCGGAACGCAACCGTTTCGTCGCGACGGCCTATGCTGTTCCGCATGACGACGAACGCCGACCGGCCCCAGACGAGTCCGCGCCGCCGGACCCCCGCCGGGGCGGCGGTGCTCCGGGAGGACGTGACGGAGGCCATCCGGTCGGCCGTCTTCGAGGAACTGGCGTCGGTCGGCTACGCGCGGATGTCGATCGAGGGCATCGCGCGCCGCGCGGGCGTCGGCAAGACCGCGGTCTACCGGCGCTGGCGTTCCAAGCTGCACCTGGTGCTCGACGTGGTGTCGGCGGTGGCGGTCATGGGGCTGCCGACGCCGAACACGGGTTCCCTGGAGGGGGACCTGCGGATGCTGTACGAGGTGACCTCGCGCGCGTTGCGTCACCCCGTCGTGTCGCAGATCATCCCCGACCTCCAGGCCGAGGCGGCCCGCAACCCCGAGATCGCCGAGGCGCTGCAGAAGGCGCTGGAGCAGGGGCAGGAGGGGGTCGCCAGCAAGATCCTGACCGGGGCGCAGGGGCGTGGCGAGGTACGGGCGGGCTTCGACAACGAGCTCGCGCTCGACCTGATCTCGGGCCCGTTGTACTGGCGGATGGTCGTGGCCCGGAGCCCGAAGCTGCCCAAGGGCTACCTGGACGCGCTGGCCCGGGCCACGACGCAGGCGCTCAAGGCGCTCTGAGTAGGCTGCGCGCAGCGACCGCCGGTCGAGCGAGGCGGTGCCACCGCGGGCGCGGTGACCGAAGCAGAGGCGGAACTGCCGTGAGAGTCGTGATCGCCGAGGACAACGCCCTGCTGCGCGAGGGCCTCGTCCTCCTCCTGACGTCGGCCGGACACGAGGTCGTGGCCACCGCCACCACGGGCCCCGAGATCCTGCCCGCACTGCAGCAGCACCGCCCCGACGCCGCCGTGCTCGACGTGCGGATGCCCCCGGACTTCCGCGACGAGGGGCTGCGCGCCGCGCTCGCCGCCCGCAAGGAGTTGCCCGGGCTGCCGGTCCTGGTGCTCTCCCAGTACGTCGAGGAGTCGTACGCCGCCGAACTGCTCGCCGGCGGCGCGAGCGGGCTCGGCTATCTGCTGAAGGACCGGGTCGGCCGGGTGGACGAGTTCCTCGACGCGCTGGAGCGGGTCGCGGCCGGCGGTACCGCCCTGGACCCCGAGGTCGTCACCGAACTCCTGACCCGGCGCCGCGACTCCCCGCTCGATTCCCTCACCCCGCGCGAGCGCGAGGTCCTGGCCCTCATGGCCGAGGGCCACGACAACGCGACCATCGCCAAGAGCCTCGTCGTCACCGAACGCGCCGTCCACAAGCACATCGGCAACGTCTTCCTCAAGCTGGGCCTGCCGCAGAGCGACAGCGGTCATCGCAGAGTTCTCGCGGTGCTGACGTACCTGAACAACTCGTAGGCAGCCGGTAGTGCGCAGTGGGGCGCCGAAGCACCCCCGCGCCCCCGAGTCACCTCCGGGCCGCCCCCGGATGCAGCCGGACCCACCCCTCCCAAGCCGACGCGATCATGTCCTGTACGTCGTGCTTGGACTTCCAGTCCAGCTCGGTGGCGATGCGGTCGGCGGAGGCGACGACGCGGGCCGGGTCGCCGGGGCGGCGGGGGGTGACGGTCGGCGGGCGGTCGTAGCCGGTGACGGCGTTGACCAGGTCGATCATCTCGCGGACCGAAACGCCCTCTCCGCGGCCGATGTTCAGGGTGAGGGAGTGACCGGGGGAGGACTGCAGGGCCCGCGCCGCGGCGACATGAGCCTCTGCCAGGTCGACGACGTGGATGTAGTCACGGATGCAGGTGCCGTCGGGGGTCGGGTAGTCGTCGCCGAAGATCCGAGGGGGCGCGTTCTGCGTGAGCTTCTCGAAGACCATCGGGATGAGGTTGAAGACGCCGGTGTCGGCGAGTTCGGGGGCGGCCGCGCCCGCCACGTTGAAGTAGCGCAGCGACGCCGTGGACAGGCCTGTCGCGCGGCCCGTGGCCCGGACCAGCCACTCGCCGGCCAGTTTGGTCTCGCCGTACGGCGACATCGGCGCGCACGGCGTCTCCTCCGTCACCAGGTCCACGTCCGGCATGCCGTACACGGCCGCCGACGAGGAGAAGACGAAGGACCGTACGTTCGCCGCGGTCACGGCTTCCAGCAGGACCCGCAGGCCCTCGACGTTCTCCCGGTAGTAGTGCAGCGGCAGGTCGACGGACTCGCCGACCTGCTTCTTCGCCGCGAGGTGGACGACACCTGTGATGCGGTGGGCCGCGATGGCGCGGGCGACGCGCTCGCCGTCCAGGGTTGAGCCGACGACGAGCGGAACGCCGTCGGGAACGCGGTCGGCGATGCCGGTGGACAGGTCGTCGTACACCACGGCGTGTTCGCCCGCCTCGGTCATCGCCCGTACGACGTGCGCTCCGATGTAACCGGCGCCGCCGGTGATCAGCCAGGTCATGTGCGGCCGTTCCCCTCGTCAGTGGGCCCTGTGGTCATCCGTGGTCTGCACTGCTGGTCTGCGCTACTGGTCTGCGCTACTGGTCTGTCTCAAGTGTGCGTGTGCCAGTGAAGCAGGCGGCGGAGTCTGCTGCGGACCACAGACATAACTCCCCGTGAACCGGGGGCCACGCGCAGTGCCAGCGCTCCGGAGTGTGTGACGTACGGCTGTACGAGTACTACGGCGTGACCGGCTCCGACCACCGCGCGTCGGCGAAGCGAACCGGCGCTCGTGAGGGCGTGCGCCGTGACCTCGCGGTACGCGCCGCCCTGGAAGCGCACACGCAGCCGGAGATCCCATGTGCGGGATGCTCCGGACGGCCCGGACGGCCCGGGTGCTCCGCAGAACGCGGCCCAGCGGACCGTCGTCTCGGCCGACCACACCCCGTCGGGCGAGGGCGAGGACGAGGACGAAAACGGGGACGGCGGCGCGGGCGTGAGCGCCACCCTCGTACGCGGCCCCGCCGCCCGCCCCGTCTCCCGGCACCGCCACTCCAGCTCCAGCGCCTCGGGCCCCGCCTGCGCCACCCTGCCGTACAGCTCGTGCAGGCGGAGCCGGAGGAGGGCGCTGCGCGTGCGTGGGTGCAGTTCCGCGTCGACGGCCAGGGGGAGGAGGCGGACGGGGCGGGCGAGCAGGGCGTCCAGGGTGGGTTCGGGGAGGTCGGCCGACCAGACGGGGGTGCCGTCGCAGGCGTGGGCGTACGGCGGCAGGAGGCGGGCGGGGCGGGAGGCCAGGTCCCTGAGGCGGGGCAGGTCGCGGGGCTCGGGGGAGGCCAGGACGACGCGGCCGATGAGGCGGCCGGGGGCGGTGGGGTTGTGGGCCCAGTCGGACGCGTCGTACTCCGCGAGGTACGCCCGCGTGTGCGTCCACCACGCCCGCTGGTAGTGGGCGTCGTGCAACCCCAGCTCGCGCGCGTATATCCGCACCTCGTGGTCCAGGAACTTGGCGCGTGCCGCCCGCGCCAGCTCCTTCTGCCCGGCGCCCAGCAGGATGTCGTACGCCAGCCGGCTCGCCTGCGTGCGTGCCCGCCAGTTGGCGATGTCGGCACGGTCCAGGGAGATGGACAGCCGGTCGGCCGCGCGGCGCACGTGCCAGACGTAGACCCGGTCGGGGACGAGGGCGATGCGCGGCCGGGCGGCGAGCACGCGCGCGGTGAAGACGAAGTCCTCGTAGGGGAAGCGGCCTTCGGGGAAGCGGATGCCGTGCCCGCGCAGGAAGTCGGTGCGGTACAGCTTGTTGACGCAGAGCGTGTCGTGGACCAGGCGCGGGCGCTGCGCCGGCCGCTCGAAGACGGCGTGCGAGGCGTAGAGAGGCGCCTGCCATGGCACCTCGCGCCGTCCGGGTAGCTCCCGCCGCACACACAGGCCGCTCGCCACCTCCGCACGCGCCCCCCTCGCCGCCGCGAGCAGCGCGTCCACCGCCCCCGGCGGAAGTACGTCGTCGCTATCAAGGAACATCACGTAAGGCGAGGTCACCCGGTCGAGCCCGGTGTTGCGCGGGCTGCCGCAGCCGCCGCTGTTGACCCGGCGCCGGACCACCTTCACGCGCGGTTCGGCCGCGGCGAGACGGGTGAGCACATCGACGCTGCGGTCCGTCGAGCAGTCGTCGACGGCGACGACCTCACGGACGACGGGCCCCTGCGCCAGCGCCGAGCGAACGGCGGTCGTCACGTGTGCGGCGTCGTTGTAGCCGATGACGATGACGCCGACCTGCGGGTCGTGCGCGGTGCGGCCTGCGGGAGCGGTGTGAGGGGGCATCAGGGTCCCGGTTCACTGTGGTTCATGACCGCGAGATCGTATGCCGGGTGAGTGGCATATTCGCGGTGATACGCCGTCAATGACCTATAAGTATCAGTTAATAGTACAAACTCCTTCTCGTGGTGATCGGGGACCGGGAGCCGAGGAAGAGTGATCGCGAGGGTGATGCGGCCGCGATCGTCGCCGTGTGTGTCCCCGTGGCCGTCATGCTCGGGCTCGGGCTGTGGGGGCTCGACCGCGACGGCATGTGGCGGGACGAGGGAGTGACCTTTCAGGTCGCGCGGCGGTCGGTGCCGGAGATCCTGCGGCTGGTGCAGGGTGTGGACGCCGTGCACGCGCTGTACTACCTGCTCATGCATGCGGTCCTGGCCGTACATCCCGGCGAGATCGCCCTCCGGCTGCCGTCGGTGCTCGGGGCGGCCGCGGCGTCGGGGCTGATCGCGGCGCTCGGGGTGCGGCTGGCACGACCGAGGGTGGGGTTGTGGGCCGGGCTGCTGTACGCGGTGACACCGCTGGTCGGGCACTACGCCCAGGAGGGTCGGTCGTACGCGCTGGTGACCGCCGGGGCGGCCGGAGCCACGCTGCTGCTGGTGCGGAGGGTGTGGTGGGCGTACGGAGTGGTCCTCACGGTCACCTGCCTGCTGCACGAGCTGGCCGCGCCGGTGGTGTGCGCGCATGCGGTGACGTTGGGGGTGGCGCGGGCGCCGAGACGCGTGTGGGCAGCGTGGGGATGTGCCGTAGCGGCCGCCGGGATCGCCCTGCTGCCGTTGCTGGTGGTGTCACGGGCGCAGGCCGGGCAGGTGGGGTGGCTGCCGGTGCCGGGGTGGGGCAGTGCGGGACGACTGCTGCGGGAGTTCGCAGCCGGGCCCTCGGGGGTGGTGTTCGGGGTGTGCGTCCTGCTGATGGTGGCGGGGCTGGGGGCGGGCCGGGTCGCCGGGGTCGCGGTGCCGTTGCTGGTGGTGCCGCCCGGGCTCCTCATCGCCGTGTCGCAGGTCCGGCCCATGTACGACGACCGGTACGTGCTGTACGCGCTCGCGGGGGCGCCGTTGCTCGTGGCCGCGGGGGCGGATCGGCTGGCCGGCCTCGTGTGCCGCGTGGGGCCTCACGGCGACCGCCCCGCCGGCATCCTCGCTCGCCTGCACCGGGGTGGTCCTGCCCGCAACGCCGACCGATCCCCGCGCGTTCCCCTGACCCCCCTCGCCGGCGCCCTCGCCATCACCCTCGTCTTCCTCCATCACCTCCCCCTCCACCGCCAGGACCGCTCCCCGGCCCACCGCCCCGACAACCTCGCCGCCACCTCGGCCTACGCCGCCCGGCATCTGCGCCCCGGCGATCCGGTGCTGTTCGTGCCGTCGATCGGGAGGCGGGCGGTGCTCGCGTATCCGAAGGGGTTTCGGTGGGCGTGGGACATCGCGCTGCGCCAGTCCGGGCCGAGGTCGGGGACGCTCTACGGCCGTGAGGTCGGGGCCGGCGAACTGCGGCGCAGGCTTGCCTCGGTCGACCGGGTCTGGGTCGTCGCCGAGCCCTACGCGCTGAACTCACCCTGGTATCCGCGCAACCCCACCGAGCGCGTCAAGCTCACCGTCGTGGGCGAGGAGTTCCGGCCGCTGCCGGAGGGGCCGCCCGGCGCTCCGCTGCGGCTGTACGTCCGCCGCCCGGCCGCCGAACACATGGCACACCTGGCCGCGGAGCGTGCCGCGCAGTCCCCTAACCGGTAGCCCCCTCCACCGCCGCCGCGTCCAGCGCCGAGGTGAGCTGGTCCAGCCGTGCCCGCAGCTCGCGGATCTCGTCGACGTCGAAGCCCGTCGCCGCGGCGATCCGGCGCGGCACCTGCAGGGCCTGCTCGCGCAGCGCGGTGCCCTCCTCGGTCAGCCGCACCTCCACCGAGCGCTCGTCGCGGGCGCTGCGCTCCCGGCGTACCAGGCCGGCCGCCTCCAGCCGCTTGAGCAGCGGCGACAGGGTGCCGGAGTCGAGGCGCAGGTGTTCGCCGAGCTTCTTCACGGGCAGGTCGCCCTGCTCCCACAGCACCAGCATCACCAGGTACTGGGGATAGGTGAGCCCGAGGTCCTTCAGGACCACGCGGTAGACGCCCCCGAAGGCGCGCGACGCGGCGTTCAGGGAGAAGCAGATCTGCTGGTCGAGGCGGAGCCAGTCCGCCGTGGGCGTGCTCGTCATGACTCCAGGGTAGCTCGTGCCCGTCATTCAGTTGTGTGCAATTGAATTGCGTGCTCTACTTGTCGTCGTCGGCGGCCGCCAACGGAGCCGCCGGAACGTGACTTGAGAGGGATGGTTTCCATGGACGCGCTCTACACCGCTGTCGCCACCGCCACCCACGGCCGCGACGGTCGTGCCGTCTCCAACGACGGCAAGATCGACCTGAAGCTGGCCCCGCCGGTGGAGTTGGGCGGCAACGGCGAGGGCACGAACCCGGAGCAGCTCTTCGCCGCCGGCTACGCCGCCTGCTTCGGCAGCGCCCTCGGCCTCGTCGGCCGCCAGGCGAAGGTCGACGTCTCCGACGCCGCCGTCACCGCCGAGGTCGGCATCGGCAAGCAGGGCGAGGGCTTCGGCCTGAAGGTGACGCTGCGCGTGGAGCTGCCCGACACCCTCGACGAGACGACCGGCCGCAAGCTGGTCGAGCAGGCCCACCAGGTCTGCCCCTACTCCAACGCCACCCGCGGCAACATCGACGTCGACCTCGTCATCGAGTAACCCCACCCGACGGCGGCGGTCACCCGATCCGCGCCAGCACCTCCCCCGTGTCCCGGCTCCACGCCACCACCACCGCCTCCTCCGGCACCCGCTTCCACCGCGTCAGCAGCAGCCAGCGCGCGTGGTAGCGCCGGGCGACGGCCGTGCGCTCGGCGCGGGTCGACGCGGGGGAGAGGTAGGTGCGGACATCGGCGAGCCGGCGTTCCCGCTCCCGCTCGTCCAGGGCGGGGTCGGGCCAGATCGGCGCGGCGAGGTTCGGCCCGTACCCGGGGATGGAGCGAGGGGCGTAGTGCCCGTCGGAGATCACCACCTCGCCCTTCCCGACCTGCCGTGCCACCCAGGCGTACGACGGCCACAGCGAGGGCTGTTCGAGCCCGATCGGATCCACGGCCCGCGGCACCACCGCCCCGCCCTGCACGGTCAGGAACCCGACGCAGGCCCCGGCGACCGCGGCCCCACCCAGCACCCGGCGCGCCCTGCCCCACGGCCGGGGCGCCGCCAGCTCCACGGCCAGGGCGAACTGCAGCGGCACCAGGGTGAGCCCGAGGATCCTGCCGTAGGTGTAGTGGCCGCTGACCCAGCCGTACGCCACGAGCAGGCAGTCGAGGGCGAAGAGCAGCACCAGCGGATCCCGCCGGGAGCCGCGCCGCCATCGCAGCCACAGCGCCGGCAGCCCCAGCAGCGCCAGCCAGAACTGCCCGCCGAGCTGCTCGTACAGCCGCTCGTGCATCCAGTCCACGCTGTCGTCCCCGGCCAGCGCGAACACGTCGAAGTACGGCCAGGACCAGGCGAGCAGCACCGCCGTGCCGGTCATCACCCCCCACCGCACGGCCAGGGCGCCCCGCTGCCCCCGAAGCCACCCCCGCTGCCACCCCGCCACGAACGCCACCGCGCCCAGTGCCGCGGCCGCCGCGGTGATCGGATGGATCAGCAGGATCAGCCCGTAGAGCACCCCGATCCCCGCGTACCCGGCGAGCCCCGGGAGTCCGCTCGGTCCGACGTACCGGACGAGCCCCTGCTGCCGGCCCTCCCCCTGTTCCTGCCCCTGTTCCTGTCCCTGGCCCCGCGCCCGCGCCCCCGTCAGCGCCCACGCCCAGAAGGTGAGGCCGATGGCGAAGGCCGAGGGGTAGCCGAGGTTCCCCGTCATCGACATCAGGCTCAGATAGCCGCTCCACCAGGCCCGCTCGGTCCCCCACAGCAGCGTCATCGCCCCCAGTGCGAGCACCGGCGCCCACGGCCTCGGCGTCAGCACGCGCACGAAACGGCCGATGCCGGTCAGCAGCACGAGCAGGTTCAGTGCGCCGGTCAGTCGCACCACCTCCCAGCCACCCAGCCCCGTCAGCCGGGCGAACACGCCCTGCGCGACCGCGTACGGCGAGTAGTACGGGCTGCCCGCGCCCGGCAGGTCCGCCATCGGGTGGCGCGGGTGGAGCAGGTCCGCCTTCAGGCGTTCGACGACCGCCGCGTGCTGGCCCGCGTCGCAGCACAGCGGCACGGCCCAGTACGCCAGCAGCATCACCAGGTAGAACAGGAAGCCGTAGACCTGGTACGGCGTCGGATGCCAACTGCGGCCGCCGCGCAGGGCACTCGCGCCACGCACGGTCCTCCGGACGAGGACACCGACAGCGGCGCCCGCGGCTCTGGTCGTGGAGGTTGTGCTGGTTTGAGGCATTTGCCGTATGTTCCCGGCAAGGTCAACGCCTCTACCTCACTTCACCTCATCGAGTGAGCCGGCCTGGAACCCGTCGTGGGAACGCTTCAGCGGGCATCCATGAGCGACGACCTCGCCGCCGCCGGCGCAGGCACCCGCTCGACCCCGCCCGGCCGCTCCGGCATCCGCTCACCCAGCATCACCGTGCGCACGACCCGCTCCGCGGCCAGCCCGTCGTCGAACTCGCAGAACCGCTCCCGAAACCCCGCGCGCAACCGCGCCGACTCCCCGTCCTGCCACGTGCCGGACGCGAAGAGCCACGCCAACTCCCGGTACGAGCGCGACACATGGCCCGGCGCGTCGGCCGTGATGTCGAAGTAGGCGCCCCGGCTCGCCGCGTACGCCCCCCAGTCGTCGGCGTGCACCACGATCGGCCGGTCGAGGTTGGCGTAGTCGAACATCAGGGCGGAGTAGTCGGTGACCAGCACGTCGGCGGCGAGCAGCACGTCCTCGACATGCGGTTCGTCGGTCGCGTCGATCAGCACGCCGCGCCGGTGCAGATCGGCCAGGCCCATCCCGCGGGCGGTGCCCTTGGCGAGCGACGGATGCAGCCGTACGACGAGGGTGTGGCCCGTGCCGAGATCCCGGGCGAACCGGGCCAGGTCGATCCGGTCGACATGGCCGCCCCGGCGGTACTCGCGGCGGGTCGGCGCGTACAGCACGACGGTGTCGCCCGCGGGGACACCGAGCCGCGCCCGCACCTCCGCACCTGCCCCGGGGCCCGCGTTGACCAGCACGTCGTTGCGCGGGCTCCCCGTCCTGAGCGACGTGAAGTGGCACGGATACGCCCGCTCCCACGCCAGCTCCGAGTGCCGGTTGGCCACCAGGCTGTAGTCCCAGCGGTCGGCGCGCCACAGCATCTTCGGCACGTCGAAGCCGTGCCGGGCGCCGGGCTTGGTCAGCAGGTCGGCCGCCATGTACTTGAGCGGGGTGCCCTGGTGGGTGTGGACGTGGACGCTGCCGGGGCGCTTGGCCAGGGTGCCCGGCCAGTTGACGTTGTTCACCCAGTACGTGGCCCGCGCCATGACCTCGTGGTAGCGCCGCGAGCCGGGCGTCACGAAGTCGATGCCGGGCGGCAGCGCGTCCACGGCGTCCTCCTGGACCACCCACACGCCCCTGATGTGCGGGGCGACCTCGCGGGCCTTGGCGTGGACCGCCGCCGGATCTCCCAGCACCCCGCGATGGGAGAACGCCGAGTAGACGGCCAGGTGCGGATCGAGCGGGAGCTTCGACTGGGCGGCGTACCAGGCGCGTCGGGCCCGGTTCGACGCCGCGCGTGTCACGCGCCGCTTGCCGTGTCCCGCAGCCCTGCGTACATCGCGCAGGCCGCGTGCGACGGCGTACGACGGGTAGGAAGCCGTCGCCAGCAGCCGCATCTCCTTGCCGCGCCAGCCGTCGGGCGGCGTGAAGCCCTCAGGAAGGTGGCGGGCGTGGAAGGAGCGGATCTCGCGGTAGAAGTCCCGCCGGTCCGCGGGCCGCACCCGGTCCTCGCGCGCGAGCACGAACAGCATGTGGTCCAGGGCCCGTTCGAACAGCAGCGGGCGCGCCCACGCCAGGTCCGGGCGCTGCGCGAGGAACGCGAACAGGCCCTCGTACTGCGGGAAGATGTCGAAGTGCCGCCGCCCCGGCGTCTTGGTGATGGCGCCCTGCCGGCGCTGCCGGTACTCGACCCCGATCCGCTCCAGACCGGCGATGCGGTCGGCCAGCACCATCGAGCGGTAGGTGACGGGCGCGTCCTCGTACAGACCCGGCGCATAGCGCAGCTCGTGCCTCAGGAAGAAGTCCCGCCGGAACGCCTTGTTCCAGGCGACCAGGAACAGATGCAGATACTCCGGGTTCTCACGGACGTTGAAGGTGCCCGTCCCGGCCGCGGCCAGCAGGTCGGCCGCCGTACTGCGACCCCCGAGGCCCCACCAGTGGGTGCGCACATGGTCGAAGACCAGGATGTCCGGTTCGTCGGCCGCCTCCAGGCGCGCGGCGACGGCCGCCAGCAGGCCCGGTGTGTACCTGTCGTCGCTGTCGAGGAAGAGGACGTAGTCGCCGCTCGCCTGCTCCAGACCGGCGTTGCGGGCCCGGCCGAGGCCGACGTTCTCCGGCAGGTGCAGCACACGCACGCGTGCGTCGCCCTCGGCGTAGGCGTCCAGGATGGCCGGGCAGCCGTCGGGGGAGCGGTCGTCGACGGCGATCACCTCGAAGTCGGCGTACGACTGCCCGAGCACCGAGTCCAGGCACTCCCGCAGGAAGCCCTGCACCTTGAAGACGGGGACGATGATGCTGAAGCGGGGCACGTCGGTACCTCAGTTCCTTACGAGGGTCGTCGCGGCGGGGGCGGGGATGCGCTCGGCGAGAGGGATCACCGGCTCGATCGCCTCGGGCGGCTCGCCCAGCAGTACCCGGCGTACGACGCGCTCGGCGGCGCGTCCGTCGTCGAACTGGCAGAACCGTTCCCGGAAAGCGGCGCGCAGGGCCGCGGCCTCCTCGTCCGCCCACGAGCCGTCGCGCAGGACGGCCGCCAGCTCGCCCGGTGTCCGCGTCACCCGGCCCGGCGGGGCCTGCATCAGGTCGAAGTAGACACCTCGCAGCTCCCGGTAGACGTCCCAGTCGTCGGCGTACACGACGATCGGCCGGTCCAGGTTGGCGTAGTCGAACATGATCGACGAGTAGTCGGTGATCAGCGCGTCGGCGGCCAGGCACACGTCCTCGGAGGAGCGGTGCGCGGTGACGTCGATGATCCGTCCGGTGCCGCGCCCGGCTCCCCGGTCGTAGAAGTAGTGGGCGCGCAGCAGCACGACGTACTCGTCGCCGATCTCCTCGCACAACGCCTCGAGGTCGAGGCTCGACTCGAAGCCGGTCGCATGGTCGCGGTGCGTGGGCGCGTAGAGCAGAGCCTTCTTGCCCTCGGGGACACCGAGTTCGCTGCGGATGCGGGCAACGTCGACGGCGGTCGCCGTGTAGTAGACGTCGTTGCGCGGATAGCCGTACTCGAGGGTCTCGTGCGCGGCGGGATAGGCGCTCTCCCACATCTGAGTCGAGTGAGGGTTGGAAGAGAGGTTGTAGTCCCAGCGGTCGACACGGGCCAGCAGCTTGGCGAAGCTGCCGGTCGCCGCGGCCACCACGGGGTACGTCGCCTGGTCGGCGCCCATCTTCTTCAGCGGGGTGCCGTGCTGGGTCGACAGATGCACGCTGCCCCTGCGCTTGACCACGGCGTCCGCGAAGTTGGCGTTGTTGATCAGGTACTTGGCCCGGGCGAGGACGTCCCAGTACCTGCGGCTGCCGATGACCGCGTACTCCACCCCCTTCGGCACGGTGTGCGCCTGCTCGGCCTCGACCAGGAACACCGAGCGCAGATGCGGGGCGAGCTCCCGCGCCTTGGCGTGGATGGCGGCCGGGTTGCAGACGTAGCCGCGGCCCCAGTACGCGCAGTACACGGCGAGGTTGCGGTCCAGGCGGCGGCGCAACTGCCACCGGTAGCGCAGCCGGGTGCGCAGCCCGCGCGGCCGCGGCACGCCCAAAACCGCCCGAGTCGCCGCCCGGTTGGCGCCCCGCAGCGCCCGGAACGCCGCGTACGCCCCCCTCGCCAGCAGCCGGTGCTGCACACCGAGACTCCCGGCCGGCACCCGGAACCCGGCCGGCCGGTACCGCCGGTAGAGCCCGCTCGCCCGCCGGAAGAAGGCCCGGCGCCGGCGCGGCAGCCGTCGCGGATGGGCGGCCGTCTTCAGTACGGCGGTGAAGAGCTGCTCGAACAACGGCCCGAGCCTGCTCTCGCCCAGCCCCTGCTCGACGGCCTGCGCCAGCACCAGCTCGGCCTGGTCGAGCAGCTCGAAGTGGTGCTCCCCGGGCAGGTTCAGCCGGTTGCCCTGCCGCCGCAGCAGATGCCGTACGACGACCTGGCGCAGCACCGCCATGCGCTCGGCGCCCAGCACGACCAGGCCACCGAAGCCGACATCGGTGAAGTGGCCGTCGGGGAAGGGCAGTTGCCGCGCGGCGAGGAAGGCGCGCCGGTAGGTCGCACTCCACGCCGGGAGCTGGACCCCCGTCAGCTGTGGAGCCTGCTCGGGCGCGAACACCGTGCCCGGCGTCCGGGCGAGCACCAGCGCGGCCGGGTTGGTCGGCTCGCCCACCCACCACGGGGTCCGCTCGTGCTCGAAGTACAGGACGTCCACGTCACCGGTCTCGCTCAGCCGGGCGTCCAGCGCCGCCAGCGCGCCGGGCACCAGCTCGTCGTCGCCGTCCAGGAACAGCAGCCAGTCGCCGATCGCCGCCCGCAGCCCGGCGTTGCGGGCCCCCGCCAGACCGGCCGCCGGCGGCGAGCTCACCGGCGCCACCCGGCAGTCCCGCTCGGCGTACCCGGCGGCGACGTCCGCCGCCGGGGAGTCGGCGGCGTCGCAGACCGGGATCAGCTCGAAGTCGCCGAAGGGCTGGGAGAGGACCGAGTCCAGCGCCTGGGACAGCCGGCCCGCGACCCCATGGGACGGAACGATGATGCTGAAGCGGGGCATACTGCTCTTTCTGTCGATGTTCCGGCGGCCGGGTTCCTCAGCAGGCCGCGTCCCGCCTGAAGCCGGCGCGAGTGCGGCCGGGCCGCCCGGCCGGACGCCAGGTGGGCGGCCGGCTCGGCGTGGGCCGCGACGGGCTGGAGGGCATGGGAACTCCTCTTCCGTTTCCTTGAGAACGGCGTTCAGAGGCTCTCGGTGACGGTCCGGCGCCCCGCCGGTTGCGGCACGGTCGCGAGCGGCGAGTGCGCCAAGGACGCGGCCGGCGACGGCACGGGGTGGCGCTTGCCGAGCGGCACGACGGGCGGACAGCAGGTCTCGCCCAGCACCACATGACGTACGACCCGCTCGGCGGCACGCCCGTCGTCGTGCGGGCAGAACCGCTCGCGGAACGCCGACCTCAGCTGGGCGGAGCGCGAGCCGCGCCAGTGGCCGGAGGCGAAGATGTCGATCAGCTCGTCCTCGCCGCGCGCCACCGCGCCCGGCGGGAAGGAACGCAGGTCGAAGTAGGTGCCGCGGGCCGCCTCGTACGCCTCCCAGTCGTCGGTGTGGATCACGATCGGCCGGTCCAGGTTGGCGTAGTCGAACATGATCGACGAGTAGTCCGTGACCAGGGCGTCCGAGGCCAGGCACAGCTCCTGGAGGCTTGGGTGGCCGGTGACGTCGATGACGCGGCCGGCGGTGGGTGTCAGGGGGCCGCCGTGCCGCGGGTCGGCGCGGGCCAGGACGACGAAGCGGGGGCCCAGGCGGCGCAGGACGCGATGCAGGTCGAGGGTGGTGCGCTGGGTGCGCCGGTAGTCGCGGTGGGCGGGCGCGTAGAGGATCACGACCGCGCCGTCGGGGATGCCGAGCTGCTCGCGGATCCGGGCCACGTCCGCCGAAGTCGCCTGCTGGAACACGTCGTTGCGGGGGCTGCCGTATTCGAGGGTCGTGTAGCCGCCCGGGTGCACCCGCTCCCAGGTCAGGGTGGAGTGGCGGTTGGCGGACAGGACGTAGTCCCACTTGTCGACGTCGTCGAGGAGCGCGTCGGCGTCCATGTCCCCTGCCGCGGCGGGTCGTTCGCTCAGGTCCAGGCCCACGTGGGCGAGCGGGGTGCCCTGTTGGGTTTGCACGAGGACCTGGCCGGGGCGCTTGACGAGGCGGCGGTCGAAGCCGTCGTTGTGGATGAGGTACTTGGAGCGGGCGAGGGCCGTCCAGTAGGCGGCCGTGTCGGGGCGCAGGCGGCGCGGGCCGGACGGGGCGGTGTCCTGCTCGGCGTCGGCGTCGGCGTTGGCGTCCGGGTCGGCGATCCAGGCGGTGCGGATGTGCGGGGCGTGCGCGCGGAACGCCTGCTCCAGGGCGCCCGGGCTGTCGCCGGGGCCGCGGACGCCCCGGGCGGCGAAGGCGGCGCGGTCGGCGCGCAGAGGGAGGCGTCGCTGGACGCGGTAGTGCAGGCGCAGGGCACTGCCGCGCAGGCCCTTCAGCAGGCGATCGGCGAGTTTGCGGGTCCGGCGCAGCAGGGCCGACGCCAGCTGCAGGGCGCGCCATGTGCGGTGCAGGCCCAGGCGGACCAGGCCGTGCCGCAGGCGGTTGCGCGGCGGGACGGGGGCGCCGGGGGAGCGGTAACGGCGGTAGTGGGTACGGGCCTTGCGCAGGAACGCACCGCGGCTGCGGCGCGGGAGGCGGTCGCGGCGGGCGAACACCACGACCAGGTGGTCGACCATCCTGCGGAACAACAACGGGCGCCACCTGGCCAGTTCGGGGTTCCGGTCGACGTACGCGAAGACGCGGTCGTACTGCTCGAAGATGTCGAAGTGCCGCGGACTGACCGTGCCGAGGATCGCGCCCCGGCGCCGCTGCCGGTAGTGCACGCACACCCTGTCCAGGGTCGCGATCGACTCCGCCGTCATCAGGACCGGGTACGTCCAGGGCGTGTCCTCGTAGTAGCCGGCCGGGAAGGCGAAGCCCTCCTTCTCGACGAACTCCCGCCGGTACGCCTTGTTCCAGGCGACCATCAGCAGCCGCAGCAGCCCCGGACGGTCCGCCAGCCGGAACGGCGCCGGGCCCTCCTCGGTGAGCTGGGCGGCGGCCTGGTTGCGGATCGTCTCGCCCGTCCAGAACGTGCGCGCGTAGTCGTAGACCAGGACGTCCGGCTCACCGGTCTCCTTCAGCCGGTCCGCGATCTCGTGCAGGGCGTCGGGGGTGAGCGTGTCGTCGCCGTCGAGGAAGACCAGGTAGTCGCCGGTGGCCTCCGCCATGCCGGCGTTGCGGGCGGGGCCCAGTCCCCGGTTCTGCGCGAGGTGCACGGGGCGTACGCGCGGATCGAGGGCCGCGAACTCGTCGATGATCGCGCCGCACGCGTCCGGCGAGCGGTCGTCGACGGCGATCAGCTCGAGATCGGGGTACGACTGTGAGAGCACCGATTCCAGGCACTCGTGCAGGTACGCCTGAACCTTGTACGCGGGGACAATGACACTGAACCTGGGCAAGGGACATCCACTGGGTCGGCCGGGGCGGTAGGCGGCGACAGCGCCTTGCCCGGCAACGGCCAATGGAGTGACTTGGTTACGCCGCGGTACGGCATACGGGGGATCATGAATGAACGTGCGGGGGCGGACCGATGACGGTCCGCCCCCGCAAGCGTGTTGTGCTTGCGCCTACTTGACCGCGCCCGCCATCACGCCGGACACGAACTGCCGCTGGAACGCGAAGAACACGACCAGTGGGATCACCATGGAGATGAAGGCGCCGGGCGCCAGGACGTCGATGTTGTTGCCGAACTGCCGTACCTGCGTCTGCAGGGCGACCGTGATCGGCTGGCTTCCGGAGTCCGTGAAGATCAGCGCAACCAGCATGTCGTTCCACACCCACAGGAACTGGAAGATGCCGAGCGCGGCGATCGCCGGACCGCCGAGCGGCATCACGACGCGGAAGAACAGGCGCAGTTCACCGGCGCCGTCCAACCGGGCCGCCTCCAGCAGCTCCCGCGGGATCTCCGCGAAGAAGTTCCGCAGCAGGAACACCGCGAACGGCAGCCCGAAGCCGACGTGGAAGAGGATCACGCCGGTCAGGGAACCGAAGATGCCGATCTTGCCGAACAGTTCGGCGATCGGGATCAGCGCCACCTGCACCGGCACGACCAGCAGACCGACCACGCCCAGGAACCACCAGTCGCGGCCCGGGAACTCCATCCACGCGAACGCGTATCCCGCGAGCGAGCCGATCACGACGACCAGGACCGTCGCCGGGACCGTGATCAGCACGGTGTTGAGGATCGAGTCGGTGATGTCGCTGTTGCTCAGGAGCTTGTCGTAGCTGTCGAAGGTGAGCTGGGAGGGTTTGCTGAAGACCTCCCACCAGCCGCTCGCGGTCATCTCCTCCGGCGGGCGGAGCGACGACAGCAACAGCCCGATCGTCGGGACCAGCCAGAACAGGCCCACCAGGATCAGAAATACCCGCACCACCCCGCCGCTGACGAACGAGGCGATCCGGCCGCCGAGGGACTGCTCGGCCGTCACGGTCTCGGGCGGCGGCGGTACCGCCTTGCTGAGCCCGCCGACATCGGTACTCATCGCCTGCCCTCCCGCCTGAGCCTACGGATGTTGAACCACATCACGGGAATGACCAGGAGCAGCAGGAACACCGCGATCGCGCTCGCGATGCCCGGCTGGTCCTCGGAGAAGCCCTTGCGGTACAGCTCCAGTGCCAGGACGTTCGCGTCGTCCTGGGAGGAGCCCGGGGCGATGATGAAGACCAGGTCGAAGATCTTCAGGACGTTGATCATCAGGGTGACGGTGACGACCGCGAGGACGGGCGCCAGCAGGGGGACCGTGACGCGGCGGAACACCTGCCACTCGTTGGCGCCGTCGACGCGGGCCGCCTCCAGCAGATCGCGGGGGATTCCCGCGAGCCCGGCCGCGATCAGCACCATCGCGAAACCGGCCCACATCCAGATGTACGACCCGATGATGGCCGGCGTGACCAGGGACGGGCCGAGCCAGTCCAGGCCGTTGTACGGTTCCTTGAAGTTGTCCGGCGGGAGCCGCAGTTGGGCTCCCTCGGCGGCGGCCGGCAGCGTGAACGTGCCGTCGTCGGCGGCCTTCGTGCTTGCCACGACCTTGCCGTCCTTGACGGCCTCGATCTTCATCCCGGCATAGCCAAGCTCGGCCGCGTCGACCCCGCCGAGGGTGCCGACACCCTTGCCGCGCGTGAAGTCCTGCCAGGTGGTGCCGGTGATCTGGGCCGGGTCGGCCTTCGCCTGTACGGCCGCCTTGGAGTCGTCCGGCATCTGGTCGGGGGCGACGCCCACCAGGGGCAGGCTGACCGGGGTGCCCGCGCTGACGGTGGCCTTGGTGATGAAGCCGCCGCCCGGTGCCGCTTCGAGCGGCGACTCCCGCCCCGGGTGGGCCTTCGGGAACGCCGACGCCTGCGCGAAGGTGTCGTGCACGCCCACCCACACCGCGTTCGCGACGCCCTTGTCCGGATCCTGGTCGTACACCAGCCGGAAGATGATGCCCGCCGCCAGCATCGAGATCGCCATCGGCATGAAGACGACCAGCTTGAACGCCGTGCCCCAGCGCACCCGTTCGGTCAGCACCGCGAAGATCAGACCGAGCGCGGTGGCGACCGTCGGGGCGAACACCACCCAGATCACGTTGTTCTTGAGGGCCGTACGGATGCCGTCGTCCGTGAACAGCGCCTCGTAGTTGTCGAATCCGGCGAAGCCGCCGCCCGACTGGTCGTAGAAGCTGCGCACGACCGAGTACCCGATCGGGTAGACCACGAGCGCGCCGAGCAGCACGAGAGCGGGCAGCAGGAAGAGCACCACCACGGTCCTGCGCGTGCCGGTCACGCTTCCGCGCGACTTGGGTGCGGCAGGGGGCGCAGTGCCCCCTGCCGCTTCCGTCGACGCCATCGCGTCAGTTTCCGAAGGCCGCGGCCGCGTCGGCTTCCAGCTTCTGCTGCGTGCCCGCGACGTCCGACGGGTTCTTCAGGAAGTCCTGGAGAGCCTTCCACTCACCCTTGCCGGGTGTACCGCCGAAGGCCTGCGGGGCCTGGTCGGACATGTCGAAGCGGAAGTCGTCGCCCGAGTCGATCAGGGCCTTGGCGATCTTCTGCTGCACCTCGTTCGGGTACGCCGAGTTGTCGACGTTCTTGTTCGGCGAGAGGTAGCCGCCCAGCTTCGCCTGGATGGTCGCCGCGTCCGGGGAGGCCAGGAACGTGGCCAGTGCCTGCGCGGCCTCGGAGTCCTGCAGGATGACGGCCGCGTCGCCGCCGGAGACGACGGGTGCGGTGTCACCCACGGTCGGGAACGGGAACACCTTCGCGTCCGTGCCGACCTTCGCCTTGGCCTGCGTGATGTTGACCTGCGCGAAGTCGCCCTCGTAGACCATGGCGGCCTTCGGCTGGTCGCCGCCGGTGAAGACCTGTGTCACGGAGGCAGGGAAGTCCGTCTGCAGCGCACCGTCCGCGCCGCCCGCCACATAGTCCTTCTTGCCCCACACCTGCGCGAGCGTGGTGAGCGCGTCCTTCACGGACGGGTCGGTCCACTTGATCTCGTGCCTGGCCAGCTGGTCGTACTTCGCCGGGCCCGCCTGCGAGAGGTAGACGTTCTCGAACCAGTCGGTGAGGGTCCAGCCCTCCGCGCCGCCGACCGAGAACGGCGTGACGCCGGAGTCGTAGACGGTCTGCGCGGTGGTGAGCAGCTCGTCCCACGTCTTTGGCTCGGTGGCCCCCGCGTTCTCGAAGACCTGGGCGTTGTACCAGATCAGGGACTTGTTGGCGGCCTTGTAGTAGACGCCGTACTGCTTGTTGTCGACCTTGCCGATGTCCTGCCAGCCCTGTGAGTAGTTCTCCTGGAGCTCCTTGATCGCCTCGGCCCCGAGGGGCTTGGCCCACTTCTTGTCGACGGCCTGCTTGATGGCGCCGGGCTGCGGAAGCATCGCGATGTCCGGCGGCTGGCCGCCCGCGACCTTCGAGCCGAGGAAGTTGATGATCGGGTCCTGGGCGGGCACGAAGGTGACCTTCGCGCCGGTGCGCTTCTCGAACTCCGCGAGGACCTTCTTGAAGTTCTCCTGCTCGGCACCGGTCCATACGGCGGCGACCTCGAGGGACTCGCCGTTCAGCTTGGGAAGGGTGACGGTGTCGGCGGTCTCCTGGCCGGATCCGCCCTGTTCGTTGCCACTGTCGTTGTCGTCGCCTCCGCATGCGGTGAGCGAGAGTGCGAGGGCGCCCGCGCATACGGCCGCCGCGGCCCTGACGGCCTTGCTTGTCCGGTTCCTGCTGCTCGTGCTGGTGCGCATCACTGCCCCGTTCTTCGTGCCTCGTCGAACGTTCGAGCGCTGTCCCGTGCGATCTGGTCTACGCCTTGGGTTTGGGGGCGGCAAGACCGCGTCCGCTGTCAAGTGGGAGATCGTGACCGGCTCGTGACCAGGGGCCCTGCGCTGGGGTGAACGTCCCTGGGGGCTGTCGCCCCCAGACCCCCGATATCGGCCTGAACGGCCTCGTCCTCAAACGCCGGACGGGATGGATTGCGCCGACCGGCGTCACAGGAGCGAGGGCACCTCGGTCGCCGCGACCTGCCGTGCCGCCCTCTCCACCGCACTGGCCAGCAACGCCAGGTCCGTGGGCCCGTTTCCCAGCTCGCGGACCGGGCGCCGGGCCGGCGGATCGCCCATGCGGTGCCACTCCAGCGGTACGACGGTGGGCCGCAGGGTCGCCGTCCGCGGGATACGTCCCGTGACCCGCCCGCCCTGGAACGGCACCGCTCTTCCGTCCGCCCAGGTCAGCCGGCCCCGCCCCGGCGCCGGCTCGTCCGGGCCGGCCGTCACCGCGTCCAGCGTCACCCGCAGCGTCGCCAGTCGCGCCGGCTCCGACTCAGCCGTACGGCCGCCGATGGCCGCCGCGGCCACCAGATGCACGCCGAGCCGCTCGCCCTCGCGGGCCACCGCCTCCAGCGCGCGTATCACCGAGCCCGCCGCCGGCCTGCCCGGCGATCCCAGCGCGGGCGAGACGAGCGCGTCCAGGTCGTCCACGACCACCACGAGCCGGGGCAGCGGCGGCACTGCCGCGGCCTGCCGACGGGCCGCCCCCGGCCGCAGCCGGATCGTGGAACTGGCCGGCGCGTCCAGATCCCCCGTGAGATCACCGGCACCGGCACCGGCACCGGAACCGGCCCCCGCCGCGCGCTGTGCCACCATCCGGCCCGACAGCTCACGCCCGGTGTGCCACTCGGCGAAGTCG
The DNA here is from genome assembly GCF_042900345.1 of Streptomyces sp. NPDC012935. Lineage (NCBI taxonomy): Bacteria > Bacillati > Actinomycetota > Actinomycetes > Kitasatosporales > Streptomycetaceae > Streptomyces > Streptomyces sp. NPDC012935. The sequence continues at coordinate 57,318 of NZ_JBIBBC010000008.1, forward strand.
GACCGCCCGAGCAACTCCGCGCGCCGCTTCAGCTCGGCACTGAGCGACTGGGCGAACTCCCGCATGCGGACGGGGTCGTTGGCGGTCAGATGGGTGGTCACATGCGGTATGTCGGTGCACGCCCGCAGTCCCTCGGCGAGCCCGCCGCTCCCGCCGACGCCGTCCCGGCCGTCGATCAGCACGACGCCCAGCCGGTCCGGCCGCTCGGCCGCGGCGAGCGACGCGACGACGGCCCGCAGCAACTCCGTACGCCCGCTGCCGGGCGGCCCCTCGATCAGCAGGTGCGGTCCGTCGGCGCCGAGGTCCGCGCCGACCGGTCCGCGCGGCCCGGCTCCGAGCACGGCACACGCCCGCCCACCGAGAGCCTGAGGGTCGTCGGCCGCGTCGGCCCACCGCGCCATCAGCGACGCCGGGGTGGCCCGGGCCAGCCCCAACTCGTCCAGCAGCCGCGCTGCCTGAGGCAACGGCACGGACAGGCGCGCGTGCCCCTCCCCGACGGCCCCTTCCGTCCGCAACGGCGCCAGGGCGCGCGCGAACCGCTCCGCCCAGGCGAGGGAGACGGCGTCCACCGCGGCGACCGTGCCGTGCCCGATGGGGCCGTGAGGGGTGGCTGCGGGGGGAATGGTGCCGCGTGCGGCGCCGGGCCCGGCCGGGCTGTCGCCGGCCGTGTCGTGCACGCCCGGGGCGCTGCCGGCCGTGCCGTGGGCTGCGGCGGTCTCGCGTCCGACGGCGCCCTGCCCGGACGTCCCGCCCCGTGCCACCCGCATCAGCCGCAGCGCCGTCGCCACATCCCCGCTGAGCAGCCCGACTGCCCCGCACTCCCGGAACACCGGTGCCACCGTGCACGCCGCCTCGTAGGTCTCCGTCACCGGCGACGCGGGCGACGCCGAAGCAGTCTCGGCGAGGCACACCACGTGGATCCCGGCACGCGGCCCCTCCAACGCCAGCCGCGCCACCGCCTCGCGCACATCGGCGCCTCCGGGGTCGCCGTCCACGACGACCACGGTGTACGGCCCCGGGAACCCGTCCGCCCCGGCGCCGGGCTCGTTGTCCTGTGCCCACGAGGGCCGCCGAGCGGCACGCTGCGCCGGCACCTGCCCGTCCGGCACGGCCGCGGCGACCGCGCCCCTCGGCTGCGACGTCAGGTCCTCCAGGCGTCGCAGCAACTCCTCCGTGCGGGCCGTCGCCTGTTCGCGGTCGTAGGCCAGCAGCAGGCGGCAGTCCTGGCCGTGCCCCGGACGGACATGCGGGAGCCAGCCCAGCCACGCCCACTCGGTGGTGCGCTCCTCCAGCGGGCGGGAGCGGTCCGCGCTGAGCAGGACCACCTCCAGGGCGTCGGGCGAGTGCAGCGCGGCGAGTTGGGCGAGCACCGCGCGGGCCAGCCCGGCGAGCCGCTCGCGCGGACCGGCGAGGCCCAGCGCCCCGACCTGCCGCAGATCGGTGGTCACCGGCACCGCGGGCAGCAGCCCCGAACCGTCGGGCGCCGCACGGTCGGCCGTGCCGAGCCGCACCGTGAGCGCCTCCGGGTGCCCCGGTGAGCGCTCCCACAGCCGGGGCCCCGGCCCCAGGGCGGTCAGCAGCAGGGACGCGGGGTCCGGCCAGGCCTCAGGCAGCCGGGACCGGCTCGTCGCCGTGGGGAGGCCGGTCGCCTCGGCCGGCTCGTCGACGTCGTACGTCCCGCGCCCGACCGCGTCCTGCTCGCCGCGCCCGCCGGCCAGCCGCCGCGCCCACGCAGTGAGACCGCCGCGTCTGCGCACGCCCGCAGGGACGTCGGTGCCCCGCAGCGGGGTGCCCTTGCGGGTACTGCCGGCCGCTGTGCCGTCGGTGACCCCGGTCCCGGCGGCCGTGGGGGACGCACCCGGGAACAAGTCCCGGGCGTCTTCCCGGTTCTGACGCCGGTCGAGCGAGTCCACCCCGAAGCCCGTGCCGTGGGTGTCGCCTTCGCCCGGTCCCCGCAGCGGCTCCGCCCCGCCGCGCCTCTCGATATGCGGTGCCCCGCCCTGGACGGGCACGACGGGCGGCTCGACGGAGCCGTGTTCCTGAGCCGTCGGAGCGGTCGGCCGTGCTCCTGCGAGGGCGCCCGCGTCGCTTCCGTCCGCCACGCGTGCGTGCGGCACCGCCGCCTCACCCCGCGCGAGTGCCGCGGGGCCGTCGACCTCGCGGTCGCCGCAGGTGGGGACGCGGGTGTGCCCCTCCCCGTCCGGTTCCGTCCGCACCCGTGCCCCCGGGCCGCCGGCCGGGGCCAGCCGCAGGGCCGATTCGCCGATCCGCAGCAGCGCGCCCGGTACGAAGCGCACCGGGTGGGTGGTCAGCCGGGTGCCGTCCAGTGTCGTGCCGTTGGTGGAGCCGAGGTCGGCGACCGAGACGCGGCCGTCGGCGGCGACCGTGACCGCGCAGTGCAGCCGGGAGACGTCCGGGTCGTCGAGCGGTACGTCGGCCTCGGCCGAGCGGCCGATGCGGATCTCGCCGCCGTGCAGGAGGTGGACCCCGCCCGCGTCGGGGCCCGCCACGACATGCAGCTGCGTCGGGGCGTCGTCCAGCTCGGGGTGGGGCTCGGGCGCGGCCGGGGCGCCGATGGAGAGTACGGCGCCGTCTATCAGAGGGGGCTCGCCGAGTGTGCTGCGCCGGTCGTCGAGGCGCTCCGCGCCCGTGTACAGCACGACCGGGCCGTCGCCCCCGGACACCGCCGAGGCGAGTGCCGAGGCCACCGCGGCCAGGGCCGTGCCCGCTGGTGCCGTCACCAGCACGTCGCAGCTCGCGGCGCGGCCACGCGCCGGGGCAGGCGGGGCCAGTGGGTCTACGACGGTCAGCCGGATCTGCATCGGCGTCAGCGGTCCCTTCTGCGCGGACGCGGACCAGGGCCCTCCAAGACGGCCCTCCCCACCCCACACGAGCACATCGGCCAGTACTGCACGCATCCTCGCACCTGCCACTGACAACGCGCCCCCCGCCCGAAGACAAGTGATCTTGATTGGTCGGCTCTGCCCGCAAAAGTGCCTGACAGATGACCCACCGACGACCGCTTGAGATCGGTCACGTCCGCTTGCGGCAACCACGAGACAGAGCCGAGCGTCTTTCCTTCGAACATGTACGGGAAGCCGTACGTAAGACGCACAGAATGAGGACAGGCCGGTGCCCCGGGGCACGGCACTACAGTGGGTCGGAACGTAGGCAAGCAGCAGGGAGCGCGACGTGCGGCCGGTAGGCAGCAAGTACTTCCTCGAGGAGCCGCTGGGTCGCGGCGCCACGGGGACCGTCTGGCGGGCCCGCCAGCGGGAGACCGCGGGCGCCGAGGCCGCGGTGCAGGGGCAGCCCGGCGAGACCGTCGCGATCAAGGTCCTCAAGGAGGAGCTCGCCGGCGACGCGGACATCGTCATGCGGTTCCTGCGGGAGCGGTCCGTCCTGCTCCGGCTGACCCACCCGAACATCGTCCGGGTCCGTGACCTGGTCGTCGAGGGTGAGCTGCTGGCGCTCGTCATGGACCTCATCGACGGCCCCGACCTGCACCGCTACCTGCGTGAGAACGGCCCCTTCACCCCGGTCGCCGCGTCCCTGCTCACCGCGCAGATCGCCGACGCGCTGGCCGCGAGCCACGCCGACGGCGTCGTCCACCGCGACCTCAAGCCCGCCAACGTCCTGCTCCAGCAGAACGGCGGCCAGATGCACCCGATGCTGACCGACTTCGGCATCGCCCGCCTCGCCGACTCCCCGGGCCTGACCCGCACCCACGAGTTCGTCGGCACGCCCGCGTACATCGCGCCCGAGTCCGCCGAGGGCCGCCCGCAGACGTCCGCCGTCGACATCTACGGCGCCGGAATCCTCCTCTACGAGTTGCTCACGGGCCGTCCGCCGTTCGGCGGCGGCTCCGCTCTGGAGGTCCTGCACCAGCACCTGAGCGCCGAGCCGCGCCGCCCGTCCACGGTCCCCGACCCGCTGTGGACCGTCATAGAACGCTGCCTGCGCAAGAACCCCGACGAACGGCCCAGCGCCGAGAACCTCGCACGCGGCCTGCGCGTCGTCGCCGAGGGCATCGGCGTGCACGCGAACTCCGCGCAGATCGCGGCCGCCGAGGGCGTCGCCGCGCTGCTCGCGCCCGACCCCGCGCCGGCGGCCGTGCCGGGCTCGGCCGACCCCACCCAGGTGCTGCAGCACGGCGCGGCCCCGGGGGCGTACGACCCGAACGGCGCGACCAGCGTGCTGCCGCACACCGGCGCCCCCGGCCCGGCAGGTGCCGCGGACCCCACGGCCGTACTGCCGAACACGGGCGGCCCCGGTGGGCGGGGCGCCGCCGACCCGACGGCCGTCATGCCACCGGTGCCGCCGGGACAGCCCGGTCAGCCGGGCCCCGAGGACCCGCACCCCTGGCAGAACCAGCTGCGTGCCGCCCGGGACCGCAACGAGCAGACGCAGGTCCAGTACCTCGACCCCAGCCAGGACCCGCTGCGCCGGCGCCCACAGCGCCAGGTCGCCCGCCCGCAGCAGCAGCCCCAGCAGCAGCGGCCGCCACAGGGCCGGCAACAGGGCTACGGCCATCCGCAGCAGCACCAGCCGCAGCAGTACGCCCCGCAGCGTCAGCCGCAGCAGCAGCCCCAGCGGTACGCCCCGCCGCCCACGCCGGAGCCGCAGCGGCCCCAGCGCGAGCCGCGTCAGCCGCGGCAGCGCAGCGCCAACCCGATGCGGATCCCCGGCCTCGGCTGCCTCAAGGGATGTCTCTTCACGATCGTCATCCTCTTCGTCGCGGGTTGGCTGGTTTGGGAGCTCAGCCCCTTGCAGGAGTGGATCGGCACGGGCAAGGGCTACTGGGAGCAGCTCAGCGACTGGTTCAGCACCGTGAGCGGGTGGATCGGAGACCTAAGCGGTTCGGGCGGGGGCTCGGGCACGAGCTGACCCGGGCCGGCGCGGTGCGGCGTCGGCTGGTTTGGTTATTTGTCGACACCGGGCGGGTGATTTCCGCCTCGGCGGTGAAGGTTGGCTCCTCGGACGCGTAGTTTTAGCGACACACGCGTCTGTAGGAGCAGCCTTGGCACGGAAGATCGGCAGCCGGTACACCGCCAACCAGATCCTGGGGCGGGGCAGCGCCGGCACGGTGTGGCTGGGCGAGGGGCCCGAGGGGCCCGTCGCCATCAAGCTGCTGCGCGAGGACCTCGCGTCCGACCAGGAACTCGTCGGACGTTTCGTGCAGGAGCGCACGGCCCTGCTCGGCCTGGAGCATCCGAACGTGGTCTCCGTACGCGACCTCGTGGTCGACGGCAACGACCTCGCACTGGTCATGGACCTGGTCCGGGGCACGGACCTGCGCACCCGGCTCGACCGCGAGCGGCGACTCGCGCCCGAGTCGGCCGTGGCGATCGTCGCGGACGTCGCCGACGGGCTGGCGGCGGCGCATGCGGCCGGGGTCGTGCACCGGGACGTCAAGCCGGAGAACGTCCTGCTGGACATGCAGGGGCCGCTCGGGCCCGGCGGTTCCCATCCCGCCCTGCTGACGGACTTCGGCGTGGCGAAGCTCATCGACTCGCCGCGCCGTACGCGCGCCACGAAGATCATCGGGACGCCTGACTACCTGGCACCGGAGATCGTGGAAGGGCTGCCGCCGCGGGCCGCGGTCGACATCTACGCACTGGCGACCGTCCTGTACGAGCTTCTCGCGGGCTTCACTCCCTTCGGGGGCGGCCACCCGGGCGCGGTGCTGCGGCGTCACGTCACGGAGAGCGTGGCGCCTCTGCCCGGCATCCCGGACGAGCTGTGGCAGCTGATCGTGCAGTGCCTGGCGAAGGCGCCGGCCTCGCGGCTGCGGGCGTCGGAGCTGGGGGTGCGGCTGCGGGAGCTGGGGCCGTTGGTTGCCGGAATGCCGCCGCTGGATGTGGACGAGCCGGACGCGGAGCCCGCGGAGGACGAGGTTCCGGTCGCCGAGGAGACGGCGCCGGCGGGGGAGCGGGTGCGGCGCCGGGGTGCGGTGCCGCTGGTGCCGGGCGCGAAGCCGGCGGACTCCAATCGGGACACCCATACGTCGATGAGGGTGCCGGGGCCCGACGAGCTGGCCGGGGGCGCGCGGGGCACGGCGCGGGTGCCCCGGGCAGCGGGTGCCCCGCGCCCGGGCTCCGCCCGCCATCGCGCAGTGACGCGCCGGCGCCGGGTGGCCGTGGGGGCGGCCGCGGTGGCGCTGGTCGCGGCGGCCGGGGTGGGCGCGTGGCTGGCGACCTCTGAGGACGACGCCGGGGCGACGCCCCAGGACACGAACAACACGGCTCCGGCCTCGCCGTAGCCTGAGCCGGAGACGGCACCGGAGCTCCCCGCTTGGCGGAGCCGTTACGCTGGAGGCGTGGCAGTCGTCGATGTATCCGAAGAGCTCAAGTCCCTCTCCTCGACCATGGAGTCGATCGAGGCCGTTCTGGACCTCGACAAGCTGAGGGCAGACATCGCCGTGCTCGAGGAGCAGGCGGCCGCGCCGTCCCTGTGGGACAACCCGGACGAGGCGCAGAAGATCACCAGCAAGCTGTCCCACCTCCAGGCCGAGGTGCGGAAGGCCGAAGCCCTGCGTGGCCGGATCGACGATCTCGCCGTGCTGTTCGAGATGGCCGAGGAGGAGGACGACCCGGACACCCGCGCCGAGGCCGAGTCCGAGCTCACCGCCGTCCGCAAGGCACTGGACGAGATGGAGGTCCGGACGCTGCTCAGCGGCGAGTACGACTCCCGGGAGGCGCTGGTCAACATCCGTGCCGAGGCGGGCGGCGTCGACGCCGCCGACTTCGCCGAGAAGCTGCAGCGGATGTACCTGCGCTGGGCGGAGCAGAAGGGCTACAAGACCGAGATCTACGAGACGTCGTACGCCGAAGAGGCCGGCATCAAGTCGACCACCTTCGCCGTGCAGGTGCCGTACGCCTACGGCACGCTCTCGGTCGAGCAGGGCACCCACCGCCTCGTGCGCATCTCCCCCTTCGACAACCAGGGGCGCCGCCAGACCTCGTTCGCGGGCGTCGAGATCCTTCCCGTGGTCGAGCAGACCGACCACATCGAGATCGACGAGTCCGAGCTGCGGGTGGACGTGTACCGCTCGTCCGGTCCCGGCGGTCAGGGTGTCAACACCACCGACTCCGCGGTGCGTCTGACCCACCTCCCCACCGGCATCGTCGTCTCCTGCCAGAACGAGCGGTCGCAGATCCAGAACAAGGCGACCGCCATGAACGTTCTCCAGGCGAAGCTGCTGGAGCGGCAGCGCCAGGAGGAGCGGGCCAAGATGGACGCCCTGAAGGACGGCGGCAGCTCCTGGGGCAACCAGATGCGGTCGTACGTGCTGCACCCGTACCAGATGGTCAAGGACCTGCGCACCGAGTTCGAAGTCGGCAACCCCGAGGCCGTGTTCAACGGTGAGATCGACGGGTTCCTGGAAGCCGGGATTCGCTGGCGCAAGCAGCAGGAGAAGTAACTTTGTCGACAAGGCAACTGCCGCCATCCCGGCGGCAGTTGCCTTTTCTGTGCCTGCATGTCTGGGTTTTACATCACACTCACAGACTCCAACCCCTGGCATAGCCCCCGTATTTGGACATGGCGCCCGCAAACGGCCTTGACGTGTCTTTGAAAAATGGGAAGGGTAAAGCGTGGCATGCGTATCTCTGGGGCGCATGTGAACCGGGGGATTCGAGTTAAGCGACGTCCTCCGTCGATCACGGCCCCCGAGCGCCGCCTCACTGACGATTAGCTACTGGGGGTAGCAACCACATGACGAAGAAGACGCGGATCCGTATCGCGCGCCTCGCGGCCGGTGCCGTGATCGCGGCCGGTGCCTCGCTGACCGCTGCGGGTGCCGCCTCGGCCGCGCCCTCGGAGGACTGCCTGCTCGGCATTTGCCTCGGTGGAGAGGACGACCCGACCACCCCGCCGCCGTCGCCGACCGACCCGCCGACGGGTATCCCCACCGACACCCCGACGGACCTCCCGACCGGGGAGCCCACGGTCGACCCGACGGACCCGACGGAGGAGCCGACCGAGCCGGAGGAGCCCACCGAGGACCCGACCACCGAGCCGACCGACCCGGGTAACGGGAACGGCAACGGGAACGGGAACGGCAACGGCAACGGGAACGGCAACAACGGCGGCGGTAACAACAACACCGACCCCGACGGTGGCACCTCCACCCAGGAAGAGGGTTCCTCCTCCCTGACGGAGACCAACACCGACAGCACGGGCACGGGCGCCAACACGTCCGCCCAGGGCAACGGTGAGGAGCTCGCCGAGACCGGTGCCGCCGAGACCACGTTCCTGCTGGTCGGCGCCGCCACGATGATCGCTGGTGGTATCGGCTTCCGCATCCTGCCGCGCCTCGTGGGCGGCCGCGGCGGTGCGGCTGCCTGACGGTAGCCGGTCGTCCACGCTGCGTGATTCACGCCGTACGGCCGAGGGGCCCGGAGCGCTTTCGCTCCGGGCCCCTCGCCATGTCCGCACGTCAGTACACGGTGCGGGCGTCGCCTATGCGGTCTGGTGCGCCAGCAGTGCCACAGCCGCGATCAGCACCGCCAGCAGGGCGATCAGCGTCATCGGGTTCAGACCCGCGAACAGGTTCTCCTGCTGCAGCCGCTCACGGTTCGCCCGGCACACAGGGCAGCGGCCCTCACTCACGGGCGCGGCACAGTTCGCGCACACCAGCCGGTCGTACGTCATGCGCCACCCTCCTAGCCAGTTCCCTCCGGGGGTTCAACGGGTTCGGACCCGAGAACGTTCCCCCCTCCACAATGCCAGGTTCCCCGGGAAAGGGCGCGGGCGCTCCCGGACGGGTGGTTGCCAACCCGGCACAAACTGCACAAGCCTCACGCAACCCCTCCCGGTGCCTGCGCCCCTACCCCTGGTTCGCGTATGGTCACGCTCATCTACCCCGGCGACCCATGGTGCACCCGTGATCCGACTCGACAACGTCTCCAAGGTCTACCCCAAGCAGACCCGCCCCGCACTCAGGGATGTGTCCCTGGAAGTGGAGAAGGGCGAGTTCGTGTTCCTCGTCGGGTCCTCCGGCTCCGGAAAGTCCACCTTCCTGCGGTTGATCCTCCGCGAGGAGCGCTGCAGCCACGGCCAGGTGCACGTTCTGGGCAAGGACCTCGCGCGTCTGTCCAACTGGAAGGTGCCGCAGATGCGCCGCCAGCTGGGGACCGTGTTCCAGGACTTCCGGTTGCTGCCGAACAAGACGGTCGCCGAGAACGTCGCCTTCGCGCAGGAGGTCATCGGCAAGTCCCGCGGCGAGATCCGCAAGTCCGTGCCGCAGGTGCTCGACCTCGTCGGGCTGGGCGGCAAGGAGGACCGGATGCCCGGTGAGCTCTCCGGTGGTGAGCAGCAGCGGGTGGCGATCGCCCGTGCCTTCGTCAACCGCCCCAAGCTGCTGATCGCCGACGAGCCCACCGGCAACCTCGACCCGCAGACCTCCGTCGGCATCATGAAGCTGCTCGACCGGATCAACCGGACGGGCACCACCGTGGTGATGGCGACGCACGACCAGAACATCGTGGACCAGATGCGCAAGCGCGTCATCGAGCTGGAGCAGGGCCGCCTCGTCCGCGACCAGGCACGTGGCGTCTACGGCTACCAGCACTGACCGCGACCGTCCACGGAAAGGCCTGAAGAAGACGCCATGCGCGCCCAGTTCGTACTCTCCGAGATCGGTGTCGGTCTCCGCCGCAATCTGACGATGACCTTCGCCGTCATCGTCTCCGTCGCCCTGTCGCTCGCCCTGTTCGGCGGGTCGCTCCTGATGAGCGACCAGGTCAGCACCATGAAGGGCTACTGGTACGACAAGGTCAACGTCTCGGTGTTCCTCTGCAACAAGAGCGACGCCGAGTCCGACCCCAACTGCGCCAAGGGCGCGGTGACCGACGACCAGAAGAAGGAGATCCTCGCCGACCTGGACAAGATGACGGTCGTCGAGAAGGTCACCTACGAGTCGCAGGACCAGGCGTACAAGCACTACAAGGAGCAGTTCGGCGACTCCCCGCTGGCCGCCTCGCTCACGCCGGACCAGATGCAGGAGTCGTACCGGATCAAGCTGAAGGACCCGGAGAAGTACCAGGTCATCGCGACTGCCTTCGACGGGCGCGACGGTGTGCAGTCGGTGCAGGACCAAAAGGGCATTCTGGACAACCTCTTCGGGTTGCTGAACGGCATGAACTGGGCCGCGCGTGCCGTGATGGCGCTGATGCTCGTGGTCGCGCTCATGCTGATCGTCAACACCGTGCGGGTGTCCGCGTTCAGCCGACGGCGTGAGACCGGCATCATGCGGCTGGTCGGCGCCTCCGGCTTCTACATCCAGGCGCCGTTCATCATGGAGGCCGCGGTCGCCGGACTCATCGGCGGGTCGGTCGCCTGCGCCTTCCTGGTGATGGCCAGGTACTTCATCATCGACCACGGTCTGGCCCTGTCGGAGAAGCTGACGCTGATCAACTTCATCGGCTGGGACGCGGTGTTGACGAAGCTGCCGCTCATCCTCGCGACGAGCCTGCTGATGCCCGCGTTGGCAGCGTTCTTCGCGTTGCGCAAGTATCTGAAGGTGTGACCAACGCCAAGGGGGCCGTCCGGTCAACGGACCGTACGGCCCCTCGCGTTGTCCTAGACTCACCGGCATGTCAGGTCGTGACCTGTTCTGTCAGCCCCGCCGCTTCGGCCGCGGGGCCGCCCTGACATTGGTCTTCGCGAGTGTGCTCGTCGCCGGTGCCGCGACCGGCTCGCTGCCCGGCCCTGACCGGAAAACCTCCACGGACGCCGCCGGTTCGGCCGCTCCGGCGGGCCGGCACGTGGATGTCGCCGAGGCGGCCGCCGAGGCCATGGCCGCGGGCAAGTCCCCCATGGAGGCCGCCGAGCGCGCCGTCAGCCGCAGCGGAGACCGCTGGGGCGCCGTCTACTCCCAGGGCGAGTACGAGGAGTTCGAGGATGCCCTCGACGGCGAGTACACCGGCGTCGGGCTGTGGGCGCGCCGCGAGCGGGACGGCCGTATCGAGGTGACCAGGGTGCGGGCGGGGTCGCCCGCCGCCGTCGCCGGGATCCGCGCGGGCGACCTGGTGCGCACTGTCGACGGCAAGAAGGTCGACGGGATTCCGGTCACCGAGGTCGTCTCCTTACTGCGGGGCGACGCGACCGACGCGGACGCGGGTACGGCGGTGGACGTGGGGCTGGAGCGCGGCACGCAGGCGTGGGACCTCACGCTGCGCCGGGCCCGGCTGTCCACCGACTCGGTCACCGTGCGAGAACTCGCCGACGGTGTCACCGTCATCAGGATCGCCTCCTTCACCAAGGGCTCCGGCGACGCGGTCCGCGAGGCCGTACGACATGCCCCGGCCGCCACCGGCGTCGTCCTCGACCTGCGGGGCAACTCCGGGGGCCTGGTCACCGAGGCCGTCACCGCCACCTCCGCCTTCCTCGACGGCGGCCTCGTCGCCACGTACGACGTCGACGGTGACCAGCGCGCCCTGCACGCCGAACCCGGCGGCGACACCGCCAGACCTCTGGTCGCGCTCGTCGACGGCGGCACCATGAGCGCGGCCGAGCTGCTCACCGGCGCCCTGCAGGACCGCGGCCGCGCGGTCGTCGTGGGCACCCGCACCTTCGGCAAGGGCTCGGTCCAGATGCCGAGCCGCCTCCCCGACGGCTCCGTCGCCGAGCTGACCGTCGGGCACTACCGAACCCCGTCCGGCAGGACCGTCGACGGCCGCGGCATCACCCCCGACCTGGAGGCCGACCAACAGGTCCTGGAGCGGGCCGAGACGGTCCTCAGCGGCCTCGGCGACTCGTAAATCGGCTTTCCCCGCACCCCCTCCGTAGTGCGAAAATGGACGGCACTATGAGCAAGGGAATGTACGTACCCAAGGAGTCCCAGCCCAAGCAGGGCGGTGGGTCGGCCGGCAAGGCGGGCCGAGACGGCGAGAAGGGCGGCAAGCGCAAGATCGTCGCCCAGAACAAGAAGGCCCGGCACGACTACGCGATCATCGACACCTTCGAGGCCGGCCTGGTCCTCATGGGCACCGAGGTCAAGTCGCTGCGTGAGGGTCGGACCTCGCTGACCGACGGCTTCGTCCAGATCGACCGGGGTGAGGCGTGGCTGCACAACGCCCACATCCCCGAGTATCACCAGGGCAGCTGGACCAACCACTCCGCACGCCGCAAGCGCAAGCTGCTGCTGCACCGTGAGGAGATCGACAAGCTGGAGGCGAAGTCCCAGGAGACGGGTCACACGATCGTGCCCCTCGCCCTGTACTTCAAGGACGGTCGCGCGAAGGCGGAGATCGCTCTGGCGCGAGGCAAGAAGGAGTACGACAAGCGCCAGACCCTGCGGGAGAAGCAGGACCGGCGGGAGTCGGACCGGGCGATCGCGGCGGCGAAGCGGCGGCAGCGCGCCCAGTAGCAGGCTGCCCCAGTAGCAGGCTGCAAGGAATACGCTGGCATGGTCGTGCGTTGGTCACGTACGATGGCACTGCACCTCACAGAGGGTGCGCGCCCCTCTCCGGCAGCCGGAGGTTTCCGGAGGGGATTGAAAAAACAACATGGGGATGATCGGTTTCGACAGCGGCTGTTGAAGCAGGGGAAGCGTGTCGAGGAAGCGGCAATGATCTCGTAAACCATATGTCGCAAAAAATAATCGCCAACACCAAGCGCGATTCCTTCGCCCTCGCTGCCTAAGTAGCGACTTGCGAAGTGTCAGCCCGGGGCTGTTCCCGACCCGGATCCTGGCATCAGCTAGGGAACTAAACCTTGATCCCGGTCACGGGGTGAAGAGGGAAACCAAACAGTGACTGGGCCCGTCGGCGACTTGTTCGCGTGATCGCCGGGGCCGAGAAAATCGCAGCGAACTGCACACGGAGAAGCCCTGATTCTGCACCGTTGGACGCGGGTTCGATTCCCGCCATCTCCACGATCGGGAGGTTTTCGAACCTCCCTAACCCATGTGGGCAAAGGCCCCGCCGCCTCCGGGCAGCGGGGCCTTTGTCATGCCGGACGGTAGCGCCGGGCCTTGCGGGGCCGGAGTGATCTGTGACACCCCTGTGACCGGAGGTGTGGGTTCCGCCACAGACCGTGGGCGCGGCCCCTGGTGAGCTGGGCGGATGCCTACCGCCTCGCGCACCGTCCCCGTTGCCCTCGCCGGTGTTCTGCTGCTGGCCGCATGCGGTTCCCAGAGTGCCTCCCCGGGCGATGACACGACGAGGGCTCGCGGCGCCGGGGCCCCGGTCAGCGCCGCGTCGCTGTGCCCGTCGGACTTCGTGCAGTACGGCAGCCCGCCACCGTCCCTCGAACCGGCCGTCACCCCTTCCGGTACGCCGACACCGCTGCCCCTGCCCTCCTCGGCCGACGGCCCGGGCGAGGACGGGGTCAAGGTGACCGGCCTGTACGCCTGGGGTCAGGACAGCGGCTGTGACGCCGACTTCTCCGCCGCGTTCGAGGTCACCAACCGGGGGACGCAGGCGGCCACTTACACGGTGACCATCGGGTTCCTGTCGGCGTCCGGAGGAGCCGTCGACAACGTCGAACAGACCGTCGCGTCGGTGGGGCCGGGCCGGACCGTCAAGGCGGCCGTCGCCATGACCGAGCCCACCGCTCACGCACCCGAGGTGACGGGCGCGAAGGTGCTCAAGGTGCGCAGCGTTCCCGTCGTTGAGGGGTCCTCCGCCTCGGGGCCGTGCCCGGCGTCCGGGGTGCATGTCTACGCGGACGAGGGCGACGCCGCCATGGGGCTGCGCGTCGTCGGCCTGCAGCTCGTCAACTGCGGCACCAAGAGCTATGAGGTCAACGGCTACCCGAAGCTCGAACTCCTCGACGCGGACCACGATGTCGTCGACGGCGTGCGGATCCTTCAGGGCACCGATCAGATCAGCACCGGAATCCGTGGGACCGGCCGGCCGCAACTGGTGGTGCTGCGGCCGGGTGAGGCCGCCCAGTCGACCTTGGCCTGGCGGAACACCGTCGAGGCCGGCGTCGGCGACCCGGTCAACGCGCCGTACGTCCGGGTGCGGGCCAAGCAGGGTGCCGACCCCGTGACGGTGATGCCGGAGCTGGACCTCGGGACGACCGGGAAGCTCGGCGTAGGGCCGTGGGAGAAGGACGAGACGTACCGGTGACGGGTCTGCTCGCCGTCCTGGCGGGTGCCCTCGCGCTGGGCCTGCTCGTCCATCCGCGCATCGTGCCCGGCGTCAAGGTCCTCGTCCTCACCGCGCCTCCGGTGGCGGGAGTGGCCTGGCTGCTGGACGAGGTGTTCGGGCGGCTCGGCCTCGCCGTCACCGTCGTCGCCGTGTACGTCGTCGTGCTGGTCGCGCTGAACGGACTCATCGGCCATCCCCGTCTTCCGGCCTGGGCGAGGGCGACGGCGTTCGTCACGATTCCGGTCGCGGCGGTGGCCTGGCTGCTGGTCGTCACGGCGGACGACACGGCCAAGGACCCCGGCGAGGACCCGTGCTCCCTGCGCTACGGCGGCGTCCCGGTCTCCAAGGCGTTTCCCCCACAGGCGTACTGCCTCCATGAGGGCGGCAGCACCGACAACCTCGCGTCGGGCGCCCAGTTCGTGTTCTGGGTCTGCTTCGTCAGCAGCCTGTTGCTGCTCGCGGTCGGGCTGTGGGAGGTCGCGCGGGAACCGCGCAGGCTCGTGCGGCAGTTCCGTACGGACCCCTCGCCCGCTCGATGAACCACCGTGAACCACCATGGGTGAGGCGCCCGTTGTGGTGTCCCACTCCATATCGACGGGTCGTTCACGCTTCTACGGTCCCTCCGCATGACACAGACCAGAGCCGCAAGCCGTCGAATCGCCGTCTGCGCGAGCCTGCTCGTCGCACTGATCGCCGCCTTTCTCACGCCGGGCCGAGCCGAGGCCGCCTCCCTCCAGGAGGTCACCGGGTTCGGCTCCAACCCCGGTGCGCTGCGCATGTTCCGGTACGTCCCCGACGGGCTGCCCGCCGGACGGCCCGTGGTCGTCGCGCTGCACGGCTGCACGCAGAACGCCTCCGGATACGGCACCGGCAGCGGATGGCTCCAGCTCGCCGACCGCTGGGGCTTCTCCGTCGTGCTGCCGCAGCAGCAGAGCGCCAACAACGCCTCGTCCTGCTTCAACTGGTTCCAGACCGGCGACATCGCGCGCGGCCAGGGCGAGGCCGCCTCCGTGGCCCAGATGGTCGACCGGCAGCTCGCCGACACCTCCGCGGACGCGTCGCGCGTGTATGCCACCGGGCTGTCCGCCGGGGGCGGGATGACCGCGGTGATGATGGCGGCGTACCCGGAGAAGTTCGCGGCGGGCGGGATCGTCGCCGGGCTGCCGTACGGGTGTGCGCAGGCGGCCGGGTCGCCGTATGTGTGCATGTACGTCGGAGCGACGCAGACCCCGAAGCAGTGGGGGGACCGGGTGCGGGCCGCCCGGCCCGGGTACGCGGGGCCCTGGCCGACCCTCGTCGCCTTCCAGGGCACGGCCGACTACACCGTCAAGCCCGTCAACATGACCGACCTGGTGAAGCAGTGGACCGATGTGCACGGGGGCGATCAGGCCGCCGACGTGAGTGACACCGTGGCCGGGTATCCGCATCAGGTCTTCCGGGACGCGGGCGGGCGCGCGGTCGTGGAGACGTACAGCATCACCGGGATGGGGCACGGGCAGCCCGTCGATCCGGGGAGCGGGAGCGAGCAGTGCGGGAGTGCCGGGGCGTATGTCCTCGACGTGAACCTGTGTGCGGCGTATCGGACGGGGCGGGCCTGGGGACTGGGGTGAGCCGCGGGCGCTCTGTCGCCGCGGGCGGTTGTCCGGGATGCTGCTGAAGCATGAGCGGACCCGTGAGAACTTCCGGGAGATGCGTCAACTCCCGCAGCAGACTGTGGACATGGCCCGTCGCCGTGGCGCTCGTCGCCGCCGTCCTGGGGCCCGGCGCGCAGGCCGGTGCGGACTCGGACCGTACCGGCCTGCCGGAGGCAATCGACACCATCCTGGGCGATGCACGGATGGAGGGCGGCGTGGCGAGCGTCGTGGTGGCGGACGCCGGCACCGGTGAGCTCCTCTACCGGCATCTGCCCACCACCCGGCTGATGCCCGCCTCCAACACCAAGCTCGCCACCTCGGCCGCGGCCATGGAGATCCTCGGGCCGCAGCACCGGTTCACCACCGACGTGCTGACCACCGGCCGCCGGCACGGCTCCGTGCTGCGGGGCGACCTGTATCTGCGCGGCACCGGGGACCCGACCCTGCTCGCCGGCGACTACGACCGGCTCGCCGCGCGTCTCGCCGCGTCGGGCATCAGGCGCGTGGACGGGCGGCTGATCGCCGACGACACCCGGTTCGACAGCGTGCGGCTCGGGCGGTCCTGGGCCGCCGACGACGAGTCGTCGTACTACTCGGCCCAGATCAGCGCGCTGAGCGTGGCGCCGGACACCGACTACGACACCGGGACCGTGATCGTCACGGTCGGGCCGGGGGAGGACGCCGGTGCCGAACCGGTCGTCACCGTCACGCCCGACACCGACTACGTCGACATCGACGTGCGGGCCACGACGGTCGCCGCCGGCGGGGCGAACGATCTCACCGTCGAGCGCGAGCACGGCACGAACACCGTCGTCGTCAGCGGTACGACACCTGTCGGGGGCGCCGGTGCCAAGGAGTGGGTCAGCGTGTGGGGGCCCACCGGGCATGCCGCCGCGGTCTTCCGGGACGCGCTCGCGGACCACGGCGTCAAGGTCGCGGGGCCGACCCGCCTGGGACGCCACACTCCCGCAGGAGCGGCGGTGCTGGCCTCGCACGACTCCATGGCTCTCAAGGACCTGCTCATCCCGTTCATGAAGCTGTCCAACAACATGCACGCCGAGATCCTCACCAAGGCCATGGGCCACGAGGTCTCGCGGCAGGGGAGCTGGGGCGCCGGGCTGGACGCGATCAGCGGCTACCTCAAGGGCGTCGGCGTCGACGCCGGGAAGGTGCGGCAGGTCGACGGCTCGGGGCTGTCGCGGATGGACAACTTCGCCGCCGGGCAGCTCGTCGAGCTGCTCCTCGCCGTGCGGGCGGAGCCCTGGTACGCCGACTGGCACCGTTCGCTGCCGGTCGCCTGCGACCCCGACCGCTTCGTCGGCGGCACGCTGCGGTCGCGCATGTGCGGGACACCGGCCGCGCTCAACGCCCGTGCCAAGACGGGGTCGTTGACGGGCGCGTCGGCTCTTTCCGGGTACGTCACCGACTCCGGCGGGCGTGAACTCGTCTACGGCATCGTCCTCAACAACTACCTGGCCTCGTCCGTGAAGCCGTTGGAGGACGCCATCGTGGTGACGCTGGCCCGGTCGAGCGCCGAGGCGGCCGGGCCGGCGTCGGTCCGCGGCGGCGGGACGAACACGGATGTCGAGTGTGCCTGGCGCAAGCCCGACCTGTGCTGAGGCCGAATGGCCCGCCCCGGACCCGTACGGGGGAATTCCAGGTCCGGGGCGGTGCTGAGGGGCCTCGGCGGGCGCATTACTCCACGGCGCCGGGCGTCGGCGTCACTTGAAGGCGTGGACGTTGCGCCGGGCCCAGCCCGCGAAGGAGCCGGCCGGGCGGCCGAGGATCTTCTCCGTGTCGGGGCTGACCCGCTGCTCGGCGGGGAGCGGCTCGCCGAGGATGTCGAGCGTGCCGTCGATCACCGGCTCGGGCATGAACTGCGCCATGTGCTCGCGCGCCTGCTCACGGGTCAGCTCCACGAAGCCGACCTGCTCACCGATCGCCTCGGCCAGCGCCGCCGCCTGCTCGCGCGGGGTGACGGCGGCCGGGCCGGTCAGCTCGTACGTCCGGCCGGTGTGGCCCTCCTCGCGCAGGACGACGGCGGCGACCTCGGAGATGTCCGCCGGGTCCACGACCGGCAGCGCCACGTCGGCGAACGGGGCGATCACCGCGCGCTTCGTGCGGACGCTCTCGATCCAGGCGTAGGCGTTGGAGGCGAAGCCGCCCGGGCGCAGGATCGTCCAGTCCAGGCCCGAGGAGCGTACGGCCTCCTCGAACTCCCGCAGCCGGCCGTGCGAGAGGGCGTCCGGGCGGGTGCCGTTGATCTGCGAGGAGAGCAGCACCACGCGCCGTACGCCGGCCTCCTTGGCCGCCGCCAGCACGTCGACCGCGGGCGCGCCGCCGCCGAGCAGCTCACCGGCGAGCAGGATGAACAGGGCCTCGGCGCCGTCCAGGGCGGGGCCCAGGGTGGCGGGATCGGCGAGGTCGGCGCGGACATGCCGCGCTCCCTCCGGAAGGTCGTAGGAGAGGGGATTGCGGGAAACGGCCGTCACCTTCTCGCCTGCGGCGGCGAGGGTCTCGACGAGCGGGCGGCCGACGTTTCCGGAGGCTCCGGTAACAACGAACATGAGAACTCCCAAATGTGGGTGAAGAGGGTTGAGTTGGGGCGGATCCACGCGATGTCTGCGACGTTAGCATCCTCCGTATAGTAGGTACCTAGAGGAAAGTGACTATGGGGCTGCTGCTTCCTGGAGCGCCCCGTAGTGCGCCGTCAGGTCGCGGCCGAGGCGGGCCAGGTGTTCGCGTGCCTGGGGCGGGCCCACCACCTCGACCCGGGTCCCCAGCCCGGCCAGCTGGGCGGCCAGCACCTCCACCGATGGCCCGGCGGCCTCGATCTCCCTTCTGCCGTCCTCGAGTAACCGGCCGACGCTCAGCCGCCCGCCGAGCAGCCGCTGGAGCACGGGCAGGGCGTCCTGATCGGCCCGCGCCGTCACGGTCGCGGCGAGCAGGCGGTCCTCCAGCCGGCTGACCAACCCCCGCCAGGCGGCCGTCAGATCGAAGTCGGCGGGGCGGCGGACCGGCTCGTCGGTCGGCTCCGCCGAGGTCACCCGGCCCAGCCGGAAGGAACGCAGGCCGTCCGGCGTGCCGGCCACCAGGTACCAGTGGCCCGCCTTGAGGACCAGCCCGAGCGGGTCCACGGTGCGCTCGTGCGGTACGCCGCCGGGGCGGGCGTAGCCGAGCCGGACCCGTACGCCGTCCAGCACCGCGCGCTCCAGGGCCGTATGGTGCGGGCCGCTCGCCATCACGGCGGTGCGCGACCAGTCCTGGTTGTCGACGAGCCGTGCCCGGGACGCCGCCTCGGCGTGCGGCCGCAGCGGCTCCGGCACCGCACGCAGCAACTTCCTGAGCGCCGAGCGCAGTTCGGGGGAGGCCGCCGAGGAGCCCGCGGCCAGGAACAGCGCCTGCACCTCCGGCGAGGTGAGCCCGGTCAGATCCGTGCGCGCTCCGCCGACCAGCCGCCATCCGCCGCCCCGACCGCGCTGCGCGTACACGGGGACGCCGGAGGCGATCAGGGCCTCCAGGTCGCGCCGCGCGGTGCGTTCGGAGACCTCCAGCTCGGCGGCGAGTTCCGCGGCCGTCACCCGGCCGCGCGCCTGGAGGAAGAGCAGAGCCGCCACCAGTCGGTCAGCTCGCATCAGTGATCAGCCTTTCCTGGAAAGTGGCCGGAGGGTGGCCTGTTTGGCCGGAAGACTCGATGACATGACGAACTCCATGAGCGACCCCCGCAACGGACTGCTGAAGGCCGTCGACCTGGCCGGTGACGTGCTCGCCTCGGTGCGGCCCGAGGACTACGACCGCACCACGCCGTGTCCCGACTACTCGGTGCGCCAACTGTCCAATCACCTTGTCTCCGTGCTCCGCCGGGTTGCCGTGATCGGCGCCGGCGGACAGTTCTTCAGCGTTCCGCACTTCGCCGAGGACGTCGCCGACGGCGCCTGGGCCGAGGCCTGGGCCGCCGGGACGAAGGAGCTGCGGTCCGTCTGGACGGACCCGGCGGTTCTGGGCCGGGAGATCGGGCTGCCCTGGGGGCCCGTCCCCGGCGCCGCCGCCGCGGTCATCTACACCAACGAGTTCGTGCTGCACACCTGGGACCTGGCCAAGGCGACCGGACAGAGCCCCGCCTGGGACGACGAGGTACTGGCCGCCCCGCTCGCCGCCATGCAGCGCGCCGTGCCCCGCGAACCGCGCGGCGGCCAGGTGCCGTTCGGCCCCGTCGTGGACGTTCCGGAGGACGCCCCCGCCATCGACCGCCTGGTCGGCTGGTACGGCCGCAAGCCCTGAGCCGGTACCGCGCTTCCCCCGCGAGGCCGCCGGACCCCGTTGTCCGGCGGCCTTTCGTGGAGTCGGTTCGTGCCGGTCAGGCGCCTATGGACTGCGGGAAGCGGAAGAACCGGTACGGGTCGTACTTGGACTTGATCCGGGTCAGCCGGGAGTAGTTCTCCGCGTAGTACGACGCCTTCCAGTCCTGCAGCGACGGGTCCATCCAGTTCTGGTAGGTCTCGCCGTTCGACAGCGGGTCGATCGTCGCGAAGCCGTTGTCGGCCCAGGTGTTCGCGACCGCCTTGGCCTCGTCGGTCACCTGGGCCGGGTCGTTGATCAGGACCCGGTAGTTGACCGAGAAGAGCGAGTCGCGGTGGACGTACGCCGTGGCGGTGCGCGACACCTCGTTGGCGGCGCCGCCGAAGAAGTGGAAGTCCAGGTAACGCGCCTGCCCCGCCCTGCGGTTCGCGTCGAACGCCGTCATCACGTCGGCCCAGCCGCTCGCCGCATACGGCGCACTGCCCATCCGGGTGCGCTCCAGGCCGTAGGCCGGGCGGGACAGCGTGCCCTCGGGAGTCTTCTCGGACCGCTGGCACTGGGCCTCGGTGAGGGTGGCGCAGCCGAAGATCATCATCATGAGCTGCTGGTACGTCATGACGCCGTCCTGGCGCTGCACGGGAGCGCCGGTCAGGGCGGTCAACCGGGCCGCCTCACCGGCGAGTTCGGCCGGTGTCCCGCGGGAGGCGAGGAAGACGTTGGCCTGCGGCACCGAGCCGGGCGCCGCGTCGGGCTGTACGACGTAGGCGCCGCCGCCGATGGTGTGCGGGGCGTCCACCAGCCACCGGGCCACACCGTCGAGGACGTCGGCCATCCGGTCGTAGGGGAAGATCAGGTTGCTGATGGCCATCTGGTCGCCGCTGTGCGGGGTGACCGTGAACCGGGTGACGATGCCGAAGTTGCCGCCACCGCCGCCGCGGATCGCCCAGAACAGGTCCGGGTACTGCTTCGCCGAGGTGGTCACCACACGGCCGTCGGCGAGCACCACCTGGGCGGCGGTCACCGCGTCGCTGGCCATGCCCGTCGGCCGGGTCAGGAAGCCGAAGCCGCCGCCCTGCAGGAAGCCGCCCGCGCACACGGTCGGGCAGCCGCCCTCGCTGACCACGAGGTGGTGCGGGGCCAGCGCGTTGAGGATGTTGACGTTCTGCGCGCCCGGGCCGATCTCCACCGACGAGGGGCTCTTCACCGTCACGGCGTTGAGCCTCGACACGTCGATGACCAGGCCCGGCGTGGTGGACCAGCCGCCGTAGTTGTGGCCGCCACTGCGGACCGCCGTACGGACGCCGTTGTCCTGGGCGAAGCGCACGCAGACCGAGACGTCCGCCGCGTTCGCGCAGTAGGCCACCGCCTGCGGGTTGACGGCGTCGAACTGGCCCAGCTCCAGCTGGCGGGCGACGGAGTAGTAGGGGTCGGTGGGCAGCACGAGCCGGCCCGAGAGCCTGGCCGCGAGTTGGCTCCACGGTGTCCCCGAGCCCTCGGCGGCGACGGGGATGGCGGGCACGAGGGCGATGCCGGCTGCGGCCGAGCCGGCGCCGAGCAGGGTTCTACGACTGATCACACGGTGTCCCAGTGTCGATGCGGGTGTGGTGGACGGAGGTTCTTCGGTGAGGAGGGCCGGGGGCCCGCACAGGGCCTGCGCGTGGGGGTGGCACCACGCCCTGTGCGGGCCGGTCTCAGGGGGTGCGGGCGGCGGTCAGGAGACCTTCTTGCCGCGTACGGCGGACTTGGCGACGCCCTTGAGCATCGAGCGGCCGAGGTCGCGCATCTCCTTGGGGCCGTTGGTGCTCGCCCACCACATGAACTTGATCATCGTGGGGGTGGTGGCCCGGTAGAAGCGGTGGTCCTCGCCGTCCTTCCAGCCGAAGGGCGTGTTGACCGACTCGCAGTCGTTGATGGCCTGGAAGACGATGTCGGCCGCCTTGTCGCCGTCGATCTCGCCGTCCTCGTAGCGCACACAGGTCTCGTGCGTGACGTCGAGAAGGTGCTTGAAGGCGTGGCTGTCCGGCCACCACAGGCCCGGGTAGGGCGAGTTCTCCATCTCGCGGAAGTGCCGGTCGTCGCCGTCCAGGGTGAACTCCTGACGGGCCTGGATCTGCCGCATGGTGGCGGGCGTGGTGAAGCAGGCCCACACCCGGAACACCGCGTTCCAGAGCCGGAAGTGGGAGAACGCGATGTAGGAGCTGTCGACGATCATGTCGTTGTACTTGAGCAGCCCCTGCTCCAGTTGCTCGACGTACTCGAACCGCTTCGCGGAGAAGTCGTCGTCGCGCAGTGCGTCGAGCACGCGGTAGCACAGCGCGTCCACGACCTCGAACGTGTTGGACAGGCCGCGCGAGTACAGCGGGTCGACGAAGCCGGCCGCGTGCGACATCAGGCACCAGCGGTCGCCGACGGTCTGCTTGGACGAGTACTGGATCCGGTCCGGCGTGGAGATCCACTCGCGCACCCGGCTCGCACCCTCGAACTGGCGCTTCACCGCCGGATACATGTCGAGGTAGTGGTTGAACTCCTCGTCCGGGGTCATGTCCTTGGGCTGCGGGTACAGGCGCTCGTCGAAGGTGAGACCGACGCTGCACATCGGGTTGCGGGAGTCCTCGTGGTTGTCGAACGGGATGATCCAGAACCAGCCGCGTTCGATCAGATGGTGCAGGGTGCCGCCGTGGAACGGGGACTCGGCCGGGGGCCGCAGCGCCTCGGGGTAGTTGCACACGTCGTCGTACGGCTTGATGCCGACGTAGTGCGTGAACAGCGAGCGCGCGTGGTGCTTGATCCGCGAGGGCTTCTCGCGCAGGTCGAACTTCTGGGCGAGCGGGGAGCGGAAGCCGCTGGCGTCGATGAGGTACTTCGCGCGGAACACCTCGCCGCTCTGGCCGGTGACGGTGACGCCCTCGTCGTCGAAGTCCAGGTCGGTGGCGCGCCAGTTCTGCCGCAGGGTGCAGCCGTACTTGGCGGCGACGTTGAAGTAGTAGGTGTCGGTGTCCTGGCGGAACATGTGCGACGCCTCGGTCAGCATCTTCGGGATGACGAACATCGTCGCCTCGCGCGGGTCCGGCTCCCGGTCCGGGACGTGCCGTACGAAACCGAAGCTCTGCTTCCTGCCGTGGTGGGCGCCGATGTACTTGGTGACCGCCTTGATGTCGAGCAGGTGCTTGATCTCGGGGACGTCGTAGCGCACGGCGAGGATGTGCAGCCACTCCACGAGCTGCGGGTTCTGCGACTCACCGACCGCGAACCGCGGGTGCTGGCCGGCGTCGACGAGCACCACCTTCGCGCCCTGCCGGGCCAGGATCGCGCCGGTGATCGAGCCGCCGATCCCGGCGCCCAGGATGATGACGTCGCACTCGGTCCACTCGCCGGCTTTCGGTGTGGGCATCTGTGTCTCGGCCTTGCCGGTCAACTCGGAACTCCTCTTCTGACGTACGTACGGGGCAGCGCCCCAAAGGGGCGCGGGCCTGTATCGACATGCGGCTCCGCCGCGTGGGCGTGACCAGCCACGACGGAGCCGCGGACGACGCACGACCCATCGCGGAACCTCAAGCGGAGCGCGGGCCGCCGAACCAGCGCTGCAGGGCCTCGGTCAAACCGGCGGAGCCGTCCGTGCCGACCCACGCGATGTAGCCGTCGGGGCGGACCAGCAGGTCGGCGGCCGGGGCGGCGGGGTCGGGGCGGGAGGCGGCGACGACGTCCACGCGGTCCGCCCAGCCGGCGGCGGCCTCGGTGAGGGCGTCGCCACCGCGCAGGTTCAGCAGCAACGGGCGCCCGCGCGTGAGCAGTTCGTACGTGCTGCTCTTCTCGTCGCCGACCAGCAGCTCCTGGTCGGGCAGCCGGCGGCCGAGCAGCGGGTGGCCGCCCTCGCCCATGTCGTAGCCGATGTCCAGGCCGGTGACCAGGCCGACCAGATGACGGCGGACCTCCTCGATGCCGACCAGCTCGCCGAAGAGCCGGCGCAGCGGCTCCATCTCGGGGCCGCCGAGATACAGGGAGCGCTGCACCAGGGTGTTGGCGACGATGCGGGCGCCGACCGGGTGGCGCTCGGTGTGGTAGGTGTCCAGCAGACCCTCGGGTGCGTGCCCGTCGAGCTCGGCCGCCAGCTTCCAGCCGAGGTTCACCACGTCGCCGACGGCGGCGCTGATGCCCTGGGCGCCGATCGGCAGGTGGATGTGCGCGGCGTCGCCCGCGAGGAAGACCCGGCCCCGGCGGTACTCGGCGGCCTGACGGCTGCCGTCGGTGAAGTAGCTGGTCCACAGCGGCTTGTGGCCGGTGATGTCCTCGCCGGTGACGCGCTGGAAGGCGGCGGCGACCTCGGGGAAGGTGGGCGCCTCCTGGGTGGGGCGGACACCGGCGCCGCGCTCGAAGACGACGACACGGGTGGCCTGCGGGCCGAGCGGGAGCACCACGACCATGCCGGACTCGCCGACCTCTCCGGTCGGGCGGATGCGCAGCTCGTTGGTGGCGACATCGGCCATCAGCATCTCGATGGTGGCGCTGGTGCCGGGGAAGTCGATGCCGGCCAGCTTGCGCACCGTGGAGCGGGCTCCGTCACAGCCGACCAGGTAGGCCGCGCGCAGCGTCTCGACGCCGTCGGCGGTGCCGACCTCGACGACGACGCCCTGCTCGTCCTGGGTCATGCCGACGACCTCGTGCCCGCGGCGGATCTCGGCGCCGAGGCCCCTCGCCCACTCGAGCAGAATCGCCTCGGTCCGCGACTGCGGAACACCACGGACGCCGAAATTGCCGCCCTCGACGATGCGATAGTCAATGGGCAGCCCACCGAAATGCCCGAAGGGTATCGTTTCGAGTTGACCGAATTTCTCGAGAAGTCCACGCTGGCCGAACTCCTCGATGGTACGGGCGGAAAACCCGAGCGCCCGGGACTGCTGCATCGGCTCCGCCAGGCGGTCGAGTACGACCACCGACCGCCCGGCCAGGCGGAGTTCACCGGCCAGCATGAGTCCGGAAGGGCCGGCCCCGGCGACAATCACGTCGGCATGAAAGTTATCCATGGTTCCTCTCCCAGTGGATTTTTCTCCAGTATTCCGGGGGAGTTGGGGAAGCTGAACTGCCGCAAGTACAGGTCTCTGACAAGTTTCGTCAGAGATTCTGCAGCTGCGTCAGGCGGTGGAAATACACGAGGGCGCCGGAAGGAACTTCCGACGCCCTCGGCCGGTTCGGACCCGGCTAGAGCAGGCCCAGCACCCGGTCGACCTGGATCTCGATCACGACCAGGCCCGGCGGCTCCGGCGGCGGCGTCCAGTACCGCTTGGCGTACCGCCGTATGCCCTCCTGGACCCGTAACGGGTCGTCGTGGACGGTGGCGGTGCCCTCCAGGGTGATCCAGCGGGGCCCCACCGTCTGGCACAGGGAGGCCCGGCCGGCGGAACCGGCCAGCACGTTCCTGGCCTTGCGCCGTGTCACCGCGGTCATGACCCGCGCCAGGCCCGCCTCCCCGTCCCAGGTGAACCGCACGGGCGTCACATGGGGCGAGCCGTCGGGGCGCAGCGTGGTGAAGGTGCACAGATGGTTCTCGGCGAGGAAGTCCTCGGCCGCGGAGGACAACCGTGGTGACGTCGGCATGGTGGCTTTCCGATCTATGGCGGGGTTCCGATCTCAGGCTTTGGCGGGAGCGGCGGCCGGCTGCTCCGATGCCCTGGTGAAGGGCAGCAGGAGCAGCGTGAGGAGCAGGCCGGCCACGGCGAAGCAGGCGCCCGCGAGGAACGCGTCGTGGAAGACCTCGGTGCGCGCCTGGGTCACCCGCGCGGGCACCCCGTCCGCCCACTCGGTCAGCTGCTCGACCTGGCGGAAGGCGTAGGTGGCGGCCACGGCGAGGCCGAGGGCACCACCGACCTCCTGCGCGGTGTTGATGAGCCCCGCGGACAGGCCGGACTCGTCCTCCTGGGTGCCGGTGAACGCGGCGACCTGCACCGGCACGAAGGACAGCCCGAGACCGAGGCCGGAGATCAGGAAGGCGGGCAGCAGGTCCACGACGTAGGAGGCGTCGGACGGGGCCCGCCACAGCAGGAACATGCCGACGCTGGTCAGCGTCAGGCCGACCATCAGCACCGGCTTGGCGGCGACCTTGGTCACCAGCTGGGAGGCGATACCGGCGCCGACCGCGACGATCACGGCGAGCGGGACGTAGGCCAGACCGGTCTTCAGGGCCGACCAGTTGAGGACCTGCTGCATGAAGAGGCTGGCGAAGAAGAACAGCGTGACGCAGGTGCCGAGCAGCAGGACGGCGACGATGTTGGAGGCCCTGAGCGACTTGCGCTTGAAGACCCCGAGCGGGATCAGCGGTGCCTCGGCGCGGCGCTCGATCAGCAGGAACGTGATGAGCAGGACCGCGGAGAGGGCGAAGCCGCCGTAGACGCGGCCCATCGGGACGTCCGAGTCGTCGATGGTCTGGCCGAGGCTGAAGATCAGCAGCACGAGACCGGCGGTCAGCGTCACGGCGCCGGCGACGTCGAAGGAGCGGCTGCGCTCCGCGGCGCGGCTCTCGCCGACGATCCTCGGGGCGATCAGGGCGCAGACCAGGCCGATCGGCACGTTGATGAAGAAGATCCAGCGCCAGCCCGGACCGTCGGTGAGCAGACCGCCCAGGGTGACACCGGCGACGGCGGCGATACCGCTGAGCGCGCCCCAGGCACCGAGCGCCTTGTTGCGCTCGGCGCCCTCCGCGAAGTTGTTGGCGAGCAGGGACAGCGCGGCGGTCGCGATGAACGCGGCGCCGAGGCCCTGGGCGCCGCGCGCCACGATCAGCATGGCCGCGCTCTGCCCGAACCCGGCGAGCAGGGAGGACAGGGCGAAGAGGATCAGGCCGGTCTGCAGCATCCGGCGACGGCCGAAGGCGTCGGCCAGTCGGCCGGTCAGCAGCAGGAACCCGCCGAGCAGCATGCCGTACGTGGTGACGATGTACTGCAACGACGTCTGGGAGATGTGCAGTTCGTCCTCGATGGTCGGCAGGGCCACGTTGACGATGGACACATCGAGGAAGGTCATGAAGCCGGCCAGGCAGAGGAACGCCAGGATGAGCCCCGGGCGGTGCGGCGGGGCCGATTCGTCGGTGGGGTGGGGAAGGCGCAGCGACTCTTGGGTCGACATGTCGCTCCTAATGGAGGTGACGGAAGGGTTCCGTAGGGACGGACATCCGGAGGGAAAGGACATGGCGCGAGGCCGGGAGCGGGAGCCCGCTCACCGTCTTCCGGGAAGCTAGCATCCTGGGTAAAGTAGGTACCTAGAGGAAAGTGACTTCCTGGGAGGGTCCGAATGGGCAGCACTGGCGCCATGGGCAGCACCACCACACGTGGCGGACAGGTCGACTCGGAGCTGGCGTGCCCGGTCTCCCCGGTGGTCGACATCGTCTTCAGCCGCTGGACGACACCGATCCTGTGGACGCTGCACGAGTTCGGCCGGCAGCGTTTCGTCGAGCTCCAGCGCAACATCCGCACCATCACGCCGAAGGTCCTCACCCAGCGGCTGCGCCAGATGGAGCGCGACGGCCTGGTCGTGCGGACGTACCACCCCGAGGTGCCGCCCCGGGTCGAGTACGAGATCAGCGAGCTGGGCCGCAGCCTGGCGCCGATCTTCGCCCACCTCGCCGAGTGGTCCGCGGAGAACCTCCAGAAGGTCGAGCGGGCCAGGCGTGAGTTCGACACGGCGGACGAACCGACGCCGGTGTCGCGGTGAGCCGCGCCGGGACCGGCTGCCGGCTCCTGACCGGCTGCTAGCCCCGGGCCGGCGTAGGGACATCGGTGTCGAGAACGCGCATCGAGCCCTTGTAGAAGACCAGCGGGTCGGCTTCTTGCGTCGACGTGCCCAGGGCGGTCACCTCACCGAGCAGGATGGCGTGGTCGCCGCCGTCGTACTCGTCGGCAAGGCGGCACTCCAGGAAGGCCAGCGCCTCGGTGAGGACCGGCAGTCCGCCGGTGGAGCGGTGGTGCGGGACCTCCGCCAGGCGCGCCGACTCGCGGCCCGCGAACTTCCAGGCGAGGCCTTCCTGGCTACGTGTCAGGAAGTTGACCACGAAGCCGCCGGACGACTGCAGGGCGGGGCGCAGCCGCGACTGCTTGTGGAGGCAGAACAGCACCAGCGGCGGCTCCAGTGAGACGGACGTGAAGGAGTTCACCGTGGTGGCGGCGCCGCCCTCGGGGCCTGCGGTGGTGATGACGGTGACGCCGGTGGCGAAGTTGCCGCACACCGTGCGCAACGCGCGGCTGTCGACCGGCGGTTGCGGCAGATGCCGGCCGTGCTGGGACAACGGCTGGACGGGTATCACGTGAGCCCCCTCGTCAGGTGCGCGGCGCGGTCGCGTCCGCGACGGGTGTACGTGTCTTCTGGGTCACGCCGGCTGTGAGGTGCTCGCGCCGGGACAGCAGCGGAGCCGCCATCGCCGTCGTCACGAGGGCCATGATCACCAGCATGGTGAACATCCGTCCGTCGAGCACTCCGAGGCTCACGGCGGCGTTGAGGATGATGAGCTCGGTCAGGCCACGGGTGTTCATCAGCACCCCCAGGTCCTTGGACTCACGCCAGGACAGGCCGGACAGGCGGGCCGGGACGATCGCGCCGAGCAGCTTGCCCGTGCAGGCCACGGCGATGACCAGGGCCAGTGACAGAGAGTCGGTCGCGGTCAGGGAGCCGAGGTCGACGCCGAGGCCGGTGACGATGAAGAACACCGGCAGCAGCACGACGCTGACGTCGTCCAGCGGCCGGCGCAGGTTCGCCGCGAGCACCCTCCTGGGCTCGCGCGGCATGACGAAACCGAACAGGAACGCGCCGAAGATCTGGTGGATGCCGATCCATGAGGTCAGCCACGACGAGGCGAACACACCCGCGCACAGCACCGCGAGCAGCGCGCTCCAGCGCTCCATGGCGGCCCACCGCCACACCAGCCGGGCCACCAGCGGCCGTACCACCATGAACATCAGCGCGACATAGACCACGCTCAGCGCCCCGATCCGGGCCAGGTCCGCGTAGTCACCCTCCGAGCTGACGAGCGCCGACACATACGCCAGCAGACACCAGGCGAGGATGTCGTCGATCGCGGCGCTGGCCAGTGACAGGGCGCCGACCCGGGTGTCCATCAGTTTGTTCTCGGTGAGGATCCGTGCCAGCACGGGGAACGCCGTCACGGACATCGCGGTGCCCATGAAGGTGGCGAACGCGAGGAAGGAGATGTGCTTGCCGGCCACGGTGTCGTGGTGCGGATACAGCACGACCGCCGCGGCGACGCCCAGCCCGAAGGCCAGCACGATCGACGACACCGAGACACCCGCCGCCAGCCGCGCGTGCGGCCGTATCAGCCGTTTCTCGAACTCCCAGCCGACCACGAACATGAACAGGACCAGGCCGACCTGGGAGACCGCCGAAAGCAACGGCCGTACGTCAGCAGGGAACAGACGCTCCGTCAGGTTCCCGGGGAACAGGCCGAGCAGACTCGGGCCGAGCACGATGCCGGCGGTGATCTCGCCGATCACCTTCGGCTGGCCCAGCTTCCGCGCGAGTGCCCCGAGTGCGGCACCGACCAGCAGGATCACACCGATGCCGAGCAGCATCGTCGCGACCTGCTGCTCCTGATTCCCGGCCGCCAGTACGGTCATCGGGCGTCCCTGGGCCGCGGCGGGCTGCCCGTCGACCAGACCAGCTGGAACGACAGCTCCGTCAGACGCCAGCCGTCCTCGGTGTGCCGGGCCGCACCGTGCACGAGGGTGCCGGCGACGAACAGCGGATCGCCGGGCGCGTCCGGATGGTGTACGTGCGTGGAGACCAGGTTCGCGCGCAGCACCGCCTCCTTCTCGCCGGTGAGGTCCACCACCGGCGGGGAGTTGAGATGCTGGGTGCGCGCGAACGCGTCGAGCGCCTGCCGGTGCCAGGCGGCGAGCCCTTCGATGCCCTCGTGCACGCTCATCGGGAACTCGACACGGGCGTCGTCGCTGAACAGCGTGCCCGCCCAGGCGTCGTCGAGTTTGTCCTCGTCGAGGCCCAACAGATATCGGTCCAGCAAGGTGCTGATTTCGGCTGCTGACGTGACGGAATTCATTACCCGAGCATCGCGCGGTGGCCAATGGGCGCCCAAGGGCACTTGTCGAAGACCTGACGTAGCTGCGGAAGATCTGACGCTGACGGAAAAGACCTGACAATCCGCGCGCAGTCCTGAACACAGCAGCCTTCAGCAGGAGTTGAGGGCTTGTCATGCTGGTCGGGAAGCACTGATCCGCTGAGCTGATCCGCTGAGCCGGAAATTCGAGTTCTGCTTCTTTCGTCAACCTTTCATCACCCGATCTACCGGAAGAGAAGAGAATGCCGAAGATCGCAGCCGATGGTAAGAACCTGACCGTCCTCAACCTGTTCTCGACCGACTCCGCCGAGAAGCAGGACAGCCTGCTCGCCGCGATGCGCGAGATCGTCGACGCCGCCGCCTACGACGGCTGGATCTCCAGCACCGTGCACAGCGGGCAGACCAAGTTCGGCACCGCCAACTTCATCCAGTGGCGCTCCACCGAGGACCTGGAGGCCCGGTACGCCGGCGAGGAGTTCAAGCACCGCACCCTGCCGCTCTTCGGTGAGATCACCACCGCGATCCGGCTGCTGCAGAACGAGGCGGTGTTCACCCAGTCGAAGCCGGGCGCCGGGGACACCGAGATCGGGCCGGAGCGCGAGGACTACACGGTCATCGACCTGTACGGCGTCGCCGAGAAGCACCAGGACGAGCTGGTCGAGACGCTCGGCGCTGCCCAGGACTGGCTGCAGAAGGTCCCGGGGTACCGCAGCCACACGGTGCTGCGCGGTCTGCGCGGCCGTGGCATCGAGGGCAAGTGGGTCGTCGTCTACGCGCAGTGGGACAGCAAGGAGGCCTACGACGCGTTCCGCGAGCAGCCCGTGGCGCAGCGGTCGGCGGAGCGGCAGAAGATCGACGCCAAGCTGGACGCGTTGGCCATCTGGCGGGACTCCAACACCTACCGAGTGGTGCACACCCGGTCGGCGGGCGAGTGACAGTCCGGGCCGTCGACCGGGAGGTGCCTGGCGCCGCCCGGACGCGGCCCGGAGTGGAGTGCACATGCGCGTACTTGTGATCGACCCGGATGACGGGACCGCCGAGCCTCTGGTCTGCCGCCTGGTGCGCAACGGCCATCAGGTCCGGCGGGCCCGCACCGGACGGGCGGCCCTCCAGGCGTGGGAGCAGGCCGAAGTCGTGCTGCTCGACCTGGAGTTGCCCGATCTCGACGGTCTGCAGGTGTGCGCCGAGATCCGGGCCCGGGGCACCACCCCGCTGATCGCCTTCACCAGCCGGGACACCGAACTGGACCGGGTGCTCAGCCTGCGGTCGGGTGCGGACGACTGTCTGGTGAAGCCGTACGGGTTCCGGGAGCTGATCGCCCGGATGAACGCGGTGACCCGGCGCGTCGCCACCGGCGGGGGTCCGGCCGGCGTGTCCTGCGGGGCCCTGCGGCTGGACCCCGGGACGCGTGAGGCGTGGGTGGGGGAGCAGCCTCTGGAGCTCACCCGCAAGGAGTTCGACATCCTGCTGCTGCTGGCCTCGGCACCGGAGACGGTGATCTCGCGCCGGGACCTGATCGCCGGGGTCTGGGCGGACGAGTGGGCCATCTCCACCCGCACGGTCGACACCCACGTCAGTGCCCTGCGCGCCAAGCTGGGCGAGGGCTGGATCACCACGGTCCGGGGCGTCGGCTACCGCCTGGAGGACACGTCGCCCTCCGCCCCGCTTCGATGATGTGCGGTGCCGGTTTCCCGGGGGGGCGTGGGGGCGTCGCGACCCGCCGATCAGGCAGCGCTGCCCTCCCCCTCCGGGGCAGCGCTCCCTTCCCGTTCCCGGGTGGCGGCGGTGTCGGGTTCCCAGGCCGGGCCCGCCTCCGACGCGCAGCCGTCGTCGGCCGCGGCGTCGTACTCCTCGTCGGCCGGTGCCTCCTCCCCCTCCAGCGCCGCATCGCGCGACGCGAGCAGGGACACGGCTCGGTCGGGGGTCAGCTCCAGCGTCGGGAGGATCTGCGGCATCGCGACGGTCGGCAGGAGGTGGCGGAACATGGAGATCACCCGGCGGGTCAAGTCCTTGCGCTGGCACAGCACTTGGGACGTCCACTGGATGCCGGTGAAGGACCCGGACAGCAGCTCCGCCGTCTCCGCCGGATCCACGTGCGGCAGCAACTCGCCGCGTTCGCGCGCCTCGACGAGCAGTCCGGTGAGCCGGTCCGCCCAGGACTGGAACGGTCTGCCGTGAAAGGGATTGGCGCCCTCGCCGCCTTCGGCGCTCTCGGCGCTCTCGCTCCACTGGTCCATGGCGAGTCCGACGCTGGCACGGGTCAGCGGGTCATGCTGCAGCTGGTGCGCGAACAACAGGCCCTGGTCGGCGAGTTCCTGCAGCTTCGTGCGCTGCGGCGGCAGCGGGCCGAGTTCCAGCTGCGCCGCTATCACTCCGAGGGCCAGGTCCTCCTTGGAGGTGAAGTGGAAGTACAGCGCCCCCTTGGTGACACCGGCCCGCGCAATGATCTCCGTGATCGTGGCAGTGCTGTAGCCCCGCTCGTCGAACACCTCGGCCGCCGCCAGCAGGATCGACTTGCGGGTCTGGATGGCTCTTGCTTGACGTGCCATGCGTCCGTGCCTGTTTCTATGTCAGAGCTTGGTCAGGTCCCCCCGCAAAGAGAACCGGACTGCCAGTCTTTTGTCGAGAGGGGAACGATCCCCTCATGTAGCGACTCAGGGGGCAATCCATGCCTGATGGCGCGATATCTGTAGTCGACCGATTTGTTGAGTCTCGTACCGGTCTGGACCCGACGCCTGAGCGGTCCGACCCCGCTGACGGGGAGAACACGGCCTGCCACACCGGTCCGCCGGCCGGGCATGCCGTACCGATCCACTCGGAAGAGTCCGCCGCCCGGCCCGCATACCGGACCGACTCCCCGGTTCTGATTCCGGACGGCCGGGCCACTGCCGAGCTGTGCCACCGCCCGCACCCCGAGGACCGGTTCCCCGTCGAGTGGCTGCGCCTGAGCGAGCACCGGTTCCTCGTCTCGGTGAACTGGCCCTCCGCACACCGCTTCTTCGCCCCGCTGCCCGGCGGGCGTCAGGACCCGCTGCTCGTCGCCGAGACCACCCGGCAGGCGACGATGATGCTGGCCCACGCCGAGTTCGGAGTGCCGATCGGCGACCAGTTCCTGATGCGGGAGCTCGGATACCAGGTCGAGGCAACGGAGTTCACCGTGGCGGGCGCCTCGGGCGCCATCGACGTCGTGGTCGAGTGCACCGACGTCCAGCTACGCGCCGGGCGCCTCGTCGGCATGCGCGTCGACCTGCGCTTCCAGCGTCACGGCCGGCTGCTCGCCACGAGCATGGGCATCCTGGGCTGCACCTCGGCACGCGTCTACCGCCGGCTGCGCGGCGAGCGGATGTCCGTCACGGGTCGCGCAGTGCCGCCGCTGCCCACTGTGGCGCCCCGCGAGACCGGCCGCGGTGACCGCAAGGACGTCGTCCTCGCCCCTTCCAGGCACCGCCCCGGCTGGCGCCTCCGCCTGGACACCACGCACCCCACACTCTTCGCCCGTCCCAACGACCACGTCCCCGGCATGGTGCTCCTCGAGGCCGCACGCCAGGCCGCCAACGTCATGACGCCCGGGCACGACTTCCACCCCGCGTCGATGCGGATCGCCTTCCACAAGTACTGCGAACTGACCGAGCCCTGCTGGATCCTGGCCCGGCCCGGCAGGTCCGCGGAGCAGGGCGCCGTGATGCGCGTGCAGGGACTCCAGCAGGACGAACCCGTCTTCACCGTGACCCTGGGCGCCGGCGCGACTAGGGACGGCGGCTGAACGGTCCCGTCCTGGCGGCGGGACTCGGGCCCCCGCGGATTCACCGCTCATCTCGTCCGACCCGGGTGGCGGACATACGGTCGCCACGGCCTGCGCGTCGCGGGGGCGGCGTACGGCCGTGGCCGATCCGCACACTGCCGCCGACAACTCCCGAGCGGTCCCCGCGGGCCGGCGGTCCACCGCCGACGCCACCGCGAGGACACGAAGGCGAGGACACCCCCAACTGACGGCCGCCCACGGGCCGTTCCGACGACTGGTCCGACGGGCCGTTCCGGCAGGTTGGTCGGCCGGCGTTCCCGCAGCCGGTTGGTGACGGCTCCGACGGGCTGGTCCCACGTGCCGTTCTGACGGCTGGTCCGACGGGCCGCTCCGACAGGCTGGTCGGCCGGTGCTCCCGCGGCCGGTCCGGTGACGGCTCCGACGGGCCGCTCCCACGGGCCGGTCCCACGGGCCGCTCCCACGGCGCTCCCGCAGCCGGTCCCGTGACGGCTCCGACGGGCCGCTCCCACGGCTGGTCCGACGCGCCGTTCCGACTGCGTTCCCGCGGCCCGTCCGGTGACGGCTCCGACGGGCCGCTCCCACGGCTGGTCCGACGGGCCGTTCCGACCTGCCGTTCCGAGGGGCCGCTCCCACGGCGCTCCCGCAGCCGGGCCCGTGACGGCTCCGGTGGCCGGTCCCGGACGCGGCACCGGACCCGCATCACCTCACCCCCGTGGTCGTGGCCTCCGTGTCGACCTCTTCCTCAGTGACGCAGGGCAGGTAACGCGACACGGCGACCGCGTGGTCGACCACGTCCGGTGTGCCGCCGGGGTTCAGTCCGCCGAGCAGGCTCGGTGCGGCGAGCCCCGGCAGGAAGCCCTGCCAGAACCCCGTGAAGGCCAGCCGGGTCCGGTCGCCCTCACCCCCCTTTATCAGTACTCCTATGCCGGTCGTGGCTGCGACGATCGCACAGGTCAGAGCCGGCAGCTGGACCTGCGCGGCGACCCCGCCCTCCTGGTGCGCGCGGTCCAGCAGCCGCTGCACGCACGCGTGCCACGCGTGGATGAACTGCTCCCGCCCCTTGCGGGAGCGGTCGTTGTCCAGCCGCAGCCCCGCCCGCGACACCACGTCCCAGGACAGCAACTGGCTCAGGGTGTGCGAGATGTCGGTGAGGGCCTGCAGCGGTTCGGAGTTCTTCTCGTACGCGAGGCGTGCTGCCCGCCAGAGGATGTCGCGTGCCTCGCTCACGACTGCTTGTGCCAGGTCCTCCTTGTTCGCGAAGTGGAAGTGCAGCGCGCCCGTGCTCATGTTGGCCCGCGCACTGATGTCGGTGAGCCTGGCCGAGGCATAGTCCTCGCGGTCGAAGACCTCCGCCGCCGACTTCAGCATGAGCCGGCGGGTGCGGATCGCCCTCTCCTGTTGTAGTCCCACCTGCCTGAATCCTTTCATCCCGCAGTCCAGGAAACGGACTTGAAGGTTTGTTTGTGGGGTGCGGATGTCCGAGTAACGGGAGCGTCGGTCCGGCTGCGGCTCTCGTTTCTATCGACACACCGTCAGTACTGCCCAGAAGATCACACTTTCCCACCTCATGACCAGGGCGAGGGAGAAGTGGAAGCAGGGAATCAGCCAGCCGAGAACATCCCGGACGGTCTACCACTGCCTCAGGGGATGTGCAATGCGTCGGGCGAGGCCGCTCTCGGTTCTCGATCTACGGGTGAGCAGGCCCGGTTGTTGACACCCAGAACAAACCGCGGTCGCCGTCAGTGATTGATTTCTCGTGACCTTGGGGCGAATTTTGACCACTTTCAAGATCCGGCATCCCGATCTCGGTTACGTTTCGCGGCGGAATTGATCCTTCATGTCCTGGCAACTCCGGCAAAAGTGGCATCAGTTGTCACAGACGGTGAGTTTACCGAGTTTTTTTTTGACAAACCGAGAGGTAGGTTTTTAGGCTCGACAAGCCAAGGCGCTCGAGCGGGAACTACATGTTCAGGGGGAGAGCAGTGAGCCAACGCGCAACGAGCAGCACTCTGGAGTATCGAAAGCCCATCACCTCGCAGACCCGGAAGCCGTCGACCAACTGGCGGGTCCTGGTGGTCGAGAACAACACCGGCGACATGGAGGCCCTCGCCGCCGGACTGCGACGGCACGGCCACCAGGTCGAGGGGGTCGGCACGGGCAACGCGGCTCTGCAGGCCTACCAGGTGTCGGACATCGTTCTGCTGGATCTCGAACTGCCCGACCTGGACGGTCTGGAGGTGTGCCGCTCCATCCGTTCCCTGAGCGACGTCCCGCTCATAGCCGTCACCGGGTGGGGGACGGAACTGGACCGTGTCCTCGGTCTCCAGGCCGGCGCGGACGACTACCTCGTCAAGCCCTACGGCTTCCGGGAACTGATGGCCCGGATGGACGCCGTCATGCGCCGCTCGCGGCCGCAGGCGCAGGTCGAGCAGGTCGTCTCGCGCGGGCCGTTGCGCATCGACGCCGCCTCGCGCGAGGTGAGTCTGCACGGCCAGGTCGTGGAGGTCACCCGCAAGGAGTTCGATCTGCTCTATCTGCTCGCCTCCCATCCGGAGACGGTGATCTCACGCAAACGCATCATGCAGCAGGTCTGGGGTGGGTCCTGGTCCCGTCGTACCGTGGACACCCATGTGAGCAGCCTCCGCGGCAAGTTGGGGGGCAGCGACTGGATCGTCACTGTGCGCGGAGTGGGGTTCCGCTTCGGTAGTGGCTGACCTTGCACCCGGCGCGATGTCGCCACATCGCCGCCGACTTCGAAAAGGGCGGGCTCCGGACGGGGGAGCCCGCCCTTTCGTATGCCCTCGCCCTTTCGCGTGCCGGTCAACTGTTCTGCCGTCGTGAGTGGTTCGACGGGGCTTCTGACAATTTCCTGACACTTGCCTGGCGCTGCGCCAACAAAGCCGTATCCCAGCTGAGGATCTGGTCCGAAGGCTTAATGGCCGGCTGTTGAAAGGGTCGAGGTCACGCACCGAGTATGGACAGGTATTCGGCGCCTGCCCGGGAGTGCAATTCCCCCGGCCGCGCTTGATCATCCCAGAATTCCTGCCGATTGAGGAGGGGGTCAGTCGTGCGCAAGGTGCTCATCGCCAACCGTGGCGAAATCGCTGTCCGCGTAGCCCGGGCCTGCCGGGATGCCGGGATCGCGAGCGTGGCCGTCTACGCGGATCCGGACCGTGACGCTCTGCATGTCCGCGCCGCGGATGAGGCGTTCGCCCTGGGCGGTGACACCCCGGCAAGCAGCTATCTGGACATCGGCAAGGTCCTCAAGGCCGCACGGGAGTCCGGCGCGGACGCCATCCACCCCGGGTACGGCTTCCTGTCGGAGAACGCCGAGTTCGCCCAGGCCGTCCTGGACGCGGGCCTGATCTGGATCGGTCCACCGCCGCAGGCCATCCGCGACCTCGGCGACAAGGTCGCCGCCCGCCATATCGCCCAGCGTGCCGGTGCCCCGCTCGTCGCGGGCACCCCGGACCCGGTCTCCGGCGCCGACGAGGTCGTCGCGTTCGCCGAGCAGCACGGCCTGCCGATCGCGATCAAGGCCGCGTTCGGCGGCGGCGGACGCGGCCTGAAGGTCGCCCGCACCCTCGAAGAGGTCCCGGAGCTGTACGACTCCGCGGTCCGCGAGGCGGTCGCCGCGTTCGGGCGCGGGGAGTGCTTCGTCGAGCGCTACCTCGACAAGCCCCGCCACGTCGAGACGCAGTGCCTGGCCGACCGCCACGGCAACGTGGTCGTGGTCTCCACGCGTGACTGCTCGCTGCAGCGCCGCCACCAGAAGCTGGTGGAGGAGGCCCCGGCGCCGTTCCTGTCCGAGGACCAGGTCGCCCAGCTCTACGCCGCGTCGAAGGCCATCCTGAAGGAGGCCGGCTACGTCGGCGCCGGCACGGTGGAGTTCCTCGTCGGCATGGACGGCACGATCTCCTTCCTCGAGGTCAACACCCGCCTGCAGGTCGAGCACCCGGTCACCGAGGAAGTCACCGGCATCGACCTGGTGCGCGAGATGTTCCGCATCGCCGACGGCGAACCACTCGGCTACGACGACCCGCAGCTGCGCGGCCATTCCTTCGAGTTCCGCATCAACGGCGAGGACCCCGGCCGCAACTTCCTCCCGGCGCCCGGCACGGTCACCACGTTCGCGCCGCCGACCGGTCCGGGTGTCCGCCTGGACGCCGGCGTCGAGTCCGGCAGCGTGATCGGCCCGGCCTGGGACTCCCTGCTGGCCAAGCTGATCGTCACCGGCGCGACCCGTCAGCAGGCGCTCCAGCGCGCCGCCCGCGCGCTGGCGGAGTTCCAGGTCGAGGGCATGGCCACCGCGATCCCGTTCCACCGCGCGGTCGTCAAGGACCCCGCCTTCGCACCGGAACTGACCGGCTCCAGCGACCCGTTCACCGTCCACACCCGCTGGATCGAGACCGAGTTCGTCAACGAGATCAAACCCTTCGCCACCCCCGCCGACACGGACACCGAGAACGAACCCGGTCGCGACACCGTGGTGGTCGAGGTCGGCGGCCGCCGCCTGGAGGTCTCCCTGCCGGCCTCCCTCGGCATGGCCCTGGCCCGCACCGGTCTGGCCGCCGGAGCCAAGCCGAAGCGGCGCGCGGCGCGCAACTCCGGCCCGGCCGTCTCCGGCGACACCCTCGCCTCCCCGATGCAGGGCACCGTCGTCAAGGTCGCCGTCGAGGAAGGCCAGGAGGTCAAGGAAGGCGACCTCATCGTCGTACTCGAAGCGATGAAGATGGAACAGCCCCTCAACGCCCACAAGTCCGGCACCGTCAAGGACCTGTCGGCCGCGGTCGGCGCCTCCCTCACCTCCGGCGCAGCCATCTGCGAGATCAAGGACTGAGGAAGTCCCCGGGAGGTGTGACCAGATGTACTCCGAGACCTATTCCAAGACGTACTCCGAATCCGATGCCGATTCCTTTTCCAGGACGGGTTCCGAGTCGTGCGACGGGCACGACGCCCCCGCGCCCCAGGCCCCCGCCTGGCTCCTGGCCGGCGAGGACGCCCAGAACGACAGCGACCACTTGCACATCTGCCGGGGCATCGACTGACGGAAATCGACTTTCCTTTCCGCGTTCCATACCCCCCTTTCCCACGCACCATTTCCAAGGAGAGAGCTCATGCACAGCACCTTGATCGTGGCTCGGATGGAACCGGGCTCCGCGGTCGATGTCGCCAAGTTGTTCGGCGCGTTCGACGAGACCGAGATGCCCCATCTGATGGGTACGCGACGCCGTCAGCTCTTCCACTACCGGGGTCTCTATTTCCACCTGCAGGACTTCGACACGGACAACGGCGGCGAGCTGATCGAGAAGGCCAAGTCCGACGAGCGTTTCGTGCGCATCAGCGAGGACCTGAAGCCCCACATAGAGGCGTACGACCCGGCGACCTGGCGTTCCCCGGCCGACGCGATGGCGACGCGCTTCTACAACTGGGAGGCGTCCCGATGAGCGGCCGTCGGGACAGCCCCGCGCGGGTCGTCATCACCGGGATCGAGGTCCTCGCGCCCGGCGGTGTCGGCAAGGACAGCTTCTGGAACATGCTCAGCGAGGGCCGCACCGCGACGCGCGGGATCACCTTCTTCGACCCGAGCCCCTTCCGTTCGCAGGTCGCCGCGGAGATGGACTTCGACCCGGACCGGCACGGGCTCACACCGCAGGAGGTCCGCCGGATGGACCGGGCCGCCCAGTTCGCGGTGGTCGCGGCGCGCGGCGCGGTGACCGACAGCGGGATCGACCTCGCCGCCCACGAACCGCACCGGGTGGGCGTCACCATCGGCAGCGCGGTCGGCGCCACGATGGGGCTGGACGAGGAGTACCGGATCGTCAGTGACGGCGGCCGGCTGCACCTGGTCGACCACGAGTACGCCGTACCGCACCTCTACAACTACTTCGTCCCGAGCTCCTTCTCGGCCGAGGTCGCCTGGACCGTCGGCGCGGAGGGCCCCAACACCGTGGTGTCCACCGGCTGCACCTCCGGCATCGACTCGGTCGGCTACGCCGTGGAGCTGATCCGTGAGGGCTCGGCCGACGTGATGATCGCCGGTTCGTCCGACGCGCCGATCTCGCCGATCACCATGGCCTGCTTCGACGCCATCAAGGCGACGACCCCGCGCCGGGAGGACCCCGAGCAGGCCTCGCGGCCGTTCGACGGCACCCGCAACGGGTTCGTGCTCGGCGAGGGCTGCGCGGTGTTCGTCCTGGAGGAGCTGGAGAGCGCGCGGCGGCGCGGGGCGCACATCTACGCCGAGATCGCCGGCTACGCCACCCGCAGCAACGCGTACCACATGACCGGTCTGCGGCCGGACGGTGCGGAGATGGCCGAGGCGATCACGGTGGCGCTGGACGAGGCCCGTATGAACGTGGACCAGATCGACTACATCAACGCCCACGGCTCCGGCACCAAGCAGAACGACCGGCACGAGACGGCCGCCTTCAAGAAGAGCCTCGGTGAGCACGCCTACCGCACTCCCGTGAGCTCCATCAAGTCGATGGTGGGGCACTCGCTCGGCGCGATCGGCTCGATCGAGATCGCCGCGTCCGCGCTGGCCATGGAGCACCACATGGTGCCGCCCACGGCGAACCTGCACACCCCCGACCCGGAGTGCGACCTCGACTACGTACCGCTGACCGCCCGCGAGCAGCTGACCGACGCGGTGCTGTCGGTGGGCAGCGGGTTCGGCGGTTTCCAGAGCGCGATGGTGCTCGCCCGTCCCGAGAGGAGCATGGCATGAACGCGGTCGTGGTGACGGGCCTCGGTGTCACGGCCCCCAACGGCCTGGGAGTACAGGACTACTGGGCGGCTACGCTCGCCGGCAAGAGCGGCATCGGGCGGATCACCCGCTTCGACCCGTCGGGCTACCCGGCGCGGCTGGCCGGCGAGATCCCCGGCTTCGCGGCCGAGGAGCACCTGCCGAGCCGGCTGCTGCCGCAGACCGACCGGATGACCCGGCTGGCACTGGTCGCCGCCGACTGGGCGCTCGCGGACGCCGGGATACGGCCGCAGGACCTGCCCGAGTTCAGCATGGGCGTGGTCACGGCGAGCTCGTCGGGCGGTTTCGAGTTCGGCCAGGGCGAGCTGCAGGCGCTGTGGAGCCGGGGCAGCCAGTACGTCAGCGCGTACCAGTCGTTCGCCTGGTTCTACGCGGTCAACAGCGGCCAGATCTCCATCCGGCACGGGATGAAGGGCCCGAGCAGCGTGGTCGTCAGCGACCAGGCCGGCGGTCTGGACGCCGTGGCGCAGGCGCGCCGGCAGATCCGCAAGGGGACC
Organism: Streptomyces sp. NPDC012935; assembly: GCF_042900345.1. Classification (NCBI taxonomy): domain Bacteria; kingdom Bacillati; phylum Actinomycetota; class Actinomycetes; order Kitasatosporales; family Streptomycetaceae; genus Streptomyces; species Streptomyces sp. NPDC012935. The sequence continues at coordinate 98,454 of NZ_JBIBBC010000008.1, forward strand.
GCGATCGTGGTCTCCGGGGCCGTGGACGCCTCCATCTGCCCGTGGGGCTGGGTCGCACAGCTCGCCGCGCAGCGACTGACCACGCGCGACGAGCCCGGCCAGGCGTATCTGCCCTTCGACGGGGCGGCCGACGGGTATGTGCCGGGCGAGGGCGGTGCGCTGCTCGTCATGGAGTCCGAGGAGTCGGCACGGTCGCGCGGTGCGCGGATCTACGGCGAGATCGCCGGGTACGCCGCCACGTTCGACCCGGCTCCGGGCACCGAGCGCCCGCCGGCCCTGCGCCGCGCGATCGAACTCGCCCTGGAGGACGCGGGGTTGAATCCCGACCAGGTGGACGTGGTCTTCGCCGACGCGGCGGCCGACCCCGAGCTCGACCGTATCGAGGCCGAGGCGATCACGGCGGTCTTCGGTCCTCGGTCCGTCCCGGTCACCGCCCCCAAGACGATGACGGGCCGCCTCTACTCGGGCGCGGCCCCCCTGGACCTGGCCACCGCGTTCCTGGCGATCCGGGACGGAGTGATCCCGCCGACGGTGAACGTCACCCTGTCCGGCGACTACGCCTTCGACCTGGTGGTCGACCGGCCGCGCGAGGCCGCCCTGCGGACGGCCCTGGTGCTGGCCCGCGGTCACGGCGGTTTCAACTCGGCGGCGGTCGTACGGGCAGCCGCCTGACCGACCACCACGAACAACGAACCGACCCGAAAGGAACCCCACGTGGAACCGCAGCAGTTCACCCTCGACGACCTCAAGCGCATCCTGATCGAGGGCGCCGGCGCCGAGGAGAGTGTCGATCTTGACGGCGACATCCTCGACGAGGACTTCGAGCACCTCGGCTACGAGTCGCTGGCGCTGCTCGAGACCGGCGGCCGGATCGAGCGGGAGTACCGCATCGTCCTGGACGACGACGTCCTGTCGGAGAGCAACACTCCGCGCGCCCTGATCGACGCGGTCAACGCCCAGCTGGGCGGCGGAACCCAGGCTGCCGCCTGACGTCTCGTCGTACCCGACATTTCATGATCTCGCCGCCGTCGGCGCATCTCTCATGCCACCCGGCGGCGGCGCATCCCCCCGTACACAAGTCCTCGTAGTCCTCCACCCAAGGGAGTTGGAAAAGCATGCCGCAGCACCAGACGCAGCGCGTCGCGCTGATCACCGGAGCCACCAGTGGCATAGGCCTGGCGGCGGCCCGGCAGCTGGCCGCCGCCGGGCACCGCGTGTTCATCGGCGCGCGTGACGCCGACAACGTGGCCGCGACGGTCAAGCAGCTCCAGGAGGAGGGTCTGGAGGCCGACGGGGCCGCCGTGGACGTCCGTTCGGCGGAGGCCGTCCAGGCCTTCGTGCAGGCGGCCGTCGACCGCTTCGGCGCCGTCGACGTCCTCGTCAACAACGCCGGCCGCAGCGGTGGCGGGGTGACCGCCGACATCGCGGACGAGCTCTGGGACGACGTCATCGACACCAACCTCAACAGTGTCTTCCGGATGACCCGCGAGGTGCTCAACACCGGCGGCATGCGCGGCCGCAGCTGGGGCCGGATCATCAACATCGCGTCCACCGCCGGCAAGCAGGGCGTCGTCCTCGGCGCCCCCTACTCCGCCTCCAAGCACGGCGTCGTCGGTTTCACCAAGGCCCTCGGCAACGAGCTCGCCCCGACCGGCATCACCGTCAACGCCGTGTGCCCGGGCTACGTCGAGACCCCCATGGCCCAGCGCGTCCGCCAGGGCTACGCCGCCGCCTACGACACCACCGAGGACGCGATCCTCGAGAAGTTCCAGGCCAAGATCCCGCTCGGCCGCTACTCCACGCCGGAGGAGGTCGCCGGGATGGTCGGCTACCTCGCCTCCGACACCGCCGCCTCCGTCACCGCTCAGGCGATCAACGTCTGCGGCGGCCTGGGCAACTTCTGACCCCGCCGGCTCCCGACGCCGGCGCCGACGCCGGCGCCGACACCCGTCTGCCGGACCAACACAGGAAGATGAGGACGAGGACGTGACCACGACGGAAGAGACAACCCGCGAGGTGGCGCACGAGATCACCGTCTCGGCCCCCGCCGACGCCGTCTACCGGCTGATCGCGGAGGTGGAGAACTGGCCCCGGATCTTCCCGCCCACCATCTACGTGGACCACCTGGAGAAGGGCGAGCGCGAGGAGCGCATCCGCATCTGGGCCACCGCCAACGGCGCCCCGAAGAGCTGGACCTCGCGCCGCACCCTGGACCCCGAGAACCGCCGGATCACCTTCCGCCAGGAGGTGTCCGCGCCCCCGGTCGCCGCGATGGGCGGCGCCTGGGTGATCGAGGAACTGCCGGGCGGCGACTCGCTGGTACGGCTGCTGCACGACTACCGCGCCGTCGACGACGACCCCGAGGGCCTCGCCTGGATCGACGAGGCCGTCGACCGCAACTCCCGCTCGGAACTCGCCGCGCTGAAGGAGAACGTCGAGCGGGCCCACGCCACCCGCGAGCTGACCTTCTCCTTCGAGGACACGGTGCTCATCGAGGGCGCCGCCAAGGACGTCTACGACTTCATCAACGAGGCCCACCTCTGGGTGGACCGGCTCCCGCACGTCGCCCGTGTCGGCTTCGAGGAGCCCACGCCCGGCCTTCAGGTGCTGGAGATGGACACCAGGGCCAAGGACGGCTCGACGCACACCACCAAGTCGTACCGGGTGACCTTCCCGCACCGCGCGATCGCGTACAAGCAGGTCACCCTGCCGGCCCTGATGACGCTGCACACGGGCCTGTGGACGTTCGAGGAGTACCCGCGCGGGGTCGCCGCCACCTCGCAGCACACGGTCGTGCTCAACCCGGACAACATCGAGCGGATCCTCGGCCCCGACGCAACCGTCGAGGACGCCCGCGAGTACGTCCAGGGCGCCCTGAGCACCAACAGCCGCGCCACGCTGGGCCACGCCAGGGACCACGCGGAGAAGAGCCGCTGACCATGGCCGACGACACCTCCCGGGCCTTGGCGGACCACACCTCCCGGGCCACGGCGGACCACACCTCCCGGGCCACGGGCGACGACCCCGCCCCCGCCACCCCGGTCATCGTGGTCGGCGCGGGCCCAGTCGGCCTCTTCCTCGCCGGCGAGCTCCGTCTCGGCGGCGCCGACGTGGTCGTACTGGAACGCCTGCGCACCGCCACCACGGAGTCCAGGGCCTCCACGCTGCACGCCCGCACAGCGGAACTCCTCGACTGCCGCGGTCTCCTGGACGCGCTCGGCGACCCGCCCCGGGAGCCGCGCGGGCACTTCGGCGGCGTACCGATGGACCTGACCATGCCCGGCCCGTACTCGGGCCAGTGGAAGGTGCCCCAGACCAGGACCGAGGAACTGCTCCAGGACTGGGCCGGCGCCCTCGGCGCGGACGTCCGGCGTGGCTGGGAGGTGCGCGAACTCGTCCAGGAGGACGGGTACGTGGAGGTCACGGCCGACACCCCGGACGGCATACGGCGGCTGCGGGCGGCGTACGTCGTCGCCTGTGACGGCGAGGACAGCACCGTACGGCGGCTGACCGGGGCGGCCTTCCCCGGCATGCCCGCGGGACGGGAACTGCTGCGCGCGGACATCGCCGGGATCGACATCCCGAACCGGCGTTTCGAGCGCCGGGAGCACGGACTGGCCATCGCTGCCCGGATGCCCGGCGGTGTCACGCGGGTGATGGTGCACGCCTTCGGCCGCCCGGCCCGGCCGCGGACGCGGCCGCCGGACTTCGCGGAGGTGGTGGACGTATGGCGAAGCGTCACCGGCGAGGACCTGGGCGGCGGACGCCCGGTGTGGCTCAACGCCTTCGGCGACGCCAACCAGCAGCTGGAACGGTATCGGCACGGGCGGGTGCTGTTCGCCGGAGACGCCGCCCACCGGCAGATGCCGAGCGGCGGCCAGGCGCTCAACCTCGGCCTCCAGGACGCGGCCAACCTGGGCTGGAAGCTGGCCGCGGTGGCCTGCGGCCGGGTCCCGGCGGGGCTGCTCGACACCTACCACGACGAACGGCACGCGGTCGGGTCCCGGGTGCTCGCCAACGTCCGGGCCCAGACGCTGCTGCTGCTCGGCGGGCCGGAGGTGGAGCCGGCGCGCACCCTGCTCGGCGAACTCATCGCCGCGGGACCCACGCGGGACCACCTCGCGTCGATGATCACCGGGCTCGACATCCGCTACCCCGTGGGCGGCGGCACCCACCCCCTGCTCGGCGCCCGGCTCCCGCTCGGCACGCTGCCGACGCCGGACGGCCCGGCCGGCGTCGCCGAGTCCCTGCGCGACGGACGCGGACTTCTGCTGGTCGCCGACTCCGCCCGCGCCGAACTGCGCTGGCTCGGCAAGGTCTGGTCCGACCGCGTCACTCCGGTGGCGGTACGACCGGACTCGGCGGAGCCGCTGCACGGTGCCGAGGGGCTGCTGGTCCGTCCTGACGGCCACGTCGCCTGGGCGGGGGAGGACCCGTGGGCGGCGTCGGCGGCGATCCGCCACTGGTTCGGACGGCCCGATCCCGGGCTGTGACCGCGAGACGCGACACCGGACACCACAGTCATGGCAATTCGGATGAAATCATCTCAATTCAAGTTCAGAGAGGGAAGTGCTGTGGACACGGATGTGACGGACGTGATCGTCGTCGGCGCGGGGCCGACCGGCCTCATGCTGGCCGGGGAACTGCGGCTGGGCGGCGCCCGGGTCGTCGTCGTGGAGAAGCTGGCACTGCCGACCGGGCAGTCCCGGGGGCTGGGGTTCACGGCCCGCGCGATGGAGGTGTTCGACCAGCGCGGGCTGCTGCCGCGGTTCGGCGCACTGGAGAAGAGCCCGATGGGGCACTTCGGCGGCGTGCAGTTCGACTACACCGTCCTGGAGGACGCCCACTTCGGCGCGCGGGGCGTCCCGCAGTCGCAGACGGAGGCCGTCCTGGAGGAGTGGGCGGGCGAACTGGGCGCGGACATACGGCGCGGCTGGGAACTGGCCAAGCTGGCCGAGGACGGCGACGGCGTCGAGATCGTGGCGGTCACGCCCGAGGGCGAGCAGCGGGTGCGCGGGGCGTACCTGGTGGGCTGCGACGGTGGGCAGAGCGTCGTGCGCAAGGCGGCCGGGTTCGACTTCCCCGGACTCGCGGCCACCCGCCGGATGTACCTGGCCGACGTCACCGGTTGCGAGATCCGGCCCCGCTTCCTCGGGGAGCGGCTGGACAACGGCATGGTGATGGCCGCGCCGCTGGCACCGGGCGTCGACCGGATCATCGTGTGCGAGGACGGCACGCCGGCCGGTGACCGCCCGGAGGAGGTGGAGTTCGACGAGGTCGCCGCCGCCTGGGAGCGCATCACCGGCGAGTCGCTGGCCGGTGGCGGCGCCGACTGGGTCAGCTCCTTCACGGACGCCACCCGCCAGGTCTCCGCCTACCGCAGGGGCCGGGTGCTGCTCGCCGGGGACGCCGCGCACGTCCATCTCCCGGCCGGGGGACAGGGGCTCAGCACGGGCGTGCAGGACGCGGTCAACCTCGGCTGGAAGCTGGCCGCGGTGATCCGCGGGGAGCTGCCGGACGCCTTCCTTGACAGCTACCACGACGAACGGCACCCCGTCGGCGCCCGGCTGCTGATGAACACCCGCGCGCAGGGCATGATCTTCCTCGGCGGCGCCGAGGCCGACCCGGTGCGCAAGGTGTTCGGCGAGCTGATGGAGCTGGAGGACGTCCGCCGCCGACTGGCCGGCGTCGTCAGTCACCTCGACATCACGTACGACCTCGGCCCCGGCACCCACCCCCTCGTCGGCCGCCGCCTGCCCCCGCGACCTCTCCACCTGCCCGACGGCACCCGGACCACCACGACCGCCCTGCTGCACCCGGCCCGCGGCGTCCTGCTCGACCTGACCGACGACGCCACCGTCCGCGAGGCCGCGGCCACCTGGGCCGACCGGGTCACCGTCGTCACGGCCGCCCCCGAACACCTCGGCGTCTTCGCCGGCGCGACGGCCCTGCTGGTCCGCCCCGACGGCCATGTGGCCTGGGCGGCCGTCGGCGAAAGCACCGCAGCCTCCACACGACGCCGGCCGGCCACCGCCGACCACCCCGCCTCCGGTCCCGTCTCCGCGGACACCCCGGCCTCCGGTCCGGTGCCCGCCGGCGCTCCTGCTTCCGGCTTCGTGGCCGCCGACGGTCGTGTCTCGGGCCCTCTGGCCGCGGATGTTCCTGCCTCTGGTCCGGTGCCTGCCGGCGCTCCTGCTTCCGGCTTCGTGGCCGCCGACGGTCGTGTCTCGGGCCCTCTGGCCGCGGACGTTCCTGCTTCCGGCCCGGTGCCTTCCGGCGCTCCTGCTTCCGGCCCCATGCCCACCGGCACTCCCGCTTCCGGGCTTTCGCCCGCCGGGGGCCGCGTCAACAGCCCTACGGCTGCCGACGGCCCCGTCACCAGCCACACGCCTGCCGGCAGCCCCGTCGCCGGCACCCCCCACGGCGGCGAAGCCGAGGCCACGACACCCGAGGCCGGCTGGCCGTTCGCCGACGACCCGACCGGCGTCGAGGCCCTCGTCATCGCCCTGCACCACTGGTTCGGCACCCCGGAGGTGGCGTAGCACGATGGTCACGTCCCTGTCGGTCGGCCCGCGCGTGCGGCGGATCACGCTCGATGCCGCCGGGTACACCCTGTCGGCCCTGCTGAGCGCACCCGAGAGCACGCCGCCGCGTGCCACCGTGGTCGCGCTGCACGGGGCCGGGATGAGCGCGGGGTACTTCGACGGCGGGGCCCAACCGGACGCCTCCCTGTGCGCGTTGGGAGCGCATCTGGGGTACGCGGTCCTCGCCGTCGACCGGCCCGGCTACGGCGACTCCGCCGCCGGGCTCCCCGAAGGCCTGGACCTCGCCGGACAGGCCCGCGTCCTGCGGGCCGCGCTCGACCACTTCGACGCCGAGTACGACATCGGCATCGGTACGTTCCTGCTCGCGCACTCCTTCGGCGGCAAGCTCGCCCTCACCCTGGCCGCCGAGGCCCCGCCCGCCGAGCTGCTGGGCCTGGACATCTCCGGCTGCGGGCACCGGTACGCCCCGCGCTCCGCGGAACTGCTCACCGGTCCCGAACGGGCCCGCTGGAAGCACAACTGGGGCCGGCTCGGCCTCTATCCGCCCGCCACCTTCAAGCGCAGCGCCGCCTTCGTGAAGCCCATCCCGGAGCTGGAGCTGCGGGCCGCCTCCGACTGGCCTGACGTCTTCGACGCGCTCGCCCCGCGCGTGCGCGTCCCCGTACGCCTGACCTTCGCCGAGCACGAACTGTGGTGGCGGCACGACGCCGACGCCCTCGAGGACCTGCGGGCCAGGCTGAGCGCCGCGCCCCGGGTCGTCGTCGACCGGCAGCCGGACGCCGGGCACAACATCAGCCTGGGCCGCACGGCCCGCGCCTACCACCTGCGCGCGCTCGCCTTCTTCGAGGAGTGCCTGTACTTCGAGGAAGGCCTGCCGGAGCGGGACGGTCCATGACCCCGGCCAGGACCCCACGCACGACACCACGCAGGACGCCGCGCAAGCGCCGACGGCCACCCCGCCGACTGCTCGCCACCAGCCTGCGCTCCCTGACCGTACGCAACTTCCGGCTCTTCGCCGGCGGTCAGATCGCGTCCGCCACCGGCACCTGGATGATGGTCGTCGCCCAGGACTGGCTCGTCCTCGAACTGACCGGCGACTCCGGCACGGCACTCGCCACGGTCACCGCGCTCCAGTTCACGCCGATGCTGCTGCTGACGCTCTACGGCGGTCGTATCGCCGACCGGTACGACAAGCGGGCCCTGCTGACCGGGGCCAACGTCGTCTCCGGCGTGCTGGCGCTGCTGCTCGGCCTGCTGGTCACCGGCGGAGCGGCCGAGCTGTGGCACGTCTACGTCTTCGCACTCGCCCTCGGCGTCGCGAACGCCGTCGAGGTCCCGGCACGGCTGTCCTTCATCGCCGAACTCGTCGGACCCGACCTGGTGCCCAACGCGTCCGCGCTCAGCGGCGCCTACTTCAACATCGCGCGGGTGCTGGGCCCGTCGCTGGCCGGGCTGCTGATCGAGGCCGCCGGCACCGGCACCGTGATGCTCCTCAACGCGGCGAGCTACGCGGCGACCGTGGCCGGGCTGCGCGCCATGCGTCCCGGGGAACTGCACCGGCCGCACCGCCCGGCCGCGGGCCCGGCCCGGGTCACCGAAGGACTGGCCCATCTGCGGTCCCGGCCCGACCTGGTGGCGACGCTGGCCCTGCTCGCGGCGGTGTCGCTGTTCGGCCTGAACCTCCAGCTGACCCTGCCGCTCATGGCCCGCACCGTCTTCCACACCGACGCCGCCGCCTTCGGCCTGCTCACCGCGGCGCTCGCCGCCGGATCGCTGCTGGCCGCCTTCACCGGCACCCTCCGCCGGGGCCGCCCCCGGGCGCGCCTGGTCATCGGCTGGGCCTGCGCCTTCGGCGCCCTCGCGGCGGCCACCGGATGGGCGCCGAACCTGACTACGGCGCTGGTCCTGCTGGTACCGACCGGCTTCGCCTCCCTGTACTTCGCGCAGGCCGCCAACCACCGTGTCCAGCTGGGCAGCGACCCCGCCTACCGGGGCCGGGTCATGGCCCTCTACACCCTGATCCTGCAGGGCAGCGCCCCGCTCGGCGCCCTGTTCGTCGGCGCCGTCACCTCGCACCTCGGCACCCGTTCCGCGCTGTGGGCGGGCGGCCTGCTCTCCCTGACGGCCGCCCTCGTCGCGGCGGTGGCCGACCGCAGCGACGCACGAGCCGCGGCCCCCACCCAGGCCGACCGACCCCAGGAACACCCCCACCCGACGGACCCCACAACCGGCTCCACGAGCGAACCACCCGGCCCCCCAAGGGAAACACCCGGCTCCACAAACGAACCAGCAGCCTTCGACGAGCCCGCATCCGAACCCACGCCCGGCACCGGGAGCCGCCCATGAACCTCCCCCTCATACCGAACACCCCGCGCGGCACCCGGGAGTTGGGCCCGTCGGACCTGCACGTCTGGCTGCTGCCACCCCCCGCCTCGCCGCGCGACGTACCGGACGTCGAACTCGACGAACAGGAGCGGCGCCGCGCCGCCGCCTACCGCAGGCAGAGCGACCGGCAGATGTACGTCGCCGCCCACGTGGGCCTGCGCCGGGTCCTGTCGGTCTACACGGGCGTCGCACCCCGGCGCCTGCCCCTCGGCCGGGAGTGGTGCGAGGAGTGCGGGGAGCGGCACGGCCGGCCGGTCCTGGTCGATCTGCCGGGCGCCCCCGAGTTCTCGCTCTCGCACAGCCACGGCCTGGCGCTGGTCGCGGTGGCCCGCACCCGGGTCGGCGTCGACGTCCAGGCCCTGCCGTCGCCGCAGACCGTCGACGCCTGTCTGCCCCTGCTGCACCCGGCCGAGCGGCAGGAGATCACCCGGCTCCCCGCCGACCGGCGCCGGACGGCCTTCGCACGGCTGTGGTCCCGCAAGGAGGCGTATCTGAAGGGCCTCGGCACCGGGCTCGCCCGCGCGGCCGACCTCGACTACCTCGGCGAGGCCGCCGAGTCCTGGCGTCCGACCGGCTGGACGGTGCGCAACATGCCCCTGTGTGACGGCCATGTCGGCGCCGCCGCGCTGGCCGGCGCCAAGGACTGGCGGACCGCCCTGCACCCGGTGCCCGCCGAGTGGCTCCACACCCGGGACGCCGACCTGCGGATCTCCGCCGTCCGACCGGCCCTGCGCACCGTGCTGCGCGCCCACGACCCGTCCGCCGTCCGCACGCACGCCCTCATCGACACCAGGAACAGGAAGGAAAGGGCCCAGGCATCATGACCGTAACCGTCACCGAACCCCGAGCTCCCGAAGCTCCCGTGCTCGACACCGCCCCGGACGCCACCGAGGCGGACCGGCTCACGGAACTGCGGACCATCAAGGAACGCGCCCGCAACGGCCCCGACCCCAAGGCCACCGAACGCCAGCACGCCAAGGGCAAGCTGACCGCCCGCGAACGCATCGAACTCCTCCTCGACCCAGGCTCGTTCACCGAGGTCGAGGCCCTGCGCCGGCACCGCGCCCAGGGCTTCGGACTGGAGGCGAAGCGGCCGTACACCGACGGCGTCGTCACCGGCTGGGGCACGGTGGAGGGCCGCACGGTCTTCGTCTACGCCCATGACTTCCGCATCTTCGGCGGCGCCCTGGGCGAGGCCCACGCTCAGAAGATCCACAAGCTGATGGACCTGGCCATCGCGGCGGGCGCGCCCCTGGTCTCCCTCAACGACGGCGCAGGCGCCCGCATCCAGGAGGGCGTCTCCGCGCTCGCCGGCTACGGCGGCATCTTCCAGCGCAACACCAAGGCGTCCGGCGTCATCCCGCAGATCAGCGTGATGCTCGGCCCGTGCGCGGGCGGCGCGGCCTACTCACCCGCCCTGACCGACTTCGTCTTCGCCGTACGCGACATCTCCCAGATGTTCATCACGGGCCCGGACGTGGTGAAGGCGGTCACCGGCGAGGAGATCACCCAGAACGGCCTCGGCGGCGCCGACGTGCACGGCGGCATCTCCGGCGTCGCCCACTTCGTCTACGACGACGAGCGCACCTGCCTCGAAGAGGTCCGCTACCTCCTGTCGCTGCTCCCCTCCAACAACCGCGAACTGCCCCCCGCCCACCCCACCGACGACCCCGCGGACCGCCCCGGCGACGCGCTGCTCGACCTGGTCCCCGAGGACGGCAACCGTTCCTACGACATCCGCAAGGTGATCGAGGAACTCGTCGACGACGGCGACTACTTGGAAGTCCACGCCGCCTTCGCCACCAACATCGTCTGCGCGCTGGCCCGCCTCGACGGCCATGTCGTGGGCATCGTCGCCAACCAGCCCGCCTCCATGGCCGGCGTGCTCGACATCCGGGCGAGCGAGAAGGGCGCGCGGTTCGTGCAGTTCTGCGACGCGTTCAACATCCCGCTGATCACCCTGGTGGACGTGCCCGGCTTCCTGCCCGGGGTCGACCAGGAACACGAGGGCATCATCCGCCGCGGGGCGAAGCTCCTCTACGCCTACTGCAACGCCACCGTGCCCCGCGTCTCGGTCGTCCTGCGCAAGGCCTACGGCGGCGCCTACATCGTCATGGACTCCCGCTCCATCGGCGCCGACGTCGCCCTGGCCTGGCCCACCAACGAGATCGCCGTGATGGGCGCGGAGGGCGCGGCGAACGTCGTGTTCCGCCGGGAGATCGCGGCCGCCGACGATCCCGAGGCGATGCGCCGCCAGAAGATCGCGGAGTACAAGGACGAACTCGTCCACCCCTACTACGCGGCCGAGCGCGGCCTCGTCGACGACGTGATCGACCCCCGCGAGACCCGGCAGATCCTCAGCCGCGCCGTGGCGATGCTCGCCACCAAGTCCGCGGCCCTGCCCACCCGCAAGCACGGCAACCCGCCCCAGTAGGAGCCCTCATGACCACGACCCGGACTCAGCCCCAGACCGCGACCCCGCACCCGTCGGCCTCCGACCTGCTCGCCGCCACGTCCTTCAAGGTCCTGCGGGGCGAGCCGAGTCCCGAGGAACTCGCGGCGTTCACGGCCGTCCTGACCCTGCGTCTGACCACGCCGGACGCCCCCACCCCGCAACGCCCCACCACGGCCCACTGGACCCGCCCGGAACGTCTGCGCGCCTACGCCTGCCCACGGGCCTGGCACAGCTGAGGCACCAACTGGCCTCCCGTCGCTGTCCGTTGTCACACGACAGCATGGCGTAGCCGGTATGGTTTCCCTCGTGACGCACCCGATGGGTGCGTCCTCCCTTCATTCCGGGCCCCACCTCGTCGGGGCCCGGCCCGACGAGAGCGGCTCCGGGACCGTGGCCGGCCGCCTCACGTCGAGGGGAGGACGCCCCCGGATGGGCGGTCACGAGGAGCAGGAACTGACTTTCGTCATGCGGCTGATCCGGCTTCTGCCGGAGCGAGCGGCGAGGCACGCGAGGAGGTGGCTGCTCTGGTGGTGCAGCAGGTAGCCGGATATCCCCAATCCACGTGGGGACATCCGACAGGCTCCTGTTGAGCCGGGCCCCGCTCGAAGTTCCCGCTTCGGGCGGGGCCCACTTCCTTGGTCGGCGGAGCAGGTAGCCGGATGTCCCCATACCACGTGGGGACATCCGACAGGCTCCTGCTGAGCGCGGGCCACCGTCCCGTCACACGGCCGGGCGAGGGCCCTTCTGCACCCAAGTACAGCACAGCGGCCCCCCACCCGGCACCACGATCACCCACTGTTCACGCGACCGCGCGCCGAGCCGACGGCCCCTGTCGCGAGGGCGATGAGCAGTGCCGCGGACGCCGCCGTGACCGGCACGCCGTAGGCCGCCGCAGGGGAGAGGTGCTCCGCCAGCCAGCCGCCGATCGCGCTGCCGCACGCGATGCCGCCGAGCAGGGCGGTCACCGCGAGGGTCATGCCCTCGTTGAGGCGGCCGTCCGGGGTGCGCTGCTGGACCAGGGCCATGTTGGTGATCATGGTCGGCGCAGTCGCCATGCCGGCGAACAGCAGCGCGACACACAGCAGCGGGAGCGAGCCGGTGAGGGACGCGGCGAGCAGGGGCAGCGTCAGCAGCGCGGTCATCGCCGCTATGCACCACACGTAGCGGTACCCGGCGGGACCGGAGAGCCGCAGCCGCCCGTACAGCAGCCCCGCCGCACAGGAACCGGCCGCCTGGAGCGCCAGCACCGCACCCGCGGCCGTCCGGTGGCCCTGGGCGTCCGCGAACGCGATCGTGACGACCTCCGTCGACCCGAACACCGCCCCCATGGCGAGGCAGACGGCCAGCAGCGGGGGCATGCCGGGCGCGCGCAACAGCGAGGTGCCGGCGGCCCCGGCCGCAGGGGCCCAGGGCGGCGGTTCCGTCGACCGCTGGGCCGCGAACGCCAGCACCCCCGTCACCAAAAGCACCACCCCGACGAGCGTCCCCGCCTCCGGGAAGAACGTCCCGCACAGGAAGGCCGCGAGCACCGGACCCAGCATGAAGCACAGCTCGTCCGCGGCCTGTTCGAACGAGTTCGCGGTGTGCAGGGCCTCGGCGTCGCCCTTGAGCAGGTGCGCCCAGCGGGCGCGGGACATGCCGCCGGTGTTGGGGGTCGTCGCGGTGGCGGCGTACGCGGCGAAGAGGGTCCAGGCGGGGGCGTCGTAGCGCACGCACAGCAGCAGCGCGAGGCTGCCCAGCGCCGCGCAGAGCGTGGCCGGTACGGCGACCCGGGCCTGGCCGTGCCGGTCGACGAGCCGCGCCGTCCAGGGGGCGACCAGCGCCGTCGCCGCGAGGCCGGTCGCGGTGACGGCGCCGGCGAGGGCGTACGACCCCCGGGTGCCGGCGATCATCACGACCGCGCTCACGCTGAACATGCCCATGGGGAGGCGGGCGGCCAGGTTCGCGAGGGTGAAGGCGCGGGTGCCGGGGTGGGCGAAGAGCCTGCGGTACGGGCGGGAGGGGTGGCCGATGGAGGGGGTCGGGGCGTTCGTGGACGGCGATTGCGGCATGGCTCCACCGTCGCCCGCAGTGGATCAAGGGGTCCAACACCTGTTCGGTACGGATTCACGCACCTGTGTTGTGAGACGCACGCGGGATGTAGGTTCCCCGCATGTCCGCTGCCGCTCCCGCCCACCTCGATCCCCGTCTCCTGCGTGCCTTCCTCGCCGTGGCGGACGAGCTGCACTTCACGCGCGCCGCGGCCCTCCTGTACGTTGCCCAGCAGGCGCTGAGCCGGGATGTACGGCGGCTGGAGCGGGAGTTGGGCGCCGAGCTGTTCGTGCGGACGACCCGGCACGTCACGCTGACGGCCGACGGCGAGCGGCTGGTGCCGTACGCCCGCCGTGCCCTCCAGGCCCAGGACGATCTGCTCGCCGCCTTCGGCCAGGCGCGGCCCCTGCTGGTGGACCTGAACTCGCCGGGCCTGGTCACCGGGCGCCGGGTCCTGCACCGGGCCCGCGAACTCGCCCCGGAGCACGAACTGATGGCCCGCTACGAGAGCGGCCTGACGGGTGCGGCCGCGGAGCTGGTCGCGGGGCGGCTGGACGCGTCCTTCGGACGGTTCGCGGGACTGGACCCGGCGCTGCGGGCCGGCCTCGATCATCAGCCGGTCCGCTACGAGCCGATGGCGATCGTGCTGCCCGGGGACCATCCGCTGGCCGCCCTGGAGCGGGTGCCGCTGGCCGCGCTGTCCGGCCAGACCGTGTACGCCGGTGCCGGCAACCCCCGTACGCCGGAGTGGACCGACCTCGCGCACCGGCTCTTCGACGGGCGGGGCATCGAGGTCGCCCCGCCCGCGCCGCTCGCCGTCGGCGACGAGGAGTTCCGGCGCATCATGGCCAAGCTGCGCCACCCCGTCCTCGCCGTGGTCGACTTCCCGGCCATGCCCGGGACCGTGCTGCGCCCCCTGGTCGACCCCGTGCCCCTGTCGCCCGTGTCCCTGGTGTGGCGCAAGGGCCTGGCGCACCCCGCTCTCGACGCCCTGCGACACGCCGCGGCGCGGATCGCGGCCGAGGAGGGGTGGCTGGAGCCGCCCGCCGATGGCTGGGTCCCGGACGTGGACTCGGCAGCCTGGGCGTATACAACCAACGGCCCGATGTGCGCGTCTAACGGGTCGACGTGAGCGTCCGACGGCCCGACGTGAGCGTCATCACTTGTACGTCAAATGTCCCTTATTCGCCAATGTGCTGGGTCACATAACACTTTCCTCCGTGGAGAGTTTGTGAAGGGCGCTGGTAATTTGTAGGCGCGCTGGACTGTGAGGTCGGCATATACCGAATGCGAGGGGGAGGCAGTGGCGCTGAGGGGGCAGGGGGAGGAACCTCAGGAGCGGGACGCCACCATGCAGCTGAAAGTGTCCGGCCTGTTTCCGGTGGACCAGACCGTTCAGTTGCGGGTGCCGTCACAACGCATATCCGAGGGTGACAGTGAATCTGCGATATCCGAAATATCCGCTTCCGCGGAGGCGGATTCATCGCAGCGAATACCCGGCGATGACACGCCCGACCAGCAGCATCGCCGCAGAAACCGGAACCGCCGCAAAGCCCCCAGCCCGCCCCTGGGCCCCCGCCTCGTAGCCGCGCTCCGGCTGGCGCCCCTGCTGGCCTTCCTCGCCCCCCTTGCCGCTCGCCTCACCCCCCTGGCCACCCGCCTCGCGCCCTACGCCCGCCGGATGCGGCCGGAGTACCCCCGGCCCGGACGCACCGGCTGGCGCCGCTGGCTGCCCTCCTGGCGGCAGTGGCTCGGCGGCGCACTGGCCGGCATCGGCCTCAGCAGCCTCCTCCTCGCCGTCGCCTACGCGGCCACCGACATCCCGGACAACCTCAACTCGTACGCCACCCAGCAGGACAACGTGTACTTCTGGGCCGACGGGACGCCCATGGCCCGTACCGGCTGGGTGCAGCGGCAGGCGATGCCGCTGAAGGACATCCCCGACGACGTCCGCTGGGCGGTCCTGGCCGCGGAGAACGCGAGCTTCTACAGCGACCCCGGCATCTCCGTCCAGGGCATCACCCGCGCCCTGTTCCGCACACTGGGCCAGGGCGACACCCAGGGCGGCTCGACCATCACCCAGCAGTACGTCAAGAACGTCTACCTGAACCAGGACCAGACGCTGAGCCGCAAGTTCAGCGAGGCGATGATCGCCCTCAAGCTCGACAACCGGATGAGCAAGGACGAGATCCTCGAGAGCTACCTGAACACCAGCTGGTTCGGCCGGGGCACCTACGGCATCCAGCGCGCCGCCCAGGCCTACTACGGCAAGGACGTCAGCGAGCTCAACGCCAGCGAGGCGGCGTTCCTGGCCGCCCTGCTCAAGGGCGCCGGCCTGTACGACCCGACCCTGAGCGGCGCCAACCGCGCCCGGGCCGTGGAGCGCTGGTCCTGGACCCTCGACCGGATGGTCCAGATAGGCAAGCTCTCGCAGGCCGAGCGGGACACCTACCGGAAGTTCCCGGAGCCGCTGAAGAGCAACCCGCTGTACGACACCGGTGAGCAGAGCGACTACCTCGTCGAACTCGCCTCCCAGTACACCAAGAAGGCCGCCCAGATCTCCGACAAGGACTTCGACCTCGGCGGCTACCAGATCTACACGACCTTCGACAAGCGACGCGAGGACCAGCTCACCGAAGCCGTCACCAAGGCGCGCGAGCAGGCTCTGAAGGACGACCCGAAGGCCGCGAAGAGCGTGCACTACGGCGCGGCGTCGGTCGCCTCGGACGGCCGGATCCTCGCCATGCACGGCGGGCCCGACCACCGTAAGCAGGGCTACAACGAGTCCAACGCCACCACCGTCCCCGCCGGTTCGGCCTTCGCGCCGTTCGTGTACGCGGCCGGTCTGGAGCACGGCGTCCGCAAGACCCGCGACGGGGAGAGGACGCCCGTCACCGGGGACTCCGTCTACGACGGCGACGACGACGTGCCGGTGACCACGCCGGAGGGGCCGTACTGGGACCGCAGCGGCCGCAAGGTGGCCGCCAGCAACGACGGCGACAAGTCGTACGGGCAGATCTCCCTGCACCGGGCGATGGAGCTGTCGGTGAACACGCCCTTCATGCAACTCGGCATGGACACCGGCCTGGACAAGGTGCGCGCCACCGCCGAGGCCGCGGGTCTGCTGAGCTCCAGCATCGGGGCCCAGGTGCCGGCGCTGGCCACGGGCAGCTCCACACCCAGCGCCATCCGCATGGCCAGCGGCTACTCCACGTTCGCCGCGGCCGGCAAGCACACCGAGCCGTACTCGGTGCGGCGGATCACCCACAACGGCGACAAGATCTCCCTGAACCTGCCGGACCCGCGCCGGGCGGTCGGCGCCGACGTGGCCGAAGAGGTCACCTCCGCGCTCACGGACGCCTTCCGGACCGCCCACCCCGACGCGGCGCCCGCCGGCGCGCAGGTGGCGGGGAAGACCGGGACGACGCCGAAGGACACCGCCTCCTGGTACGTCGGCACGAACAAGTCCGTCTCCACGGCGGTCGTCGTCTACCGCATCGACCTCGCCAAGAGCCTCGAACCGCTGCCGCTGAAGGGCCTCGCCGGCACCGCCGACGACAGCGTCCCCTACGGCATCTGGTCCGGTGCCATGAAACCCCTCGGCTGACCACCGATCCGGTACCGCAGTCCAACCGTCAGGAGAATGAGCCGCACATGAAGCCACCGTCTGGGCGTCGCCGCAAGGCCCGGGCAGCGCGCCGCACCGCCGCCGCACGCCGCCCGGGGTTCCTGGCCCTGGCGGCGCTCCTCGTCGTCGCCTCGCTGACGGCGGGCTACCTGGTGCTGAACCGCACGGGGAACACCGAGCCGACCGCGTCCTCCGGGGAACAGCGCAAGGGGGGCGGGTCGGCCGCCAAGGAGCCGCAGTGGGACGGCAGGACCAAGATCCTGGGGGACGGCTCCACTTCCTACACCGGTCCGCAAAAGGGCCAGTTGAAGCCGGAGCGGCTCAAGCCCGGGCAGAAGCCGCCCCAGTTCGTCGTCTTCTCCTGGGACGGCGCGCTGGAGGGCGACGACAAGCTCTTCTCGCACTACCGCGAGGTGGCGAAGAAGTACGACGCCCACATGACGTTCTTCCTCACGGGCATCTACCTGCTGCCGAAGGACAAGAAGGCGCTGTACGACCCGCCCCAGCACGACCGGGGGGCCGCGGCGATCAGCTACCCCACGGACGAGCACATCCTCACCACGGTGGAGCAGCTCGGCAAGGCGTGGCAGGACGGCAACGAGATCGGCACCCACTTCAACGGCCACTTCTGCGGCGAGAAGGGCGGCGGCGACTGGAGCGTCGAGGAGTGGAAGAGCGAGATCGACCAGTTCAACTCGTTCGTGTCGAAGTGGAAGACCAACACCGGCGACACGGATCTCCCCCCGCTGCCGTTCGACGTCTCCAAGGAGATCACCGGCGGGCGCGCCCCCTGCCTGGAGGGCCAGAAGAACCTGCTGGAGGCCTCCAAGGACTACGGCTACCGCTACGACGCCAGTTCCGCGGGCGACTTCCAGATATGGCCGACCAAGAAGAACGGCATCTGGGACTTCCCGCTGCAGATGCTCCCCTACGAGGGAGGCAAGTACCAGGGTCTCTCCATGGACTTCAACTTCCTCTACAACCAGTCCGACGGCGAGACCGAGGGCGACCCGGCCCGGTACCCGGAGTGGGAGGAGGAGACCGTCGGCACCTACCTGGCGGGCTTCAACCGCGTGTACTACGGCAGCCGGGCGCCCCTGTTCATCGGCAACCACTTCGAGAACTGGAACGGCGGCATCTACATGCGGGCCGTCGACCGGATCATCGAGGAGGTCTGCACCAAGAAGGACGTCAAGTGCGTGTCCTTCAAGGAGCTCGCCGACTGGATGGACGTGCAGAAGCCGGCGACGCTGGAGCGGCTGCGCACCCTCGATCCGGCTCAGTCCCCGGACTGGTCGACCGTCGTGCAGTGACGTTCGCATAACGTCCTTGAATCACGCACGCATCCCCCTTCACAACAGCCACACAAGGCGTGCGAAGATGCGCTGCCCCCGGCATCCGTCCGCCGGGACAAGAGGGGAACCATTCAGTGAAGACAAGGAAATTGAGCCGTACGCGGCGACGCGCCACCATACTCGGCGCGGCGGCCGCCTCGGTCGTCGCCGGAGCGGCGATGCTGCCCAACTGGAGCGCGGGCGCCGCGGTCGTCGACGACCCCACGGTGGACGCCAGGACCAAGGCCACCTTCCAGCGGCTGGCGGACGCGGTCTTCACCGACCGCACGGAAGCGCTGGTCGACGGCGGGCAGGGCAACCGGGACAAGCCGCTGACCGACGGCTTCTCGGGGGACGTCCGGATGTCCGCCGGTACGGCCCGCGGCGAGGACGCCGCACTGTCCGCGCTCGACCAGCGCAAGGACAAGCTCGCCGAGCTGGGCGAGAAGTACAGCAAGGGCAGCACCACCGTCACTCTGGACGCCACCAGCGTGAAGGGCCGCAAGGCGAAGGTCGCGGTCACCGAGACCACCACCCTCACCTACGAGAAGGTCCGCGGCAGCGAGCCCGGGACCACCGGCTTCCAGGCCCACCACGAGCTGACCTTCAGCGCCGACCGGCGGGGCGACTGGCAGCTGACCGGAATCCGCGCGACCGACGAGGGCGAACTCGCCGTGAACTCGACGGCCAGGCCGGCCGTCGAGCCCATGACCGCGAGGGTCGCCAGCACCACGCCGTCGGCGCCCAAGGCATCGACCTCGTACCCCGGCCCGGCCAACCCGAAGAACTTCACCGCGTCCGGCCTGGACTACCCGGCCATGGCCACCTACGCCAAGCAGTACTGGTCCAACTACAACCCGGCCTACCCGAACTTCAACGGCCAGGGCGCGGGCGGCGACTGCACCAACTTCGTCAGCCAGTCCCTCAAGGCGGGCGGCTGGAAGCACGTCCCCGGCTACGTGTACGACTACACCAAGTGGTTCGGCAACGCCGACATCCAGTCGCACTCGTTCATCGGCGTCAACGAGTGGTCCTGGTTCGCCCAGAACTCGAAGCGCACGACCAGCCTCGCGAACGTCTACCAGCTGGACGTCGGCGATGTCCTCCAGCTCGACTTCGACAAGGACGGCTCGAAGGACCACACCATGATCGTCACGTCCCGCAACCGCGGCGTGCCGTATCTGACGTACCACTCCACCAACACGTACAGCAGGTCGGTGGCGAGCATCATCGCGTCGTACCCGAACGCCCTGTACTACGCGTACCGCACCTGATCCGTGCCACGCCCTGGCCGCCGGGGTCGTCTACCGGCGGCCAGGGACCTGGTCACCCGATGGCGATGCGGGTCTTCCAGCGACTTGCCGAGCCGATGACCTCTGCGCCCGGCCCCGCTGCGGCGTTGGTCTTGTCTGCTCAGGTGTACGACCCTCCGGGGGGGGAATATGCGCACCACCACTGCAACCCTGTCCGTCGGCCTGCTCTGTGCCGCCCTCGCAGCCTGTGGCGGTACGGCTGATGTCGTCAGTGGTGCTGCACCAAAGACTGGGTCGGCTCCAACGCCTGCACCGTCAAAAGCAGATGAATCGAACTCGGACGCTCCGCAAACCGGCGCCGACGTCACCTATTCCGCGCCCCCGGACGCCCCGATGGCGCTCGGCGAGGCATGGCAGTGGACCAGCACCAGCACCGCACGCAGCGGTGCGGAGGCCACGGGCACAACGGCGGTGCTGGCCTACGAACAGCACCACCCTCCCCGCTCGGCCGATGAGGACCTTCGATACGACCAGGTGAAGATCCGTATCTGCAGCACTACCGGCACGCCGATCACCGTCTATCGGAGATTCTTCGCGCTCATCAGCCCGAGGGGCGAAGTGAACACCATCAAGATGGATGCCCCCCGACCCCAAGACTGCTTTCCCGAGCAAGGACACCGTCCTGCAGCCCGGGCAGTGCGCCGAGGGCACCATCGACTTCCTGGGCGTCCGCAGCACACGGCCCGCGCTGGCCGTATGGGGTCCCGATGGCGCACCCAAGGCTGCAACGTGGGCCATCCCTCAGCGACAGCGCTGACGATGTTGCGAAAGTCCACAGGGACGACATAGCCGACCTCTCATCCCCCCACCCCCCACCGTGAGAGCAAAGTTCCTTTCCGGTCACCCGATGCCACAGCCCGGAAACGCGCCCTCCCTACCTTCGGGATCAGCCACTCATAGCGCGACCGAGCAGCGCGACCGAGCCCCGAAGGAACCGTGGAGGCGTCATGACAGCCCCGAGTACAGCCCCCGCCGCGAGCAGGGGAGGCCGCTGGATCGAGCACTGGGACCCCGAGGACGAGGCCTTCTGGAACGAGACCGGGGAGAAGGTCGCCAAGCGCAACCTCTTCTTCTCCGTCCTGTCCGAGCACATCGGGTTCTCGATCTGGACCCTGTGGTCGGTGATGGTGCTGTTCATGGGGCCGGAGTACGGGCTCACCCCCGCGGACAAGTTCACGATCGTCTCGGTGGCCACGCTGGTCGGCGCCATCGTCCGCGTCCCGTACACCTTCGCCGTAGCCATCTTCGGTGGCCGGATGTGGACGGTCGTCTCGGCGAGCCTGCTGCTTGTGCCCACGGTCGCCGCGTTCGTGGCGATGGAGCCGGGGACGTCGTTCAGCACCTTCCTCATCTGCGCGATGCTGGCCGGCGTCGGCGGCGGGAACTTCGCCTCCAGCATGACCAACATCAACGCCTTCTTCCCGCTCCGTAAGAAAGGGTGGGCGCTCGGCCTGAACGCCGGCGGCGGCAACATCGGCGTGCCCGTCGTACAGCTCGTCGGTCTCGCGGTCATCGGTGCCAGCGGCGGCCCGCGCCTGCTGCTGGGGATCTACATCCCGTTCATCGTGATCGCCGCCGTCCTCGCGTGGCTGAAGATGGACAGCATCTCGTCGGTGAAGAACGACACCGGTGCTGCCAAGGATGCCGTGAAGGAGGCCCACACCTGGATCATGTCCTTCCTCTACATCGGCACCTTCGGTTCGTTCATCGGCTACAGCTTCGCGTTCGGGCTGGTGCTCCAGACCCAGTTCGGCCGTACGCCGCTGCAGGCCGCCTACGTCACCTTCATCGGCCCGCTGCTCGGCTCCCTGATCCGGCCCCTCGGCGGCTTGCTCGCCGACCGGTTCGGCGGTGCGAAGATCACGCTGTGGAACTACGTCGCCATGGCCGCCGCGACCGCGGTCGTCGTCGTGGCCTCGATGCAGAAGTCGCTGCCGCTGTTCACCACCGCGTTCATCGCCCTGTTCGTACTCAGCGGCCTCGGCAACGGCTCGACGTTCAAGATGATCCCCGGCATCTTCCACACGAAGGCCCTCGCCAAGGGACTCGAAGGCGAGGAGGCCGCCGCCTACGGCCGCCGTCTCTCCGGTGCCTCCATGGGCCTCATCGGCGCGGTCGGCGCGCTCGGCGGACTCGGCATCAACCTCGCCTTCCGCCAGTCCTTCCTCTCCGTGGGCTCCGGCACCGGCGCCTTCATCGCCTTCCTCGCCTTCTACGGCCTCTGCTTCGCGGTCACCTGGGCCGTATACCTTCGCCGCCCGGCCCCCTCCGAGACTCACGCCACAGCGAGCACGGAGGCAAAGTCACAGCTCAGCTACGCGGAGGTGTGACGTAACACCGCCGACATCAAGCCGAACCGAGCCTGTCACGCACCGTTGACAGGCTCGCTCGGCATGCAGGTGGGAGCAGCAGCACTATCGGAAGAACCACCAGGTGTGACCACCTGACGCAGGCACCACAACTCGAGTGCGGGACGAGAGTTATGTACGACGAACAGCAGCAACCCGAACACGGGCCCCTCGCGGGATTCACCGTGGGCGTCACCGCCGCGCGCCGCGCCGACGAGCTCGGGGCGTTGCTTCAGCGGCGCGGCGCCGCCGTACTGCACGCCCCTGCCCTGCGCATCGTGCCGCTGGCCGACGACAGCGAACTGCTCGCCGCCACCAAGGAGATCATCCAGCGGACGCCGGATGTCGTGATCGCCACCACCGCGATCGGCTTCCGCGGCTGGATCGAGGCCGCCGACGGGTGGGGGCTCGGCGAGGACCTGCTGGAACGGCTGCGCGGGGTCGAGCTGCTCGCGCGCGGGCCCAAGGTCAAGGGCGCGGTGCGGGCCGCCGGGCTGACGGAGGAGTGGTCGCCGTCCAGCGAGTCCATGGCAGAGGTGCTGGACCGGCTGTTGGAGGAGGGCGTCGAGGACCGACGTATCGCCATCCAGTTGCACGGTGAGCCGCTGCCGGGGTTCGTGGAGGCGCTCAAGGCCGGGGGAGCGGAGGTGCTCGGCGTACCGGTCTACCGCTGGCTGCCGCCGGAGGACATCGGGCCGGTCGACCGGCTGCTGGACGCGGCCGTCTCCCGCGGCCTGGACGCCCTCACCTTCACCAGCGCCCCGGCCGCGGCGTCCCTGCTGTCGCGCGCGGAGGAACGCGGGCTGCTTCCGGAACTGCTCGCCGCCCTCAACCACGACGTCCTTCCGGCCTGCGTGGGCCCCGTCACCGCGCTGCCCCTGCAGGCCCTCGGCGTCGACACGGTCCAGCCCGAGCGCTTCCGGCTCGGACCGCTGGTCCAGCTGCTGTGCCAGGAGCTGCCCGGCCGGGCCCGGTCGCTGCCGATCGCCGGGCGCCGGGTGGAGATCCGGGGCCACGCGGTCCTGGTCGACGGGGCGCTGCGCCCCGTACCGCCCGCGGGCATGTCCCTGCTGCGGGCCCTGTCCCGGCGGCCGGGCTGGGTGGTGCCCCGGGCGGAGCTGCTGCGTGCCCTGCCGGGCGCCGGGCGCGACGAGCACGCCGTGGAGACGGCGATGGCCCGGCTGCGTACGGCTCTGGGGGCGCCGAAGCTGATCCAGACGGTGGTGAAGCGGGGGTACCGACTGGCGCTGGACCCGGCGGCGGACGCGAAGTACGCGGACGGGTAGGGAGGCACCCCGGCGTCGGAGTGAGCCTCCCCGGGGGCCTGCGGCCCCGGGGACCCCGGTGTCGGAGTGACCCTCTCCGGGGGCCTGCGGCCCCCAGACCCCCGCTTCGGCCCTGAACGGGCCTCGTCCTCAAACGCCGGACGGGCTGGATGATGCCGGCCGGCGCTCATCCGCACCCCGCGAGATCCGCCCGAACAGGACCAGCGCCCGCCCCAAACACCCCAACGCCACCGTCGACAGCACCGTCCGTACGACATTCCACGCCAGCCACGGGTCCTCGAACTCCCCCCGCAGGGCGGCCGGATCACCGTCCCCCTTCAGGCCGTCGTTCAGCGGGATGTTGAACAGGACGGTGACCACGAAGGCCAGCCCGTACGCGGTCGCCGCCGCCCACACCCACCCCCGGTACGGTGCCCCGCGCCCCTGCCATGCCGACACCCCCGTCAGCACCAGCGCCCCGAAGAAGCTCAGGAAGAACACCGGGTTCTCGAACGCGTCGTTGATGTCGCGCATGACCTCGACGTACACCCGGTCATCGCTGCGCGCCAACCCCGGCATCACTCCGCAGGCGAAGATGTAGAAGGCCCCGGCGATCAGGCCCATCGCCACCGTGGCCGCGCCCAGTACGGTCCCCACGACTCTGCTGTTCCGCGTTGTGGTCATGCCCTCCAGTCAACGGACCCGCACGCACCCCGAACATGGCCGTCACGCGCAGTCCCATACGCGGACGTCCAGGCCCGCAGGCGGTACGAGGGGTTCCGGCCCCGCCGCCGGGCAGGCACTGTTAGGGGGAACGGTTCTCCCAGCTCTCCTCACGGCATCTCACCGACCCCTCATGACCGGGTTGACCCCTAGGCGGTGACAGGCACATGGCACTGGGTACGGCCACGGGCGCGTTCGAGCTGCGGTTCGATGCCGGGCGGATCTGTCTGGATCTCCTCGCGACCACACACCCCGAGGAACGGTTCGACTCCGTCGAGGTGCTGTGCGCCTGGATCGTCGGGGCCGGCCTCGCCCCGCCGGGCACACCGCTGACCCACGCCGACGCGTCCTGGCTCGCAGGGTTCTGCGAACTCCGCGGACTTGTCGGCCAGTTGGTGCGCGGTGGACTCGCCCCCGAGCGCTGGTCGTCGTACGACAGGCCGTCGTACGACATCGCGCTCGCCCGTGTGAACGACATCGCCCGCGTGGCGCCACCGGCCCCCCGCGCCGTCAGGGGGGAAGACGGCACCCTCGTCCGGCAGTTGGATCACCCGCCCGAGTGCTCCGCCCTGCTCGGCGCCATCGCGCGGGACGCCCTGGAACTGCTCACCGATCCGGCCGCGCGAGCCCGGCTGCGGGAGTGCGAGGGCGACAACTGTCCGATCGTTTATGTCGATACGTCCCGGGGGCGCAGGAGGCGCTGGTGCTCCAGTGAGGTCTGCGGGAACCGGGAAAGAGTGGCTCGGCACCGTCGCCGCGCGGCACTCACCCGAGCCTGACAGTCCGTTATGCGGCTTCTGCGGAACGGCTGTCGAAGTGATTTCGATTACACGTCGTTTACCTACGGGGCCGTAGGGAAGCCCTCCTTCGATCTTGCCGTTGTGACGGAAATGTAAAGATCGCACGGTGGGAATGTGCTGCCATGTCCCGCTCGTCACGTCACTCCGAAGAAAACTGTCGTCTCGGTTTGAACACTCAAAGCGCCGCTTGCGTACGGGTAGTCGAGCGACCGACTGGGGGAACCCCCGGACATCGGAGGTGGGCGTGCGCAAGGATTCCGTCGTGGCCAATGAACGTGGATCGAGGGCCCGACATCGCATGTCCCAGCCCTCGGAACCTGATGAGGAGCTGATGCGTGCGCTGTACAGAGAGCACGCCGGACCCCTCCTTGCGTATGTCCTTCGACTGGTCGCCGGTGATCGGCAACGAGCAGAGGACGTTGTGCAGGAGACGCTCATCCGTGCCTGGAAGAACGCCGGACAGCTCAATCGAGCGACCGGATCGGTACGCCCCTGGCTGGTGACGGTCGCCCGGCGCATCGTCATCGACGGCCACCGCAGCCGGCAGGCCCGGCCGCAGGAGGTCGATCCGTCGCCGCTGGAGGTCATCCCCGCGGAGGACGAGATCGACAAGGCGCTGTGGCTGATGACGCTGTCGGACGCACTCGACGACCTGACGCCCGCCCACCGGGAAGTCCTGGTCGAGACGTACTTCAAGGGGCGTACGGTCAATGAGGCGGCCGAGACGCTGGGCATACCCAGTGGCACTGTTCGCTCAAGGGTCTTCTATGCCCTGCGGTCGATGAAGCTGGCACTGGAGGAGCGGGGGGTGACGGCGTGATGAGTGTTTACGGGGGAAACCAGGGATTCGGGATGGGCGGTTCGGGTATGTCTGGACCCATGACGGGACATCCGGTTCCGAGCGAACACGAGACCGTCGGCGCCTATGCCCTCGGGATTCTCGACGACGCCGAGGCAACCGCTTTCGAGGCACATCTCGCGACCTGCGAGTGGTGCGCCCAGCAACTGGACGAACTCGCGGGGATGGAGCCGATGCTGGCCGCGCTCGCGGACCTGCCCGGTTCCGGTTCACCCGCGATCGGCGAGTCCCTGTCGGCGAAGCCCAGCCCGCGCCTGGTGAACAAGCTTGTCGACGAGGTCGCCGAGCGCCGCGCCCAGAAGCGCCGGCGCAGCTTCTACATGGTGGCCGCCGCGGCCGCGCTGATCGTCGGCGGTCCGTTCGTGGCCGTGGCGACGAACGGCGGGGACTCGGACGGCGGCGGCAGCGCCGGTCAGACCCTCGCGGCCAACCCCGCCAAGGACCTGTTCACCGGTACCGAGAACAAGGTCTCGGGGACCGATCCGACGACCGGCGCCAGCGCGACCGTCGGCATGTCGGAGAAGGCGTGGGGCACCGAGACGGCCCTTGAGCTCAAGGGCGTCAAAGGCCCGCTCAAGTGTTCCCTGATCTTCGTCAGCAAGGACGGCGAGCGCGAGACGGCCGCTTCCTGGTCCGTCCCGAAGTGGGGCTACGGCATCCCGGACGCCAAGACCGAGCAGGCCAGGAACCCGCTCTACGTCAGCGGCGGCGTGTCCATGACCCCCGACAAAGTCGATCACGTAGAGATCATGGACTTCGACGGAAAGAAGATCGTCGAGGTAGACGTGTAGTCGCCGTAGCAATTACGGGTCCCCTTCGCGTACGGTTGACGGCTGCCCAGCACGTCAGAAGGGGGCCCGGTGGCCGCTCAGGCTCCGCAGGAAACCGCGCTCGAAGACTCCTTGAGAGACCGGGAGATCGGCGTCGAACAGGTACACCTGGACCGGGTGTACCAACGTCTCGAGGAGAAGATCCACGAGGCGGAGTTCCTCATGAACGACGCGGCCCAGCGCGGCCAGGTCGGCACGCCCGGTGCGCTCGCCGAGCGGGACGCACAGGTCTTCCGCGCAGGTGTCCACCTCAACCGGCTCAACAACGAGTTCGAGGACTTCCTCTTCGGCCGCATCGACCTGCTGCCCGGCAAGGACGGCAAGAAGGGGCCCGACGGCGCGTACACCGCCGTCGAGCCCGCCGAGGGCGCGGTCCGCGAGGACAACACCGCCGACATCGCCGAGACCCTGCACATCGGCCGCATCGGAGTGCTCGACCAGGACTACGCCCCGCTGGTCATCGACTGGCGGGCCCCGGCCGCGGCGCCCTTCTACCGCTCCACGCCGGTCGACCCCGGGCGGGTCGTACGGCGCCGGGTCATCCGCTCCAAGGGGCGCCGGGTGCTCAGCGTCGAGGACGACCTGATGCGCCCCGAGCTCAAGGCGTTCCTCGGCGGCGACGAGCTGCCCGTCATCGGTGACGGCGCCCTCATGGCCGCCCTCGGCCAGGCCCGCAGCCACACCATGCGGGACATCGTGGCGTCCATCCAGGCCGAGCAGGACCTGGTCATCCGCGCGCCCGCCGCCTCCGTGACGTACGTCGAGGGCGGCCCCGGCACCGGCAAGACCGCCGTCGCCCTGCACCGCGCCGCCTACCTGCTCTACCAGGACCGGCGCCGGTACGCGGGCGGCATCCTGATCGTCTCGCCGACCCCGCTGCTGGTGGCGTACACCGAGGGCGTGCTCCCCTCGCTGGGCGAGGAGGGCCAGGTCGCGATCCGCGCGATCGGCTCCCTCGTCGACGGTGCCGAGGCCACGCTGTACGACTCCCCGGCCACGGCCCGCGCCAAGGGCTCGTACCGCATGCTCAAGGTGCTGCGGAAGGCGGCGCGGGGCGCGCTGGAGCTGGGGCCGGGCAATGGGGCCGACGCTCGTCGGCCCGCCGTCGGCGACACCGCGGCGAACCGGACGGGACAGCTCGCCTTCGGCGACGACGACGCCTCCGCACAGCCCCCCGCCGGACCTCCCACCCGGCTGCGCGTGGTCGCCTTCGGGCGCCGCCTCGAGCTGGAGGCAGAGGCGCTGGAACGTATCCGCCGCACCGCGCTGGGCGGCACCGCACCCGTGAACCTGCTGCGCCCGCGCGCCCGCAAGCTGCTGCTCGACGCCCTGTGGGCGCAGTCGGGCGGCGCCACCCGGCACAGCGACCCGGAGCTCGCCGCCGAGTTGCGCGCCTCCTTCGACGAGGACGTGATGTCGGAGGACAGCTTCATCGCCTTCGTCGACGCCTGGTGGCCGGAGCTGACCCCGAGGGCGGTCCTGACGGCGATGGCCGACGAGCGACGGCTCGGCCGCTGGGCCCGCCGGGTCCTCAACCCCGGCGAGGTGCGCAAGGTCGCCCGCTCGCTGAAGCGGGACGGGTACTCCGTGCACGACATCGCCATGCTCGACGAGCTCCAGTCGATCCTCGGCACCCCGGCCCGCCCGAAGAAGAAGCGCGAGCTTGACCCGCTCGACCAGCTCACCGGCCTGGAGGAGCTGATGCCGGTCCGCGAGGAGTCGCAGCGCGAGCGCGCCGAGCGGCTGGCGGCCGAGCGCACCGAGTACGCCCACGTCATCGTCGACGAGTCCCAGGACGTCACGCCGATGCAGTGGCGCATGCTCGGCCGCCGCGGCCGGCACGCCACCTGGACGGTCGTCGGCGACCCGGCCCAGTCCTCCTGGTCCGACGTCGACGAGGCGGCCGAGGCCCGCGACGAGGCCCTCGGCACCCGCCCGCGCCGCCGCTTCCAGCTCACCGTGAACTACCGCAACCCGGCCGAGATCGCCCAGCTGGCGGCGAAGGTGCTCGCCCTCGCCATGCCGGGCTCGACGTCACCGTCGGCGGTGCGTTCGACCGGCGTCGAGCCCCGCTTCACCGTCGTACGGGACTCCCTCGCGCAGACGGTCCGCGAGGAGGCCGCCCGACTGCTGGACCGGGTCGACGGCACGGTCGGTGTCGTCGTCGCGATGCAGCGGCGCGAGGAGGCGGCCAAGTGGCTCGCCGGGCTCGGCGACCGGGTCGTGGCGCTCGGCAGCCTGGAGGCGAAGGGGCTGGAGTACGACGCGACGGTCGTCGTCTCGCCGGCGGAGATCGCCGACGAGTCCCCGGCTGGCCTGCGGGTGCTGTACGTCGCGCTGACCCGGGCCACCCAGCAGCTCACGGTGGTGTCGGGGGAGCGCGACGAGCCCGACGCGAGCGGGGTGCCGGACCTGCTCAGAGATTGATCCGGATGAACCACAGGTACGGGAATGGCCTTACGGGATCGGTTTGTTAGCCTGGGTGTGGCACCGGCTCGATCCAAGCCCCCGGGCCCAACCTTCGTCGCTACGAG
This sequence comes from Streptomyces sp. NPDC012935, assembly GCF_042900345.1. Taxonomy (NCBI): domain Bacteria; kingdom Bacillati; phylum Actinomycetota; class Actinomycetes; order Kitasatosporales; family Streptomycetaceae; genus Streptomyces; species Streptomyces sp. NPDC012935. Next base: position 127,504 of record NZ_JBIBBC010000008.1, read on the forward strand.
CGACCACTTGCCGCGAGGCGAGCATGGCGGGCCGGTGTCATGAACGTTGGAGAGACCCACGTCACGAATGTGACGTGGGTCTCTTTTCATGGGAAGGCGTGGCGAACAATACGTTCGCAATTCAAGCCCGGCTAACTCCTACTCGGCGGTAGGTGCGACGATCGGACGGCATCCAGCGTCACAGGTGAAAGCAGAGGAAGTCGGCCATGGCAACGGCGCCCAGCGTCTCCTACTCGATGACGGTCCGGCTGGAGGTGCCCGCGAGCGGAACCGCGGTCTCCCAGCTCACCGGGGCCGTCGAGTCCCACGGAGGCTCGGTCACCGGCCTCGACGTCACCGCCTCCGGGCACGAGAAGCTCCGCATCGACGTCACCATCGCCGCCACCTCCACCGCGCACGCCGACGAGATCGTGGAGCAGCTGCGCGGCATCGAGGGCGTCACCCTGGGCAAGGTCTCCGACCGTACGTTCCTGATGCACCTCGGCGGCAAGATCGAGATGCAGTCCAAGCACCCCATCCGCAACCGTGACGACCTGTCCATGGTCTACACGCCGGGCGTGGCCCGGGTCTGCATGGCGATCGCCGAGAACCCCGAGGACGCGCGGCGCCTGACGATCAAGCGGAACTCCGTTGCGGTTGTGACGGACGGCTCGGCGGTGCTGGGCCTGGGCAACATCGGCCCGAAGGCCGCGCTGCCCGTCATGGAGGGCAAGGCGGCCCTCTTCAAGCGGTTCGCCGGCATCGACGCCTGGCCGCTGTGCCTCGACACCCAGGACACCGACGCGATCGTCGAGATCGTCAAGGCGATCGCCCCCGGGTTCGCCGGCATCAACCTCGAGGACATCTCCGCGCCCCGCTGCTTCGAGATCGAGGCGCGGCTGCGTGAGGCCCTCGACATCCCCGTCTTCCACGACGACCAGCACGGCACCGCGATCGTCGTCCTGGCCGCCCTCACCAACGCACTTCGCGTCGCGGGCAAGGCGATTGAGAACATCCGCGTCGTCATGTCCGGCGCCGGCGCAGCCGGTACGGCCATCCTGAAGCTGCTGCTCGCCGCGGGCGTGAAGAACGCCGTCGTCGCCGACATCCACGGCGTCGTGCACGCCGGGCGCGAGGACCTGCGCCAGGCCCCCGCGGACTCCCCGCTGCGCTGGATCGCCGACAACACCAACCCCGAGGGCCTGACCGGCACGCTGAAGGAGGCCGTGCGCGGCGCGGACGTCTTCATCGGCGTCTCGGCCCCGAACGTGCTCGACGGCGACGACGTGGCCGCCATGGCCGACGACGCCATCGTGTTCGCGCTCGCGAACCCGGACCCCGAGGTGGACCCGGCAATCGCCCGCCTGACGGCCGCAGTTGTGGCCACGGGCCGCTCCGACTTCCCGAACCAGATCAACAACGTGCTGGTCTTCCCGGGTGTCTTCCGCGGTCTGCTGGACGCGCAGTCCCGCACGGTCAACACCGACATGATGCTCGCGGCTGCGAAGGCGCTGGCAGATGTGGTGACCGAGGACGAGCTGAACCCGAACTACATCATCCCGAGCGTGTTCAACGACAAGGTCGCGGGTGCGGTCGCCGGTGCGGTGCGCGAAGCGGCGAAGTCCGGCACGGCGGCGGGTTCGGCCGAGTAATCACCGAGTAATCACCGGGTGTCGCTGCCTCACAGCCCCGAAAAGTGTGTGTGGGCTGTGAGGATCGCCACGGCAAGCCCTTGTAACGGCGCGTCGTGGAACCTGGGGCCTGTGGCTGCCGTTTATCGTGACGCGAAAAGCTCAGGCCCTCTTCGTGTGACTCCCAAGGGTGTTCTCACGACTCCTCCGGGTGCCGGATTGGCTTTCCCGCCGCAGGTAGGGGCAGGATGCGTCCCTGGGCGCGAGGGTCCGAGGACGGACCCGGGTCCGGGGACTGTCCGAGGACCCTGGCAGCATCGGCTTCGCTGTGCCCAATATGCGGCTCCGCCGCGTGGCACGCCTCAACAGCAAGAAGAACACGGGAGTAACAACATGAACCGCAGTGAGCTGGTGGCCGCGCTGGCCGACCGTGCCGAGGTGACCCGCAAGGACGCCGACGCCGTGCTGGCCGCGTTCGCCGAGACCGTCGGCGAGGTTGTCGCCAAGGGCGACGAGAAGGTCACCATCCCTGGCTTCCTGACCTTCGAGCGCACCCACCGTGCCGCTCGCACCGCGCGCAACCCGCAGACCGGCGACCCGATCCAGATCCCGGCCGGCTACAGCGTGAAGGTCTCCGCGGGCTCCAAGCTCAAGGAAGCCGCGAAGGGCAAGTGACCTTGCCGTCTGTACGCCACGGGACGGCGTGCGGCTTGTAGAAACGCCGATGGGGCGGCACCCGGTTGCGGGTGCCGCCCCATCGTGGTTCGCGCCTCCTGACAGCCCTCCAAGGCGGCCCGGAGCCGTGAGGTGTCGTCAGCCGAGGGCCTTGCCCGGCAACTCCACCTTCGCGCCCAGCTCGACCAACTTCTCCATGAAGTTCTCGTAGCCGCGGTTGATGAGGTCGATGCCGTGGACCCGGGACGTGCCCTGGGCCGCCAGGGCCGCGATGAGGTAGGAGAAGCCGCCGCGGAGGTCGGGGATGACCAGATCGGCGCCCTGGAGCTTGGTGGGGCCGGAGACGACCGCGGAGTGCAGGAAGTTGCGCTGGCCGAAGCGGCAGGCGGAGCTGCCGAGGCACTCACGGTAGAGCTGGATGTGGGCGCCCATCTGGTTCAGCGCGGAGGTGAAGCCGAGCCGGGACTCGTAGACCGTCTCGTGGATGATGGACAGGCCGGTGGCCTGCGTGAGGGCGACCACGAGCGGCTGCTGCCAGTCCGTCTGGAAGCCCGGGTGCACGTCCGTCTCGAGGGCGATGGACTTCAACTGGCCGCCGGGGTGCCAGAACCGGATGCCCTCGTCGTCGATCTCGAAGGCACCGCCCACCTTCCGGTAGGTGTTGAGGAACGTCATCATCGAGCGCTGCTGGGCGCCACGGACGTAGATGTTGCCCTCGGTCGCGAGCGCCGCGGACGCCCAGGAGGCCGCCTCCAGGCGGTCCGGGAGGGCGCGGTGGGTGTAGCCGCCGAGCGCGTCCACACCGGTGACGCGGATCGTGCGGTCGGTGTCCATCGCGATGATGGCGCCCATCTTCTGCAGAACGCAGATGAGGTCCTCGATCTCGGGCTCCACTGCCGCGTTGGACAGCTCCGTGACGCCCTCCGCGAGCACCGCCGTCAGCAGCACCTGCTCGGTCGCGCCCACGGAGGGGTACGGCAGCCGGATCTTCGTGCCGCGCAGCCGCTGCGGAGCCTCCAGGTACTGCCCGTCCGCCCGCTTCTCGATGGTCGCGCCGAACTGACGCAGCACCTCGAAGTGGAAGTCGATGGGCCGGCCGCCGATGTCGCAGCCGCCGAGGCCGGGGATGAACGCGTGCCCGATGCGGTGCAGGAGGGGGCCGCAGAGGAGGATCGGGATACGGCTCGAACCCGCGTGGGCATCGATGTCAGCGACGTTCGCGCTCTCCACGTGAGAGGGGTCCATCACCAACTCGCCGGGTTCCTCACCCGGACGGACCGTGACCCCGTGCAGTTGCAGCAGACCGCGTACGACCCGGACGTCCCGGATGTCGGGCACGTTGCGCAGTCGACTTGGCGCGCTGCCCAGCAGGGCGGCGACCATGGCCTTCGGTACGAGGTTCTTCGCACCGCGGACACGGATCTCGCCCTCCAGCGGGGTTCCGCCGTGGACAAGCAGGACATCGTCGTTGACGGTCATGTATCTCGCGTTCCGATGAGTTGGGCAGGGGCCAGGAGGGAAAGGGTAATCGCCGCGGACCCCCCTTCTGTAAGCCCAAGTACGGCTCAGGAACGTCATAGCTCTGTCACAACACGAACCGTTCCGCTTCGGGCACGAGCGGTCACCGCCCCGGCCGTGCGCCGGGGGACGCTCCTTTCCGCCCTGAGCTGCATTCCCTCCCGAACCGGCATTGCCTCCCCATGCGAAGGGAAGATGCGGGATCATGTCTGGCATGACCGAGGTGTCCTCGCTCACAGGGCGGCTGCTCGTGGCCACGCCCGCCCTGGCGGACCCGAACTTCGACCGCGCGGTGGTGCTCCTTCTCGACCACGACGAGGAGGGCTCCCTCGGTGTCGTGCTCAACCGTCCGACGCCCGTGGACGTGGGCGACATCCTGGAGGGCTGGGCGGACCTCGCCGGCGAACCCGGTGTCGTCTTCCAGGGCGGCCCGGTGTCCCTGGACTCCGCGCTCGGCGTCGCCGTCATCCCCGGCGACGCGAACGGCGAGAGCGCCCCGCTGGGCTGGCGCCGGGTGCACGGCGCCATCGGGCTGGTGGACCTGGAGGCGCCGCCGGAGCTGCTCGCCTCCGCCGTGGGCAGTCTGAGGATCTTCGCCGGGTACGCCGGCTGGGGGCCCGGCCAGCTGGAGGACGAGCTGGTGGAGGGAGCCTGGTACGTCGTCGAGTCCGAGCCCGGCGACGTCTCCTCGCCGTCGCCGGAAAGACTCTGGCGCGAGGTCCTGCGCCGCCAGCGCAGCGAGCTCGCGATGGTGGCCACGTATCCGGACGACCCTTCGCTCAACTGATGCCTGTGAGCTTCAGTACCCTTGGCGATATGAGCACTCTCGAGCCCGAGCGCGGGACTGGTACGGGAACCCTCGTAGAGCCGACGCCGCAGACGTCCCACGGCGACGGCGACCACGAGCGCTTCGCCCACTACGTCCAGAAGGACAAGATCATGGCGAGCGCCCTCGACGGGACCCCCGTCGTGGCGCTCTGCGGCAAGGTCTGGGTGCCCGGCCGCGACCCCAAGAAGTACCCGGTGTGCCCCATGTGCAAGGAGATCTACGAGTCCATGGGCGCCGGCGGCGACAAGGGCAAGGACGGCGACAAGAAGTAGCGGTCTCTTCCGTTCGGCAGACATAAGACCCTCAGGGCGCGTTTTGCGCGCCCTGAGGGTCTTTGTGCTGTCCGCGCGTTGCATGGAGTGCGTCCGCCGGTCACAGAGTGGTTGAGACCTCTTGTGATCGTGTTCATGAAGTCCCTAGCCTCCGAGTGTTGTGCACAGCGAAACCGTCATTGCGCATGTTGCAACACCTCATCGGAGGAGCACTCCATGAACGCCAGGAAGCCGTCCGTCCGTTTCCTTGGGGCCACCGCTCTCGCGGCCGCCACCCTGATCGTCTCCGCCTGCGCCCCGCAGACGTCCACCAACTCCTCCTCCGACAAGGACGAGAAGACCGGCACCCTGCGGGTCTGGCTCTTCCAGGAAGTCGGCAACAAGCCGAAGGAGAAGGTCGTCGACTCCGTCGTCACCGCCTTCGAGAAGGCCCACGAGGGCACGGAGGTCGACGTCGAGTACATCCCGATCGAGACCCGCGCCCAACGCGTCAAGGCCGCCTTCAACGACCCGAAGTCCGCGCCCGACGTCATGGAGTACGGCAACACCGACACCGCGGGCTATGTGAAGGACGGCGGACTCCTCGACGTCACCGAGGAGTTCGGCGCCTGGAGCGAGGCGAAGGACACCGACCCGACCGCCAAGCAGTCCGTCACCGTGGACGGCAAGATCTACGGCGCGCCCTTCTACGTCGGCGTCCGCGCCCTGTACTACCGCACGGACGTCTTCGAGGAGCTCGGCCTCGAACCGCCGAAGACCATGGACGAGTTGGCCGGGACGGCCCGCAAGATCCGCGCCGCGAAGCCCGAGCTGTACGGGCTCGTGGTGGGCGGGGCGTACACCTACGGCGCGATGCCGTTCGTGTGGGCCAACGGCGGCGAACTCGCCACCGGCAAGGGCGGCTCGTACGCCTCCGCCATCGACAGCGCGGCCGCCCAGAAGGGCATCAAGGCGTACACGTCCCTGTTCAGCGACGACAACTGCCCCGCCGCCAAGTGCGCCGGCATGGGCGGCAACGACACGATCACCGCGTTCGCGGCCGGCAAGGCGGGCATGGCGATCGGCGGCGACTTCAGCCACACGGCCGTGGAGGCCGGGAAGGCGAAGGGCAAGTACGCGGTCGTGCCGCTGCCGGGCGTGAAGGCCGGTTCCATCGCGCCGGCGTTCGCGGGCGGCAACAACATCGGCGTCCTGAAGAGCACCTCGCACCGCACGCTGGCCGTTGACCTCATGGAGCAGCTGGCCTCGAAGAAGACGCAGACCTCGATGTTCGAGGCGATGGGCTTCCTGCCCACCTTCTCGGACGTACGGCAGCAGGTCGCGGCCGAGGAGCCGTACGTCAAGCCCTTCGCGCAGACCCTGGCCGCCGGCACCAAGTTCGTCCCCGCGTCGCCGGCGTGGGCGCAGATCGACTCCTCGCTGGTGCTGCCGACGATGCTCCAGGAGGTCATCAGCGGCAAGAAGGACGTGGCGGCGGCTGCGGGGGAGGCGGCCACGAAGATGGACGCCGCGTTCGGCTCCGCCGGGTGACGCGGGTGCCGCCCAATACCTCGGGAGGCGCGGACCGTGTGCGGCTGCCGGCAGTTCGTGGCTGGTCGCGCAGTTCCCCGCGCCCCTGGGGGCGTGTGGGTGCCCGGAGTCACATGGTGCCCTGGCTCTATCTCGCCCCCGCACTCGTCGTCCTCGGCGGGCTGCTCGTCTACCCCATCTATCAGCTCGGGCTGATCTCGTTCTTCGAGTACACGCAGGCGCAGGTCAGTGGTGGGGAGCCCACCACCTTCCAGGGGTTCGGCAACTATTCGCAGCTGTTCTCGGACTCGCAGTTCTGGCAGGTGCTGCTGGCCACGGTCGTGTTCGCGGCGGCGTGCGTCGTGTCGACGCTCGCCGTCGGGTGTGCGCTCGCGGTGCTGCTCACGCGCGTGCGTGCCGTGCCGCGGCTGGCGTTGATGCTGGCGGCGCTGGGGGCGTGGGCGACGCCGGCGATCACGGGGTCGACGGTGTGGCTGTTCCTGTTCGACCCGGACTTCGGGCCGGTGAACCGCATCCTGGGGCTCGGCGACCACTCGTGGACGTACGGGCGTCTCAGTGCCTTCTTCCTCGTCCTGCTCGAAGTGGTCTGGTGCTCCTTCCCGTTCGTGATGGTGACGGTGTACGCCGGTATCCGCTCCGTACCGGCCGAGGTGCTGGAGGCCGCCGCGCTGGACGGTGCCTCGCAGTGGCGGATCTGGCGGTCGGTGCTGGCGCCGATGCTGCGGCCGATCCTCGTGGTGGTGACCATCCAGTCGGTCATCTGGGACTTCAAGGTCTTCACCCAGATCTACGTCATGACGAACGGCGGCGGCATCGCGGGCCAGAACCTCGTGCTGAACGTGTACGCCTACCAGAAGGCCTTCGCGTCCTCGCAGTACAGCCTCGGCTCGGCGATCGGCATCGTGATGCTGCTGATCCTGCTGGCGGTGACGCTGGTGTACCTGCGGCTGCTGCGCAGGCAGGGGGAGGAACTGTGAGGTCCGTGAAGTCCGTGGGTTCCGTGCCCTTCGTGCGTCGGCCCTGGCGGCTGCTCGCGGAGGTGTCCGCGCTGCTGATCGCCGTCGTGGTGGCGTTTCCGCTGTACTGGATGGTGCTCAGCGCCTTCAAGCCGGCCGGGGAGATCGAGTCCAGCGAGCCGCGGCCCTGGACGCTGGCCCCTTCCCTGGATTCCTTCCGGCGGGTGTTCGAGCAGAACGAATTCGGCCGCTACTTCCTCAACAGTCTTGTCGTGGCGTGCACGGTCGTGATCGTCTCGGCGTTGATCGCGTTTCTCGCGGCGACCGCGGTGACACGATTCCGGTTCCGCTTCCGGACCACCTTGCTGATCATGTTTCTGGTGGCCCAGATGGTGCCGGTGGAGGCGCTGACGATCCCCCTGTTCTTCCTCATGCGGGACTTCGGCCAGCTGAACACGCTCGGCTCGCTGATCCTGCCGCACATCGCCTTCTCGCTGCCGTTCGCGATCTGGATGCTGCGGGGGTTCGTGAAGGCGGTTCCCGAGGCGCTGGAGGAGGCCGCGTACATCGACGGGGCGAGCAGGTCGCGATTCCTGTGGCAGATCCTTTTCCCGCTGGTCTTCCCGGGGCTCGTGGCCACGAGCGTGTTTTCCTTCATCTCGGCCTGGAACGACTTCCTGTTCGCCAAGTCCTTCATCATCAGCGACACTTCGCAGTCGACCCTCCCGATGGCCCTGCTCGTCTTCTACAAGCCGGACGAGCCGGACTGGGGCGGCGTCATGGCGGCGTCGACGGTGATGACGATTCCGGTGCTGATCTTCTTCGTGCTCGTGCAGCGACGGCTGGTGTCGGGGCTGGGCGGAGCGGTAAAGGACTGACGTGACTCCTGAGACGGACCTGATTCCCTCGCCGCGCTCGATCGAGGGGCCCGCGCGCTGCGGTGTCCTGCTGGACGAGGCCACCATCCTGTACGCCGCTCCCGGGACGGGAACGGCCGAACGCTGGCTGCGCTCCACCGTGGGCGCGGCTCTCGGCCTGCCGCTGGCGCCGGGTACGCAGGGCGACCCAAACTCCGTACGGCTGCACCTGGACGACACGCTGGAGCCGGAGGCGTACAAGCTCAGCGTCGTCGTCAACCGGGGCGTGGAGATCCGCGGTGGCAGTGCGGCCGGAGTCTTCTGGGGCGCCCAGACGCTGCGCCAGCTGCTCGGGCCGGACGCCTTCCGGCGTGCCCCCGTCCGGCCGGGCACCACCTACGGAATCGGGCACCAGATCATCGAGGACGCCCCCCGATTCCACTGGCGCGGCCTGATGCTCGACGTCTCCCGGCACTTCATGCCCAAGGACGGCGTCCTGCGGTACCTCGACCTGATGGCCGCCCACAAACTCAACGTCTTCCACTTCCATCTGACGGACGACCAGGGCTGGCGCGTCGAGATCAGGAAGTACCCCCGGCTCACCGAGGTCGGCTCCTGGCGGGCGCGTACCAAATTCGGCCACCGCGCCTCCCCGCTGTGGGAGGACAAGCCGCACGGTGGCCACTACACCCAGGACGACGTCCGCGAGATCGTCGCGTACGCCGCCGAGCGGCATATCACCGTCGTCCCCGAAATCGACGTACCCGGCCACTCGCAGGCCGCGATCGCCGCGTACCCGGAACTCGGCAACACCGACGTCATCGACACCTCCGCACTCACCGTCTGGGACACCTGGGGGATCAATCCGAACGTACTCGCCCCCACTGACAACACCCTGCGCTTCTACGAGGGGGTGTTCGAGGAACTCCTGGAGCTGTTCCCCTCGGAGTTCATTCATGTCGGGGGTGACGAATGCCTCAAGGACCAGTGGCGGCAGTCGCCGACCGCGCAGGAGCGCATCAGGGAACTCGGTCTGAAGGACGAGGACGAACTCCAGGCGTGGTTCATCGGCCACTTCGACAAGTGGCTGTCCGCGCGCGGGCGCAGGCTGATCGGCTGGGACGAGATCCTGGAGGGCGGGCTCGCTCAGGGCGCGGCCGTGTCGTCCTGGCGCGGCTACGCGGGTGGCATCGCGGCGGCCCGCGCCGGCCACGACGTCGTCATGTGCCCCGAGCAGCAGGTGTATCTGGACCACCGTCAGGACGGGGGCGCCGACGAGCCGGTGCCGATCGGGTACGTCCGCACCCTGGAGGACGTGTACCGGTTCCAGCCCGTTCCCGCCGAGTTGACGCCCGACGAGGCCCGGCATGTGCTCGGCACGCAGGCCAACGTGTGGACCGAGGTGATGGAGGACCCCGCGCGCGTGGACTACCAGACCTTCCCGCGCCTCGCCGCCTTCGCCGAGGTCGCCTGGAGCAGCCTCCCGGAGCCGGCGGAACGGGACTTCACCGACTTCCAGCGACGGATGGCCGCCCACTACGGGCGACTTGACGCCCTGGGAGTCGCGTACCGTCCGCCGACCGGACCGCGGCCGTGGCAGCGGCGCCCCGGGGTCCTCGGCCGCCCGATCGACGGCCCGCCCCCGAACAGGTAATTGAAAAAAACCGGCAAGGTGTCACCGAAGAGTGTCAATCGGTACTCACCGGTGATGCCGTACGAAAACGGACCATCTCCTCGATGAGGTGGGCGAATGCCTCCTAGCGGACCCGTGTCCTCGGGTCCTGCGAAGATGTGCCAGAGTTGCCACGTCCGCCCTGTCAGCACGTACCGTACGGCAGCACAGGTGGGACCAGGTGGGGCAGCGGGAAGGGGCAGCCGGTTTGACCACGCACGCACCGCAGGCGGCGCAGTCCGTCACGCTGCCCACGACGCTGGACGAGGCCGTGGCGGCACTGGCCGCCATGCCCGCCGCCGTGCCCGTCGCGGGGGGCACCGACCTCATGGCCGCCGTCAACTCCGGGCAGCTCAGGCCCGCCGCGCTGGTCGGCCTCGGCAAGATCAGCGAGATCCGCGGCTGGCAGTACCAGGACGGCCACGCCCTGCTGGGAGCGGGCCTCACGCACGCGCGTATGGGCCGCCCCGACTTCGCCGCCCTGATCCCGGCGCTCGCCGCCGCCGCACGCGCCGCGGGCCCGCCGCAGATCCGCAACGCGGGCACCCTGGGCGGCAACATCGCCTCCGCGTCCCCGACGGGTGACGCCCTGCCGGTCCTCGCCGCCCTCGAAGCGACCCTGATCGTCGCGGGCCCGGGCGGAGCCCGCCGGGAGGTCCCGGTGTCGCACCTGCTGGCCGGCATGGAGATGCTGCGCGCCGGCGAACTCATCGGCTACGTGCGCGTGCCGCTGCTGCACGCCCCGCAGGTCTTCCTCAAGGCCACCGGCCGCACCGGCCCGGGGCGCGCCATGGCGTCCGTCGCCGTCGTCCTCGACCCCGCCCGGCGCGGCATCAGGTGCGCGGTGGGCGCCATAGCGCCGATGCCGCTCAGGCCGCTGGACGCCGAGCACTGGGTCGCCCAGCTGATCGACTGGGACAACAACCGCGCGATCGTCCCCGAGGCGCTGAACGCCTTCGGCGAGTACGTCTCCGCGGCCTGCATCCCGGACCCGACGCCGGCCGAGGACGGCTCCGTACCGCAGCATCCGCCCGCCGTACTGCACCTGCGGCGCACCGTCGCCGCGCTGGCCCGACGAGCACTGGGGAGGGCGCTGTCGTGACCGACGACCAGCACGGAGAGAGCACGCCCCAGGGCGCGGGCCGCTGGGACCCGCTGCCCCAGGGTGACTACGACGACGGCGCCACCGCCTTCGTCAAACTCCCCGAAGGGGGCATCGACGCCCTCCTGGCCTCCACCGACAGCCCGCTCGCCGCGCGCGGCCACGGCTATGTGCCCCCGCAGATAACGGCCGCGCCGGGATCAGGTGCCGACCCCGCGGCCCAGGGGGGCTGGCCAATCGCGGGCGCGCCCGACGGCAACGCCCAGTGGCCCGACCCCAACGCCGTGCCGCAGGACGGGGGCACCGGTCAGTTCCAGTACCACCCCGGGGCCACCCAGCAGTGGAACTTCTCGGAGACCGCCGCGGGCCAGGACGCCGCTGCCGCGCCCCGTCACGATGTCACCGGGCAGTGGTCGATCCCCGTCGCCGACGGTGACCTTCCGGACGAATCGGGCGAGTTCACCACGTCGTCGCTCGTCGAGCAGTGGGGCGGCACGCCTCCGGCCACGTTGCCGGGCGGCGCGTCCGCGCCGTGGGCGACGCAGCCGACCGGGCAGCCATGGGAACCGCACGCGGAGGCCGCGGCGACCGGGGAAGCGGTGGAAGCCGGCCCCGCGGCCGGGCACCCGACGGGCGCCGGGCACGTGCCCGGACGGCCGGGTCACCCCGGGGCGTACTCCGGTGACCAGCACGCCGTACACGCCGACGGGTCCGGTGAGCGGTCTGCCGCGCACCCGCAGGGCCGGCCCCCAGGAGGTGCGCCCGACTTCGCCGCCGAGCCGCCCTCCCAGGACTCCGCCGAAAGCGCTTCGGAGGCCCCACAGGCCGCTTCCGGGCCCGTCGACCCCGCTACGGACGCTACGGACACCCGGGGCGCCGCAGAGGCCGCAGAGGGCCCGGCAGAGGCTTCCGCCGCGTCCGCCCCGGCCGAGGGCGGCGACTCCGACGCCGAGGCCGCGCAGGAGCCCGAGCGGGCCTCCGCCACCGACGACGCACCGGCGCCCTCCGGCGAGGAGCACCCCCTCGCCTCCTACGTGCTGCGCGTCAACGGCGTCGACCGGCCCGTCTCGGACGCCTGGATCGGCGAGTCGCTGCTGTACGTGCTGCGTGAACGCCTCGGCCTCGCGGGCGCCAAGGACGGCTGCTCGCAGGGCGAGTGCGGGGCGTGCAACGTACAGGTCGACGGACGGCTCGTGGCGTCCTGCCTGGTGCCCGCCGTCACCGCCGCCGGCAGCGAGGTCCGTACCGTCGAGGGCCTGGCCGCCGACGGGCAGCCCTCCGACGTGCAGCGCGCGCTCGCGCGGTGCGGAGCGGTGCAGTGCGGCTTCTGCGTGCCCGGCATGGCGATGACCGTGCACGACCTCCTGGAGGGCAACCCGGCCCCGACCGAGCTGGAGACCCGCCAGGCGCTGTGCGGCAACCTGTGCCGCTGCTCCGGCTACCGGGGCGTGGTGGATGCCGTCAAGGAGGTCGTCGCCGAACGCCAGGCACACTCGGCGGCCGACGACGGCGAACAGGACGGCGACGAGCCACGTATCCCTCACCAGGCAGGCCCGGGAGCCGGCGGCGTCCACCGCTCGGCCTTCGAGGCCCCCGGTGCCATGGGACCGCATGACCAGGGTTACGGCCAGGACGGAGGCCAGGCGTGAGCAACGAAGCCGCCACCGCGACCACAGCCGCGGAGGCAGCCCCCGCCCCCGATCAGATCCCGCACGGCCTCGGCGCCTCCCTGCCGGCCGCCGACGCCCGTGCCAAGACCGAGGGCACCTTCCCGTACGCGGCCGACCTGTGGGCCGAAGGCCTGCTGTGGGCGGCCGTACTGCGCTCACCGCACCCGCACGCGCGCATCACGTCCATCGACACCACCCACGCGCGCGAGATGCCCGGCGTCCGGGCCGTCGTCACACACGAGGACGTGCCGGGCAGCCCGCTGCTGGGCCGGGGCAGGGCCGACCGCCCGGTCTTCGCCTCCGAGGTCGTACGCCATCACGGCGAGCCCATCGCCGCGGTCGCCGCCGACCACCCCGACACCGCGCGCCTGGCCGCGGCGGCCGTCATCGTCGAGTACGAGGTGCTCGACCCGGTGACCGACCCCGAGCAGGCCTTCGAGGCCGAGCCGCTGCACCCCGACGGCAACCTGATCCGCCACATCCCGCTGCGCCACGGTGACCCCGACGCGGCCGGCGACATCGTCGTCGAGGGCCTCTACCGCATCGGCCGCCAGGACCCCGCCCCCATCGGCGCCGAGGCGGGCCTCGCGGTACCGCGCCCCGACGGCGGCGTGGAGCTCTACCTCGCCTCGACCGACCCGCACACCGACCGTGACCGCGCCGCCGCCTGCTACGGCCTGGAGCCCGAGCGCGTCAAGGTCGTCGTCACCGGCGTCCCCGGCGCCACCGCCGACCGGGAGGACCAGGGTTTCCAGCTCCCGCTGGGCCTGCTGGCGCTCAAGACCGGCTGCCCGGTGAAGCTGACGGCCACGCGCGAGGAGTCCTTCCTCGGTCACACGCACCGGCACCCCACCCTGCTGAGATACCGCCACCACGCGGACGCCGAGGGCAGGTTGGTGAAGGTCGAGGCGCAGATCCTGCTGGACGCGGGCGCGTATGCCGACACGTCCTCCGAGGCCCTGGCCGCCGCGGTCGCCTTCGCCTGCGGCCCGTACGTCGTCCCGAACGCCTTCATCGAGGGCTGGGCCGTACGCACCAACAACCCGCCCTCCGGCCATGTACGCGGCGAGGGCGCCATGCAGGTGTGCGCCGCCTACGAGGCGCAGATGGACAAGCTGGCCAAGAAGCTCGGCGCCGACCCGGCCGAACTGCGCCTGCGCAACGCGCTGGCGACGGGCGACGTACTCCCGACGGGCCAGACCGTGACGTGCCCGGCCCCCGTCGCGGAACTGCTCCAGGCGGTACAGGAGCACCCCCTGCCGGCGCTGCCCAAGGACACGCCCGAGGACGAGTGGCTGCTGCCCGGCGGCCCCGAGGGCGCGGGCGAACCCGGCGCCGTGCGACGGGGCGTGGGCTACGGCCTGGGCATGGTGCACATGCTCGGAGCCGAGGGCGCCGACGAGGTCTCCACGGCGACCGTGAAGGTCCAGGACGGCGTGGCGACGGTGCTGTGCGCGGCCGTAGAGACGGGTCAGGGCTTCGCGACGCTGGCCCGGCAGATCGTCCAGGACACGCTGGGCATCGACGACGTGCACGTGGCGCCCGTGGACACCGACCAGCCGCCGGCGGGCGCGGGCTGCCGCGGCCGCCACACCTGGGTGTCGGGCGGCGCGGTGGAACGGGCCGCCAAGATGGTCCGTACGCAGCTGCTGCAGCCCCTGGCGCACAAGTTCGGCATGTCCACTGAGCTGCTCCAGATCACCGACGGCAAGATCACGTCGTACGACGGGGTCCTGTCGACCACCGTCACCGAGGCGTTGGACGGCAAGGAACTGTGGGCTACGGCCCAGTGCCGCCCGCACCCGACCGAACCGCTCAACGACGCCGGCCAGGGCGACGCCTTCGTGGGCATGGCCTTCTGCGCGATCCGCGCGGTCGTCGACGTCGACATCGAACTGGGCTCGGTCCGCGTGGTCGAGCTCGCGCTCGCCCAGGACGTCGGCCGGGTGCTCAATCCGGCCCAGCTGGAGGCGCGCATCGAGGCGGGCGTGACGCAGGGCGTGGGCATAGCGCTCACGGAGAACCTGCGCTCCGCGCGCGGCCTGATCCGCCACCCGGACCTCACGGGCTACTCCCTGCCCACGGCCCTGGACGCCCCCGACATCCGGATCGTGAAGCTGGTCGAGGAGCGGGACGTGGTCGCGCCCTTCGGCGCGAAGGCGGTCAGCGCGGTACCGGTGGTGACGTCCCCGGCGGCCATCGCGTCGGCCGTACGCGCCGCGACGGGCCGTCCGGTCAACCGCCTCCCGATCCGGCCCCAGGCGGCGGTGGTGACCGGCCAGTGAGCCGGCTCCGGCTGTCGTGCCGACCGTCCTTCCGACTGCGACTGCGACTGCGACTGCGGCTGCACTGACGGACGGGGTCGGCCCTCGCCGTGACGGAAACGCGGGTGAAGGGAACGCGCGAGGGTGGGCCGAGCGTCTACTGATGTGAAGCGCTGTCATGGGCCCGGGCTGATTCGGCGGGCGTTGTCAGTGGTGGCGCGTAGTGTTCTGGGCAGTGGGGACGGCGGCCGGGGTGGGTGGGCCGGTCGGTCGGTCGGCCGTGTCGTGCCCTGGGTGGTGGGAAAGCGCATGCGGGGGAGCCATGAGCACGACGATCACGACGCACGCCGGTGACACGGCGATCATTCTGAGCGAGGCCGCGCTGGATCCGCACGTCACGCACGCTTCGACGCGGCGCTGGCTGACGGGACCCGGACTGCCCGGCGACAGCGGGGTGTTGAGCTTCGCCGAGCTGTGCCGGGACGGCCTGCGGACGGTGGCGGACTCGACGGGCGATCCGGCGGGCCGGCTCGCGGCGGAGCTGCGGGACCAGTTGGTGATAGGCGGACTGCTTGGTCCCGGCGGCCTGGAGACGGAGTCGGTCCTGCTGGACGGCGCGACGGGCGAGGTCTCGACGACGCACTTCCTGCACGACCGCCCCGACCTGATGGACCGCCGCGCACTGGCACCGTCGCTGCGCACACTGGTCCGGTTCGCCGAGGCGACGGACGAACTGGCGGGCCTGCGCGGCCAGTTCGCCTCCTACGTCGGCCGCTACGGCCCGCAGGCGGTGGCGGACGCGTCCCGGCACCTGCTGGCGGTGTTCGAGGAGGGCGCGGACGGCGAGCCGGCGCCGTTCTGGAGGATGGCCGCCCTGATCCGGCCCCTGGCACTCGTCGCGGGCCGCGCCGGGCATTCGGGCCTCGCCCTGGACCTGCCCCGGCGCCTCCTGGACCAGGAGTTCGGCCAGGGCAAGGTGGTGCGCTTCGAGGAGGTCGACTTCCCCGCCACGCTCACGCACGAGCCGACACGCCGCTTCCTGCGCGAGGTGGGCCTGCCGGAGGACGGCTTCCTGTTCTCCCTCGACACCGACGTGTCACTGCAGACGCTGGCCGAGTACTACAGCGACGACGAGTGGTCGGCCGAACTGCCGCCCGGGGCGGGCCACTTGATACGCCTCGGCCACCTCGTCGAGGACCACAGCCTGGTCATCGACGGCGCGACGGGCGCGGTACTGAACTGGAGCGAGCCCGAGGCGAGGCTCTTCCCCCTGAACACGGACGTCTCCACCCTCGCCTTCACGCTCTGGCTGCTGCACCGCGAGCAGGCGATCGACGAGCAGTCGGGCCACGCGCTGACGACCGACACCTACGACCAGCTGGCCATGACCATGCTCCAGGTTCTGTCCACGGTCGACCCGACCGGCGTCAGAGCGGCGGGTGAGGACGGCCGGCACTACTGGACCGAGGCGTTCCAGGACGAGTCGAGCGGGGTGCTGGAGTCGGTGGGCGGGGCGTGGTGAGGTGCGCGACGCGGGGCCGGGCGGCCGGCTGATCACCGAGACCCTGGCAAGGGCCCGCCTTCTCCGGACCCACGTCGCGCGGACTGCGCCGTATCTCTGAGGTGTCGTCAGGAGGACTTGCCGACGGCGCGACGACGGCGCACGGCCAGGACCAGGCCACCGCCGAGTGCCGCCGCGGCGGCTGCGGCGCCGGCGATGAGCGGCGTGCCGTCGGAGCCGGTGCTCGCCAGGTTGCCGTTCACGGATCCGGTGGAGCCGCTCGTCGAGGTGCCGGACGACGTGGAGCCGGTGCTGCCTGAGCCGCCCGTGCTGCCGTTGCCGCCTGTGGACTGCCCCTGGGGGTCGTTGCCGCCCGTGGTGGAGCCGCCGTCCGTGGAATTGCCGCCGGTGGAGGAGCCGCCGGACGTGTCCGGATCGGGCTCGTAGTCGGTCGGGATGGCGACGCGGATCTCGGCCTTGTCGTTGGCGGGGTTCTTGTCGAAGGCCGGGTGGATGTCGTAGACGGAGGTCGCCTTCACCTCGCCGGTGGTGGTCCGGGCGTCGTCCTCGATGTCCAGCATGAAGGTGAAGGAGAGGGACTCGCCGACCTCGATAGTGTGGTCGGCGGGCCAGCAGACGTACGTGGACCTGCCCGGCGTCCCGGCGGGCCCGGACGGACCGTCGATCCCGAACGGCGCACAGTCCTCGGGCACTTCGGTGGCGACCGTGTCCTTCGGGATCCGCACCATGAGTGCAGGCTGGTCGTCGCTCTCCTGGTTCTGGATCCAGCCGGGGCCGTCGTTGCGGAGCTGCACCGTGATGGACTGCTTGTCGCCCGCGAGGGCTTCGGTGTCCTCACCGACGGCGACGAGGTCGGCGGTGCTGTCCGCGGTCAGGGTCAGGCGCCGGTTGCTGTCGTCGAACCCTTCGCCCGGGGCGTCACCGGTGGCCGAGGTGCCGTACTCGACGGCTTCCATCAGGGCGTGGGGCAGTGCCTTGAACCGTACGGGCGTCTCGACGGAGGCGCCGGGTTCGATGACGGTGTCGAGCTCACAGAGGGCCTGGCGGACCTTGTCCCCGACGGTCGAGTAGGTGCAGCCCTCGACGGCGCCCGGGAAGTCGAGCCTCCGGGTCAGCCGGACCCGGAAGGTGACCCCGTCCGTGGCCGCGGTGCCCTTGTTGGTGATGACGACCTTCTCGTCGTACGTGTCGCCGGGCTTGGGAGACGTGGTCGGCAGAGTCGAGATCACCAGGGAGGGTTCACCCTCCTCCGCATGCGCCGCGGGAGCGAGGACCGCGGGAAGCGCCGCGACGGCGGCGGCAGCGGCCACCAGGGCCGCCGAGTGACGGATGTGTGAGGGGCGGATGCGCTGGCGCACGGATGGGTCTCCTCGTGGGGCAGGCAGTACGGCGACCGAAGGGTTTGTCCTCCAGTCATGTACTGGACACCTTGAAGGCGCCTGGGGTTGTGCTGTCCGTACGACGAAGTGACGTGGGGTCATTGGGAATTGTCCGTATTGGGAAGGCTGGGCGGGCCTTCTCCTGCCGCATGTACTCGGACGCAGCTGAGTACATGCGCCCTGTGTTCGCGCCGGCCGAGGCGCGACGCTTGGCCCATGAACCCAGGACTGCGAAGACCCGCCCCCTCGCTGTTGCCGACCCTCGTGACGGCCGGCACATCGCTCGCCGGGTGGGCCGCCTGGCTGGGCTGGGACCAGCACCGCGACATACAGCCGGACGGCACGACGACCGGCCCGTACGAGGCGTGGCAGGTGATCGGCCTCGTGCTGACCCTGCTGGTGCCGTTGTACTGGGCTGCGTCCCGGCACCGCGGCACGGTCGCCGTGTTCGGCCCCACGATCGGCCTGACCGTCGCCGCCTTCTCCGACTGGTCGGACGATGCCTCCGGCCTGTACACGGTCGGTGTGGTGATGGTCACGGCCGGCAGCCTCGCCGCGACCGCCGTGGTTTCCGCCGTGATCGGAGCCACGTCCGGGCCTGCACGGCGAGCTGCGGCCCGACAGCACCCCGCATCGTGAGACGACCGACGAAGGCGACGGCGAGGCGGGTAGAGGCCGTGGCGGGATTCGAACCCACGTAACTCGCTTTGCAGGCGAGCCCCTGAACCACTCGGGCACACGGCCATGTCCGTTCTCGGTCGTGTGCGCGTCACTGCGGCGGGGATCGGACCCGCGTGACTCCCCGCGAGCGGAGCTCGCTGATGGATGCAGCGCAGGCGAGCCCCTGACCACTCGGGCACACGGCCGTTGCACCGGCTTCGGGCGGTCGGCCCTGGGTCGGTGAAACGACCGTAGGCGGGGGTGTGCGGGCCGCTCAAGGGAATCGGCGGCCCTGCAACGGGACTGCCACACCGCGTTCATGAACCGCGTCGGTCGTACGACCAAGGTCCCAGCCCGGGGCCGTCTTCCGACAGGGGTCAATGTCAGTTGTGGCCCTTACTCTGGCGGACATGACTGCCCTCGAGCCGCGCGACGCCGGTGTCGCGAAGAGATCCGACGTCCCCTTGGACCCTGCGTCCGAGGAGACCGTGCTGAGCCGGGACCATCGCGCCCTGAGCATCGGGATCGTCTCCGTCGTGCTGCTCATCGCCTTCGAGGCGACCGCCGTCGGGACGGCCATGCCGGTGGCGGCGCGCGAACTGCACGGGGTGTCGTTGTACGCCTTCGCGTTCTCGGGGTACTTCACCACCAGCCTGTTCGGGATGGTGCTCGCGGGTCAGTGGTCGGACCGGCGCGGGCCGCTCGGCGCGCTCACCGCCGGGATCGCCTCCTTCGGGGCCGGGCTGCTGCTGGCCGGGACCGCGGGAGCGATGTGGCTGTTCATTCTCGGGCGGGCCGTGCAGGGGCTCGGCGGCGGTCTGGTGATCGTCGCGTTGTACGTCGTCGTGGGGCGGGCCTACCCCGAGCGGTTGCGGCCGGCGATCATGGCGGCGTTCGCGGCGAGCTGGGTCGTGCCGTCGATCGTGGGACCGCTGGCTGCCGGGGCGGTGACCGAGCATCTGGGCTGGCGCTGGGTGTTCGTCGGGATTCCGGTGCTCGTCGTGTTTCCGCTCGCCCTCGCGCTGCCGCAGATACGGCGGCGGGCGGGAGGACCGGTCGACGCCTCCGCCCGCGGCACCTCGTTCGACCGGCGCCGGATCCGGCTCGCCCTCGGCATCTCACTCGGCGCGGGGCTGCTTCAGTACGCCGCCCAGGACCTGCGCTGGCTCTCCCTCGTCCCCGGCGTCGCGGGCGCCGCGCTCCTCGTGCCGGCCGTGCTCGGCCTGCTCCCGCGCGGCACGTACCGGGCGGCGCGCGGGCTGCCGTCCGTGGTGCTGCTGCGCGGGGTCGCGGCGGGGTCGTTCATCGCGGCCGAATCCTTCGTACCGTTGATGCTGGTCACCCAGCGGGGGCTGTCGCCGACCCTCGCCGGGTTCTCGCTCGCCGCAGGTGGCGGGACCTGGGCGCTGGGTTCGTGGATGCAGTCGCGGCCGCGGGTGGAGCCGTACCGGGAACGGCTGATGACGCTGGGGATGGTGCTCGTGGCGGCCTCCATCGCCGCCGCGCCGAGCGTCCTGATCGACTCCGTGCCCGCCTGGACCGTCGCGGTGGCGTGGGCGTTCGGCTGCTTCGGGATGGGGCTGGTGATCTCCTCCACCAGCGTGCTGCTGCTCCATCTCTCCGCCCCCGAGGAGGCGGGTACGAACTCCGCAGCCCTGCAGATCTCCGACGGCCTGTCCAACGTCGTGCTGCTGGCCGCCGGAGGCGCCGCCTTCGCCGCCCTGGGCGGCGGCACGGTGAGTCATGCGGCCACGGGGGCCTCCGGCGCCGGGTCGCACCCGGCCGCGTTCGCGGCGGTGTTCCTGCCGATGGCGGGGGTGGCGTTGGTCGGGGCCTGGGTGACCACTCGGTTGCGGGAGCGGTGAGTTGGAGCGGGGAGGGGTTCACCCTCGGCGCCCCTACCCGTCCCGTCCTCCAGGGGCTCCGCCCCCTCGCCCCCGACCGCGTCTGGGGGCTGCCGCCCCCAGCCCCCCGCTGTTGGCCCTGAAGGGGCCTCGTCCTCAAACGCCGGACGGGCTGGATGAAGCGGGCCAGCGTCGAGAGGTGGCGTCTCCGAGGGGCTTGGGGGCCTCGTTCACCGCCCTCGCCGAGCTCGCCTTCGGCGGGCGGGCGCCCGAGGCGCGGGAGCCCGGGCTGCTCGCGTGGGCGGTGCACCGGCCCGTACCCGCATGTTCGGTATCTCGGCCTACGACGACCTCCACGAGCAGGCTGCAGCACTGGTGCATGCCATCGCCACCAACCACCCCCTCGTCGACGGCAACAAGCGCACCGCCTGGCTCGCCACCGCGACCTTCCTCGCCCCCACCGGCGTCGACCGCACCGGTGTCGATCAGGGCGTGGCGTACGCGCTGGTCATCGATGTCGCCTCCGGTGACGAGGGGGACATCGCCGTGATCGCGGGGCGACTGCGGCGGTTGTGACGTCGGTCCCACCCACGTGTGACCCGGCCCCGCTCGCCCCTGGACACGGTCGGGCCGCCGGTAGGGTGGCCCGGTTGTCATACGTAGCCGAGTCACCAACACCCGTACGCCGAGCCGCCCGACCCAGTCCCCGGAGACCGTGACTACCACCGCCGCCAGCTCCAGCTCTGCCCCCCACTCCCACCACCTGTCACCCGCCTTCCCCGGCCGCGCCCCCTGGGGCACCGCCAGCAAGCTGCGTGCCTGGCAGCAGGGGGCGATGGACAAGTACATCCAGGAGCAGCCGCGTGACTTCCTCGCGGTCGCCACGCCGGGCGCCGGCAAGACGACGTTCGCGCTGACGCTGGCCTCCTGGCTGCTGCATCACCATGTCGTGCAGCAGGTCACCGTGGTCGCGCCGACCGAGCATCTGAAGAAGCAGTGGGCCGAGGCGGCCGCGCGCATAGGCATCAAGCTCGATCCCGAATACAGCGCCGGGCCGCTCGGCAAGGACTACCAGGGCGTCGCCGTGACCTACGCGGGTGTCGGCGTGCGGCCCATGCTCCACCGCAACCGGGTCGAGCAGCGCAAGACCCTCGTCATCCTCGACGAGATCCACCACGCCGGTGACTCCAAGTCCTGGGGCGAGGCCTGCCTGGAGGCCTTCGAGCCCGCGACGCGACGACTCGCCCTCACCGGTACGCCGTTCCGGTCCGACACCAACCCCATCCCCTTCGTGACGTACGAGGAGGGGAACGACGGAATCCGGCGGTCGGCCGCCGACTACACGTACGGCTACGGCAACGCGCTGGCCGACCACGTCGTCCGGCCGGTCATCTTCCTGAGCTACAGCGGCAACATGCGCTGGCGCACCAAGGCCGGCGACGAGATCGCCGCGCGACTCGGCGAGCCCATGACCAAGGACGCGATCAGCCAGGCCTGGCGTACGGCGCTGGACCCGCGCGGCGAGTGGATGCCGAGTGTGCTGCGGGCCGCCGACCAGCGACTGACCGAGGTCAGGAAGGCCATCCCGGACGCCGGTGCCCTCGTCATCGCCTCCGACCAGGACTCCGCCCGCGCCTACGCCAAGCTGATCCGTGAGATCACCGGCAACAAGGCGACCCTCGTCCTGTCCGACGACGCCGGGGCGTCCAAGCGGATCGACGACTTCAGCGGCAACAACGACCGGTGGATGGTCGCCGTCCGCATGGTGTCCGAAGGTGTCGACGTGCCCCGGCTGGCGGTGGGGGTGTACGCCACCACCATCTCCACGCCCCTCTTCTTCGCCCAGGCCGTCGGCCGTTTCGTGCGGTCCAGGCGGCGCGGCGAGACCGCCTCCGTCTTCCTGCCGACCGTCCCCGACCTCCTCACCTTCGCCAACGAGATGGAGGTCGAACGCGACCACGCCCTCGACAAGCCGAAGAAGGAGGGCGAGGAGGACCCGTACGCCGAATCCGAGAAGGAGATGGAGGAGGCGAACAAGGAGCAGGACGAGGACACCGGCGAGCAGGAGCAGTTCTCCTTCGAGGCGCTGGAGTCCGAGGCCGTCTTCGACCGGGTGCTCTACGACGGTGCCGAGTTCGGCATGCAGGCCCACCCGGGGAGCGAGGAGGAGCAGGACTACCTCGGGATTCCGGGGCTCCTCGAACCCGACCAGGTGCAGCTTCTCCTGCAGAAGCGGCAGGCCCGGCAGATCGCGCACAGCCGCAAGAAGCCGGACGCCGAGGCCGACCTGCTGGAGCTGCCCGCCGAGCGGCGGCCCGTCGTCTCGCACAAGGAGATGATGGAGCTCCGCAAGCAGCTCAACACGATGGTGAGCGCGTACGTCCACCAGAGCGGCAAGCCGCACGGCGTCATCCACACCGAGCTGCGCCGGGTCTGCGGCGGGCCGCCGAGCGCCGAGGCCACGGCCGGGCAGCTGCGCCAGCGCATCGCCAAGGTTCAGGAGTGGGCCACCCGGATGCGGTGACGCTGGGCGCGTACGGGGAGTGCGCGCAGGGGACCGTACGCCGTACGTATCCGGGCAAACGGGAGTGGTCCGTACCGGCCGTTGCCCGGATTCTGGACGGAGCCTTCCGCTCAGCGAACCGGCTTCGCTAATGTCCCGCTACGCACACGCCCCGTGGCAGCGCCGCCGCGGAGCGCAGCCGTGAAGCGACGCGGCCCGGACAGTCAGTCCGGGCCGCCGGCCGATCGGCGGCCTCTGAAGCGCGTCACTGACGGGACTCGGTGACGCACCCGCCGCGAGGAGGCTGCCGACCTCACCACTAAGGAGTGGGCGTCGTGACCGCGGAGACCTCTCAGACGCTCGACCGGGGACTGCGCGTCCTCAAGCTGCTGGCCGACACCGACCACGGGCTGACCGTCACCGAGCTTTCCAACAAACTGGGCGTGAACCGGACCGTTGTGTACCGGCTGCTCGCCACGCTTGAGCAGCACGCCCTGGTACGCCGTGACCTGGGCGGTCGTGCCCGCGTCGGCCTCGGTGTGCTGCGACTGGGCCGGCAGGTGCATCCGCTGGTACGGGAGGCCGCGCTGCCCGCGCTGCGTTCGCTCGCCGAGGACATCGGGGCGACGGCCCATCTGACGCTGGTGGACGGCACGGAGGCGCTGGCCGTTGCCGTGGTCGAGCCGACGTGGACGGACTATCACGTGGCCTACCGGGCCGGTTTCCGGCACCCGCTGGACCGCGGTGCCGCGGGCCGGGCCATACTCTCCGCCCGGAATCAGCCGCTGGAGGAGCCCGGATACACCCTCACCCACGGGGAGTTGGAGGCGGGAGCGAGCGGGGCCGCGGCGCCGCTGATCGGCGTGACGGGCGTCGAGGGCAGCGTGGGCGTGGTGATGCTGGCCGACGCGGTGCCGGAGCGCGTGGGGCCGCGGGTCGTGGATGCCGCTCGGGAGGTGGCGGAGGCGTTGCGCTGACGTGGTGCGGGAAGTGGCGGAGGCGTTGCGCTGACGCGGCGCGGGAGGTGGCGGAGGAGGCGTTGCGCTGACGCGCGGCGCGGGAAGCGGCGAGGGCCTGGCGGCGATGCGGCGCGGGAGTGGCTCGGGCGTCGCGTTGACGCGCGGGTGCACTAGGCAGGGCCCCGCAGCACCTCCGACACTCGTGTCATGACCTCACTGAGCATCCGCACCGTCCACGAGCCCGCCGGGTTCACCGCTGTTGCCGAGTACTTCAGTGACGTATGGCAGACGCCTCGCACCGCACCGCCCCTGCTGCCCGAGACGCTGAACAGCCTCGCCCACGCGGGTGGGGCGGTGCACGCCGCGTACGACGGGGAGCGGCTCGTCGGGGCCTGTGTCGCCGTGTTCGGGCCGCCGGCGTCGCGGGAGACATACTCGCTGCTGGCCGCCGCCGAGCAGGGGCTCGGGCCGCAGGTCAAGCGGGCGCAGCGGGCCTGGGCGGTGGAGCTCGGGGCGCTCACCATGCGCTGGACCTTCGATCCGCTGGTCGGCCGCAACGCCCGGTTCAACTTCGTCAAACTGGGCGCCGCCGGCACCGGCTACCTCGTCGACTTCTACGGCCCCATGGCGGACGGCGTGAACGGCGGCGACGAGAGCGACCGGCTGGAGGTGACCTGGGACCTGATCGGGCCGGCGCGGGGGCAGTCCGGCCACGCCGGGCCCGGCACCCCGGAGCGCGAGGCCGCGCCCGCCACCCACACGGCCCCCGACGGCGGGCCGCTCGCCCGCCGGGACCGGCAGGACCGGTATGTCTGGTGCCGCGTACCGGACGACATAGTGGCGCTGCGGGCCGCGGACCCGGAGCTGGCGCTGGGCTGGCGGCGGGCCGTGCGCGAGGTGTTCACGAAGGCCTTCGCCGACGGGTTCACGGCGACGGACATGTCCCGGGACGGCTGGTACACGCTCACCCGCCGGGAGGCCACCTCGTGAAACTCGAACGCGTCGAGATCGTCCACGTGGCGATCCCGCTGGTCAGCCCCTTCCGTACGTCCTTCGGCACGATGACGACGAAGGACACCTTCCTGCTGCACGTCGTCACGGACGCGGCCGAGGGCTGGTCGGAGTTCGCGGCCGACCCCGAGCCGCTGTACTGCTCGGAGTTCGTGGCCGGCGCGGAGATCGTCCTGCGTGACTTCCTGCTGCCGCGCGTCGCCGCCCTGCCCGTGCTCGGTACGGCCCACCTCGCCCCGGCGACGGCGGGGGTCAAGGGGCACGAGCTGGCGAAGGCGGCGCTGGAGACGGCCGTCCTCGACGCGGAGCTGCGGTCGTACGGCATGCCGCTGGCCACGTATCTCGGGTCGGTGCGCGAGCGGGTGCCGGCCGGGGTGTCGGTCGGGATCAGGGGGACGGTCGCCGAGTTGCTGGACGACGTCGAGGGGTATCTCGCCGAGGGGTACGTCCGGATCAAGCTGAAGATCGAGCCGGGCTGGGATCTGGAGCCGGTACGGGCCGTGCGCGAGCGCTTCGGCGCGGACCTGCCGCTCCAGGTCGACGCCAACACGGCGTACACGCTCGCGGACGCCGAGCATCTGCGGCGGCTGGACGACTTCGGGCTGCTGCTGATCGAGGAGCCGCTCGCGGAGAACAACCTGTACGCCCACGCCCGGCTCCAGCAGCGCATCGCGACCCCCGTCTGCCTGGACGAGTCCCTGCACAACGCCGCCGACACCGCGTCCGCGATCGCGATGGACGCGTGCCGCGTGGTGAACGTGAAGCCGGCGCGGGTCGGGGGATACCTGGAAGCGCGGCGTGTGCACGACGTGGCGTACGCGCACGGGGTGCCGGTGTGGTGCGGCGGCATGCTGGAGACGGGCATCGGCCGCGCCCCGAACCTGGCGCTGGCGGCCCTGCCCGGCTGCACGCTTCCCGGGGACACGTCGGCGTCCAGCCGCTACTTCGCCGAGGACATCACGGAGCCGTTCGTGCTGGTCGACGGCCATCTTCCGGTGCCACGGTCGCCGGGCATCGGGGTGGCGCCGGTGCCGCAGACGCTGCGGCGCTTCACGAAGGAGCGGCGAGACCTGTACGTGACCTGAATGGGGCAACCTGGGCAGCTCCGACCTGCGCCTGGCCGGAACTTGCCGCCACGTTAGATTGATCCCGTGCTCTCTCGTCTCACGCGCCCCCGGGCCATTGCCGTCTGCGCCCTGCCGGTCGTGGCCCTGCTCGCCACGGCCGCCTTCGCGCCGCTGCCGTTCTCGCTGACGCAGCCCGGTCTGACGGCGAACGTGCTGGGCGACAACAAGGGCGAACCGGTGATCACGATCACCGGGGCGCCGACCCGTGACACGAGCGGCCAGCTGCGCATGACGACCATCGAGGCGACGTCCCCCGACACGGACGTGCGGTTCGGTGACGTGATCGACGCCTGGTTCAGCACGGAGAAGGCGGTCATGCCGCGCGACTCGGTCTATCCGAGCGGTCAGAGCACGCGGGAGATCGAGCAGTACAACACCGAGCAGATGAAGGAGTCCCAGGACGCCGCGACCGAGGCCGCGCTGAACTACCTGGACCTCAACGACAAGAACATCAAGGTCACCCTCACCCTCGCGGACGTGGGCGGCCCCAGCGCCGGCCTCCTCTTCACCCTCGGCATCATCGACAAACTGAACGGCAACGGCGAGGGCGGCGACCTCACCGGCGGCCGCAGCATCGCCGGCACGGGCACGATCGACGCGGCGGGCAAGGTCGGCGCGGTCGGTGGCGTGTCCCTCAAGACTCAGGCGGCCAAGCGGGACGGGGCGACGGTCTTCCTGGTGCCGAGGGCCGAGTGCGGCGATGCGAAGGCGGAACTGCCGGAGGGATTGCGGTTGGTGCCGGTGACTACGCTGAAGGGGGCGGTGGGGGCGCTGGAGGCGCTGGAGTCGGGCAAGGGGTCCGTGCCGAGCTGCTAGCCGGTGGCAACGGTCGGCTGCGGAGGTGTGGCGAGGCGCAGGCCGATCTCCACCAACGTCCAGCCGAGGCGGGTCCGTAGGTGGCGGGGCTGCCTGGCCTGGACGGCCAGGCGGTGGGCGTCGGCTTGGGCCTGGAGGTCGGCCGCGTGCAGGTGGTGCAGGCAGAGATGCGTCTCGGGGTCGGTCATCGGGGCCCCTCCGGGTCCGTGGCGATGGGGAAGACGTGCGTGTGGAGGCGGACCTGCTCCGCGTCCGGGTCGTCCTCGGCGGCCTCGTGCGCCTGGTAGCTGTTGAGCAACTCGTGCATCTTGCCGATGAGTTCGCGTGAGCGCTCGGGTGTCAGCCGTAGCGTGAAGTCGCTCAGGTCCATCGAGTGGTCCGTCCATCGCGGGAACCATCTGTCGCGGGCGGACAGCCAGGAGTACAGCTCACGGGTGTGCTGGTTCACGAGCTCGTGCAGCAGCAGGTCGGCCGCGCCGCGGACTGCCGGGTCCGGGCTCTGATACAGGTTCTCGTCCATCGCGATCCCTGCGTCCACAGCCCGCCACCAGCGCTCTCGCCCCTTGCCGTGCTCAGGGGCGTCCTCGACGAACCCGTGCGCGGCGAGCTGGCGCAGGTGGTAGCTCGTGGCTCCGCTCGACTCGCCCAACCGCTCGGCGAGCATCGAGGCCGTGGCGGGCCCGGTACGGCGTAGCGCGTTGAGCAACTCCATCCGCAGGGGATGAGCGAGCCCACGCAGCGAACGCGCGTCGAGTTTCCGTACGTTGTGCTCTTCCGGCATGCGTACAAAGGTAGCTATGCAAAGGTTGCTTTGCAACAGGTTCTTTGGAACCCGGCCCCGGAACCCCCTACTTCACGAACCCCTCCGCCTTCATCCAGTCCAACGCCACCTGATGGGGATCCTCCCCGTCCACGTCCACCTTCGCGTTCAGGTCCTGGGCCACCGTGTTGTTCAGCTTCTTGGTGATCGGGTCGAGGACGTCGGGGATGGCCGGCCATTCCTTGAGGGTCTTGGTGTTGATCACCGGGGCGGCGTTGTAGTTGGGGAAGAAATGCTTGTCGTCGTCCATCACCACGAGGTTCATGGACTTGATGCGGCCGTCCGTCGTGTAGACCTCGCCGTAGGTGCAGTTCCCCTTCGCGGCCTGCGTGTAGATGATCCCGGTGTCCATCTGGGTGATGTTCCTCGCCGGGACGTCCATGCCGTACGCCTTCTGCATCCCCGGCAGCCCGTCCGCCCGGTTGGCGAACTCGACCTCCACGCACAGCGTCACCGCGGCCGGGTCGGACTTGGACAGTGCGGCGACCTCGGAGAGGTCGTTCGTGCGGTACTTCTTGTGGTTCGCCTGGTTCATCGCCAGGGCGTACGTGTTGTCCAGCGCGGACGGCGGGAGCCAGGTCAGCCCGTTCTTCGCGTCCTCCTTGCGCACCGCCTCCCACTGCTCGTGCGGGTCGGTGATGGGCTCGCTGTGCCCGAGGTAGGTGATCCAGGCCGTGCCCGTGTACTCGTATCCGGCATCGGCGTCGCCCTTGCGCACCGCCTCGCGGCTGCCGATGGAGCCCTGGATGCCGGTGCGGTCCAGGACGTCGGCGCCGGCCGCCTCGAAGGCGATGCCCATGATCGCGCCGAGGATGAGCTGCTCGGTGAACGACTTCGACGTCACCGTCAGTTGGGCGCCCTCCAGTGGCTCGCCCCGTCCGATGCTTCCGGGCCGTACGTCGTCGACCATGGGGGAGCCGCTGGTCAGACCGCACCCGGCGGCCGCCACCAGCAACCCGGCCGCGAGCAGGACCGTCGGCCGCCTCACAGGTCCAGCCCCCGTGGCCGCAGCAGCACTTCCACCAGCGATGCCAGCCAGTCCACCAGCAGGGCGAGGGCGACCGTGAGAATCGAGCCGAGGACCAGGACCGGCATGCGCTGGTTGGTGATGCCGGCCGTGATCAGCACGCCCAGCCCCCCGCCGCCGCCGAAGACCGCCAGGGTCGCCGTCCCGACGTTGAGGACCAGGGCGGTGCGCACGCCCGCAAGGATCAGCGGGACCGCGAGCGGCAGCTCCACCCGCGTCAGCACCCCCGTCGGGGACATGCCGATACCGCGCGCCGCCTCCAGCAGGGTCGGGTCGTTCGCCTTGAGGCCGGCGATGGTGTTGGACAGCACGGGCAGGACGGCGTAGGCGATCATGCCGATCAGGGCCGCCTTCCGGCCGATGCCCAGCCAGATCACCAGCAGGGCGAGAAGACCGATCGCGGGGGTCGCCTGGCCCATGTTGGCGAGAGCCATGGCCACCGGTGTCGCCTTCCTGAACGCCCGCCGGGTGAGCAGGATCCCCAGCGGGATCGCGATGATCAGCACGAAGAAGGTGGAGATCACCGTGAGTTCGATCTGCTCCCTCAGGGCCTGCGAGACCTGACCGTTCGACAGCGCGTTCTCGGAGACCGGGTCGAGGTCGGCCTGCCGGAACCACAGCCAGGTCGCGAGCAGCAGCACCACCAGCATCGCCGGCACGATGGTGAGCCGCTGCCAGCTCAGCTTCCTGGCCGGGCGCTTCGTGGCGACGGGCGAGGCGGTCTCGTCGTGCCCGTCAAGATCGTTGCGGTCGGGCTCGGCGTTTCCGGGCGCTTCGCCGGGCTCGGACGTCTCCTGCACCCGGGACGACCTCGGGGTCTCGGGAGTGCTCACGCCTTGTGCTCCCCTCCGTCGCCCTCCTGCTCGGCGTGCGTGCGCCCGGCCCGGGAACCCTCCAGCTCGTGCTGGGCCTCCAACGCCTCCAGCCGGTCCGCCTCCAGCAGCTCGTGCACGGAGTTGATCAGCGTCTCCATGTCGACGACACCCGTGTACTCACCGCGCCGCCCGGTCACCACCACCCGCCCCGCGTTGTCGGTGAGGACGGCCTCCAGGGCGTCCCGCAGCGTGGCGTCCCGTGTCACCGTGTCGGTCACCAGCGTCCCGGCCCGAGCGAGCGAACCCCTGGCCCGCATCAGATCGCCGCGCCGCAGCCACTTGTAGGGCCGGCCCCGCTTGTCGAGCAGCAGGATCTCGTTGGTGCCGCTGGAGCGCAGCCGGTTGAAGATGTCCTGGAGCGGGTCGTCGAAGGTCACCGTCGGATAGTCGGTGATCTCCACGTCCCGTACCCGGGTCAGGTTCAGCCGCTTCAGTGCCGCACCGGCTCCGACGAACCCGGAGACGAAGTCGTCGGTGGGGTTGGTGAGGATCGCCTCCGGGGTGTCGAACTGAGCGATGTGCGACTGTTCGCGCAGAACGGCGATACGGTCACCGATCTTGATCGCCTCGTCGAAGTCGTGCGTGACGAAGACGATCGTCTTGTGCAGCTCGTGCTGCAGCCTGATCAGCTCGTCCTGGAGGTGATCACGGGTGATCGGGTCGACCGCTCCGAACGGCTCGTCCATCAGCAGCACCGGCGGATCGGCGGCCAGCGCCCGTGCCACGCCCACGCGCTGCTGCTGCCCGCCGGAGAGCTGGCGCGGATAGCGGCCGTGGAACTCGCCCGGGTCGAGCCCGACGAGGTCCAGCAGCTCCTCGACCCGCGCGCCGATCCGCGTCTTCGACCAGCCGATCATCTTCGGTACGAGTCCGATGTTCTGCGCGACCGTCATGTGCGGGAACAGACCGGCGGACTGGATGGCATAACCGACCTTGCGGCGCAGCTTCACCGGATCGATGTCGGTGACGTCCTCGCCACCGATGCGGATCCGGCCACCGGTCGGCTCGATCAGCCGGTTGATCATCTTGAGCGTCGTGGACTTCCCGCACCCCGAGGGCCCGACGAGGATGACCACCTCGCCCGCCTTGATCTCCATGTTCACGCTGTCCACGGCCGGCTGCGGGCTGCCGGGATAGCGCTTGGTCAGGTTCTCCAGCTCGATGGAGGCTCCGTGGTGGCCGCTGCCGGACTCGTGCTCAGACACGGATCCCCCTGGGGATGGTCAGCCGTCCGATCAGGACGTACGCGGCGTCGAACAGCAGCGCCAGGATGATGATCCCGACCGTGCCCGCGAGCACCTGGTTGAGCGCGTTCGCGCTGCCCAGCGAGGCGAGCCCGCGAAAGATCACATTGCCGAGGCCGGGGCCGGAGGCGTACGCCGCGATCGCCGCGATGCCCATCAGCATCTGTGTCGCGACCCGGATCCCGGTCAGGATCGGCGGCCAGGCGAGCGGCAGCTCCACCTTCAGCAGCTGGGTGAGCCGGGACATGCCGATGCCCCGGGCCGCCTCCACCAGGGACGGATCGACTCCGCGCAGTCCGACGATCGAGTTGCGCACGATCGGCAGCAGGCCGTACAGCGTCAGTGTGATCACCGTGGGCGGCACGCCGAGCCCCACGATCGGAATGAGCAGACCGATCATGGCGAGCGACGGAATGGTCAGGATGCCCGCGGTGGTCAGCGTGGCGAAATTGCCGGCCCACTCGCTGCGGTACGTGGCCACACCGATCAGCACCCCGAGCAGGGTCGCCACGACCATGCACTGGAAGACGGCGCTGGCGTGCTGGTAGGCGTCGGTGAGCAGCTGCTGGTGGCGGTTGCCCAGGTACTCCCAGAAATTCACACGGACTCACCCCACCAGGTCGCGGGCTAGCTGTGCGCCCGGTCTTCCGCCGCCTGCTCCACCAGCGGGATGATCCGCAGCGGAACGGGGTTCTCCATCACGATCGCCGTGGAGGCCCGGACGATCCCATCGAAACCGACAACCCGGTCGATCACCCGCTGAAGATCGGCGTTGGAGCGCGCCACGAGGCGGCACAGCATGTCCCCGGTCCCGGTGGTCGTGTGCAGCTCCAGCACCTCCGGCACGGACGCCAAGTGCGCCCGTACGTCGGCCCCTTGCCCCTGCCGGATCTGAAGCGTCGCGAAGGCGGTGACCGGATAACCGACTGCCGCCGGATCGACCTCGGGACCGAAGCCGCGGATGACTCCGTTCGACTGAAGCCGGTCCAGCCGTGCCTGCACGGTCCCGCGGGCCACGCCCAACCGCCGGGACATCTCCAGCACCCCGATCCGCGGCTCCCGCGCCAGCAGCACGATGATCCGTCCGTCCAGATGATCGATCGTCACGACAGCCCGCCTCTCCTCGCCACCGGGGGTGGTCATCCTGTACAGAAAGCCCGCAGGGACGGGCGTGTCACTGAGCAGATTGCCCAGCTGAAAACCAAACTATTGCGCACCTTGCCGCATGGCGTGAGGCTGCGCTTATGACGCAGACCACACACCACACTCCCGACACCGCCCGGCAGGCCGACCCCTTCCCGGTCAAGGGAATGGACGCGGTCGTCTTCGCCGTGGGCAACGCCAAGCAGGCGGCGCACTACTACTCGACCGCTTTCGGCATGCGCCTCGTGGCCTACTCCGGACCGGAGAACGGCAGCCGCGAGACCGCGAGCTACGTGCTGGAGAACGGCTCCGCCCGTTTCGTCCTCACCTCCGTCATCAAGCCCGCCACCACCTGGGGCCACTTCCTCGCCCAGCACGTGGCCGAGCACGGCGACGGCGTCGTCGACCTCGCCATCGAGGTCCCGGACGCACGGCGGGCGTACGCGTACGCCCTCGAGCACGGAGCCACGTCCGTCACCGAGCCCTACGAGCTCAAGGACGAGCACGGCACCGTCGTCCTGGCCGCCATCGCGACGTACGGCGAGACCCGCCACACCCTCGTCGAGCGCCACGGCTACGACGGCCCGTACCTCCCCGGCTATGTGGCGGCGAGCCCCATGGTCGAGCCGCCCGCCCAGCGCACCTTCCAGGCGATCGACCACTGTGTCGGCAACGTCGAGCTGGGCCGCATGAACGAGTGGGTCGGCTTCTACAACAAGGTCATGGGCTTCACGAACATGAAGGAGTTCGTGGGCGACGACATCGCGACCGAGTACAGCGCGCTGATGTCGAAGGTCGTGGCCGACGGCACGCTCAAGGTCAAGTTCCCGATCAACGAGCCCGCCATCGCCAAGAAGAAGTCCCAGATCGACGAGTACCTGGAGTTCTACGGCGGCGCGGGCGTCCAGCACATCGCGCTCAACACGAACGACATCGTCGAGACGGTACGCACCATGCGCGCGGCCGGGGTTCAGTTCCTCGACACGCCGGACTCGTACTACGACACCCTCGGCGAGTGGGTCGGCGACACCCGGGTCCCCGTCGAGACCCTGCGGGAGCTGAAGATCCTCGCGGACCGCGACGAGGACGGCTATCTGCTGCAGATCTTCACCAAGCCGGTCCAGGACCGCCCGACGGTCTTCTTCGAGATCATCGAACGCCACGGCTCCATGGGCTTCGGCAAGGGCAACTTCAAGGCCCTGTTCGAGGCGATCGAGCGGGAGCAGGCCAAGCGCGGCAACCTCTGACGGCCGGCTGACCCTCTTTCGGCGTGCGGGTTCCACGGGGGGACCCGCACGCCGGGGCGCCTGCCGCACGCGGCGTGCGCCCGCGCGATGCCCGGACGCGCCGTACGCTGAGCCCATGGCCAGGATCAACGACGTCGGCGGCGTCGAGGGGTTCGGTCCCGTCGACACCGCGGACGACTCCGAGCCCTTCCACGCCGACTGGGAGGCGCGCGTCTTCGGGATCTGGAACGCCCTGCGCGCGCAGGAGATCTTCAATCTGAACGAGTTCCGGGACGCGATCGAGTCGATCCCGCCGCGCGAGTAC
This sequence comes from Streptomyces sp. NPDC012935, assembly GCF_042900345.1. Classification (NCBI taxonomy): domain Bacteria; kingdom Bacillati; phylum Actinomycetota; class Actinomycetes; order Kitasatosporales; family Streptomycetaceae; genus Streptomyces; species Streptomyces sp. NPDC012935. The sequence continues at coordinate 160,940 of NZ_JBIBBC010000008.1, forward strand.
CTGGCGGCGTCGTACTACGAACGCTGGTTCATCGCGATCAGCGACCTCCTCGAACGCAAGGGCGTGCTGGCGCCCGGCGAGCTGGATCGGGACGAGCGCGATGGCTGACCGTTTCGCCCCGGGGTCGCGTGTGGTGACGTATCGCCACGACCCGGCGCACCACACCCGCCTGCCCCGCTACGCACGCGGCAAGCGGGGCGTCGTGATCGAGCCGGAGGGGTCCGCCGAACTGGCCGACGTCAGCGCACGGGGGCTTGCCGACGCGCCGGTGGAGCAGGTGTACGCGGTGCGGTTCCAGGCGCGTGACCTGTGGGGCGAGGGCGACCATCAGGTCGTACTGGATCTGTGGGAAAGCTACTTGGAAGAGGACCGTGGCGATGAGCGGTGACCACTCCGACGCGACGATCGCCCGCCGGGTGCGGCGCCTGGAGACCCTCCTGGAGGACAAGGGCGTACTCACGGGCGGGGAACTGGACGAGGCGATCGACGCGTTCCTCGCGGGTGCCTCGCCGGCGAGCGGGGCGCGGGTCGTCGCGCGGGCCTGGACCGACGAGGACTTCAAGTCCCGTCTGCTGACGGACGGTACGGCGGCCGTGCGCGAGCTGGGTTTCATGGACGGCGGCTACCAGCGCCTGCGCGTCGTCGAGAACACGGCGTCGACGCACAACGTCATCGTCTGCACCCTCTGCTCCTGCTACCCCATCCGCCTGCTCGGGCCGTCCCCGAGCTGGTACAAGTCCGAGTCGTACCGCTCCCGAGTGGTTCGCGAACCCCGGGCGGTCCTCGCCGAGTTCGGCCTGGACCTGCCGACCGACACGCGGATCACGGTGTGGGACTCCAGCGCGGAGACCCGCTACATGGTGCTGCCGCGCCGCCCGGAGGACACGGGCGGGATGCCCGAGGCGGAACTGGCGGGGCTGGTCAGCCGCAACGCACTGATCGGCACGGCGGTGCTGTAGGGGACTGGGTCACCGTCGCTTCGCCTTGGCGTCCATGTCCGGTACGTCCTCCACCGACGGCTCCCCGAGCTCCTCCAACGCCGCCTCGGCCAGCGGCACCCGTGTCGGGGAGAAGTGCGGATTGATCCGCAACGCCTCCTGCAGATGCCGCCGCGCGGCCCCCGGCATCTCCAGTTCCCGCTCGATCATCCCCTGGTGATAGACGTACAGCGCGCTGCGCACCCCGCCCCCGCGCTTCTTGTCGTTCGCCAGCCTCGCGAACTTCAGCGCCTGCTTGTGCTCCCCGGCCCGGTGCAGCGCCCACCCCAGCGCGTCGGCCACCGCGACCCCCGGCTGCCGGCGCCACTCGGTCCGCAGCCGCTGCACGGCGGACTCCGGGTCGCCGTGGTCCGCCTCGAAGTGGCCCAGCACCAGTTCGTCGTCCACCCCGCCGGCCGCGGCCTGTGCCGCCCGCTCCCGCAGCAGGTCGTACTGCACGCGCGCCGCCTGCCCCAGGCCCAGCGACTCGTACAACTCACCCAGTTCCAGGGCGTATTCGGGAAGCGGCTGCTTGGCGAGGGCGACCCGGTACGCGTTCAGCGCCTCCGTCGTGCGGCCCAGTGCCGCCAGCGTCCGCCCCTGCCCGGCGAGCGCGGCCCGCTGGTCGGGGTCGAGGCGTACGGCCTCCTCGAAGTGCCGCAGGGCCACGTCCAGGTCGCCGCGCTCCCAGGCGAGCTGTCCGGCCCGTTCGAGATACGCGGCCCGCTCGGCCGGGGCCTGCGCGCCCGCCGCCGCGTCGGACAGCGCCACCGCCGCGTCCTCCCGCCAGCCCCGGTCCCGGTAGACGGCCGCCGCCCGGGCCTGCACGGCCGGGCCGGAGCGCAGCTTCAGCAGCCGGTCCAGCGTCCGCTTGGCCGCCTTGTGGTCGCCCAGCCCCGTGTAGGCGTCGATCAGCGGCGGATACGTCGTCCACCGCTTGCGGTCCGCCTTCAGCGCCGCCTCGCCCCAGGTCCGCGCCGCGCCGAAGTCCCGCCGCGCGTTCGCCAGCGCAGCCATGCCGGCCAGCGCTTCGGCGTTCGGGTCCCGCACCTTCAGCGACGTACGCAGCGCCTTCTCGGCCTTCGGGTAGTACTCCGCCTCGGCGGTGCGCCGCCCCTGCTCCACATACGCCGCGCCCAGCACCGCCCACGAATGAGCGTCCCCGGGATGGGCCCGCAGATGCTTCTCCCGCTCGTCGATCAGCACCGCCAGATCGGGCAGCGCGGCCGGCACGCCCGTGGTGACCGCGGCGAGCGCCTGCGCCCCCGGCGCCGGTCCGGGCGCCCGCGTCCCGCCCTGACCCCACGGCAGCAGCACCAGCACCCCGCCGAGCACGGCACAGCCCGCCACCGAGGCGATCAGCACCCGCCGCCGGATGCGCGGCCGACGTTTTGGCGCGCCCGGCCCGTTCTCCGCTGCCTTCTTCGCTGTGGCCTTCGAGGCGACCTTCGAGGCGACCTCCGAGGCGTCCTTCGAAGCGTCGGTCTGCGCGGCGCTGTTCCCCGCGGCGCTGTTCTCCATGGCGCTCACTGTGCGTCAAGCCATGCGTCAATACGACGACCACACCCGTTCGAACCCGACCGCCGTACACGGGGTTCACACCGATGGCCCCGAGTGCGACGCTGTGATCATGAGCCGTACCGAAGCCGCACCCGACCAGGCCCGGGGTGACCTCACCGAGCGGCTGCTCGCGGGTCTGCCTGCCGAGGCCGTCCTCACCGACCCCGACGTCACGGCCGCCTACGCCAACGACATGGCCAGCTTCTGCCCGGCCGGCGCCCCCGCCGTCGTCGTCCTGCCGCGGACCGTCGAAGAGGTCCAGCACGTCATGCGCACCGCCACCGCCCTGCGCGTCCCGGTCGTCCCGCAGGGCGCCCGCACGGGCCTGTCGGGCGGGGCCAACGCCTCCGACGGCTGCATCGTGCTGTCCCTGACCAAGATGGACCGCATCCTGGAGATCAACCCCGTCGACCGCATCGCCGTCGTCGAGCCCGGCGTCATCAACGCCGCCCTCTCGCGCGCGGTGGGCGAACACGGCCTGTACTACCCGCCGGACCCCTCCAGCTGGGAGATGTGCACGATCGGCGGCAACATCGGCACCGCCTCCGGCGGCCTGTGCTGCGTGAAGTACGGGGTGACCGCCGAGTACGTGCTCGGCCTCGAGGTCGTCCTCGCAGACGGGCGGCTGATGTCCACCGGCCGCCGTACCGCCAAGGGTGTCGCGGGGTACGACCTGACCCGCCTGTTCGTCGGCTCCGAGGGTTCGCTCGGCATCGTCGTACGGGCCGTCCTGGCGCTGCGGCCGCAGCCGCCGCAGCAGCTGGTCCTCGCCGCCGAGTTCGCGTCGGCGGCGGCCGCCTGTGACGCGGTGTGCCGGATCATGGCCGGCGGGCATGTGCCCTCGCTGCTGGAGATCATGGACCGTACGACGGTCAAGGCCGTCAACGACCTCGCGCACATGGGGCTGCCGGAGACGACCGAGGCCCTGCTCCTGGCCGCCTTCGACACCCCGGACCCCGCCTCCGACCTCGCCGCCGTGGGAGCCCTGTGCGAGGCGGCCGGCGCCACCCAGGTGGTCCCGGCGGACGACGCGGCCGAGTCCGAACTCCTCCTCCAGGCGCGGCGGTTGTCCCTCACCGCGCTGGAGGCGGTGCGCGGCGTGACGATGATCGACGACGTGTGCGTGCCCCGCTCGCGGCTCGGCGACCTGATCGAGGGCGTCGAGCGGATCGCCGAGAAGCACCAGCTCACCATCGGCGTCGTCGCCCACGCCGGTGACGGCAACACCCACCCGACCGTGTGCTTCGACGCCGCCGACCCCGACGAGTCCCGGCGCGCCCGCGAGTCCTTCGACGAGATCATGGCCCTCGGCCTGGAACTCGGCGGCACGATCACCGGCGAGCACGGCGTGGGTGTCCTGAAGAAGGAGTGGCTGGCGCGCGAGATCGGCCCCGTCGGGATCGAGATGCAGCGGGGCATCAAGCAGGTGTTCGACCCGCTGGACATCCTGAACCCGGGCAAGCTGTTCTGATACGGCCCTCGGGCACCGCTCACCGGGCGAGCAGCTGGTCGAGCGCGCCGTCGATCCCCAGCTGCCCGCCTTCAGTCCCCGGGGGCACCACCCGCAAGGTCCGCTCCAGCCAGGCCGAGACCTGCGCCGCGGGCGCCTCCAGCAGCGCGTCCCCGTCCGGCGAACTCAGTGCCATCAGCACCACACTGCGGCCCTCGACCTTCGTCGGCCACACCCGCACGTCCCCGTGCCCGCACGGCCGGAACACCCCCTCCACGAGCAGTTCGCGGGAGAAGGTCCAGTGCACGGGGTGCTCGGAGTTGATGTGGAAGGCGATGTGGACGGCGAACGGATCGTCGCTGCGATAGCTCAACAGCGCCGGCACGCAGACGCTGCGCTCGGGCGACAGGATGAGCCTGAGCTCCAGCTCACGCTCGACGACGGTGTGCTCCATGGCGTGCGTTCCTCTCTCGTGACGCGTACGGCCCTGTGCGAGCGGGCCCGTACGAGTGGAGAGGGAGCGCGGGAGTGGACCATTACGCGGGTTCGCAGGACTTTTTCCCGGCCCCGGTCCCACGGCCCTATCGCACATGTGAAGCACGTGTACGAGGTTGCCCGGAAAGGGGTGGGTCCTACGGGACTGGCGGTGGTTGTTGCGCCCGTCTGATAGATGTGGAGACCCCTATTTGACCCACGAGCAGATACCGGACGACGGACATGAGCGCCCCAACCCCGGCCCCGGGTGACGACAGGCCCCGCGAAGGGTATTACCCGGACCCGTCCATTCCTGGATATGTCCGGTACTGGAACGGCGCCTCCTGGGTGCCGGGCACCAGCCGTCCGGCACCGACGGACGGCGAATCGCTCGCGCCTCCGCACGGCGCGAACCCCGACCTGCCCCCGGCCGGTTCGGTCGAGGAGACCGGCCCGCACTTCTTCGACGAGGAGCCGGTCCAGGGGGCCTCGCCGGCCGACGCCCAGCACGGCAGCCGGCCCGAGCCGGCGTCCGCCTGGGGCGCCGACCCGGCCCATCAGGCCGGCTTCGGCGGCGAACAGGACCACCGCGTCTCCTGGGGCAACCCGCACGAGCCCGACCCGAGGGACCCGCGCGCGGCGGCGGCCACCGGCGGCCCAGCCCACCCGGACGGGCACGCCGCCCGCACGGACGGCACCGCCTCGGCCCCGCCCGCCGAACCGGACGCGCCCGCGGGGGGCGCCGCCTCCAGTGACACGTTCATGATGCGCAGGCCCGTCGCGGAGTCCGGCGGCCCCGCCCCCGTCGACGGCACCATGGCCATCCGCGCGGTGCCCCCGCGCACGGGTCAGCAGGGCGGGGCGGCCGGGGCGCAGTCCGGAAGCACCGGCGCGTCCGCCGGTTCGGGCGCCGCACGTCCGGACGCGGAGCGCCCCTCCACGGCCGGCGCGCCGCAGGGCCCCGGCTTCGGCGCCGGGAAGGCCGCCGCCGAACGGGCCTCAGTGGCCCAGGGGCAGGCTCAGACGGCCGCCGGGGCCGCGGCTGCCGCCCAGGCCGCCGGCAGCGCCCCCGCAGCCTTCTCCGGCCCGCAACAGGCCTCCCCGAGCATCCCTCACCAGTCCGGCGGACCGCAGCCGGCGGCGGCCGCGTCCGGCACGCCCCTCACGTCGGGCGCCGGCGGCGGCCAGTCCTCCTGGGCGCAGCAGGTGCACCGGCTCGCGGGCCCCGGCGACGACCAGCCGGTCGCCCCGTGGAAGCCGCCGACCCTGGACCCGTTCCAGGCGGCCGCCATGCGTCAGGCCGCCGCCCGCCCCGCGGGCCTCGGCAAGCGGCTGGCCGCGAGGCTGCTGGACACCGTCGTGCTGGCCGCCGTCACCGCGGTGGCCGCCGTGCCGCTCGGCACCAAGGCGCTCGACCACGTCAACGGCAAGATCGACGCCGCCAAGCTCTCCGGCGAGACGGTCACCGTCTGGCTGCTGGACGGCACGACCTCGGCGTATCTCGGCGTCATCCTGGCCGTGCTGCTCCTGTTCGGCGTGGTCTACGAGGTCCTGCCCACCGCCAAGTGGGGCCGCACGCTGGGCAAGAAGCTGCTCGGCCTGGAGGTGCGGGACATCGAGGCCCACGAACCCCCGGTGTTCGGCGCGGCCCTGCGCCGCTGGCTCGTCTACAGCATCCCCGGCCTGCTCGCCGTCGGTGTCGTCGGCGTGCTGTGGTGCCTGTTCGACCGGCCCTGGCGCCAGTGCTGGCACGACAAGGCGGCGCGTACGTTCGTTGCGGGCTGACCGCATACGGCAAACGGCCCGGAAGATTCCGTACCCCGGACGGCCCCGCGCCGGATGCGGAGCCGCCCGGTTCGCGGTCGACTCGGGCCATGAGCAGCGAACCGCCTCCCGGCCCCGGTCAGCAGCCCCCGGAAGACGATCCGTTCAAGAAGCAGCCCCCGCCGGACGGGGGCTCGGGTTCGCCGTACGGTGATCAGCCACCGTACGGCGGCCAGCCTCCGCCTCCTCCCGGCGGCCAGCCCCCGCCCCCCTACGGCGGCGGCGGCCCGTACGGGGGTGACCCGTACGGCGGCGGCGGTCAGCCCGCCGACCCGCTCGCCGGGATGCCGCCGCTCGCCGGCAGCGGAAAGCGCACGCTGGCCCGCATCATCGACATGATCCTGGTGGGCGTCGTCGTCTGGCTGCTCACGTGGGGGTTCGGCGTCACCGAGTACGACGTGGACACCGACAAGGTGGAGTACGGCAAGTCGTTCCTGCAGTCACTGGTCGCCGCCGTGCTCTTCATCGGCTACGACACCTACCTGACCGCCAAAACAGGGCAGACGCTCGGCAAGAAGCTGCTCGACATGCGGGTGGCCAACCTCGACAACGGCGCCACGCCCTCCGTGCAGACCTCGCTGATCCGTGCGGCGGTGCTGTGGATCCCGTTCGCGTTCTGCTGCGCCTGCATCTGGACCGTGATCTGCGGTGGCTGGAGCTACTTCGACCGCCCCTACAAGCAGGGCCTGCACGACAAGTCGGCGAAGACGGTGGTGGTCAGCACCAGCTGACGGCGACGCCGGCGCCGGCAACCGGGTCGGCGCCGGCGGTCCGCGTACGTCAGGACTGGGTCAGGACAGGCTCCTCAGCCTGTTCCCGTTCAGTGCGGGCGGGCTTGCGCACAACCACCACGCGGGGCTTCTTGGGCATGGGCACCGTCATGGCGACCAGCAGCCCGAGCAGAAGCGCTGATACGGCGATGACCGCGATCCCCACGCCCGAACTGGTCTGTGACAGCAGCAGCATGGCGAGAGTCGAAAAGATCACGGTGCACGAGCCGTAGGCGAGCTGTGCGGCAGTCGGACGAGGCATGATCATCGTGTCCTCGGAATCAGGGGTGCACGGGGGTCTCGGCCTGGCTTTCCGCCGACGTCCGGGCGTTCCGCCATCCGACTCTAACGGCGTGCATGCCCGAGTGGAACAAACCGTAAGCGTGACCTGACCAACAGTGCCGGTGCACGGGGGGCGCACGGAGTCATCTCGTCCACCAAGTGGACGGCGGCACGCGCCCATTGCCGGAAAGGTCGTTGTCCGCTAAACGAACATCAACTCCGCATAATGCAATTGACCTGTCCAAGTCAAGGTCTGTTTTTTCTGCTTAACCTCTAGTCAAATGTCGTCACTTGACTACACGCGTTGATCAGGCGCCCGCGGAAACTCCACGACCAGGACCCTTCCTTCCGCGTGCCCGGACGCGGGGGAGGAAGCAAGTGACCAGTAGACCCTGGACGTTCCGAACGGCGGCAACCGCCGTCGCGCTCGCGACCGCAGCGGCGACGTTCTCGACCTTCGCGGTGGCTCAGGCCGACGAAGGCGCGCCGACGGCGTCCGTCGAGCGGCACGACCCGGCGGAGCACACTCACGCCGACCACAACCTCGACGGCCCGATGAGCAAGACTCAGGAGGCGCAGCGCGAGGAGGCCCTGAACCAGCTCATATCCGGGCGGGCCAAGGCCAAGAAGCGTGACGGCTCGCAGGTCGTCGAGCTCAAGAGCAAGAAGGGCGACAGCAAGTACGTCGAGCTGGGCCGCGAGAAGACCGACAAGATCTTCACGATCCTGGTCGAGTTCGGCGACAAGATCAGCGAGTTCGGCGGTACGCCGGGCCCGGCTCACAACGAGATAGCCGAGCCGGACCGCAAGAAGGACAACTCGACCGCCTGGCAGGCGGATTACAACAAGAAGCACTACGAGGACCTCTACTTCGGCACCGGCAAGAAGACCGAGTCGCTGAAGAAGTACTACGAGAAGCAGTCCTCGGGCCGTTACTCGGTCGACGGTGAGGTCACCGACTGGGTCAAGGTCCCCTACAACGAGGCCCGTTACGGCAACAACGCCTGCGGCCAGACCAACTGCTCCAGCGTCTGGAACGTCGTCAGCGACGGTCTGACCTCGTGGGTCGCCCAGCAGAAGGCAGCTGGGAGGACCGACGCCGAGATCAAGGCGGACGTCGCGCAGTTCGACCAGTGGGACCGCTACGACTTCGACGGCGACGGCGACTTCAACGAGGCCGACGGCTACATCGACCACTTCCAGATCGTGCACGCCGGTGAGGACGAGTCCGCGGGCGGTGGCGCGCAGGGCACCGACGCGATCTGGGCCCACCGCTGGTACGCGTTCGGCACCGACGCGGGTGCCACCGGCCCGGCCGGCAACAAGCTGGGCGGCGCGCAGATCGGCTCCACCGGTATCTGGGTCGGCGACTACACCGTCCAGCCGGAGAACGGCGGCCTCGGCGTCTTCGCCCACGAGTACGGCCACGACCTCGGTCTGCCGGACCACTACGACACCCAGGGCGGCGAGAACTCCACCGGCTTCTGGACCCTGATGTCCTCCGGTTCCTGGCTCGGCACCGGCAAGAAGGAGATCGGTGACCTGCCCGGCGACATGACCGGCTGGGACAAGCTGCAGCTGGGCTGGCTGAAGTACGACACGGCCAAGGCCGCGACGACGTCCGAGCACAAGCTGGGCGTCGCCGAGTACAACACCCGGCACAAGCAGGCCCTCGTGGTCGAGCTGCCCAAGAAGAAGGTCACCACCGAGATCGTCGCCCCGGCGCAGGGCGCGAACCAGTGGTGGAGCGGCAGCGGCGACAACCTCGCCAACACGCTGACCCGTTCGGTGGACCTCACCGGCAAGTCGGCGGCCTCCCTGACGCTCGACGGCTGGTACGACATCGAGGCCGAGTACGACTACCTCTACACCGAGGTCTCCACCGACGGCGGCGCCAACTGGACCGCGATCGACGGCACCGTCGACGGTGCGGCCATCCCGAAGGACGCCAGCGGCAAGCCGGCGATCACCGGCACGGTGGACGCGTACAAGAAGCTGGCCTTCCCGCTCGACGCCTATGCGGGCAAGAAGATCGACCTGCGCTTCCGCTACCAGACGGACGGCGGCGTGGCCCAGAAGGGCTTCGCGGCCGACCAGATCACCGTGACCGCCGACGGCACGGCCGTGTTCTCCGACAACGCCGAGGCCGCGGACGCCGCTTGGAAGACGAAGGGCTTCTCGCGCATCGGCGCGTCCATCACGGACGACTACGCGCAGTACTACATCGCCGAGAACCGTCAGTACGTGTCGTATGACAAGACGCTGAAGACGGGCCCGTACAACTTCGGCTTCTCGACGACCCGTCCGGACTGGGTGGAGCACTACGCCTACCAGAACGGCCTGTTGATCTGGAAGTGGGACACCTCCCAGGCGGACAACAACACCAGCAAGCACCCCGGTGTCGGCCTGGTCCTCCCGGTCGACTCCCACCCGGCGCCGCTGAAGTGGTCCGACGGCACGCTGATGCGCAACCGCATCCAGTCCTACGACTCGCCGTTCAGCACGTTCCGCACGGACGGCATGACGCTGCACAACGCGGACGTCGCGACCCGGATCCCGTCGCGTGCGGGGGTGCCGGTCTTCAACGACCACACCAGCACGTACTACAGCGCGGAGACCCCGACCGCGGGTGTCAAGATCACTGACACCAACACCAAGATCAAGATCATCAAGGAGCCCAAGGACGGCTCGACGATCACGGTCGAGGTCGGTCCCGCGGTGAAGTAAACCGCATTTATGCAGGTCAAGGCGCGATCGGCGGCAACCCCCTGGCGGGTTGCCGCCGATCGTGTTTAGGTGCACCCTGTGCTTCCGTTATTGACACCGGAACTGACATCGACCCTGACACCGACTCGCACGGGGGTGTGACCGCATGGCCGCAGGAGGTTTCTGCAAGCTGCCGACCGGCAGCGTCGTGGTGGCGCTGAACCTGCCCAGACCCACCGCCGACGGCACGGGCTGCGTCCGTGTCCTCGTCCACGCCCAGAACCGCGCCCGAGCCCTGACCAGGCTCCGCAACCTGGGCATGCGCGCCGTCTACCTGCGGGGCAACGCCGCCCCGCCGACCCCCGACGAGATCACGGCGGTCCTGCACCACCCGGACGGCCTGATATGGCGAACGGCACCTGACAACGGTGTCGTCCTGGGCCCTGACCTGGCGCAGGAGCTGTGGCACCCCATCCGGGCCCTGCTGAGGCGCCCGGCCGCGCCGGCGTGAGCGCGCAGGAACTGAAGCGGCCCTGACCGGATCGGCGACGGTTCGGCAGCGCCGGCCTCGGGGCGCGGGGCCGCATCGAAATGTGGGTCCGCCGCGCGGGCGACCAGCCTCAGCGGCCCGCAGCCGCCCGCCGGCCGAGCGCGGTCCCCCGCGGAGCTCCCGGCGGACCCCTGAGGCGGCGGCGTGAGCTACTGAGGGCCTGCGTGCCGCAGCCGCCCGACGGCCCGAGCGCGGCACCTCCGCGGAGCTCCCGGCGGACCCCTGCGGCGCCGGTGTGAGCCCCTGAGGGCCTGCGTGCCGCAGCCGCCCGACGGCCTGAGCGCGGCACCTCCGCGGAGTTCCCGGCGGACCCCTGCGGCGCCGGTGTGAGCCCCTGAGGGCCTGCGCGCCGCAGCCGCCCGACGGCCCGAGCGTGGCACCTCCGCGGAGTTCCCGGCGGACCCCTGCGGCGCCGGTGTGAGCCACTGAGGGCCTGGGTGAGTTGCTGAGGGCCTGTGCGGGCCGCTGGGCGACGGCCTAGGCGACGACCGGCTTGCCCGTCAGTTCGACGCCCGCCTCGCGCATCTCCTCGAGCGCCCGGTCCGTGGTCTCCGAGGACACCCCCGCGGTCAGATCCAGCAGGACCTGCGTACGGAAGCCCTCCCGCGCCGCGTCGAGCGCGGTGGCGCGCACACAGTGGTCCGTGGCGATGCCCACCACGTCCACCTCCACGACCTCCCTGGCCCGCAGCCAGTCCGCCAGCCGTACCCCGTTCTCGTCGGCCCCCTCGAACCCGCTGTACGCCGCCGCGTACGCCCCCTTGTCGAACACGGCGTCGATCGCGCCGGACGCGACCGCGGGGGCGAAGTTCGGGTGGAAGCCGACACCCTCCGTGCCGGCGACGCAGTGCGCGGGCCAGGAGTGGGCGAAGTCGGGGTTCGTGGAGAAGTGGCCGCCGGGGGCGATGTGGTGATCGCGGGTCGCCACGACATGCTGGTAGCCCGACCCGGCCGCCTGTCCGATCAGCTCGGTGACGGCGGCGGCCACGTCGGCACCGCCGGCCACCGCGAGGCTGCCTCCCTCGCAGAAGTCGTTCTGCACATCTACGACGATCAAGGCGCGGCGCATGGTCGGTGTCCTTCGGTTATGGACGCTGAGGTCGGGACGGTGAAAGCGTGCGGGCCCGGCCGTGAACCTCCGAGCCTAGAGACTTCGGGTGCACTGCGGGAGGGGGCATGGAGTGAGCGCGCCGGGCGCACTCGCTTCACGACCCCGTCAGGCTCCCCGAGCGCCCGTTGACATACTCCGTCGGGATGACAGGTTCCCCGCGCGAGAGCTGCGTCGCGGACAGCGGCAGGTTCGCGCGAGCGGCCGTGTGCCGGTCCCGTACGACATCCAGCGACTCGCGGGCCACCACGTCACCGCCCTTGACCAGTTCGACCAGCAGCTGCCGGTCGGCGAGAGCGTCCGGAACCGGCCCGGTGCCGACGACCTCGGCCTCCGCGACGCCGTACTCGTCCAGGCGCCGGGCCGCCCACTTGCGGCCGCCGACGGAGGTCTTGCCGCCGCTGGACTTCTTCGCGACCGGCACCAGCGGTGCCTTGGGGTCGGCGGACTCGGCACGGGCGACCAGCTTGTAGACCATCGAGCAGGTCGGATGCCCGGAGCCGGTCACCAGCTGGGTGCCGACGCCGTACGCGTCCACCGGTGCCGCGGCCAGCGAGGCGATGGCGTACTCGTCCAGGTCGGAGGTCACGATGATCCTGGTGTCCGTCGCGCCCAGCTCGTCCAGCTGCTGCCGGACCCGGTGCGCGACCAGCAGCAGGTCGCCCGAGTCGATCCGGACGGCGCCCAGCTCGGGCCCGGCGACCTCGACGGCCGTACGGACCGCCTCCGCGACGTCGTAGGTGTCCACGAGCAGCGTGGTGCCCCGGCCCATGGACTTCACCTGGGCCTGGAAGGCGTCCCGCTCCCGGTCGTGCAGCAGCGTGAAGGCGTGGGCGCTGGTGCCGACGGTGGGGATGCCGTAGCGAAAGCCCGCTGCGAGGTCGGAGGTGGAGGTGAAGCCGCCGAGATACGCGGCACGTGAGGCGGCCACCGCGGCAAGCTCGTGGGTGCGCCGGGCGCCCATCTCGATGATCGGGCGCTCACCGGCGGCCGACGACATCCTGGAGGCGGCCGCGGCGATCGCGGAGTCGTGGTTGAGGATGGAGAGGATCACCGTCTCCAGCAGCACGCACTCGGCGAAGGTGCCCTCGACCCGCATGACCGGCGAGCCGGGGAAGTAGACCTCGCCCTCGGGGTAGCCCCAGATGTCGCCGGAGAAGCGGTAGTCCGCGAGCCAGTCCAAAGTCTCCTCGTCGACGATCTTCCGCTCGCGCAGGAAGGCGAGGACGTCCCCGTCGAAGCGGAAGTTCTCCACGGCGTCCAGCACGCGGCCGGTGCCGGCCACGACGCCGTAGCGCCGGCCCTCGGGCAGCCGCCGGGTGAAGACCTCGAACACGCTCCGCCGCTCGGCGGTGCCCGACTTCATGGCGGCCTGCAGCATCGTGAACTCGTACTGATCCGTGAAGAGCGCCGTCGACGGAACTTCCACCGGCAGCCCAAGGTCCGCTACATCCACGAAAGCTCTCCTAGCCATGTTTCTTCGGGTGCCCCCAGGCGGCCGGGGGTCCGGGGGTTGTCCCCCGGTGTATGCAGCATGGCAAGGATGGTACCCCCATCTCGTCAGTTTGACGATTTCTGGGGTGGACGTCACAACGGGCGCGCCTGCGCAGCCCGTTTGTGCGACCACCCCCCTGCGGTGGCAGCATGGGCACTGTGACGTCACCCGCTCCCCTAGAGATCGAACGCACCGAGTCGGCGGAGGAGGTCTTCGCCGTCCCCGAGCCGGACGTCCCCTGGGTCACCATCGTCCACAACGACCCGGTCAACCTGATGAGCTACGTGACCTACGTCTTCCAGTCGTACTTCGGCTACACGAAGGACAAGGCCACGAAGCTCATGCTCGACGTCCACCACAAGGGCCGGGCGGTCGTCTCCAGCGGCAGTCGCGAGGAGATGGAGCGCGACGTGCAGGCCATGCACGGCTACGGTCTGTGGGCCACCCTCCAGCAGGACCGCAAATGACCGCTCGCCCGCAGGCCCGGAAGCACCGACAGGACCGGAAGTAGCGAATCTCCTTCATGCCAGGAACCTTCGAACCGCTCCCCGGCGGCGGTGCGGCCGTCGCCCTCGACGACGTCGAGATCTCCATCATCCGGTCGCTGGCCGTCCAGCTCCTGGAGCTCATCGGCCCGGGCCCCGCCGAGGACGCCCCCGACGACCCGCTCGCCGAGCTGTTCAGCGACGGGCCGAGCGAACCGCCCGCCGACCCCGTCCTCAAGCGCCTCTTCCCGGACGCCTACGGCGACCCCGAGGGCACCCCGCAGGCCAAGGAGGCCGAGGAGCAGCGGGCGTACTCCGCGGAGTTCCGCCGCTACACCGAGAACGACCTGCGGGCCGGCAAGCGCGACAACGCGCTCACGGTGGTCCGCTCCCTGGACGGGCTCAGCACCGCCTCCGCCGGTGAGGGGGGTGCGGTGCTCAAGCTCTCCGTCGAGGAGTCCCAGCAGTGGCTCGGCGCCCTCAACGACCTGCGCCTGGCCATCGGCTCCCGCCTGGACATCGCCGACGAGGACGACACCGACCTGCTCTACCGGCTCCCGGACGAGGACCCGCGCAAGCCGATGGTGATGGCGTATCTGTGGCTGGGCGGTCTCCAGGAGACGTTGGTCGCCACGCTGATGCCGTAAGTTGCGACGCTTCTGTAGTCATATGTGACGGTTCTGTGTTCGCTCAGCGGACGCTCAAATCCGGATAACGATCGCGTCACCGCCGCCACCCGCCTTGGGGGGCGGCGATCCTTTTGTCCGGTTCTTCTTGTGCGATGCGCCACATGTCCTTTAGCCGATCAGCGTGACGGCCGTGATAAATCTTCACGACGCCCGCCGAGCACCACCCGAATGTTCGGCCGGGTGCGCCACATGGCCGACGGATCGTCGGCCGGGCACGAGCGAACCCGGGGGAAGCTCGGGCACGCCCCCGCGCCGCCCGGCACGCGTTCTCGCCGCACCGGCCAAAGGCCCTGGTAGCTCCGCTACGAGGACCCAAGTCCGGCACACCGAGAGCACGCACCGAACGACGCGGGAACGCACCCGCACCACCCCGAGCCCGCTCAGCTCCAGCAATCCGGGGGGATCGAGACCCGATCCGAGGCCGACGAAGGGCCCGGGTCGGCATGGAGAAAGGCGCACTACACATGACCTCTTCGAAGGTCACTGACGCGACGGCCACGGGTGCCCCGGAAGAGGGGTACGAGCGAGGTCTCGGCAGCCGTCAGGTCCAGATGATCGCGATCGGCGGCGCCATCGGCGTCGGCCTCTTCATGGGTGCCGGAGCGAACATCGCGAAGGCCGGCCCCAGCATCATCCTCATGTACGCCCTCGCGGGCGTCGTCATCTTCTTCATCATGCGGGCCCTGGGCGAGCTGCTCCTCTACCGGCCCGTCTCCGGCTCCTTCGCCGAGTACGCCCGCGAATTCCTCGGCCCCTTCTTCGGCTTCGTCACGGGCTGGACGTACTGGCTCATGTGGGTGGTCACGGGCATGGCCGAGCTCACGGCCGCCGCGATCTACATCCACTTCTGGTTCCCAGAGATTCCGCAATGGGTCAGCGCCCTGGTGTTCCTGGTGGTGCTGTTCGGCGTCAACCTGATCTCCGTCAAGATCTTCGGCGAGGTCGAGTTCTGGTTCTCGATGATCAAGGTCACCGCCATCATCGGCATGATCGTCATCGGCCTCGGCGTGCTCACCCTCGGCTTCTCCGACGCCGGTGACACCGCCACCGTCTCCAACCTCTGGTCGCACGGCGGCTTCTTCCCGAACGGCATCGGCTCCAGCCTGATGACGCTCCAGGGCGTCATGTTCGCCTACCTCGCCGTCGAGCTCGTCGGCGTCACCGCGGGTGAGTCCGAGAACCCCGAGAAGACCCTGCCCAAGGCCATCAACACGCTGCCCTGGCGCATCATCGTCTTCTACGTCGGCGCGCTGCTGGTGATCCTCTCCGTCGTGAAGTGGACCGAGTTCTCGGCGGGCGAGAGCCCGTTCGTCCACGCCTTCGGCAAGATCGGCATTCCGCTCGCCGCGGGCATCGTCAACTTCGTGGTGCTCACCGCGGCCCTGTCGTCCTGCAACTCCGGCATGTACTCGACCGGCCGGATGCTGCGCGACCTCGCCTCCAACAGCGAGGCTCCGCAGGCGTTCGGCAGGCTCAACACCCGCAAGACGCCCGCCGTCGGCATCTCGGTGTCCGTGGCGCTGATGGGCATCGGCGTCGTGCTGAACTACGTCGTCCCGGAGAAGGCGTTCCTCTACGTCACCTCCGTCGCCACCGCGGCAGGCATCTGGACCTGGATGATGATCCTCGTCAGCCACATCCGCTACCGCGCCGCGGTCGATGCCGGCCGGCTGCGCGCCTCGTCCTTCCCCGCTCCCGGCGGTGCGCTGTTCAGCTGGGTCGCGCTTCTCTTCCTCATCGGCGTGACCTTCATGATCGCGTACGACAAGGACGCGCGGGTCTGCCTGTACGTCGCGGCCGGCTGGGCCGTCGCCCTGGGTGTCGGCTGGGCGTTCCTCAAGCGCCGCAACCCGCAGATCGCGGCCCGCGGCGGCGACGAGCCCGAACTCGAAAAGGTCGGCTAGGCGCTTCGCTGAAAGGGCCGTGGGGCGTCTGGTGCGCCAGGCCGTCGATCGTCTGCGGGCTCGTCGTGGCTGGTCGCGCAGTTCCCCGCGCCCCTTGGGCCGGCCGTCGAACCGCCGGACCAGGACGTCCCGTCGCCTGGGGCACTCGTGGCGCCCCAGGCGACTGCCGCTCAGGGCGTCCGGTATATGGGCCGCTCCGTACCATTCCTCGGTACGGAGCGGCCCCTCTGTTTATCCTGACGAGCATGCTGACCATCACCCAGGCCCTCGTCGACCAGATCGTCGCCCACGCGCGCAAGGACCACCCCGACGAGGCGTGCGGCGTCGTGGCGGGCCCGGCGGGCACGGACCGCCCCGAGCGCTTCATCCCGATGCTGAACGCGGCGATGTCGCCCACGTTCTACGAGTTCGACTCCGGCGACCTGCTCAAGCTCTACCGCGAGATGGACGACCGCGACGAGGATCCGGTGGTCATCTACCACTCCCACACCGCCACCGAGGCCTACCCCTCGCGCACCGACATCTCCTACGCCAACGAGCCCGGCGCGCACTACGTCCTCGTCTCCACCGCCGACACCGACGGGCTCGGCGACTTCCAGATCCGCTCCTTCCGGATCGTCGAAGGCGAGGTGACGGAGGAGGAGGTCAAGGTCGTCGAGGCGTACTGACCGGCGTACTGACCGGCGTGCTGACCGGCGGACTGAGCCGGCCGACTGAGTCTGTCTGAGCAGCGCGGTCTCACTCCCCGGCCGCAAAGCGTCCGCGATGTGGGATCACATTCCAAAAGCCGGACCGGGAATCGATACGATGACCCCATGGTTTTCCACGACGTGAGCGAAAAGACGCCGGGCATGCTGCTCGTGGCGCGGCTGCACGTCGACCTGTGCAGGCTCGCCAGCGCCATCTGTTGACGCTGCCCCTGCCGCCGTACGGCCGTGAGCCGCGGCGCCTCACACGCACCACCCCCGCTGTACTTGCGCTGCCGCGCGCCCCCGACTGACTACTCCCGACAGGAGCCCTGAGCCATGGCCATCGAGGTCCGCATCCCGACCATCCTCCGCACCTACACCGACGGTCAGAAGGCGGTGGAGGGCAGCGGCGGCACCCTCGCCGACCTGTTCACCGACCTCGAGAGCCGGCACGCGGGGATCCACGCCCGCATCGTGGACGGCGGACAGCTGCGCCGCTTCGTCAACGTCTACCTGAACGACGAGGACGTCCGCTTCCTCGACGGCATCAACACCAAGCTCGCCGACGGCGACAACGTCACGATCCTGCCGGCCGTGGCCGGCGGTATGGCCTGATCCACATGCGCTACGACTCCCCGCTCGCCGCGGTGGGCAACACCCCTTTGGTGTGCCTGCCGCGGTTGTCGCCGTCCGAGGACGTCCGCATCTGGGCCAAGCTGGAGGACCGCAACCCCACCGGCTCGGTCAAGGACCGCCCGGCCCTGCACATGATCGAGCAGGCGGAGAAGGACGGCCGCCTCACCCCGGGCTGCACGATCCTGGAGCCGACCAGCGGCAACACCGGCATCTCCCTGGCGATGGCGGCGAAGCTCAAGGGCTACCGGATCGTGTGCGTGATGCCCGAGAACACCTCACAGGAGCGTCGGGACCTGCTCGCCATGTGGGGCGCGGAGATCATCTCCAGCCCCGCCGCGGGCGGCTCCAACACCGCCGTACGGGTCGCCAAGGAGCTGTCCGCCGAGCACCCGGACTGGGTGATGCTCTACCAGTACGGCAACCCCGACAACGCGGGCGCCCACTACGCCACGACCGGCCCGGAGATCCTCGCCGACCTCCCCTCGGTCACCCACTTCGTCGCCGGCCTCGGCACCACGGGCACGCTGATGGGCGTCGGCCGCTATCTGCGCGAGCACAAGCCGGACGTGAAGATCGTCGCCGCGGAACCCCGCTACGACGATCTCGTCTACGGCCTGCGCAACCTCGACGAGGGCTTCGTACCCGAGCTGTACGACGCCTCCGTCCTGACCACCCGCTTCTCGGTCGGCTCGGCCGACGCGGTCACCCGCACCCGCGAGCTGCTCCAGCAGGAGGGCATCTTCGCGGGCGTCTCCACCGGAGCCGCCCTGCACGCGGCGATCGGCGTGGGCAACAAGGCGCTCAAGGCGGGCGAGAGCGCGGACATCGTGTTCGTCGTCGCCGACGGCGGCTGGAAGTACCTCTCGACCGGCGTCTACACCGCGACGACGACCGAAGAGGCCATCGAGACGCTCCAGGGGCAGCTCTGGGCGTGAGCCGGTCCGCACGACCTGCCGGCTCGGGGTCCGCGAGGCCCTGACGGGGCGAGTGACGGCGCCCTATGTGGCGAGGTGACGGACCTGGTCCCAGACGACCGGGTCCATCACCCCCACCCGCCGCCGGAAGTCCGACACCGGGACGTCCCGCAGTTCGCTCGTCTCCAGGAAGCTCGCCCGCCCGCGTGCGTCGCCGACCGAGCCCGGCGGCAGCGGAATGACGCCGTACCGCTCGTCGCGGTACTTACTGGTGATCTTCGCGACCGTGACCCGCTTCCCGCGCACCGCGAGCACCAGACAGGGCCGGTCCTTTGCGCCCGGCCCGTCCTCGTAGGGCACGTTCGCCCACCAGATCTCCGCGGGCTCGGGACGCGTGGTGGTGCGCCCCCGCGTACGTCCCCCGGGCCGCCCCGGCGGCCGGGTCCGCCGCCCCTCGGGGCGCCGTCTGCGCCCCCACCCGTCCACGAGCGTGGCGACGAGTGCGAGCAGTACCACCGCCGCGAGGGCGAGCCACCAGGACGTGTCCATACGCACGAAGGTACCGGCGCGCGCCCACCCCGCGCTCCGTCACTCCCGCCTCCCGCGCCCCGCATCCAGCCGAACGCGTGACACCACAGGTGAGTTCGCCCACAACAGCCCTTGGCGGAGGAGCGACCAAAGGTTTTGCGCCTTACGCTCGACAAACCGCACGACCCCCGACGCCCAAACTTCTCGATCTTCTCTTTTCCGCCAGCGGAGGTTTCTGTTTCATGAAGCTCACCGTCGTCGGCTGCTCGGGGTCGTTCCCGTCCGCGGAATCGGCCTGCTCGAGCTACCTCGTCGAGGCCGACGGCTTCCGGTTGCTTCTCGACATGGGCAACGGCGCCCTGGGCGAGCTGCAGCGCCACTGCGGTCTCTACGACCTCGACGCGATCTTCCTCAGCCATCTGCACGCCGACCACTGCATCGACATGTGCGCGTACTTCGTGGCGCGCTACTACCGGCACGACGGCGGCCGCTGCGACCCGCTTCCGGTCTACGGACCCGAGGGCACGGAGCATCGCCTGACCACCGCCTACGCCGACACCCCCACCGCCTCGTCCATGAGCGAGGTCTTCGACTTCCACACGGTCAAGCCGTCCACCTTCGAGATCGGCCCGTTCACGGTGCACACGGAACGCGTGGCCCACCCCGTCGAGGCGTACGGCATCCGCATTGAGCACGGTGGAAAGACGCTGACCTATTCGGGCGACACGGGCATCAGCACCGCCCTGGACGAACTCGCCCGCGACGCCGACCTGTTCCTGTGCGAGGCCGCCTTCACGCACGGCAAGGAGAGCATCCCCGACCTGCACCTCAACGGCCGCGAGGCGGGTGAGTCAGCGGCCCGCGCCGGCGCCCGCCGCCTGGTCCTGACGCACATCCCGCCGTGGACCGACCCCCAGGTCAACCTGGCCGACGCGCGTGAGGTCTACGACGGTCCGGTGGAACTCGCGGCCCCGAGTCAGGCGTACGAGATCTAGCCCGGTCGAGCACCGGCCCGCACGGGGTTCAGGCCCGCATGCGCCCGAAGGCCCCGGAACCTTCTCGGTTCCGGGGCCTTCGTCGTCGCTGTCGAGCCCTCGGCTACTTCGCCTCGGCCTTCTGGAGTTCGGCGAGCTCCTCGTCGGACTCACGGCCCGGCGTCGGCAGGTTGAACTTCGTGATCGCGAAGCGGAAGACCACGTAGTAGACCGCGGCGAAGCACAGACCCACCAGGGCCAGGCCCCACGGGTTGGTGGCGATGCCGAGGTTCAGGAAGAAGTCGACCGCGCCGGCCGAGAAGCCGAAACCGTCCTTCATGCCGAGTGCCCAGGTCAGCGCCATGGAGACGCCGGTCAGCACCGCGTGGATCGCGTACAGGACCGGGGCGATGAACATGAAGGTGAACTCGATGGGCTCGGTCACGCCGGTGACGAACGAGGTCAGCGCGAGGGAGAACATCATGCCGCCGACGACCTTGCGGCGCTCGGGGCGGGCGCAGTGCACGATCGCCAGACAGGCGGCCGGCAGGGCGAACATCATGATCGGGAAGAAGCCGGTCATGAACTGTCCGGCCGTCGGGTCACCGGCCAGGAAGCGGGCGATGTCGCCGCTCTTGCCCTCGTACTCGCCCGCCTGGAACCAGGGGAACGAGTTCAGCAGGTGGTGCATGCCGATCGGGATCAGCGCACGGTTGGCGACACCGAAGATGCCGGCGCCGACCGCGCCCGAACCGACCAGCCACTCACCGAAGTTGTGCAGACCGGTGCCGAGGACGGGCCAGATGTAGCCGAAGATGATGCCGATGATCAGGCCCGCGAAGGCCGACAGGATCGGGACCAGCCGGCGGCCGCCGAAGAAGCCCGCCCAGTCGGGCAGCTTGGTGCGGTAGAAGCGCTGGTAGAGGAGGGCGACGACGATGCCCATGACCACGCCGCCGAGGACCTTGGCGTCCACCGCCTGCTCGACCATGACGATCTTGCCGTCGACTATGGCTTCCTTCTTGGGCAGGCTGCCGTCGGTGAACGTGCCCAGCACGTTCTTGAAGACGAGGTAGCCGACGACCGCCGCGAGCGCGGTCGAGCCGTCCGACTTCTTCGCGAAGCCGATCGCGATGCCCACCGCGAAGAGCAGGGCCATGTTGTCGAGGATGGCGTTGCCGCCGGCGGTCATGAAGCCCGCGATCTTCGTCAGGAAGGCGGGGTACTCCGGGTCGCCGAGCATGTCGGCGTTGCCGAAGCGGACCAGCAGCGCGGCGGCGGGCAGTACAGCCACCGGCAGCATCAGGCTGCGGCCGATGCGCTGCAGGACAGCCATCGCGCCGGCGCCCTTCTTCTTGTCGGCCGCGGGAGCGGCGCTGGCCGTGGTCACAACTTCCTCCAGAGGGCATGGCGCCGCCCGGGGAACAAGGCTGGGGACGGCGGCGTCTCATCGCCATGCGGAAACGCCGCATGGTCTACACCACTAAGTGGTGTAGACCTGTTGTAGCACGGTGAAGGGCGGATAAGGAACCCGCGATTTCTGTGACGAATTGGCTACGCCGTCGTCGGCGAACCGGCTACGCCTTCGTCGCGTCCTCGACCTCCTCGTCCGGCTCCCTACCCGGCGTCTTGAGATCAAACTTCGTGATCGCGAACCGGAAGATCGCGTAATACACGACGGCGAAACACAGACCGATCGGGATGATCGCCCAAGGTCTCGTGGCCAGGTTCCAGTTGATGATGTAGTCGATCAGCCCGGCCGAGAAGCTGAACCCGTCATGGACCCCCAGCGCCCAGGTCACCGCCATCGACACACCCGTCAGCAGCGCGTGCACCGCGTACAGCAGGGGCGCGATGAAGAGGAACGAGTACTCGATCGGTTCCGTGATGCCGGTGACGAACGACGTCAGCGCCACCGAGGTCATCAGGCCGCCGACCTCCTTGCGGCGGCTCGGCTTGGCGCAGTGGGTCATGGCGAGGGCCGCGGCCGGCAGGGCGAACATCATGATCGGGAAGAAGCCCGAGGTGAACTGGCCGGCGTCCGGGTCGCCCGCGAGGAACATGTTGATGTCGCCGTGCACGACCTCGCCGTCGGGCGTGGTGTAGGTGCCGAACTGGAACCAGATGGGCACGTTCAGGAACTGGTGCAGGCCCACCACCAGCAGTGCTCGGTTCGCGATGCCGAACACTCCCGCGCCCCACGCGTCCAGGTCGCTCATCCAGTCGCTGAAGCTCTCCAGCGCGTCACCGATCGGCGGCCAGACCCACAGACACAGCACCGCGAACACGATCGCGACGAACGCCATGATGATCGGGACGAGACGCCGCCCGTTGAAGAAGCCGAGCCAGTCCACCAGCTTCGTACGGTGATAGCGGGCCCAGAAGAACGCGGCCAGCAGCCCCATGACGATGCCACCGAAAACGCCGGGGTTCTGGTACTCGAAGACGGTCACCGTCCCGTCCTGCACCTGGCAGCCGACGTTCGGGACCGCCGTCGAACCCCCCGGGCAGTCCTCCGGGAACTGGCGCAGGACGGTGTAGTAGACGAGGAACCCCGCGACCGCCGCCAGCGCCGTCGAGCCGTCGGACTTCTTCGCCATACCGATGGCCACGCCCACGCAGAACAGCAGCGGCAGCCCGAGCGAACTGTCGAGGAGTGCGCCGCCCGCGCCGTTCATCACCTTCGAGACGTTGTCCCAGCCGAGCCCCTCGTCGCCGAACACGTCCGGCTGTCCGAGCCGGTTGAGGATGCCGGCGGCGGGCAGGACGGCGATCGGGAGCTGCAGGCTGCGACCCATCTTCTGCAGGCCCTGGAACGCTGTGTTCCAGCGGGCGCGCGCGGGGCTGATGGCGGAGCTGTCGGCACTCATGGACGCCCCTCGGTAAGGTGGTGTAGACCAGTTGTCGGACGGTTCCGCTGTCGTGAACGCCATCCTTCGGCACCTACGACATGACCGCTCGCAAAGATGGGCCAACTGTGGGTTACTGCGACAAAGCGGTTCGGATCAGGGAGAAGGAACATGGCCAGCAAGGCTGAGAAGATCGTCGCCGGGCTCGGCGGCATCGACAACATCGAGGAGATCGAGGGCTGCATCACCCGGCTCCGCACCGAAGTCAGCGACCCCTCGCTGGTGAACGAGACCGCCCTGAAGGCCGCCGGCGCCCACGGTGTCGTGAAGATGGGCACCGCCATCCAGGTCGTCATCGGCACCGACGCCGACCCGATCGCGGCGGAAATCGAAGACATGATGTGAAGCGCGGGCATCGTCCCGGGCTTCAGCCCCTGACGGCCCCCCGCTCCACCACTGAGGGCCCCTTCCCACCACGGGAGGGGCCCTTCCCCATGGGGGGCTAGGCTCAACGCCATGGCAGCAACCTCCTCAATTCCCCGAATCGACGGCCGCACCCCCGAGCAGCTCCGCCCGGTCACCATCGAACGCGCCTGGAGCAAGCACGCAGAGGGTTCCGTCCTCGTCTCCTTCGGCGACACGAAGGTCCTGTGCACCGCCTCCTTCACCGAAGGCGTCCCGCGCTGGCGCAAGGGCAGCGGAGAGGGCTGGGTCACCGCGGAGTACGCCATGCTGCCCCGCGCCACCAACACCCGCGGCGACCGCGAATCCGTCCGGGGCAAGATCGGCGGCCGTACACACGAGATCAGCCGCCTCATCGGCCGCTCCCTGCGCGCCGTCATCGACTACAAAGCGCTCGGCGAGAACACCGTCGTCCTCGACTGCGACGTCCTCCAGGCCGACGGCGGCACCCGCACCGCCGCCATCACCGGCGCCTACGTCGCCCTCGCCGACGCCGTCTCCTGGGCCCAGGGCAAGAAACTGATCAAGCCCGGCCGCAAGCCGCTCACCGGCACCGTCAGCGCCGTCTCGGTCGGCATCGTCGGCGGCGTGCCGCTCCTCGACCTGCGCTACGAGGAGGACGTCAAGGCCGACACCGACATGAACGTCGTCTGCACCGGCGACGGCCGCTTCGTCGAGGTCCAGGGCACCGCCGAGGCCGAACCCTTCGCCCGGGAAGAGCTCAACTCCCTGCTGGACCTGGCAGTTTCGGGCTGCGTGGAATTGGCGGGCCTGCAGCGCAAGGCTCTTGATACGGTCCTCGAAAAGTAAAGGCCGCACCAAGAAGAGCCGCAGCTCCGGGCAACCGCGCAGCCCCTCCCGGCGTCACTAGGGGTACGGGCGTACAGCACACCGCTGTGCGCCCGGCCAGTGACCAACGGGGGCCCTGCGAGGCCTGAGAGCCGGGAGGGGAACGTCAACCATGGCCACGAGCCGACGCCGCCGAAGCCGAATCGCCATAACCGCCGCAGCCATTGCGGCAGTCGGGCTGACGGCAGGGCTGACCACCGGCTGCGATGCCGTCAACAAGGCGCTGGACTGCGTACAGACCGCCGAGACCATCGCGGACAGCGTGACCGAACTCCAGCAGGCCGTGGACAGCGCGTCGAACGACCCGACGCAGATCGACGAGGCCATTCAGTCCATCGGGGACAACCTCGACAAGATCGGCAGCAAGACGGACAACGCCGACCTCGACAAGGCGACCCAGGACATGCGCGAGGCGCTGCTCGAGGTGCAGGGGGCCGTCCAGAACGGCGACAAGACCCCTGACGTCAGCGGGGTCACCGACGCGGCGGGCGAGCTGACAAAGGTCTGCACGCCGTAACGCCGCGCCGGCTGGGCGGGTGCGTCTCGTCCGCCGGGTTGCGGTGGTGGGCGGCTGCGGGATTTGTTGTGGCTGGTCGCGCAGTTCCCCGCGCCCCTGAGGTCGCCTCCGGCGCCCTCGTTGGGCCCGTCCGACGGCCCCGGGATACTGGTCCCCATGACCCGCCTCATCCTCGCCACCCGCAACGCCGGAAAGATCACCGAGCTCAGGGCGATCCTCGCCGACGCAGGCCTGCCTCACGACCTCGTCGGCGCGGACACCTACCCGGACATCCCCGACGTCAAGGAAACCGGCGTCACCTTCGCCGAGAACGCCCTGCTCAAGGCCCACGCCCTCGCACAGGCCACCGGCCTGCCCGCCGTCGCCGACGACTCCGGTCTGTGCGTCGACGTCCTGAACGGCGCCCCCGGCATCTTCTCCGCCCGCTGGGCCGGCCGGCACGGCGACGACAGGGCGAACCTGGAGCTGCTCCTCGCCCAGCTGGGCGACATCGACGACGCCCACCGCGGCGCCCACTTCGCCTGCGCGGCGGCACTCGCCCTGCCGGACGGCACCGAACGGGTGGTCGAGGGGCAGCTGCGGGGCGTCCTGCGGCACGCCCCGGTGGGCACGAACGGCTTCGGCTACGACCCGATCCTCCAGCCGGAGGGCGAGACGCGGACCTGCGCCGAGCTGAGCCCCGAGGAGAAGAACGCGATCAGCCACCGGGGGGAGGCGTTCCGGGCGCTGGTGCCGGTGGTTCGGGAGTTGTTGGGCTGAGGCCCACACGGAAACGGCCTGCGCATCGATCCTTCGATTCGCAGGCCGTTCATGTGCGGCGGAAGGGATTCGAACCCTCAAGCCCTATCAGGGCCACAGGACCTAAACCTGCTGTGTCAACCGTTGCACCACCGCCGCTCGGTGCCTGCCATCGTACCGGGCGGTGCTTGATGCCTCTTCCCTCCTCTGCACCAGGTGCTCGTGACGGCATGACAGTTCGGGCAGAGGAGCCGCAGGTTTTTGCGCCGGTCGTCGCTCCGGTCCCCGTTGATGTGATCGACCTCCAGTGTCATGGGCTTGCCGAGCCACTCGGGGCCCAGCCCGCACCGGGCGCACTCATCGGCAACACCGACTTCCAGAAGTGCACGACGCAGCCGCTTGGTCGTTGTCCGGTGTGTGCCGCTGTGCTGGACCAGCACCTCCTGCGGGGGTTTGGCGTTCACTGGCGTTCTGCCGCGTTGATGGGCCTGCCCCAGGAAGTGCGCGGTCGAGATCTCGTGCTCGGCGATCCACTTGTGCAGCTGGGTGCGCTGGGTGCCGTTGCCCGGGCGGTTCAGGCGGCGCAGTACTTCTGCGATGGAGGTCGACTCGCGTACCGCCGCACGCAGTTCGCGCTCTGTGGGGCGCGGGCGCCTGCCGCACGGGCGGAAGTGCGAGATGTCGATGCCGAAGTGAGCGAAACGTCCGACGAGGTAGCGACGGAGACTCCCGTACGGTCGGGTGCCGAAGAAGGCGATGACCTCGTCGATGTCGTGACACGCGCGGGCTGCTTCGATCAGTCCCTCACGGGGGTACTGGGTGCCGCTGGTCATCAGGCCCGGCCCCTGGCGCCCCGCTTGCCGCGCCCTCGGTAACTGTCGGTTGTCGAGTGGCAGTTGGGGCACAGCAGCCTCAGGTTCCCGATCCGGTTGTTCCGCCAGTTGCCGTCGATGTGGTCGACCTCAAGAGGAAGCGGCTCGCCGAGCCACACCGGTTCGATCGAGCACAGAGCGCAGCACTGCGCGACGCCCAGCTCGCGCATGGCCCGCTTGAGTCGGCTGCTCGGTACGCGCGTGGCCCCAGCCGAGGTGTCCTCGACGAGGATCTCCCCGGCCGTCCGGCGGCGCTGATTGTTCCGCTGCCGCTCAGTGCGGGCCGCCGGCGTGAAGTGCGAGGTGTCGAGGCCATAGGCCTTGATGCGTCTGGAGATGTTCGAGTGGTGACCTCCGACCACGTCGAGCCCGAGCCTCCGCAGAACCTCGTTGACGCTCCTCGACGCCGCGACCACCGGCTCGAGGATCTCCCTCGTCCACTTGGCGCCCTCCCGCTCGAAGTGCGAGATGTTCACCCCGAGCTTCTTCATCCGCTCGTGGATGTACCGCCGCTTCCAGCTCTTCGGGTCCACCTCCAACCTCGCCAAGGCCTCCGACAACGTCCGAGCCCCCCGAGCCGCCTCCTCCAACCGCTCCTTCGTGTACACGCTGCTCCCCATGGCCCCGCCTCCGTCCTCGGCCGCATGTTCATGGCTCGCACGGAGCAACGAACCGTTTATCGGACGGTCACGGCAGGGCTGATATGGTGTGGATCACCAGGCAAGCCTTCCGGGCTCGGGCAACCGAGCGCCCCGGGAGGCTTTTTTCATGACCATTCACCCAGCGCAGCCCAGCAGGCGTACCCCACCCGGCGACATAACGGTCCGTCGAGCCGCTCCCGCCGACCGCCCCGCCGTCGAACGGCTATGGCTGATGTTCAGGCACGACATGTCGGAGTTCGGCGGGCACCTGCCCAACCCGGACGGGACGTTCCGCAGGGAGCGGCTGGAGGCTGCCTTCAGTGGCTCCGCCGACTGGGCGCCGTACCTCGTCAGCAGTGGCGAGAGTGCTGCCGGGTTTGCGTTCGTGCGCGGTCTCACCGGGCCCGTACGCGTGCTGAACAGCTTCTTCGTCGTGCGCGGACTCCGGCGTACGGGAATCGGGCTGCAAGCCGTTCGGGACGTCGTCGCCCTGCATCCGGGGCGTTGGGAGATCGCCTTTCAGGACGCCAACAGGGGCGCGGTCCTCTTCTGGAGGCGTGTTGCGCAGGAAATGGCCCCGGGAGTATGGAAAGAGGAGCGCAGGCCAGTGCCGGGGCGGCCTGACCTGGCCCATGACCTCTGGGTTTCGTTCAGATACCCAAGTCCTTGATGATCTTCGCCACGTGTCCCGTCGCCCGCACGTTGTACAGGGCTCGCTCGACCTTGCCCTCCTCGTCCACGACGATCGTGGAGCGGATGACGCCCATGTAGGTCTTGCCGTAGTTCTTCTTCTCGCCGTAGGCGCCGTAGGACTCGGTGACCGTCTTCTCGGGGTCGGCCAGCAGCGTGACCTTCAGGGACTCCTGCTCGCGGAACTTGGCGAGCTTCTCCGGCTTGTCGGGGGAGACGCCGATGACGTCGTAGCCGGCGCCGGCCAGCAGCTCCAGGTTGTCCGTGAAGTCACAGGCCTGCTTGGTGCAGCCGGGGGTCAGGGCGGCCGGGTAGAAGTAGACGATGACCTTGCGGCCCTTGTGGTCCGACAGGGACACGTCGTGGCCGTCGGCGTCGGGCAGGGTGAAGGCGGGGGCCACGTCCCCCGGCTGGAGTCGCTCGCTCATCGAACCAGCGTAACCGGGGAGCCTGACGGTGCGGTCCGGCGTGGAACTGACAGACTGTCCGGAAACAGCATCAGCTTCACTTCGGAGGCCGTACGGTGGCGGACACGTCGGACACCAGAACCCCGGCGCAGATCGAGGCGGACATCAAGGCCCGTCGCGCTGTGCTGGCCGAGACGCTCGACGAGATCGGGGTGCGGGTGCACCCGAAGACGATCGTCGGCGACGCCAAGGCCAAGGTCGTCTCGAACATCGATCACACGCTCGGGCGGGCCTACGTCGAGGTCAACCGGGCCATGAGCGATGTGCGGGCCAAGTTCACCGATGAGGAGGGCGCGCCCCGGCTGGAGCGGATCGTGCCCGTCGCCCTCGTCGCCGTCGGTCTCGTGGGCCTGCTGGCCCTCGGCACCCGGCGGCGCAGGGGCTGAGGGGCGGCGGACCCGGCGGCGTACGCAGGCGGCAAAGGCAGGTAGGTTCAAAGGCGTGAGCGCCAACAGAAACGAGCACAGCACCCACCACGACAAGCTGCCCATCCGGATGCTGCACGACCGGGTACTCGTGCGGCAGGACACCAGCGAGGGCGAGCGGCGTTCCGGTGGTGGCATCCTGATCCCCGCCACCGCGGCCGTCGGCCGTCGGCTGGCCTGGGCCGAGGTCGTCGCGGTGGGGCAGAACGTACGGACCGTGGAGGTGGGTGACCGGGTGCTGTACGACCCGGAGGACCGCGCCGAGGTCGAGGTGCGCGGGGTCGCGTACGTGCTCATGCGCGAGCGTGATCTGCATGCCGTGGCCGCCGACCGGTTCGAGGGGTCGGAGGACTCGACGGGCCTGTACCTGTAGCGCGGCTGTACCTCTGATTCAACGGCCAGAGGGGCTGGTGACCGTCGTCACCAGCCCCTCTCGCTGTCTGTTTGCTAGCTTTGAAGGAGCCCGACGAGACGCGCCGTACCGGGATGTACGCAAAGACGACGCACCCCCGCTCACGTCGTCACGTCTCGGAGGTGCCTGTCATGGCCTGGGTTCTGCTCGTCGTCGCCGGTCTGCTCGAGGTCGGCTGGTCGATCGGCATGAAGTACACCGACGGTTTCACGCGGCTCGTCCCGAGCCTGTTCACCGGTGTCGGCATCGTAGCCAGCATGCTGTTGCTGTCGTACGCGGCGAAGTCCCTGCCCATCGGTACCGCTTACGGCGTGTGGGTGGGCATCGGCGCGGCCGGGGCGGCGGTGGTCGGAATGGCGGTGCTGGGGGAGCCGGTCACCGCCGCGCGGATCTTCTTCGTCTGTCTGCTGCTGGTCGCCGTGGTGGGTCTCAAGGCGACCAGCGGTCACTGAGCCCGGGGGCTCTCACTGCCGGCGGGTCGTACTCAGCGTCCCGGCCGTGTTCCCGGACGTCCCGCCGCCTCCGCCGGTGTCGGTCCCGTCCGTGGTGCCGCCGTCCGTCGTGCCCCCGTCTGTGGTGCCGCCGTCGGTGGTCCCGCCCGTGGTGCCGCCGTCCGTCGTGCCCCCGTCTGTGGTGCCGCCGGTGTCGGTCCCGCCGGTCGTGCCGCCGTCCGTCGTGCCGCCGTCTGTGGTGCCGCCGGTCGTGTCGCCCGTGGTGCCGCCGTCCGTCTGACCGGGCGTCTCGCCGCCGGTCTGGCCCTCGGTGTCCTGGCCGCCGGGGGTCGGCTCCCCGGTGGTGCCGCCGTTGTCCTGTTCGCCGGTGCCCTCGTCGCCCCGGGTCGGGTCGGTCGTCGGGTACTGGGGCACGTCGGAGCCCTCCTGGAGTTCCAGGTCGAAGTCGCTGACCGGCTTCCCCTTCAGCGCGTCCTCGGTGTACTGGGCCCAGATCTCGGTGGGCGCCCCGCCGCCGTTGATGCGGTCCAGGCCCATCGCGCCGTACAGCGACTTGTGCTTGGCCGTGACCGGGTCCTGGCCCATGACGGAGACGACGGTGGCGAGGTCGGGGGTGTACCCGGCGAACCAGGCCGCGGTGTCCTCCTCCGCGGTGCCGGTCTTGCCCGCCGCCGGCCGGCCGGCGGCCTGGGCGGCGGTGGCGGTGCCGTTGTCGACGACGCTCTGCAGGACGGACGTCGTGGTGTCGGCGGCCTCGCGGCTGATGACCTGGGAGGTCTTGCGCTCGGGCAGCTCGATCACGTCGGCGCCGTCCTTGGTGACCTTCTCGATCATGGTGTACGTGCCGTGCTTGCCGTGGTTGGCGAGCGTCGCGTAGGCCTCCGCCATGTCCAGCACGCTGGCGGTGGCGGTGCCGAGCGCGATCGACGGGTACGGATGGAGGTCGGGGGTGCCCTCGGGCAGGCCGAGCTCGACCGCGGTGTCCTTCACCTTCTCGGGGCCCACGTCGACGGCCATCTGCGCGTACACCGAGTTGACGGACTTGTCGGTGGCCTCGCGGACGCTGATGTCGCCGTAGGAGACGTCGTCCTCGTTCGCGGGGTCGTAGCTGCCCGTCCAGCCCTGTACCGGGCGCTTGTTGGTGCCGTCGTAGATCGTGTTCGGGGTGATCCGGCGGCCGTCCTGCGTCGTCGAGCCGTTCTCCACGGCCGAGGTGAACACGAACGGCTTGAAGGTGGAGCCGACCTGGAAGTCCCGGCGGGTGGCGTTCGGGGTGTACTGCTTCACGTAGTCGATGCCGTTGTACATCGCGACGACCTTGCCGGTCTTCGGGTCGACGGAGGCGCCGCCCGCGCGGACGTAGGTGTCGACCTTGTTCTTCTTCTTGTCCAGCTTCGACATCAGCTGGTCGTTGACGGCGTCGACGAAGGCGTCCTGCCGGTTCTTCTGCAGGGTGGTGGTGACGCGGTAGCCGCCGGCCTGCAGCTCCTCCGCGCTGACGATCTTGTTCTGGGTCAGATAGTCCTTGACGATCTGCACGATGTAACCGCGCTGCCCGGACAGGTTGGTGGAGGTCGTCGCCTCCTTCGGCATCGGGAACTTGATGCCCGCCCGCTTCGACTCGCTGAGCCAGCCCTTGGTGACCATGCCGTCCAGGACGTAGTTCCAGCGGGCCAGGGCCGCGGACTTGTTCTCCGGGTGGGCGACGACGTCGTACTCGCTGGGCGCGTTGACGAGGGCGGCCAGGTAGGCGGCGCGGCCCGGGTCGAGGTCCTTGGCGTCCATGCCGTAGTAGGCCTGGGCGGCGGCCTGGATGCCGTAGGCGTTGCGGCCGAAGAAGCTGGTGTTGAGGTAGCCCTCGAGGATCTCGTTCTTGCTCTTCTCGCGGTCCAGCTTGATCGAGATGAAGAACTCCTTCACCTTGCGGGTGACGGTCTGCTCCTGACGCAGGTAGTAGTTCTTCACGTACTGCTGGGTGATCGTGGAGCCGGACTGCTTGCCCTTGCCGGTCGCCGTGTTCCAGCCGGCGCGCAGCATCGCCTTCGGGTCGATGGCGGACTCGGTGTAGAAGTCGCGGTCCTCGGCGGCCAGGATCGCGTGCTGGGCGTCCTTGGACATCTGCGCCAGGGTGACGTTCTCCCGGTTGACCTGGCCGTCGCGGGCGATCACCGATCCGTCCGCGTACATGTACACGTTGGCCTGCTTGGTCGCGAGCGCGTTGGCCGGCGGGATCTTGACCAGGGAGTAGCCCAGGAAGAACAGCCCGAACAGCAGCAGCGTGCCGATGACGAAGGTGCTGAGCACCATCCGCCAGGTCGGGATGATCCGCCGCCAGCCCGTCCTCTTCGGCCGCCTGGGCTTGTCGTTCGGCTGCTGGGCCTGCCCCTGCGGCTGCGGCTCGTCACTCATCTCGTGCACGGACTCCTGTTTCGCGTCGTACGTTCCCGTACGCCTCGTACGCCTAATGCGCCCCCATTGCTGAAGACTCTCGCACTGGGCGTTCCGTTCCCGGAAACCGGCGCGTGTCTGCGGAAAGTGAGCAGACTCTCGCGCCGGGAGCGGTCCGGAAATTGGCTGGCAGCCCCCGCTGCGCGCGCACTAGGCTCCTGCGCTTCGGTGCCGGGCGCGGGCGAGGAGGGCTGTGGATGTGGGATCGGGGCGGTTGTACCTAGCCGTCGCGGTGGGCGGGTTCAGAAGGTACGCGACCTATCGGGCGGCGACGGCGGCCGGGGTTTTCACCAACACGGTCTTCGGCGTGATCCTCGTCTACACCTATCTGGCGCTGTGGGACGAGAAGCCGCATCTCGGCGGCTACGACCAGACCCAGGCCGTCACCTATGTGTGGCTGGGCCAGTGCCTGTACGCGACGCTCGCCATCCAGGGCGGCGGCGCCGAGAAGGATCTGATGCAGCGTATCCGCACCGGTGAGATCGCCGTCGACCTGTACCGGCCGGCCGACCTCCAGCTGTGGTGGCTGGCGGGCGACGTGGGGCGGGCCCTGTTCCAGATGCTCGGGCGGGGCGTGATCCCGTTCGCGTTCGGCGCGCTCTTCTTCCCGATGGCGCTGCCGGCGGACGTCACCCGTTGGGCGGCCTTCACGGTCACACTCCTGCTCGCCACCCTCGTCAGCTTCGCGATCCGCTATCTGGCGGCCCTGAGTGTGTTCTGGCTGATGGACGGCATGGGCGTCAACCAGGCTCTGATGATCACGGGGATCTTCTTCTCGGGCATGGTGCTGCCCCTGAACGCCTTCCCGGGCGCCTTCGGCGAGATCGTGCGGGTGCTGCCCTGGGCGGCGCAGCTGCAGATGCCGGCGGACGTGCTGATGGGGGAGACCGACCCGCTGCGGGCGTACGCGTTCCAGGCGGCGTGGGCGGTGGTGCTGCTGGCGGCCGGGCGGCTGGTGCAGTCGGCGGCCACACGGCGGGTGGTGGTGCAGGGTGGCTGAGATCTCCGGGGTCACCAAGGTGCCTGGGGCCCGTGACGGCTCGGTGTCCCGGGCCGGTGAGGGGCTGCGGGCCTACCGGCTGATCGCCGGGATGTGGATCCGGTCCGCCATGACCTACCGCGCCTCCTTCGTCGTCACGGTCTTCGGCAACCTGCTGGTGACCGGCCTGGACTTCGTGGCGATCCTGCTGATGTTCTCGCAGGTCGACTCGCTGGGCGGCTGGTCGCTGCCCGAGGTCGCCTTCCTGTACGGGCTGTCCGCGACGGCGTTCGGGATCGCCGACCTGACCTTCGGCTCGATGGACGTCCTCGGCGGCCGGATGCGCGACGGCTCGTTCGACACGCTGCTCGTGCGGCCCGTCCCGGTGCTGGCCCAGGTCGCCGCGGACCACTTCGCGTTGCGCCGCCTCGGCCGGATCACCCAGGGCGGTCTGGTGCTGGGCTGGGCGCTGCTGGCCGTCGACGTGGACTGGACGGCGGCGAAGGTGCTGCTGGTGCCGGTGATGGTGGTCTGCGGCGGGGTGATCTTCTGTGCCCTGTTCGTGGCGGGGGCGTCCTTCCAGTTCCTGGCGCAGGACGCCGCCGAGGTGCAGAACGCGTTCACGTACGGCGGCACCACGCTGCTGCAGTACCCGCCGACGGTGTTCGGGACGGACTTCGTGCGCGGGGTGACGTTCGTGCTGCCGCTCGCCTTCGTCAACTGGGTGCCGGCCTCCTATGTGCTGGAGCGCCCGTATCCGCTCGGCCTGCCCCCGTGGTCGGCCTTCGCGTCGCCGTTGGTGGCGGCGGTGTGCTGTGCGCTGGCCGGCCTGGCGTGGCGGGCCGGGCTGCGGTCGTATCGGAGTACGGGGAGTTGAGGACAGCGGTGGAGGGCATGGGCGGTATGAGTGCCATGGACGGCACGGTGGACGCGTTCATCGAACTCGACGGCGTCGAGAAGGTCTTCGACGTGCGCAAGAAGACCGGTTTCCTGAAGCGGGAGCGGCGCCAGGTACGGGCCGTCGACTCGATCTCCTTCCGCGTCGCACGCGGCGAGATGGTGGGCTACATCGGGCCGAACGGCGCCGGCAAGTCGACGACGATCAAGATGCTGACCGGCATCCTGACCCCGAGCGGGGGCCGGCTCCGGGTCGCCGGCATCGACCCGTCCCGCGAGCGGATGCGGCTTGCGCACCGGATCGGGGTGGTGTTCGGGCAGCGTACGACGCTGTGGTGGGACCTGCCGCTGATCGACTCGTACAAGCTGATGCACCGCATGTACCGCATCCCGGACGGCCGTTACCGGGAGAACCTCGACCGGCTCGTCGAACTGCTCGACCTGGGCGCGCTGTTGGACGTCCCGGTGCGTCAGCTCTCCCTCGGGCAGCGGATGCGCGGCGACATCGCGGCGGCGCTGCTGCACGACCCCGAGGTGGTGTACCTGGACGAGCCGACGATCGGGCTCGACGTGATCTCGAAGGCGAGGGTGAGGGAGTTCCTGCGGGAGCTGAACGGGGAACGCGGCACGACGGTGCTGCTGACCACGCACGATCTGCAGGACATCGAGCAGTTGTGCTCGCGGGTGATGGTCATCGACCACGGGCGGCTGATGTACGACGGCCCGCTCGCCGGGCTGCACGAGGTGGGGGAGAGCGAACGCACGCTGGTCGTCGACCTGGAGCGGGAGCTGCCGCCGATCGAGGCGCCGCCCGCACGGGTGGTGAAGGTGGAGGGGCCGCGGCAGTGGCTGGCGTTCCCGGCGGCCGAGTCGGCGGCGGTGCTGGTGGCGCGGATCGCGGCGGAGTATCCGCTGGTGGATCTGTCGGTGCGGGAACCGGACATCGAGGCGGTCATCGCGAAGATGCTGCACTCACTGGGGGACGCCCCCGAACCCCCGCCCGGACAGGCTGAGCGGGCGATCTCGTAGCCCCCTGGCCGGGGTTACTCGTAGGCTGACCGCATGAGCGACGAAGCCCCGGAGCTGCGTGCCTCCGACGCCGATCGTGAACGAGTTGCCGAGGTCCTGCGGGACGCCCTCGCGGAGGGGCGGCTCGACATGGAGGAGTTCGAGGAACGCCTCGACGCGACGTACCAGGCGCGTACGTACGGCGAGCTGGCGCCGATCACCCGGGATCTGCCCGTCGGCACGGTGGCCGTTCCCAAGGTCGACATGGTCAAGAAATCCGAGGACTGGGACGGGAGTTGGGCGGATCGGATCGTCGGCGGCGAGGGGTCGTCGACGGGGGGTGTCGCCGTGATGTCGGGGTTCCAGCGCAAGGGGCGCTGGACCGTGCCTCGGCGGTTCAACTGCTTTGCCTTCTGGGGCGGCGGGGAGATCGATCTGCGCGAGGCCAACTTCGCGGACCGGGAGGTCGTGATCAACTGCGTCGCCATCATGGGCGGGATGCAGGTGACCGTGCCGCCCGGGGTCGAGGTCGTGGTGCGGGGGTTCGGGATCATGGGCGGGTTCGACCACCGGGAGGAGGGCGTGCCGGGCGATCCGGGCGCCCCTCGTGTGATCGTGACCGGGTTCGCCTTCTGGGGTGGCGTGGGGGTGGAGCGCAAGCGCACGCGCGAACAGCGCCAGGAGCTGCGCGAGGAGCGGCGGCGGGAGAAGCTGGCGCGACGCGAACAGCGGCGGGAGTTGCGGGCGTCGATCCGGGAGGAGCAGCACGAGGCGCATCGCGAGATGCTTGAGGACCATCGGGACATGTGGCGGCATGCGCATGGTGACCGCCAGGATCGCGGAGCACGGTCGCGGGAGCGGGACGAGGACTGAGCGCCGTCGGCCGCGTGGCGCCCGGCGCAAGGACTGAGGAGGGGCGAGGACGCTCGCCCACGCGGGCGGGGCGCCGCCCTCTTCGATGCTCGCCCGCGCCGGCGGGCTGCCGCCCTTCTTCGGGACGGGAGCCGCCCCAGCGGCACGACTAGCCCGCAGGCCGCGTGGGCCGGGGACTGCGGCCGACAGGCTCTGGCTGGGGATGCGGCCGGCGCGCTGGGGGCTGCCGCTTTGGCCCGCGGGCTTCGTTGAGCGGCGTGGGCTGCAGTCTGTGCCCGGCTGCTGAGGCGGGCCGGATGGGGCGGACGCTGCGGCCCTGAGCCTGCGCCGGGCGATGCGGTGGCCGCAGGCGCGCGGCCTGTTGCCCCCGCCGGCTCGGCCCTACAGCTTCGCCGGAGCCGCGCCCTTCAGGTGCTCCAGGTTGAAGGCCTCTCCCATGCGGTCGTAGCCCTTGTCGCTGGGGTGAAGGTGGTCGCCGGAGTCGTAGTCGGGGCGGAACTTGCGGGGGTTGTACGGGTCCCTGAGGGCCTCGTCGAAGTCGGCCACCGCGTCGAAGACCCGGCCGGCGCGGATCTCGGCGTTGATCTGCTGGCGTACGTTCTCGCGGGCGTCGGTGTAGCCGCGGTGGCCCTGGAAGGGCATCAGGGTGGCGCCGACGACCTTGATGCCGCGGGCGTGGGCCTGACGGACCAGGGCGCGCAGGCCGTCGAGGATGCGGTCGGGGTCGGCGAGCCTGGGGTTGCGCAGGATGTCGTTGACGCCGAGGTCGATGACGACGACCTTGACGTTCGTACGGGCGAGGACGTCGCGGCCGAAGCGGGTGAGGCCGGCCTCGTTGTTCGCGGGGCGCCCGGTGCCGCTGACGAGGATCTGGTTGCCGCTGATGCCCTGGTTGACGACGCTGTAGCGCGGCACGTCCTGACGGGCCGTGATCGCCGCGCGCAGCCGGCGCGAGAGGGCGTCCGTCCAGCGCCGGTTGGCGTTCGCAGTGGACGTGATGCCGTCGGTCAGCGAGTCGCCGAAGACGACGACGGTGCCCTGGGACTCGTTGCTGAGTACGTCCAGCGCGGTCAGGTAGCGCCAGGAACCGACCTGCCCGGTGTACGCCACGCCGGTCGCGTCCTCGGTGACGTCGCCCTCGGCGACGTAGCTGATCTGGCGCGCGTGCGGGTGGTAGGTCACCGGGCCGGACGGGGTGGGGGAGTAGGTGGTGACAAGGATGTCGGTGTCCGCCGGGACGGCGATGCGCACGGCGTCGCTCAGCACCTGCTGCCCCGGCGGGATGACGACCGTGGTGTTCCCGCCGAAGGTCAGCCTGCGCATGGTGTCCACGATCGCCGCCGCGGTCCCGGTACCGGCGGCCACGGCGACGGAGGCGTGCGTGATGGTCAGCGCGGACTGGCCGTAGAGGTTGGACAGCGTGATCCGGGCACTCGTACCGCCGACGCTGGTGTGCACGACGTTGCGCACCGAGCGGCCCGCGAGGCCCTCCATCTCGGTGCCGGGCTCGGAGCCGACCGGGGAGGTCGACCAGGCGCCGACCCAGATGCCGGTGGAGGCCGGGGCGGCGGGGCCACGGTGGGCGCCTTCGTTGGTGGGGGTGCTCTTGCTGGTGGCGCTGCCGTCGTCGGAGGCGACTCCGACGTATATGGCCGCGGACAGCGTGACGATCAGGGTGACGATCGCGGCGAGCAAGGCATAACCGTTACGCCTGGTCATGCGGTGCGTGTCTCCTCGGGCGGATGGGAGCCCGAGGCTCCGATGTGATCACCTCATGATGCGTCATAAGGCGGAGGGGAGTTGCACGGACCCCCCATTGGGCCGCCGGCGTTCATCCGGAGTTCGTCATCGACCTCCCCCCATCGAACAGACGCCGGGAACTCTTGTTTCGTTCCAGGAGTCGGTCAGGTAGGGACAATGAGTACGGGGGATCCTGGACGGGTGGAGCGGAATGGAACGTACGAATCCGGAAGAAACGGGAACGCGTGACGTAGAGCAGCATGCCCGGCCGGGCGCTGCCGGTAACCGGCGCGTCCCCGCATCGGCCGTACGTGCGATGACGACGTTCACCGCCGCCGACGAGGAGAAACAGCGCGGCGTACGGCGGATGAAGCTCACCGCCACCGGGCTGCTGCTGTTCGTGGCCCTGGTGTACGTCCTCGCCAAGGTGGCGTCCCATCAGGGCGCCGGCGAGTGGGCGAACTATGTCGCGGCGGCCGCCGAGGCCGGCATGGTCGGCGCGCTCGCCGACTGGTTCGCGGTCACGGCCCTGTTCCGGTATCCGCTGGGCATCCCCATCCCGCACACCGCGATCATCCCCAACAAGAAGGACCAGCTGGGAGTCTCACTGGGCGAGTTCGTCGGGGAGAACTTCCTCTCCGAGGACGTCGTACGACAGCGCCTGCGCGCCGTCGGCATCGGCAGCCGGCTGGGGGCGTGGCTGGCGGACCCGGAGCACGCGGACCGCGTGACGGCCGAGTTGTCGGCGGCGCTCAGAGGCGCCCTGGCGGTCATGCGCGACTCGGACGTCCAGGCGGTGGTGGGGGAGGCGATCACCCGTCGGGCCGACGCCCAGGAGATCGCGCCCGGCATAGGGAAGATGCTGGACAAGATCGTCGCGGACGGCGGCCACAAGCGTGCCGTCGACCTGATCGTCGCGCGGGCCCAGCACTGGCTGATCCTGCACGACGAGGAGATCATGGACGCGGTGCAGGGCGGCGCTCCCGGCTGGACCCCGAGGTTCGTCGACAAGCGGGTCGGTGAGCGCGTCTACAAGGAACTGCTGCGCT
This sequence comes from Streptomyces sp. NPDC012935, assembly GCF_042900345.1. Taxonomy (NCBI): domain Bacteria; kingdom Bacillati; phylum Actinomycetota; class Actinomycetes; order Kitasatosporales; family Streptomycetaceae; genus Streptomyces; species Streptomyces sp. NPDC012935. Next base: position 199,322 of record NZ_JBIBBC010000008.1, read on the forward strand.
TCGTCACCGAGATGCGCGACATGCCCTCCCACCCGGCCCGTGCCGCCCTCGACCGCTTCCTCACCGACTTCGCCTCCGACCTCCAGTCCGACACGGACACGCGCGCGCGTGTCGAGCGGCTCAAGGGCGAGGTGCTGGGGCGCGGCGAGGTGCAGGACCTGATCGCGTCGGCGTGGACCGCCGTACGGTCGATGATCGTCTCGGCGGCCGAGGACGAGCGCAGCGAGCTGCGCCTGCGCGTGCGGGCCTCGCTGCTGTCGCTGGGCTCGCGGATGGCGGTCGAGCCGCGGCTGCAGGCCAAGGTCGACGGCTGGGTCGAGGGCGCGGCGGTGTACGTCGTCACCACCTACCGCAAGGAGATCACGTCCCTGATCACGGACACCGTGGCGAGCTGGGACGCCGAGCACACGACGAAGAAGATCGAGGCGCACATCGGACGCGATCTGCAGTTCATCCGGATCAACGGCACGGTGGTCGGCTCGCTCGCCGGCCTGGTGATCTACACGGTGTCGCGGGCCCTGGGGGCGTAGACCCGCCCCAGGGTCCGGGTGGCGTAGCCCCGCCCCCTTCAGGGCACTCGGCTCGGGTTCCGCTCGATGGGGAGGGAGCCCATGACCACCGCAGAAGCCGAGACCGGCCGTACCGTCACGACCGACATCCCCGCCCGCCTGGACCGCCTCCCGTGGTCACGCTGGCACTGGACGATCGTGATCGGTCTCGGCACCGTGTGGATCCTGGACGGGCTGGAGGTCACGGTCGTCGGCAACATCGCGCCGCGCCTCTCCGAGCCCGGCAGCGGACTGCCGATCACCTCCGGCCAGGTCACCGGCCTGGCCGCCGCTCTGTATGTGGCCGGTGCCTGCCTGGGCGCCCTGTTCTGGGGCCGCCTCACCGACCGCTGGGGCCGCAAGAAGCTGTTCATGATCACGCTGGCGGTCTACCTGGCGGCGACGGCGCTGACCGCGGTCTCCTTCCACACCTGGTGGTTCTTCCTGTTCCGCTTCCTGACCGGCTTCGGCATCGGCGGCGAGTACGCGGCGATCAACTCCGCGATCGACGAGCTGATCCCCGCGCAGTACCGCGGCCGTGTCGACCTGATGATCAACGGCAGCTTCTGGCTGGGCGCGGTCGGCGGCTCGCTGCTGTCGATCGTCGCGCTGGACACGGCGATCTTCCCGGCGGACGTCGGCTGGCGGCTGACGTTCGCGCTCGGCGCCGTCCTCGCCCTGGTGATCCTCCTGGTCCGGCGGCACGTCCCGGAGAGCCCACGCTGGCTGCTGATCCACGGCCGCGACGACGAGGCGGAACGGATCGTGTCCTCCATCGAGGAGCGGGTGGAGGCCGAGCGGGGCGAGCCGCTGCCGCGCGCCGAGGGTGAGCTCACCATCCGCCAGCGCCGCAGCGTGACGTTCGTGGAGATCGGCCGCACGGTCTTCTCCAAGTACCGCAGGCGGGCGATCCTCGGCTTCTCCCTGTTCATCGGCCAGGCGTTCCTCTACAACGCCATCACCTTCGGCTTCGGCGCGATCCTGACCACGTTCTACGACGTCCCGAGCGGCAACACCGGCTACTACTTCGCGGTGATCGCGGTCGGCAACTTCATGGGTCCGCTGCTGCTGGGCAAACTGTTCGACACGGTCGGCCGCCGCGTCATGATCTCGTCGACGTATCTGCTCTCGGGCATCCTGCTGTTCGGCACGGCCTGGCTGTTCGACCAGGGCACGCTCAGCGCGAGCACGCTGACGGCCTGCTGGTGCGCGGTCCTGTTCTTCGCGTCGGCCGGCGCGTCGAGCGCCTACCTCACGGTCTCCGAGGTCTTCCCGATGGAGACCCGCGCGATGTCCATCGCCTTCTTCTACGCCCTCGGCACCGCCGCCGGCGGTATCAGCGGCCCTCTGCTCTTCGCCGACCTCACCGAGACGGGCAAGGTCGGCGACACGGTCCTCGCCTTCCAGATCGGGGCGGCCCTGATGTGCCTGGCGGGTCTGGTGGCCGCCTTCCTCGCGGTCCGCGCGGAACGCCGGTCGCTGGAGGACATCGCCCGGCCGCTCACGGCGGTGACGAAGCCTGCTCGGGCGGGCGAGGTGGGACAAAAGGCATAGCCCTACTGGGATGCGCGCCGGCCCCGCTCCCTGCGCCGCAGGAGGAGCAGGCCGCCGGCGAGGGCGGTGATGCCGGTGGCGGCGGTCCAGCCGACGACGTCGTCGGAGCCGGTGGCGGCGAGGTCGCCGGTGGTGGAGGGGGCGGTGGACGCGGCGGGGGCGGCGGACGCGGAGGGCGATGCCGTGGCTGCCCCCGTCTGCGGCCGGGCGTCCGACCCCGCCCCTGACCCCGCCCCGGCTGCCGGGGACGCCGCCCCCGAAGCCACCGGACCGGTCGAACCGCCGGCGCCCGGCCCTGCCTCCGTCGCCTTGTCCCGGGTGAACGCCAGCGTGCCGAAGCCCAGTTGGTCGTACCCACCGCTGTTCGGCCCGTAGTCCCCGCCGCCGCCCTCCGGCGAGGCCTTCGCGGCGATCCGGGTGAGGTACGACGCCGGCAGGCCCCGGCGCTTGGTGTAGTGGTTGGCGATCATCGCCCAGATCGGGCGCGTCATCGCCGGGTCGACGGGGGCCGCCTCGGTCACGGTCTCCGACCCCGACCAGCCGTTGATCGCGCCCTTCCTGCGGGTGTTCGCGGTGAAGGGCACCTCCCCGCCCATGGCCCACTTGGCCACGTACTGGGCTCCCTTGAGGAAGCGGCTGTCGTCGTAGCCGTACAGGTCGATGCCCTGGTTCCAGGCCATCTCGCAGAAGGTGCCCATCAGGCCGACACCGAGCAGCGCGTGCCCCTGGTCGCGGCCGGCCTCCAGCCACTCGGCGAGTCCGTCGTCGCGTACGACGGGAATGGCGTTGCGGATCGAGCCGAGCCCCTCGCCGTGCTTGAAGTACTCGACAGCGCGGGCGACCTGGGCCTTGTCGTCGCAGAGGATGCCGGTCGCCAGGACGCAGCACATGGCGGTGAGGTCCCAGTTGGTCCAGTAGTTGGAGACGACGGCGCCGTTGTGCCTGACCAGGAAACTGTCGCTGAGCGGCGCGAAGACGCCGGTCAGCATCTCCTGGAACCGGCCGAGCTCGAAGTCGGGGTGGTCGCGCACGAGTTCGGCGGCGTTGGCGATCTGGTAGCCGTAGATCCCGGCGGCCAGGAAGCGGTCGGCGTTGCCGGCGAGTGTGGTGAGCTCGGCCGACCAGGCGTTGAGGATCGCCACGGCGGTGTCGAGATGCGCGCTGTCGCCGCTGACGTGGCCGCGCAGGGCGTTCTGGTAGGCGGCATGGATGTCGTTGTAGAGGATCGCGTAGTTCTGGCCGGCGCCTCCCCTGACCACGGTCGCCTGCGGGTTGGCCGTCCAGCCGCTCTGCGCGTGCCGGTTGGCGGTCAGCTTGGCGAACCCGGCCGTGTGGACAGCGGCGCCGGCCTTCACCTCGGCGGCCATCCGGTCCAGGTCCGCGCGGGTGTGCAGGAGGCCGGGGTGCGCGAACGTGCGGCCGGCCGCGGCTGCCGGGGACGCCAGAGCGGTCGTACCGATGCCGATCCCGGCGACCGTCGCGGCCCCGACGGCTCCGGCGGTCGCTCCCGTGGCCTTGAGCATGCTCCGGCGGCTGATCTGTCGTGTCACGTGGCTCATTCCTCGCGTGCCTGGGGCTGGGGACGGTGAGGAGACGGGGAGACACTGCCGGGGATAACAGAAACTCCGGCCACCGAGGACTCCGGCCGCCGATCAGGAGCCGCATTCGATGACGATCCGCAGGATCATGCCCGACTTCCAGGTCGGGTCCGAGGAACAGATGGAGACCAGCCGGGACTTCTACGGCCTGCTCGGCTTCGAGGAGGTGATGCACATGGGCTGGGTGATGACCCTGGCGTCCCCCGCCAACCCCACCGCGCAGATCAGCTTCTTCACCGAGGAGCGCACCGCTCCGGTCGTCCCCGACCTGAGCGTGGAGGTCGAGGACGTCGACGCCGTGTACGCCCAGGTGCTGGCCTCGGGCGCGGAGATCGTACGGGAGCTTCGGGCCGAGGAGTGGGGCGTACGGCGGTTCTTCGTACGGGATCCGAACGGGCGGGTGGTGAATGTGCTGAGCCACCGGGCCTAGGCGACCTCGGGCGCCCGTCGGCGAAGGTGCCGGGGCCCTGCGCCTGAGCGCGTCGGGGCGGTGGCGGCGGGCGGTGGCCGAGTGACGGAGTGGTGGCCGAGCGTTGGGCCTGTGGCCGAGCGGCGGGGCGGTGGCTGTGCGGCGGGGTGGTGGCCGAGCGTTGGGGTGGTGGCTGTGCGTTGAGGCGGTGGCCGAGCGGCGGGGCGGCGCGGGTCAGCCCCGCCGGTCCGCCACTGCCCACGTGCGGCGGGGTGGTGGCTGTGCGGCGGGGTGGCGCGGGTCAGCCCCGCCGGTCCGCCGCCGCCCACGACGCCAGGGCCATCGCCCCCGCCACCGCGAACACGGCGGGCCAGGCGCCCACCTTCTTGGCCAGTGGGTGCGAACCGGCGAAGGCGGCGACATACGTGGCAGTCAGTGCGCCCGCGGCCTTCCCGCCCGCCTGCTGCCGCCACTGCTGTGCGGCCGCGGCGCCGGCGACGGCCAGTACGGCCCCGCCGAGCTGCCGCTTCCTGGTCCAGCGGGCCACGCCGTAGCCGCCGACGAGTCCGCCCGCGGCGACCGCCGCGCTGGGGATCTTCGCCATGTCTGCCTCCCACCACGTCACCCGGCAACTCCTGCCGGCCTCGATGGACCGAGGCTAACCGGCCTCGCCCTTCCGCAGCTCGGCCCGGGCACGCGGCTGCGACGCGTGCCCCGCGCCGATGGCGCACCCGGCAGCGGTGAGGGCGAGGCCCAGGACGACCGGGTTGACGTAGCCGGGCACGTTGCCGTTGTCGTAGCGGCCGCCGTCGCTGGTCTCGCGGACGAAGCCGGGAGGGAGGTACGTGACCGTGCAGCCGTCGATCTCGATGCCCTGCTGATGCCGTTCCCACCAGCCCGCTGTACGGCAGGACGGAGGTGGCGACGAGTCCGTTCCGCCGTCCTCCGCCGTCATCACCGCGCCTGTGCCAGCGAGCAGCCCTAAGGCGTACATGGCGCACGCACCGGCGCCCGCGAGTGCCGCCGGCCCGCGCAGCAGGCCGGAGGTGTCACAGATCCGGGATCACAGATCCGGGATCGATCACAGATCCGGAATCACAGCACGTCCGCCAGACGGTCCACCTGGTCCGGGTCCAGGCCGTAGCAGTAGAGCATGACCTCGTCGGCGCCCAGGTCGGCGAAGGCGGTGAGCGCGCCGCGGATCTCGGCGGGCGTGGTGAGGAGGCCGGCGACCATGCGGTCGGCCATGCCGGTGAAGGCGTAGTACGCGTGCATGCGGGCGCGGGCGTCGTCGAGCACGTCCGGTGGGCCGAGCGCGACGTTCACCTGAGCGACGAGGCGGGGTTCGCCGTCGCGGCCGTACTCCTTCCAGAACCCGCGGACGGCGTCGAACAGGCCGCCCGCCCAGGAGGGCGCCGCAGCCGCGAGGAAGCCGTTGCCCCAGCGGGCGACGCGTTCGAGGGCGGCCGGCTTGAAGCCGCCGAAGAGCAGCTCCGGGCCGCCGAGGCGGGCGGGCACAGGGCCGATCGGGCCGACGCCGTCGCCGTCGCCGTAGGGATCGCCGTGCCACAGGCGACACATCGTCTCCAGCTGCTGGTCCAGACGCCGGCCCCGGGTGCGCAGATCGGTGCCGGTGGCGCGGTGGTCGTCCTCCCTGCCGCCGATGCCCAGGCCGAGGACGAGCCGCCCGCCGGTCATCCGGTCCAGGGTGGCGGCCTGCTTGGCCAGCAGGGCGGTGTCGCGCAGCGGGGCGAGCAGCACCTCGGTCTGGACGCGGACGCGCGTGGTGGCACCGGCGAGGACGGCCAGCGCGACCAGCGGTTCGGGGTTGTCGTAGACGAGCCGGTCGAGCAGACCGAGCGTGCTGAAGGGGCCGGCGTCCGCGCGCCGGGCCCAGGTGAGCAGGGCGGCCGGGTCGCCGATGGGCAGGCCGATGCCCACGTTCGTACGGACGTTCATGAAGGGCCTCCGAAAAAAGGGGTCGACAAAGACGGCTGCCGCCCCTTCGGCACCTCGGTGTGGCTCGGTGGCTCGGTGAGGTGGGACGTTCCCGCTCTGCGGCTTGCTTCCTGGGGAACGTCTCTTCGAAGTGAACTCACCTTACGACGGGCCGATTTCGCGGGACAAACCATTTGTGGCGCCCGACGCCCTCGGCGACGTGCACGGCACGCCGGACTCCCCGTGACCCCGCTGGGATGTGCTCAGTTCCGCCGGTCGTCGTCCCGCCCCGCCCCGACCCGACTGCGGGAACTGGCCGGCAATCGGCTGTGACTCACGTCACCGCCACCCCCGGAAAAGAAAGCGGGTGCTGCCCCCGCGGTGCTGGCATGCTCATGCATGACTACTGGGGGGTAACCATCGGCCGCGCGCAGCGCAGCAACGGCCGTACGGGAACGCCTGGTTGACCGGCGTGCCCGCTCCCCATGCGTCACCTCCTGAAGCGCACCCCCATACCCCGCTCCCGAGGAACACGCGTGCACAGACCCAAGCTCAAGAGGCATGCCTTACTGTCGGCAGCCACCCTCGCGGCCGTGCTCGTCACGGGCTGCTCGTCCAACTCCCCGACCATCACCGACCCGGCGACCAGGGCGGCGGCCGAGACCCCCGACCCCGCCGCGGTCCAGGAACAACTCGCCGTCGTGTCGGCCCCGTCCGGTACGGCCACTCCCACCGCCGTCGCCGACGGAGGTGAGGGAGGCACGGCGCGGAAGTCGTCCCTCAAGGTCGCCTCGTACGACAGGAAGTCCGGACGGGCCGTCATCTCGTCGCCGTCCGTGCCGAAGCCGCCCCCGGCCCCGTCGGCCGGCACCAGCCCCTCACCTGCCTCGCCCGCGAAGCCCTCGACCAGCCCCTCCGCTTCCGTCCCCGCTTCCGTCCCCGCCTCCGACTCCAACTCCGACTCCGCCCAACCCCCGGTATCCGTCGGCGACTTCATCGCCAGCGCACCGGCCCCCGGCGCCCCGGACGGCGTACTGGCCGAGGTGACGCAGGTCGTAGGCGCCACGCAGGACGGCGAGACGACGGTCGAGACGGAACCGGCGAAGCTCAACTCCCTGCTCGGCGAAAGCAAGGCCAGGGGCACGGTCCCGGTGGACCCGTCGGCCATGGAGGTCGAGCCCCTCCTGAAGGGCGTGAAGGTCTCCTGGGCGAAGACGGGCGACCTCCACTTCGGCCCCGAGGGCGCGAAACTCCCGCTGGGCAGCCTCCGTATCGACGTGGGTGCTGCGGTGGAGACGTCCGAGGGTGCCCCGGCGTCGGCCGCGGCGTCCGTGGAGGGCTTCGTCCAGCTCGCGCCAGAGGTCGCGTTCTCGTACGACGGTTCCGGCGACGGCACGGGTGCTTCGCCCGGCGGTGCCTTCCTGGGCCTGTCCGGCGACTGGGCCTCGAAGTGGTCCCTGAAGGGCCGCGCGGCCGGATCGACCGACGGGCGGCCGATCCGCATCCCCTTCGCCGAGCTCCACTCCGACCCGGTGATCCAGGTCGGCCCGATCCCCGTGGTCGTCAACCTGGACCTCACCTGCTACATCCAGGTGAACGCGGACGGCCGCGTCACGGTCGACGTCGAACAGGACATCAAGGGCGACTTCCGCGTCGGCGGCACCTTCTCCTGGACCAAGGGCTGGACCCCGGTCAGCGAGTCCGAGATGTCGGGCGAGCCCCTCAAGGCCACGGTCACCGCGGCCGGTGACGTCAAGGCCGCCCTCGGCGCCGAGGCGACCGTGGGTCTCTACGGCACCGTAGGAGTCACCGCCGACCTGGCCCCGTACGTCCGCGCCCACGCCGAGGCGTCGGCGGAGGGCTCCTCCGACGGCACGGGTGCGGTGACCGGTGCCTACGCCCTCTACGGCGGAGTGGACCTCACCGGTTCCCTCCAGCTCCAGCTGACCATCTTCGGCACGCCCGTCTTCCAGAAGAAGATCCCGCTGGGGGCCCTGAACCGTGAGTGGCTCCTGACGGAGGGCAAGGGCGGGGCGACAACCGGCCCGCCGTCGCCCGGGACGACCGGCTGACGTCATGCGGGCCGCGCCGACCGTCACCCGCGTCGGCGCGGCCCGCGCTCGCCTCGCGCCCGTAGGGCGTCAGTCGTCCGAGCCGGAGTTCGAGGACCTCGACCCGCTTCCGGAACGTCCCAACACCCGCACCACCTCGCCCAGTCCCAGCGTCACGGTGGCCACCCCACGCACCCAGCGTGGGCCACCCCGAGACGCCCAGACGACACACACGCACCCTGCGACGGCGAGCAGGAGAACGCCGACCAAGGCGAGCACGATCATGCTCATCCCCCCTTCTTCCTCTGTGGTCCGCGCAATCCTCCCAGCCGACGCTGCGCCCCGGCCCGGCAGCCCAGGTGCGTCGGCGCTTCAGGACTGTTGAGGCGTCTGAGGCGTGTGCGCGTCCGGTGTTTGCGGCATACGCCAGTACTGCCGCCGCTTCTCGTCCCGTACGACAACGCCGAGCCGCAGCAGCTCCCCACGCAGCTCCCGGGCATCCTCGGCGCCCTCGTCCTTCTCGCGCGCGGCCGCACGAGCCCTGAGCAGGGCGTCCGCCCCCTCGGGCAGCCCGGGCATCCCTGGAACCCAGCGCCGGAACTCCTCCCGGTGCGGATCCTCATCGGCCCACCGGTAACTGTGCACGGCGAAGGCATCGGCGACCCGCTCCCAGGACAGCCCGCACTCCTCCCGAGCGATCTCCATACCGTCAGCCCCGAGCAGCACGAGCTGCTTACCGTCCCGCACCACCAGGGCGATCTCGTCCCGCCCGAACTCCTGCGACGAGTCCCTGACACCGAGGACGACACGCATGGAGGACACAGTCACCGCCAACGACTCATGCACGGCGACGAACCCGACCACCACCCCCGCCAGCGCCCCCACCCCAACGCCACCGACGCTGAGCCACGGCTCCGGAACGGACGTCAGCAGCTTGGCCGGCCCCTGCAACGGCGCCCAGGCCAACGTCACGAGCCACTTCGCCAAAAGGGTGACCAACCATCCGACGCCGCCCCCGCACGCGACACAGAACAGCGTCAGAAACCAGGCCGACTCGGCGATCACGATGGCATCCCGCTCAGATCCGCCAACCGACGGACGGCCCTTCTTCGAAAGATCCCCCGTACCCCTCATACCCCCCCACCCACGCTTCTGCTCGCTCCGACGAGGCGCATCCCGACCGCGGGGCGCCGCCCGCCGGCTCGCCCTGCCCCGCCCTGCCGAGTCTGGAGGCAGCCGCAGGCCGCGTCATCGGCCGTTGGTCGACGCACCCGCAACTTTGGTAGCTGGACAGGCCTCAGCGCCCGGACGGAAGCCGCCCGGGCGCCGAGACTCGTATCAGCGAGCTACGTAACACGATCCCTGTCGATCAGTGGTGTCCGCAGCTGGAGCCGACGTGGTTGTACTGAGCGCCCGGAGAGCCGTCGCCGTTCAGCAGGTTGCCTGCCAAGCCGTTGGCAAGCCCGATGTTGTTGAGGAGGTTGATGTTCTGGTCGTGAGACTTGCAACCATGCCCGTCGTAGGCCGGCGCAGCGGAGGCGGTGCCGGTGGCTATGAGGCTGAGGCTCCCGACCATGGCGGCCGCGAGAGCGGCCTTCTGAAGCTTGCGCATGTCTCCTCCTTGGGTCGATTGGAGCGCACACCTAAAGATCCACATTGCGCTCATTTAGGAGGCTAATCCGATATGCGCTGGGGCGCTCATTGGGGCTGCCATACGGGGCACGGGCGTGATGGGCAATCAGCTCCTGGCGTGAGGCCTCGTCAGGCCGGGCACCTGGCTCGCGCGCGACGGGTACAAGTCAGCGGTCGAGCTGTGGAGAGTGAGAGCACGTCAGCCCGGCCGGATCACAAGGCCGGGCGTGACCGTCGCTGACGCGGCGCGTCCGTGTTCTGGCTGCTGTGATTCGCGAGCGGCGGTACCACCAGGCCAGCCCCCGCTGGTAGATGCCATGCAACCGATCGCAGGGCCGAGGCAACACTTTAGCGAGCGGTTCTCAAACCACACTGCCGGTAAGAAAGTTGCTCCATGCTGTGGCTGAAACCGAGATATGAGGGCCCCGAGGCTGCTTCGAGTCTCGAACCAGAACCCCGGAGGATATGAAGGCGGTCTCGATACATTCGGTTGCGTTGCCGCCGCTGTATGACGACTTGAACCAGGCGGACTCGATGGTGACAGGCTGAGAGTCAGCAGGCATTCACAGCTCCTTGCGGGCTAGTTGGATCACTGAGGAGGAGGCCTCCATGTCCAACGCTTGTGCCCGGAGGTACTCGAACGCAAGTCTGTAGCGCCCCAGTTCCTCGTCCTTCTCCAAGAAGAGCGAACCGGTGAGAAAGTCGACGTACACAACGTCAAGGGCCGGCTCCGTTCCGCCGATGATGACGAAACTGCCTAGTGCTGCGGCATGGGCGCCCTTGGCGAAGGGCAGCACCTGAAGCGTGACGTGAGGGGACTCGTTCGCCTCAAGCAAGCGGTCGAGCTGTTCCTTCATCGTCTGAGGCGACCCGACTACGCGGCGGATTACGGACTCATCGAGGATCGCCCACAGGTGCAGAGGCTTCGAACGGGTAAGGATCTCCTGCCGCTTCATGCGGATGTCGACGAGGCGCTCGATCTCATTTGCCTCCAGCGGTACTTCATTGGCCTTCTGGAGCGCCGTGCTGTAGGCACGCGTCTGCAGAAGGCCAGGAACGTAGACACAGGAGAAGTGACTCTCTCGTACGGCCTCGTCCTCAAGGGTGAGCAGCAGGTTCATGCTCTCCGGGATGGAGTCGGCGAACGAGCTCCACCAGCCCTGCTGCTTGGCGTCCTTCGCGAGCCCGACAACTGCTTTGTGCTCAGCGTCAGTTGCCCCGTACTCGCGGCACAGTGCGTCGACGACGATCCACTTAACTGGCCCGGCTTGGGTTTCATACCTGCTGACCGTTGCCTTCGAGACGCCGACAAGCTGCCCGGCCTCTTCAAGGGTCAGTCCCTTGCGAGCTCGCAACTTGCGCATCATCGCGCCCAGTTGGCGGCGGCGGGTCGTGGTCCGTTCAGGCATGTGGCTCCTTCGCCAGGTGCCGGGCTGCAGGCCCGGAGATTCCCATCAGGCTAGGCAGCGCTGAAGCTGCCCCACCATCAGATTCACCCGATGGATTCTCGTGAGAAGTTACACAGTGAGAGTTCTCTATGCCATGCTCGGCCACAGACCGCTACGCAATGCAGCCGTACGGATACGGCAGGCGCAGCATGTGCGTGGCCTGGGAGGGAGGAGTGGCCATGCGTGGCTACGAAGTCACCGAATCCCGACTCCGCTGTGTCCTGCCCTTCGAGGCGGCGCCGGCAGAGGTGCGCCTGCTGCGGAGAGCTACCGCCAAGCAGCTGATCCGGTGGGGGATGTCCGCAGCTGTCGGCGAAGCGGAGCTGCTTGTGAGCGAGTTGGCGACGAACGTCGTAAAGCACGTCGGAAAGGGAACCTCAGCGACTTTGATCCTGGAATGGAGGGGAGAGCGGCTGCGCCTTGAGGTCCACGACAAGAGCCGGGCGGTGCCATCGCTTAGCCTGGCGGGCTGCGGCGAGGAGTGCGGTCGTGGCCTGCATCTGGTTGCGGCTGTTGCCGTCGCCTGGGGCGCCTCGCTGACTACGGCAGGTAAGGCCGTCTGGTGCGAGATCGCGACGGGGGAAGGGCGTGTCTGCCGACGTCTTCAGCGAGCTGCTGAGGCGTTGGAGCAGTACGAAGGGGCAAGAGACGGCATTGCTCTACAGGGCACGGGGCACGGGGTACGTCTCCAGGAGTCGGCGGTTGAGTTGATCGCGGACTTGCTGCACTGGGCCGCGGCCGGGGGCCATGATCCGGACGACGTTCTTGACCGTGCTCAGATGCACTTCGAAGCCGAAGCGCATGCGGCCTAGTGGACGGCCGATCGAGCGGACTTGCGCATCTGCTCCCGCAGGTCGGCCGGAGTGCGCCAGGATTCACCAGGTCGGCTCTTGTGGCACATGCGGTGGCAATTGGCGCACAGGCAGGCCAGGTCGTCGAGCTTGGTCTCCCGGGTTCCGGAGATGTGGAGGGGAGTGACGTGGTGCACTTCGATATAGCCCTCGCCCAGGTCTCCGTAGGTGCGGGCAAAATCGAAGCCGCAAACCTCACAGCGCAGCGCGCGCCTGAGGCGACGTACCTGCTCGATCTTGAGCTTGCGGAGCTTGGGGTCTCGTTCGCGTGCCAGCGCCCAGCGGGCGAGGAGCCGGCCCTCGATGGCGGTGGCTCCCGAGTCATCAACTTCGTCCGGCTGCGGGGAGATGAGCTGCAGCTGGCCCGAGCCGATGCCCTCTTCGAGGGCCTGGGCTGCCTGAAGCATCTCGGCCTCACGTTCCGTGAAGGCCTCGATCATGAGAAGCGTGGGCTTGCCGCATCGGGTGGGCTTGCCCGTGTACAGCTTGTGGTTCGTCATGAAGTCGGTGGTTTTGCGGCTGACGCTGTCGGGCGACCGGAAGCCGGGAAGGGCGCGTTTCTCCGGCGTGTGGATAGGAAGCGAACGGATCAGCTCCGACAGCTCCTGGACCTCCTGGTCGTTGGTCCGCAGCTCGCGCCAGCCGTTCTTCACCACGAGCGCTCCGGCAAGCACCAGTTCATCCTCAGTCCAGGCAGGTATCCGCATGGGCAATATCGTATGAGTGTTCGGCGCGACGGAGGGTGCGTTCAACGAACCGCGGGGCGTACTGCACACTTGGGGAGGTCTCGTTGTCAGTGGGGTCTGTCACCCTCAGTGATGGTGGATTGCAAGATGTGTCTGCCGCTGTACGGCTGTAAGGAGGGGGCATGACCCACACTAAGGAACCGGAGCAGGGCGCTACTGAGGTGCGAGAGCCTGAGTTCACGTCGATCGAGATCTGCGCTGGGGCCGGCGGACAAGCCATCGGTCTGCATCAGGCTGGCTTCGGGCACCTGGCCCTGGTCGAAATCGACAGATACGCCGCGGCCACCCTGCGCGAGAACATCGAGGTGCACCCGAAGTGGGACTGGGAGCGGGACAACTGCGATGTTCTCTGCCAGGACGTGCTGGAGTTTGAGCCCGAGCGCGATCTGAAGAAGAGTGCCAGGCTCTATCGCCGAGGTGAGGTTGACCTGCTGGCCGGCGGTGTGCCGTGCCCGCCGTTCTCCCATGCTGGCAAGCAGCTCGGTGAAGACGATGAGCGTGACCTCTTCCCTCGCATCTTGGCTCTGGCCGAGAAGATCCGTCCCCGAGCCGTGATGATCGAGAACGTCCGCGGCCTCATGGACGCCAAGTTCGACGGCTACAGGTCCCGGATTCAGGCGAAGCTCGAGGAGATGGAGCCAAGCGACGATGGGCTGCCTGGCTATGAGGTGGTGGGGTGGGAGGTATTCGAGGCGGAGAAGTTCGGCGTTCCGCAGCTCCGGCCCCGCTCGATCCTTGTCGCCTTCCGGAGGGACGTCCTCAAGGATCTGAAGTACGAAGCTCCCGCGCCCAGTGCCGAGCGAGTCTCGGTCTTCAAGGCCCTGGAGAAGACGATGCTGGAGCGCATTAAGCCGTTTGAAAAAGGGCCTCGGGCCGCGCAGGCACGGCGAGTCTTCGATGACTGGAAGCAGGCTGCTGACAAGGACGTGGCTCCCACGCTCGTCGGCGGCTCCAAGAAGCACGGCGGCGCCGACCTCGGTCCCAGTCGCGCGAAGAAGGCGTGGCGAGCGCTAGGGGTCTCGGGTATGGGCGTCGCTAACGCGCCCGTGGAGGGTGAGCCGACGGGCACTGAGGACAGGGATCTGTTCGGTGCTGAAGGCCCGATGCTTACGGTGCGCCAAGCCGCAATCATTCAGGGGTTCCCGACACGCTGGGACTTCAGCGGGGGCAAGACGGCCCAGTACCGGCAGGTAGGAAACGCGTTTCCGCCGCCTGTCGCGCAGGCCATCGGCGAATCGATCATCGATGTGCTGAAGGCGGCGCGGGAGCGCAATCAGAAGCAGGGCTAGCTGTCCGGCTTCGCCTTCCGGGCTGCGCTGCGACGCTTCTCGACTTCGGCCGCGATGCGTGCAGCGCAGTCTTCGGAGGGTTCATGTTCCCAGAACCGAAGCACCGTCCAGCCCGCCTCTTCCAGGCGCTGGTCGGTGTCACGGTCGCGGGCCATGTTCCGCGCGACCTTGTCTGACCAGTAGCCCGGGTTGGTCTTTGGCGGCACGTAGTGTTCGGGGCAGCCGTGCCAATAGCAGCCGTCGATGAACACGGCTACTTTCACCGGACCGAACACCAGGTCGGCGGTCCGGCGAAGGCCTGGCAGCGGCTTGGCTGCGACTCTGTAGCGCAAGCCTTGTGCATGCACGAGCTTCCGGATCAGCCACTCCGGTTTGGTGTCGCGGTTCCGGATGGCCTGCATGTTGCGTCGGCGGGCTGCGGAGGAGGCCCAAGATCCTTGAGGAGGAGTCCAGTTGTCAGACACCTCTGCCCTCCTGGACGTAGATCAGTAAGCTCTGAACGCGCGTGTACTGAGGTTGGTCGGCGATCAGGAGCACCCTATGCCAATGCCAGCAAGTGATGCAGAGAGTGGCCTGGGACTGAAGCCCGCTCTCGCGACGGTGCCCTCGTGGCTCCCCGAGCTGTTTGCGTGGAAGCCGACGACGAAGGGGAACCAGAGCTTGGTGGCGAAGACGCTCGGAAGGGATACTGCTCCGAATATCGCGGATGGCTCGCAGAGGGCGAGTCTTGGGATCGCTGGCTACATCTTCGATCGACTGCAGATCGCAAAAGAAACCGAAGACGACGACGAGAGCCTTGGGAAGCTCTTGGAGGTCAGCGTCCAGAAGCACTTGACAGAGTGTTTCGGAAGCGATCCCAAGTCCGGAGAATGGCAGGTTTCCAGGAATAGTAAGATCTGGGACTTCTGGCAGTATGCGCATATCCAAGAGCTGAAGGAAGCCGCTGAAGAATACCCCGACCTGACGGATCTGATTGCTGGCGACTATCTGATCGATCCAGACGTCACTGTAGGTGTTCCGGGCAAGTATGGGGAAGTTTTGAGGGCGGTCGTTTCCTGTAAGTGGACAATTAGATCAGACCGTGCGCAAAATGTCCGTCACGAGTTCAACTCGCTCATTAAGTCACGTCGTGGCAGAGCCCCGCACCTGGTTGCGGTAACGGCTGAGCCACTGCCGAGCAGATTGAGTGCGTTGACGCAAGGTATGGGTGAGATAGACGCCGTCTACCATGTCGCTTATGAACTCTTGAGGGAAGCAGTGAGTGAGTACACTCCGCTAACATTGAAAAAGGGTGAGAAGTCGCAGCAAGAGCATCTAAGTGCAATGATAAAAACTGGGCGCCTCAGGGACTACCAGGAATTGTCTAGCGATATTCTTGCCGAGTGAGATGTTACCCTTCGATGGTGTGTTTGTGGAATTTCATCTACTGCTTGGTGTGTGATGGAAGGAGTGGGGCTGAGTGGGGAGTGTCCAGCTCCCTTGCGCACGCCCAGTAGTGCCCGTTGAGGAATGCGGTGGGGCGGTCTGGCTCCGACTCCCGCACTTCAACGACCCGCGCAGCAACGAACTCTCCTTCTTGGGGGATTGGTAGCCCTAGCTGGGCAGCTATGCGCTTGTGGCTGTCGTAGTCGCCCATGATGATGATCCCCTCGGGCTGTAACGCTGATCTGCATCCACCATTGCCGCGAACCCGTTTCATGTAGTCCTTCTGCTGCGCCACAGTTCGCACTACGTTGCGGCTGATGCGCCGCTTCTGTACGCGCCGGAACAGCTCGTTCAGGCGCTGCTGCCCGGACTGCGGTGCGAAGACTGCGGCGCGGTCGGTTGGGTGCATGTGGAGGAGTACGTTCTCGGGGAGTTCCGCGGTGTGCCACAGCCAGGCGATTTTGTCCCGGTGTATGGCCTTTATGGTGAGCTTGGAATCACGGTTGCTTCCCTTGTTCAGCCACTCTTCCTTGACCCGGAAGAGGCCGGCGCTCCAGCGGCTCTCCTGGTCGTTTGCCCACACGAGCAGGCAGAGATGCCCCCTGGCCTCGGGTGGGATCATCCAGCCGCCGAAACTCTGCGAGTACTTGCAGTCCACCTCGATGTCGGCGATCCGGTAGTCCATCGCCCTGCCATCTGCGAACTTGAACTCCCGCTGCAGATTGATTTCTACAAGAGTTCCCGCGTGGGTCCGCTCCGTCTTGTACAGGGACTCCCAGGCGTATCGGCCTGTGACCTCGCCGTTCAGCAGCTGATCGATCGTGTTCCGGAGCACTGTCGCGAACCGTTCTCCCTCGGGATCCATGCGGCTGAGCTCCGAGTGCACTGTCTGGAGCTCGGCGTCGAGTTGCAGCTCGTCCGCCACGCGGATGTTCTGTGCGGCATGGATGTCGATGGGTAGCACTTGGATCCCCCTCAGGCTCAACTAACCGGAATGGTAGCGTCGTTGAGGTGTCTGGAATCCTTCGCCCGGAACCGCACCAGTCGGCGGTCCGCGCTCAAGGCCGAGGTCGGCGGGATCAGGGTAAAGGCCATCACGATCTTCGACGGGTCGGCCGATCCGTTGCGTACGACGGCGTGGACGTCGCTGTGGCTGTCACCATCGACGACGGGGTACAGAAGGACGACTCCGGTTGTTGGGCCGACTGCGCCATGCTGATCCGGGTGGAGGCCGAGCGGTGAGGCTGCATCGTCGATGAGGCGCTGTGCGGCCGTGCGGTGTTCCACGCTGGCGATGCGCCCGAAGGACGTCTTGCCGGCCTGCCGCTTGCGTCGGACCAGGGACAGCGGGATGGAACCGAGGATGCCGGCCTCGACACGTTTGTTTGAGGCCAGTCGGGGCGAGACGAGCAGCCAGTTGTCCACCTTCGCCAGCGAGCCGTCGAGCTGCCTCAGATAGGTCAGGTGGGGGTCGAAGTAGCGTGGACGCTCCCACTCAAGCTGGGACAGCACGCCCACGAGATCGTCGTGAGCAACGATCCCGGTGAGAGCTTCGAAGGTACGCTTCAGAGAGCTGGAGCTGTCCGGTGGATTGCTGAATGACACCGGCGTTGTATCCAGCGCATCGAGAAGCGGCCGCCAGCGTTCACTGTTCCGCTTGTGTGCCGCGCTGTTGTTCAGCGGGTACGAGGCAGGCTCGATGGGGCGCCCAGGGGACCGGATCTCTACGAGTTCCGCGTTGAACATCTTGTTGCGTGCGGAGGGCCTGACCCATGGCAGATGCTGTGCCACCAGAGGAGGCACCTCCATGGGCGTCACCTGGGGTTCTCCATCGACTACCACGGCGTATTGGGCCAGCTGCTGCCGGAACGTCTCCTCGTCCCGGCATATCGCTTCATACGCCTCGTACAGATCCGCGGACTTGTCGCGCCCGAAGGGTTCTTCCCGCCCGATGTAGAGCCTGACAAGGTCGCGGTATCCGGGTCTGAACCCGAACCAACGCCCCATCTGCATCAGCGTGTCCGCCTGCTGGGTGGTGCGCCGGTAGTAGGTGACCGTCAGGCCCTCCACGGTGAAGCCGCGCGACAGCTTTGTACCGCCGACCAGGATTTTCCATACGTGCGGGGTCCTGTCGAAGTCGAGGCCGAGCTGATCGAAGTAGCGGTCGCTGTCGCCGTTCACGACGATGACCGGCTGGCCGTTTGAACCGATGCGCTGCCGAGCCAGGTTGACGTACGGGCGAAGCTCCTCATAGGAGGCCGGTGATGGGAGATCAGACGCACGTGCCTCGCTCACCGGAATGATGTCGGAGGCCCAATGAGCGGCAAGTCGCTCATGGCCTGCCGACGAGCTGTATCCCGCCTGATGCCACATGGAATTGATGCGCAACGCGAGTTCGGCATGGTCGTCCTTGCGAACGGACTGATGCACAAGCATCGTGTGGTGCCGGAACGGCTTCTCCGGGACTCCGTGTTCAGCTCGGTAGAGCTTCAAGGCGCCAGACAGGACAAAGGCGTCCATAGCCTCCTGCAGGCGGTCACCTGTTGACTCATAGATCCCTCGGACGTGCGCCTTCTCTTGCGAGTTAGCGAATGTCTGTTCGTCTTCTGCCACGGGAGAGTCCAGGTCGTGGAAGTCCTGAGCACCCATATACCCGGTGGGGCGGGGAAGCGAGATCAGGAAGTCGCTTGGGAAGATGTCCTCGTCGTCACCAGGGTCAACGAACACATTGGCAAACGGAGTTGCCGTGTAACCCACGTACTGCGCCCGAGGGAGGAGCTTTAGAAGCTCCGAGATCAGGCCGTTGATCGCCGTGCGCTCGGTGGTACCGGCTTCCCACTTCTTCGGGTCCAGCGTGTTCACGGAAGCCTGGTCGGACTCGTCGTCGATGATCAGGGCAGGGAGCTCTCCAAGCAGCCCGTGAATCTGCTTGAGGTCTTTGACGAGCTTGGTGAGGACGGACTTGTTCTTTTTCACCACCAGTACTCGAGCCGCGGCGTGATGGATGTTCGCCGGGTCGTGGAGCGGACGGGTTGGCTCGCGCTTTTCGAATTCCAGTGCCCGGATGCCCTGGGCCAGGCTCTTATAGTCGTTGTCCCGGGTCGTCAGGCGCTCGATGTCGAAGGCGCCCAGCGTGGAGGGGCGTCCTCCGTGCCGGACGAACTCGGGCCAGTCCGCGTCGTCGTCGCTGACGTAGTCAACGCCGACCAGGGAGTCCAGGTCGTTGAGGTCGGCGCCCCGAAGAATGTTCTCCTGGCCGATCAGTTCCATGTCGAGGCGGCGTTGAGTCTGTGCGCGCAGGAGGTTGAGAGTGCCGCCGAGCACGATGACGAGGCGGTAGCCGACATCGATCGCCTTGGCTGTGACGCCGGTGAAGTTGGCTGTCTTGCCTGACTGGACGTAGCCCACCACCAGGCCCTTCGCCTGCCGGGCCGCGGCCTGTTCGGGGTCGGTGAGGCGTTCGACGACCGCCCGGCTCGCCTCGTCCAGGCTGGCTATCGCCGCGTCTGACCAGCCCTTGGCGCGGAGCTTCCCCTCGTATGAGGTCCAGTAGAAGGACCGAGTAGCCGCCCGCTCCGGGGTGTACCAGGGGGTGAACTCGCGGGTGATCACGGTGGGGCCGGGGATCTTGGCCACGGGAACGGCGTTGTCCAGCGCCTTCCGCAGGTCGCTGCCGAATCGGAGCCGGTCGTAGATGACCGTCCGTCGTTCGTCGGTGCGGGCACGGGTGTCCAGTGCCCAATGAGGTTCTTCCGCGAAGTCCCATGCGGTGACGTGGCGGCTCCACAGGGCCGTGAGTGCCTCGTCCGCGCTGACCAGACTCTCGTGGAAGCGCTCCTCGCTGAGGTCGGCGTCCGGATAGTCCTCGTCGGCGGCCAGCGCGGCCCAGCGTTCGAAATGCTTGGGGCTGCTGACCATGCCTGCGAGAGCGGAAGCATGGATGTTCAGGAGAACGTCGGCCGGGGTGTAGTTCATGGGCGGGCCTTAGTCAGCGGTCAGCGGTCAGCGGTCAGTGGGGCCAGGGGCGGGTGTCGTACGGCGGTCAGGAGAGCGCCTGCGTACGCCGTGTGCGATGCGCCTCCGCAGAGGCCAGGAGAATGGTGTTCCAGTAGTCGACACGATCTTGTCGGCTGCGCTCCCAGCGCCCAAGCCCGAAGCAATCCTCAAGAAGCAGATAAAGCAGGGTCTTTGTGACGGGAACATCGTTCGCGCCGCCCCGTCGGCCGTCATTGAAGTCCTCGCGGAAGTCCTTGTTGAGGATGACGGTGTTGTTCTCGCGGTCGAGGTCGAAGAACCGGTCGCGGGGAAGCGCCGCCCATGTGAACGTGATCGGTTCCTCGCCTGCCTTCTCGGGCAGTTCCTCCTTGATAACCCGCTTGATCTTCGGATCGAGCCCCTTGCCCGGAGGCGTGACGGGCTTCCGGACGATCTCCGTGCGCCTCGAACCGCTTCGATAGGCGGCCTCGGCGTCGCTGAGGTACTGGTGGAAAGTGTTTCCCCCGGCGTCCACCGCTTTGTCCACGCCGAGAGTGAAGGCGGGGGTGACCGTGACCCTTTCCTTCTTCACGTCGAGACTCAGGACGCTGTTCTCGTCCGAGGGGAGATCCACGGCTACCCTGGCCAGTACGAGGTGTCCTTCGGGATTGCGCAGGCCGTTCCAGCCTCCCGCCTGCACGAGGCGGTCGTTCCGGTAGAAGTAGAAACCCTGACGGTCCGCGAGCGCACCGATCTGCCGGAAGCCCGCCTGTTTCGACTTGGCCGGCCAGATGTGGGCGGTCAGGCACATGTCCCCCATGCCCTCGACCGGCGCCGTGAACTCCCTTGGGTATCCCTTCTTCCCGGGCACTGTGTACCCGAAGGGATCCAGCGCCTCTACGGCGATGTGGTCCACTTCTTCGCCGAGCTCATTCGCGCTGCTGCTCACGTCCCATACGGCAATGTCAAGCTGGAGACCGCGCTGCAGGAAGCGGTGCAAGTAGAGGCCGAGGTGGTTCTCCAGGCGGGCGATCGCCTTCGACAAGTACTGGTCGCTCTGCCCCGGCGTCACGGTTTCGAACGTGCGCACCCCGTCCCATCGCACGACCGTGCCGTGCCACTCGATGAGGCCGTCGTACCGGTCGACGAGATCCTGCGCGTATCGAGGGTCGACGGTGTCACAGCGGAAGCTGTCTTCGATCCCCTCCGCGGTGAGGCGGCGGCCTGCGGCACGACTGCGCTTCGTACGGCTGACCACGGTGAGGGACGAAGCATGCGAGAGCGATGCGGCCTTCAGGCCGGTGCCGTACATGCCGAGGGCATGTTCGCCGTACGTGCGGCGCCTCCCGACCGTCATCGCGTCATCGAGTCCGGCCTCGTCCATTCCCTTGCCGTTGTCGATGATCAGCAGCGTCAGGATCCGCTTGGCGTCACGCAGGAAGTGCACCACGATCTTGTCTGCACCCGCGTCGATCGAGTTGTCGATCAGGTCCGCTACGGCGACCTCGAAGCCGTAACCCTGGTTGGTCAGGGCTCGCCCATAGCCGGCGTCTGGTGGCAGATGAGTGCTGCCGGTAGTGGGGACGTCGTACTGCCAGACGGTGCCGGGCTCGTAGGGCATCGCTTCCTCAAAGGCACAGGTCAGAGCCACTCCGCACACGGCGGCCCTTCGGTTCACATGGTAAATGTGACCGTACTGCAAAGGTGGGACATTGCGGGAGGTTGAACCGTGAAGTGGGATGATAAATCCCTTATCTGCCAAGGGGGTTCAGGCGGCAGGCCACGGGGTGCAGGAGCCCGAAGGGGTCCAGATCAGCTGCCTGTTCCGTGGCACTCGCCATACGCCCGCCCCGACCCGCACCAGCACCCCGCCCCCCGCTGCGGCGGCCAAGCCACCGCCCGTCCCCGTGCCGCCAGCGTCGTCGCGTACTGCGGAAGCAGGGTCGTGTCGTCCGGGGACGAGAGCTCCGAGGCGGCGAAGGCTTCGTAGGACGGGACCGTGCCCGTCACGATGCCCAGGTTCGGGGTGCCGGAGGCCGACAGTTCCCTCAGGGAGCCCTCTATCGTCGCCAGGTGCTCCTCGTGGGAGGGGTACTCGGCCGAGAGTGAGGGATACGCGGAGAGCAGCTCAGTCAGCTCGTCCGCCGTCCAGTGCAGTACCGCCACCGGGAACGGGCGGGACAGCGCCTCCCGGTACGCGCCCAGCTCCGCCCGCAGGCGCGAGATCTCCGCCTCCAGCTCCGCCGGGTTGTCCGAGCCGAGGGACCACACGCGCTTGGGGTCGTGGAGTTCGTCCAGGGAGATCGGCATCGAGTGGAGCGTGTCCGCCAGGGCGTCCCACTCGTCGTGGGCGACGCCCAGCATGCGGCGTACGCGATGGCGGCCGAACAGGAGCGGGTGCGTGGCGTACGGGGGCTCCGGGACGTCCGTCAGGAGGAGGCGGGCACCCTCCGTGAAGGTTTCCTGCGCCTGCTCCAACTCGTCGTGGGACTCCAGGGCCTCGGCGACGATCACCCACGCTGCCGGGTCCCGGGGAGAGGACGACCGGACGCCGTCGATGATCGCGCGGGCCTCTGCCTCGTGGCCGTACTCCCACAGGTTCGATGCCTTGAGGGCGCGTACCAGGTGGGGGTTGTCCAGGGGAGCCGACGACGCCAGCAGGCGGTCGTAGAGCGCGGTCGCGGCGGGGCGGTCGCCGGACAGTTCCAGGTGGGCCGCGGCTTGGAGGAGCAGGGCCTCGGCGTCCTCGGGGTAGAGGCCGGCGGTTCGCTCCAGGCGTGCCGCTTCGGCGGTGTGGTCGACGTTTTCGGCAGGCGTGTCGGGGCGCATGGGGGACACCGTACTGCCCACGGCTGACGGAGGAGAGGACAGAGGGGAGAAGAGGGGGCAGATATTGCCTGGTCCAGCCGGTCCGCGGTGCTGTCCTCGTCCCTATGCCTTTCCTATGCCTTTGCCATGTACAGCAGCACCAGGAAGGGGATCGTGATCAAGGGCGCCATGGCCGGCCAGCGGGCCGGGCGGGCGTCCTTGCGGCGGCGGGGTCCCCGGACGTTCACTGCCAGCAGCGCGATCAGCAGCATCACGCCGGTCACCGCCAGCAGGAACATCATCACCGGGGCGTGATCGAGCGTGTGGTAGTCGCAGTTCGACATCTCCCTCAGTTCCGGCCCGGTTGCGAAGGCGTCGCAGTCCGAGGGGAGGTACTCGGTCAGCAGCCAGTACGTCAGGTGGAGCGGGATGATCGCGGGTACGCCGAGGGCCAGGTTGGCCAGTGCGGGCGCCGGCAGGCCGAACCGGCGGCCGGCTCGGGGCGGGCGCCCGCGCTCGTCTTCCCCTGCTTGCGTGGCTGCTTTCGTCACGTGACACACGACGTTCCGGATACGCCTCCGGTTGCCTTCATGGCGCCCCCGGCCCGAGTCGCTTCAGATCACCACCCCGTCGATCTGCAACGTCTGCACCGCCTTCGCCGCGAACGGCACCGCCACCGACTTTCCGCTCAGGTACGTGTTCGCGTACGCCCGGTACTGGTCCCCGCCCGTCGTCACCGTGTTCCAGCGCGGGACCAGGCCGCCCGAGCCGCCGGCGACCGTCGTGAAGCGGGACAGGTCGAAGGTCAACGTCTGGGCCGAGGCCGACGTGTTCACCGCCACGATCACCAGGCGGCGCGCGGTCGCGTCGTAGGCCGCCGCCGCGTAGCTCACGCCCGTGTCGAGGATGCGCATGCCGGGGCGGATGTGGCGGCTGAATTGGGCCATTACGTAGTACTTGGTCTGGATGGTCGTGGGTTGGAGGGTGTTCGCGTCGTACGCGATCATCGCCCAGCCTGTCGACGGGTCCATGACCTGCCAGTAGCACCAGGCGGTCGGGTGCAGCCAGCGGAAGTCGTAGCAGAGGTTGGAGGCCAGGGTGAGGCCGGTGCCGTCGCTGTCGCCCGTCTCCGAGTTCCAGAGTTTCTTGCCGGACGTCGTCACCACGTCCGTGTGGAGGAGGTCCCTGCGGCCGCCCGAGCCCTGGTAGCCGTGCACGTTGACCTGCGAGACCAGGGCTTTCGTCGACGTACCGAAGGACCCCCACGTCGAGCGGGCCGTGTCGTAGTTCGTCTCGTCCGAGGCCGCGATGCGGACGCCCGTCAGGCCGCGGCTGTCCAACTCGCTGCGCATATGAGGGAGCACGGCCGCCTGGACCGCCGGGTCCAGGTGGCAGCCCTCCTGGGTGCCGGTCGCCGTCCACCAGCTCGAGGCCGGCTCGTTGAAGGGGTCGACCGTCGCGAAGTTCACGCCCCAGTTGTTCCTGGCGTACAGGGCCGTGGCCGCCAGGTGGGAGGCGTGCTGGCGGTAGTTCCAGGTCTGGAGGTTGTTGCCGCCGTCCGCCGCGCCGGACGGGTTGTGGTTGGAACACATCCACCACATGGGGGAGTTGGCGAAGAGTTCCGTGGTCGCGCCGCGAGAGGCCGCTTTCACCAGCATCGCGCGCTGGTTGGCGTCCGCGGTCCAGTTCCAGGCCGAGGAGGCGGGGTCCTCGTTGTTCCAGTCCTGCCAGAAGCCCTCGATCTGCTTGAAGCCGGGGATGTTCGGCGACTCGACCATCGTCTCGCCGTTCACGCTGTTCCAGCTGCACGCGCCGAGGTTGTAGCGGGCGATGTTGAGGCCGAGGCCGGGCAGGGCCGTGCCGTTGTACGTCACCGAGTTGGTGGTGAAGAACAGGTCGGCGAAGTCGTTCCGGTTGCCGAAGACGTTCGCCCACCAGGCCAGGGACGTGCCCCAGCCCTCCCAGGTGCCGTACGAGGTGCCGGGGTTGACGGCGATGGTGGCGTCCGCGTGGGCGGTGCCCGTCGCCAGGGCACTGCCGAGGAGTGCGCCGCCCGATGCCGCCAGCAGAGTTCTACGTCGGATCATGACTTCTCCGCTTCGCTCAACAGCCGGTGTCGGCGGTGTCGTCGTCGAACCGGCTCCGTGGCTGGTCCCGTTCGTGCCGTTCGTGCCGTCAGGAAGCATCGGGTGTGGCGCGTGAGGTTGTCGAGGGTTCTGACAGCCCTTTCTCAAACCTGTGGAGGAAGGGGTGAGGGGGTGCGGGGAGGTGTTCGGAGGGCCGGACACGGCGGGGACGGCCGGGTGTTGAAGCGGGGGTGGGCCCCGAGCCGGAGGTGAGCCGGGTCGGGACAGGTGTCGCTCCGGGCGAGGTGCACGCGTCGGGACTGCGGCAGGTCGGCGACGCTCGTTGTGCGTACGGCACTGGAGACCTCGCGCCCCGCCCCTTATCGTGCGGGCGGCCCGGTGAAGGAGGCTCACGGATGGTGCGGGTTCGCGTCGTGCAGCACAGCGGGCTCCGGCGGCGTGCCCTGTGGCGCCGGGTGCTCTGGGGTGGCGGGGAAGCGCTCGTCACCGTCGGGGTGGTGCTTCTGCTGCTGGTCGTTCACCAGGTGTGGTGGACCAACCGGGAGGCGAGGGCGGGCGCCGGGCGTGAGGTCCGTGCCCTGGAGCGGGCCTGGGACGGTGAAGGCGGCGATTTCGGTACGGCCGTACCGGCGCCGTCGGCTGCGGCTGAACCCTCGCTCGCGGACGTGCCCGCGGACGACGGGGGGTCCGAGCCCACCGCCGGCACCCGGCCCCGGTCCGCCACCCCGCCCGCCCCCGACTGGTCCCAGGCCTACGCCATCCTCAGCATCCCGCGCCTCCACCTGCGCGTGCCCGTCGCCGAGGGCGTCAGCAAAGCGGGTGTGCTCAACAAGGGCTACGTCGGCCACTATCCCGGCACCGGGCAGCCGGGCCAGGCCGGCAACTTCGCCGTCGCCGGGCACCGCAACACCCACGGTGAGCCCTTCCGGTACATCAACCGGCTCGCTCCCAAGGACATCGTGCGGGTCGAGACACGGAGCGCGACGTACACGTACGCCGTCGACCAGACCCTGCCGCAGACCGCCGCCCACGACGCCAGTGTCATCCGGCCCGTCCCGCGCTCCCGCGTCAAGCCGCGCTACGGATACGAGGCCCCCGGGTACTACCTCACCCTCACCACCTGCACCCCCGAGTACACCTCGAAGTACCGTCTGGTGGTGTGGGGCAAGCTCGTGTCGATGCGACCGCGCTGAAGCCGCAGCCCTCAGGCGGACGCTCCCCGCTCCCGCAGCACCCCCACACTCACTGCCGCCACCAGCGCCAGCCCCGCCGACACCACCATCGCGATGTCCGCACCCCGTGCCAGGCCGCCCTCGGCGGACGTGGCGAGGGCGATGGTGAGGGCCACTCCGGCGCAGGAGCCGATGTAGCGGAAGGTCTGCTGGGCGCCCGAGCCCATCGCGGCTCGCTGGGCCGGTACGGACTCCACGGAGAGCAGTGGCAGCGCGGCGTTCAGCAGGCCGCTGCCGATTCCGGCCAGCAGCAGGCCGGGCAGCAGCCGGGGCCAGGAACCCGCGTCCAACGCGCCCAGCATCGCCAGTGCGCCGCCCGCGTGGAGGACGAAACCGATCGCCAGCTGCCACCGCGGTGACACCCGGCCGGACAGTCTGCGGGCCTGGAGGGCGACCGCGAAGGACAGGCCGGACCACAGAAGGAACAGCCATGCCGTGTCCATCGCGGACAGGCCGAGCGTCTGCTGGAGCAGTGCCGGCAGGAAGCTGAACAGGCCGATCACCGCGAGCCCCGTGAACAGTCCGCCGGCGGAGGACGCGAGGAACGGGGGACGGCGGAGCAGGGACAGGTCGATCATCGGGGTCGCCGTGCGGCGCTCCACCGCGGCGAAGAGACCCAGCAGGGCCACGCTCGCCAGGAGCAGCAGGCCCACCGGTGCCCGCAGCCAGCCGTCACGGCCCAGGGTCAGTGCCGCCACCAGGGCGACCAGGGCCAGCCCGAAGGTGACGGCTCCGGCGAGGTCGGGGCGGCCGCCGCGCGGGGCGCGGGATTCCGACAGACAGCGCGTGGACAGGGCCGCCACGACCAGCGCGGCGCCGCCCAGGACGCCGTAGGAGAGCCGCCAGTTCGGTATCGACCCGGTGAGGACCGGGCCCAGCGCGATGCCGCCGCTCACGAACGCGCCCCATACGCCGGTCGCGTGCAGGCGGCCGCGTGCGCTCGGGAAGGCGTGGACGATCAGGCCGAGGCTGCTGGCGAGGAGGGCCGCGCTCGCCGCTCCCTGGGCGACGCGGGCCAGCGTGAAGAGCCAGGTGCTGCTTGTCAGGGCGCCCAGGGCCGTGGTGATGCCCAGTGCGAAGGTGCCGGCGACGAAGATCCGGCGGCGGCCGTAGTCGTCGGCGAGGCTGCCGGCCACCAGCAGGAGTGCGGCGAGGCCGAGCGGGGTGCCGTTCAAGAGCCAGGCCTGGGCGGAGAGCGGGGTGTGCAGGGCGGCGGCCGTCTGGGGGAGCGTGACCATCGGCGCGGTGTACGTCATCAGGGCCACGACGGTGGCGGAGCTGGTGAGGGCGAGGGTGGCACGTGGGTTCGCGGGCTGCTCCGCGGCGGGGCCGGGGGCGGCCTGTGTGGCGGCGGCCGTCGGCGTGAGAGTTCGTTCATTGAACCTGGGCATGTGCCCCACCGTAGCATCGTAGGTTCGTTCATTGAACCAAGAAGGTGGAAAGGCGTTACAGTGGGCGCCATGGCACTGGGCAAGGACTACGCGACACAGGAGTGCTCGATCGCCCGGGCACTGGAGATCGTCGGTGAGCGCTGGACGCTGCTCGTCGTCCGCGACGCCCTGTACGGCATCCGGCGCTACAACGACTTCCTCGTCCACCTCGGCATCCCCCGCGCCGTCCTGGCGGCCCGCCTCCAGGCGCTCACCGCGGAGGGCGTCCTCGACAAGCGCCGGTATCAGCAGTCGCCGCCGCGGGACGAGTACGTCCTCACAGACCGCGGCATCGCGCTGTGGCCGACCCTGCGCTCGCTCGGCCTGTGGGGCCGCGAGCACTTCGGCGAGGAGAAGCTGCGCGTCTTCCGGCACGCCGACTGCGGTACGGAACTCGGCCCGTACGGCGAATGCCCCGCCTGCGGAACCGTCGTACCCGTCCCGGACGTCGAGATGGTGCCGGGACCGGGACTCGATCCGGACCCGGCGGATCCGGTCAGCCGGGCGCTGCTCAAGCCCAAGCGCCTGCTGCAGCCCATCGACGCCGAACCGGCCGACGTGGCGGATCCTGTGCATCCTGTATAACGAACATCAGGACGAGTTCGTCAGGACACATCCGTCAGGACACGTCTGACAGGACGAGTGCGTCAGGACGAGTGCGTCAGGGCAAGTGCGTCAGGGCAAGTGCTCACGAGGGGAGGGCCGCCGATGATCCGCAGTTGGACGCGTCTGCGTCCCGCCGCCGCGCTGGTGCTGCTCTTCCTCGAGATCGCGCTGCTCGACACCGGCAGCCTCTCCGCGACCGTCGCGCTCGCCGCGACCGCCGCCGCCGGCTCCGCGTTCGCCCTCTGCTCGCTCCTCGCCTCGCGCGCCGCGCCCGCGGTGGCGCCGACACGCGTGCGCACCGCCATCCGCGACCGGGCCCGCCGTACGGCATTCCTGCCGCAACGCGACCCCGACGCCTCGGGCCGGCCCCGGCCCAGGGCACCCGGACACGCCCTCCCGGCGACCGCCGCGTAGGGCACGCACCTCTGACAGCTGCCACGTGTGACCCCGCGCGGGTCGTCATGCCGCCATGCCGATTTCCGGCATTTCTCTGATTCCACCGGCACGACGAGACCCCCGGAGGGCTCACCCATGTCCGTTTTCGCCGACCTTGTTCAGCAACTTGCCGACCTGCTCCAGCCACTGTTCGGCGCCACCGCGGCCGCCGCTGCGATCGTCCTGTTCACCGCGCTCGTACGGCTGCTGGTGCATCCGCTGTCCCGGGCCTCCGCGCGCGGGCAGAAGGCGCGGGCCGAACTGCAGCCGAAGATCGCCGAGCTGCGCAAGAAGCATGCGAAGAACCCGGAGCGGCTCCAGCGGGCCGTGCTGGACCTGCACGCCGAGGAGAAGGTGTCGCCGCTGTCCGGGTGCCTGCCCAGCCTGTTCCAGCTGCCCGCCTTCTTCCTCCTCTACCACCTGTTCTCGAACACGACGATCGGCGGCAAGGCGAACGAGCTGCTGTCGCACCAGCTGTTCGCCGCACCTCTCGGAGACCGGTGGGCCGACGCGCTGGGCGACGGTGGGGCGTTCGGCGGTGCGGGGCTCGTGTACGTCGGGCTGTTCGTGGTCGTCGCCTGCGTCGCCGCGTTCAACTACAGCCGTACGAAGCGGATGATGGCCGCGAATCCGGCGGTGCCGGTGGTCGACGGGGAGCCGGTGCCGGGGATGGGGGCCATGAGCAAGGTCATGCCGTTCATGTCCTTCTTCACGCTCTTCACCGTGGCGGTGGTGCCGCTGGCGGCCGCTCTGTACGTCGTGACCAGCACGACGTGGAGCGCGGTGGAGCGGGCCGTGCTCTACCGCTGAACGCCGGCTCTCCATTGCTGATCTTCGATCCTTCGAGGCCTGCGGCCCTCGTGCCTACGGTCCAGTACGTGAACCGGGTATTGCGGACTGGCCCTGGACCTTGGAGGATCGACCAGTCCTCCGATGGCTGCACCCGTCGGCGGGCGCCCGCGATCGAGGGAGATTGTGATCATGAAGCTGCTGCGAGTCGGTACGGCGGGAGCGGAGCGGCCCGCGCTGCTGGACGCCGAGGGGACCCTGCGGGATCTGTCGGGCGTCGTGCCGGACATCGACGGACCGCTGCTCGCCGACGACGCCGCGCTCGGCCGGATCCGCGCTGCCGCGGACGCCGGTGAGCTGCCCGAGCTGGACGCGACCGGGCTGCGGGTCGGGCCGCCGCTGGGGCGCATCGGCAAGGTGGTGTGCATCGGGCTGAACTACCACGACCACGCCCGCGAGACCGGCGCCGAGCCGCCCGCCGAGCCGGTCATCTTCTTCAAGGCCGCGGACACGGTCGTCGGGCCGAACGACACCGTGCTGGTCCCTCGCCGGTCGACGAAGACCGACTGGGAGGTCGAGCTCGCGGTCGTCATCGGACGTACGGCCCGGTATCTGGAGTCGGCCGAGGAGGCGCTCGCGCATGTCGCCGGGTACGCGGTGGCGCACGACGTGTCCGAGCGGGAGTTCCAGATCGAGCGGGGCGGGACCTGGGACAAGGGCAAGAACTGCGAGACGTTCAACCCGCTGGGGCCCTGGCTGGTGACGTCGGACGAGGTGCCGGACCCGCAGAACCTCGCGCTGAAGCTGTGGGTCAACGGCGAGCTGAAGCAGGACGGCACCACGGCCGAGCAGATCTTTCCGGTCGCCGAAGTCGTGCGGTACGTCAGCCAGTTCATGACGCTGTATCCCGGTGACGTCATCAACACGGGCACGCCGGCGGGGGTTGCCATGGGGCAGCCCGAGCCGAAGCCGTATCTGCGGGCGGGGGATGTTGTCGAGCTGGAGATCCAGGGGCTCGGTCGGCAGCGGCAAGAGTTCAAAGACGCCTAGAGGGGGTGGGGGCTGCGCGTGTACGGCGGGTGCGGGCCGTCCGTGGTTGCTCGCGCAGTTCCCCGCGCCCCTAAAAGACAAAAGCAGGGCGTTGCCTTACTGCTTCTCCAGGAAGTGCTCCAGCGCCTCCACCACCATCCGGTGGTCCTCCAGTTGGGGCAGGCCGCTCACCGTCACTGATCCGATGACGCCCGCGCCCTCGACGTTGATGGGGAACGAGCCGCCGTGCGCCGCGTAGGTGTCGGGGTCCAGGCGGGAGGAGTCCTCGAAGGTCGTGCCCTTGGCGCGGAAGCGGGCGCCGACGACGTAGGAGGACGTGCCGTAGCGTTCCACCACCCGACGCTTGCGGGCGATCCAGGCGTCGTTGTCGGGGGTGGAGCCGGGCAGGGCCGCGTGGAAGAGCTGCTGGCCGGCCCGGTGGATGTCGATGGCGACCGGGGCCTGGCGCTCGCGGGCCATCTCGACCAGCAGGGAGCCGAGCGTCCACGCGTCCTCGTAGGTGAACTGCCGGAAGACCAGGCGGCGTTCCTGGGCCTCCAGGTCCTCCAGGGACGGGGTGATCTCCGGGTGGAACTTGGGGGTGATCTCCGGGTTGTGTGCCTTGTTGGTCATCACAGCTTCACCACCACTGCGTCGCGTGCCGAACGGTGCGCCGCTTCCAGTACGTCGAGGGCGGATGCCGCCTCCAGAGCCGTCACCGGGTTGGGGCCGCCGTCCAGCAGGGCCTTCGCCACGGCCGCATAGTAGGCGGGGTAGTCGCCGGGGAGGGTGGGTTCGGCGCGGCCGCCGCCGGTCAGCGGGGATTCGCCGGAACCGACCCGGCCCCACAGCGACTCGGGTTCCGTGCCCCAGTCCGCCGTCGTGTCCGGGCGCCGGCCCTCCCGCAGTGCCGCCTCCTGCGGGTCCAGGCCGTACTTGACGTAGCCCGCCTTGGATCCCAGCACCCGGAAACGCGGGCCCAGTTGGGCGGTCGTCGCGGAGGCGTACAGGTGGGAGCGGACGCCGTTCGCGTGCGTGAGCGCGATGAACGTGTCGTCGTCCGTCTGCGCGCCGGCGCGGCGGACGACCGCCTCGGCGTACACCTGCGTGACCGGGCCGAACAGCACCAGTGCCTGGTCGACGACATGGCTGCCGAGGTCGTAGAGCAGACCTCCGATCTCTGTCGGGTCGCCGGACTCCCGCCAGCCGCCCTTGGGCTGCGGGCGCCAGCGTTCGAAGCGGGACTCGAAGCGCCATACGTCGCCCAGTTCGCCCTCGGCCAGGAGCCGGCGCAGCGTCAGGAAGTCGTTGTCCCAGCGGCGGTTCTGGAAGACCGACAGGAGCAGGCCGCGCTCCTCGGCCAGTGCCGCCAGCTCGCGTGCCTCGGCCGCCGTGCCGGCGATCGGCTTGTCGACGACGACGGGGAGGCCCGCCTTCAGGGCGGCGGTCGCCAGCGGGACGTGCGTCTTGTTCGGGGACGCGATGACGACCAGGTCGAGGTCGTCGGCTCGGGCGAGCAGCTCGTCGGGCGTGGCGGCGACGCGTACGTCCGGGTGCTCGGTGCGGGCCTGCTTCTGCCGCTCGGGGTTCGACGTGACCACCGTGTCCAGGGCGAGCCCCTCGGTGGTGGCGATCAGCGGGGCGTGGAAGACGGAGCCTGCGAGGCCGTAGCCGACCAGGCCGACGCGGAGGGGAGTAGCACTCATGAATCCCACTTTCGCAACGCTGTTGCCAAAGTGCAAGCGCCGGGGACAATGGGGGCGTGAAGCGTGGTGTGGACAGTGGCGTGGTGGGTGGCGTGAACAGGTCGAAGGGTGGCGCCGCTGCCGGCAGCGGCAGCGGCGTCGGGCTCGGCGGCGTGAACCTGGGCGCGCTGCGTAGTCACAACACCGCGCTCGTGCTCGACCTGCTGCGCACGGCCGGTCCCGAGGGCATCAGCCGGCTCGAACTCGCCGAGCGCACCGGCCTCACCCCGCAGGCGGTCAGCAAGATCACCGCCAGGCTGCGGGAGGACGGGCTGGCGGCGGAGGCGGGGCGCCGGGCGTCGACGGGAGGCAAGCCGCGCACGGTGCTGCGGTTGGTGCCGGAGGCCGGGCACGCGGTGGGCGTGCACCTGGACCGGGACGAGCTGACGGCCGTCCTCTGCGATCTGACCGGTGCCGTGGTCGCCCGGCGCCGGACGCCGCTGGACCTCGGAGCCGGTGCGGAGACGGTCGTCCAGCGGACCGTGCGGGAGGTGGAGGAGCTGGTGGCCGGGGGCGGCCGGCCGGGTGCCGTACTCGGCGTCGGCGTAGCGCTGCCGGGGCCGCTCGACCACCGGCGCGGTGTGCTGCACCGGGTCACCGGGTTCCCGGAGTGGAACGGCTTCCCGCTGCGGGACGCGCTCGCGCGGCGCCTCTCGCTGCCGGTCGTGGTCGACAAGGACACCAACGCGGCGGCCCTCGGGCTTGCGGTGGGGGGCGCGGCTGGGGGAGGGGCGACGTCCGGCACCATGACGCCCGTCCTGGGCGGGTCAGGCACCGCCGCGACGGTCACTCCCGCCTCCGGCTCCCCCGCCCCCATCGCAGCTCCATCCGGCGCCTCCTTCGCCTACCTCCACTTCGGTGCGGGGCTCGGCGGGGGGCTCGTGATCGGGGGAGTCGTGCACCGTGGGACCCGCACCGGAGCCGGGGAGTTCGGGCATCAGGTCGTTCAGCTGGACGGCCCGCCCTGTGGGTGCGGCAACCGTGGCTGTGTCGAGGCGCTGTGCCTGGCCGCCGTGGCGCGCGGTGACCTGGCGGAGGCGGCCCGGGTGCTGGGCACGGCCGCAGGGAACCTGGTCGCGCTGCTCGACGTCGACCTCGTGCTGCTGGGCGGCCGTACGGTCGCCGCCGCGCCGGAGACCTTCGTACGCGGGGTCGCCGCCGTCCTCGACGCGCGTGCCCGGCGCGCGGGCGAGGACGCGGTGCCGGTACGGTTCGCCGCCGGCGGGGAGCGCGTGGTCGCCGAGGGGGCGGCCCAGTTGCTGCTGGCGCCGTTGTTCGGGCGGGCGGAGGGGTAGGGCGGCGGCGTTGAGGCTCAGGGCGGCGCCCTCGGTCCCGGCGGCGGGCGCCCGCTGATCGAGGACGTATGCGTCGGCGGCGTGCGCTGAGCGAGAGCCGTACGCGTTCGCGGCGCCCGCTGATCGGGGACGTATGCGTCGGCGGCGTGCGCAAAGCGAGAGCCGTACGCGTCCGCGGCGCCCGCTGATCGAGGACCGTACGCGTCGGCGGCGTGCGCTGATCGAGCGGACTTGCGAAGCCGTACGGAATGGCACCGCCCGGAAGCCGACCCGACCCGGCATGGTCATGTGTTCATGCGACTGCACTCACCCGTTTCCCTCTGCCTCGCAGCAGCCGCCCTCCTCGCCGCAGCGCCCCCGGTGCACGCGGAGCCCTCGGCCGAGCTGCCCAGCTGCGCCACCGACGACCGGGCCTTCCCTCTCACGACCCGCCTCCACGGCGGCCCCGACTCCTACGTGGCCGGCGGCGGATTCGGCACCTGGTATCTGGACCTCACCAACAAGACCGGCCGGACCTGCACCGGCATCCACCCCGTCGTCGTCCTCGTCGACGCCGAGCGAGCCCTCAAGCCGTCCCAGCCCCGCATGGAGTTCTACGGCAGCCCGAGCGGCAGTCCGAGCAGCAGCCCGAAGGGCGGCGCGGACGACGGCCCGGACCGTGCCCGCCCCCACCCCGTCCGCTTCGAGGCGACCGACGAGGACGAACTCGTCGGTGCCTTCGGCGGCTCCGGCGACTTCCCCGGCTTCACCGTCGGCCCCCGCAGGACGATCACCGTGAAGGTCCGGCTCGCCGTCACCTCGGACGCCGTACCGAACAAGGTCACCGCCAACGCGGCCGTCGTCCAGCGTCACGAGGGCGACGGCGACTGGGTCGGCCAGTCCAACGACTACCGCTTCACCATCGACGCCGACCCCGCCGACCCCAACCACCCGCCCGGTAAGGCCGAGCCGGCCGACACGACCGCCCCCACCGGCCAGACCGACCGCCAGTCCTCGGCCTCCCCGGCCGCCTCCGCCGCGGCGAACCCCTCGGCGACCCCCGGCGCCGACAACCCCCGCGGCCATCTCACCCTCGCCGACGAACTGGCCCGCACCGGGCTCACGCCCCCCGGCGCCACCTTCGCCACCACCGCGGCCCTGCTCCTGGCCGGCATCACCCTGCTCATCGCCCGGAGGCGCCGCTGAGGACGCCCGCCCCGTCTGCGACGATCCCTGCGT
The DNA here is from genome assembly GCF_042900345.1 of Streptomyces sp. NPDC012935. NCBI lineage: Bacteria > Bacillati > Actinomycetota > Actinomycetes > Kitasatosporales > Streptomycetaceae > Streptomyces > Streptomyces sp. NPDC012935. The sequence continues at coordinate 233,460 of NZ_JBIBBC010000008.1, forward strand.
GGACTACCCGAACAACCAGGCCCCCGGCGCCCCCGTGCGCCAGGGCATCCCGGAGCACGGCCGGATCCCGAAGTACTACGCGGTGAAGGCCCGGCTCGACCTCCTCGTCGGCGAACTCGGCGAGGGCGACCCCCTCCCCACCGAGCGTGACCTCTCCGAGGAGTACGAGGTCGCCCGCGAGACCGTCCGGCAGGCGATCCGCGAGCTGGTGCTGGAGGGCAAGCTGCGGCGGCGGGGGCGCGGCACGGTCGTCGCCGGGCCCAAGCTCGCACAGCCCCTCTCCCTCGCCAGCTACACCGAGGGCGTACGGCGGCAGGGGCGCACCCCCGGCCGTAGCCTCGTCACCCTCGACCGCTTCCCGTGCCCCGCCGCCCTCGCCGCCGAGACCGGCCTCGTACGCGGCGAGCCCGTCTGGCACATGGAGCGCGTCCTGCTCGCCGACGACGAGCGGGTCGGCCTGGAGAGCACGTACGTCGCCGTCGCCCGGGTGCCCCGGCTGGACGCCGACTTCGACCCCGACTCCTCCTTCTACGCCTTCCTCAACGGACAGGGCATCGTCTTCGGCGACGCCGACGAGCGCCTGGAGACCGTGCTGGCCACCCCCCGCGAGGCCCTGCTCATCGGGACACCACCCGCCCTCCCGATGCTGCTGATCCACCGGGTCTCACGGGACACCGACGGGGAGCCGCTGGAGCGGGTGCGGACGCTGTTCCGGGGGGACCGGTTCTCGTTCACCACCCATCTGCGCGGCTGAAAAGTCCGGAATTCGGCCTGTTCGTCACGCCATTGGATATCACGAAAGAGTAACGGGTCTAGCCCAAACGTGATGGCCAGTTCACGCTCTCGTTGTCAGCCGGACCCTTCCGGTTACCCAATCCCGAGGAGCGTGGCCGTCGTGAGAGTGATAGTCGTCGGAGCCGGCGTGGTGGGCACCATGCACGCCTGGCAGGCAGTGGAACGCGGCCACGAGGTCGTACAGATCGAGCGCGAGGCGGAGGCTCGCGGCGCGTCGTTGCGCAACTTCGGACAGATCTGGGTGAGCGGACGCGCGGGCGGCGAGGAGCTGCAAACCGCGCTCAGGGCACGAGAGCTGTGGGAGGGGATCGGAGCCCGCGTGCCGGGCCTCGGCTTCCGGCCGAACGGCTCCCTGACTCCCGTCCGCGGCGACCTGGAGCTCGCCGTCGCCGAGGCCGCCGTGGCGCGCGAGGACGCCGCCGCCCGCGGACACAAGCTGCTGACGCCCGACGAGGCGCGCGCCGTGAACCCTGCCCTGCGCGGCGACTTCACCGCCGCCCTGTACTGCGAGCGGGACGCGGCCGTCGAGCCGCGCACCGCACAGCTCGCCCTGCGCGAGGAGCTGCTGAAGTCCCCCAACTACACCTTCGAGCCCGGCCGGGAGGTCCGTGAGGTCATCGGCGCCGGGGCCGTCCGCGACGACCACGGGGACGTCCACGGCGGCGACGTCGTAGTCCTGTGCACGGGCGCCTGGCTCGGCGGCCTGGTCCGCGAGCTGGCCGGACCCGACCTGCCCGTACGCCGCGTACGCCTGCAGATGATGCAGACCGACCCGCTGGGCGAACCGCTGACCACCTCGGTCGCCGACGCGGACAGCTTCCGCTACTACCCGGCGTACGGCTCCGCCGCCCTGGACGCGCTCGGCGCCGGGCAGCCGCAGGCCGAGACCGCCGCGGCCCACCGTATGCAGCTGCTCATGGTGCAGCGCGCCGACGGCGGGCTGACCATCGGCGACACCCACGAGTACGAGCACCCCTTCGCCTTCGACACCCTCGAGGACCCCTACGACCACCTCACCGAGGTCGTCGAGTCCTTCCTCGGCCGCCCGCTGCCGAAGATCCGGCGCCGCTGGGCCGGGGTGTACGCGCAGTGCACCGACTCCTCCCGGGTCGTGCACCGGCAGCAGGTGCGCGACGGCGTGTGGCTGGTGACCGGACCCGGCGGGCGGGGGATGACCTGCTCGCCCGCGATAGCCGAGACGACCGCGAACGAACTGGGTTGGTGACGAAGTTGACGAACAATCAGCAGACGCGGCTGGTCGTGCTCGACATGGCCGGTACGACCGTCGCCGACGGCGGCCTCGTCGAGCGGGCCTTCGCGGCGGCCTCCGCGGAACTGGGCGTCGAGCCCGGCTCCCCGGACCACGCCGACAAGCTCGCCTACGTCCGCGCCACCATGGGCGAGTCCAAGATCTCCGTCTTCCGGCATCTGTTCGGCGACGAGGAGCGGGCCCAGCGCGCCAACGCGGCCTTCGAGAAGGCGTACGGCGAACTCGTCGACGGCGGACTCGTCGCACCCGTCCCCGGCGCCCGTGAGGCCATCGAGGAACTCCAGGCCGGTGGCCGCGGCGTCGTCCTCACCACCGGTTTCGCCCGGGTCACCCAGGACGCGATCCTCGACGCGCTCGGCTGGCAGGACCTCGTCCCCCTCACCCTGTGCCCGGCCGACGCCGGGGGCCGGGGGCGGCCGTACCCCGACATGGTCCTCACCGCGCTGCTGCGGACGGCGGCCGCCGACGACGTCCGGGAGATCGCCGTCGTCGGCGACACCTCCTACGACATGCTCAGCGGCGTCCGCGCGGGCGCGGGCCTGGTCGCCGGTGTCCTGACCGGCGCGCACGACGCGGACGCGCTGCGGGCGGCGGGGGCCTCCCATATCCTCGGCTCCGTCGCGGAGTTGCCAGGAGTGCTGACATGAGCGGCATCCGCTTCGACTCCGTCAGCGTCGCCTACGACGGCAACGTCGTCCTCGGCTCCCTCGACCTCACCGTCGAGCCCGGCGAGGTCATGGCGCTGCTCGGGCCGTCCGGATCCGGCAAGACCACCGCGCTGCGGGCGGTCGCCGGGTTCGTACGGCCCGCCTCCGGGCGGGTGTTCCTCGGCGGACAGGACGTGACGGACCTGCCGCCGTACCGGCGGGGCATCGGGATGGTCGTCCAGCAGTACGCGCTGTTCCCGCACATGCGGGTCGAGGAGAACGTCGCCTTCGGCCTGAAGGCCCAGAAGGCCCCCAAGGTCTCCAAGGCCGAGATCCGCACCCGGGTCGGCGAGGCCCTGGAGATGACCGGCATGGCGGCGTACGCCCGCCGCTACCCGCGCGAGCTGTCCGGCGGCCAGCAGCAGCGCGTCGCCATCGCCCGCGCGCTCGCCATCCGCCCCGGCGTCCTCCTCCTCGACGAACCCCTCTCCGCCCTCGACGCCCGCCTGCGCTCCGGCATGCTCGCCGAACTCGCCCGACTGCACCGCGAGTTGCCGGACGTGACGATCCTTTACGTCACCCACGACCAGGTCGAGGCACTCACCCTCGCCGACCGGATCGCGGTGATGGACAGCGCCCGGCTCCAGGCCTGCGGCACCCCGCGGGAGCTGTACCGGGCGCCGGCCAACGAGTTCACCGCGTCCTTCGTCGGGAACGCCAACCTGCTGCCGGTGACGGTCGGTTCGGGCGGCGTCGCCTTCGGCGGCGGCGAGCTGAAGGTGGACACGGAGGGTGCGGCGCCGGGCGCGAAGGCGACGCTGTGCGTACGGCCCCATCTCGTCGGCCTCGGCGCCGGGCCCAACGGGCTGTCCGGGACCGTGACGGAGATCCAGTGGCGCGGTGCCACCCACCGGCTGTACGTCGAGGTCGAGGGCCACCGGGTCATCGCCGACCTGCGGGAACTGAGGGAGCCGCCGGCCCACGGCGACGAGGTGACGCTGCACTTCGCCCCGGAGGACGCGACGCTGCTGGCCGCAGGGGTGGGCCATGACTGAGGCCGTTCGTCGGCTGCGGCGCGGTGGGGGCTGGTCACGCCCGTGCGGCGGTAGCCGCAAATTCAACAGGGCCCCGCGCCCCTGGTTGGCTGCCGCCCCGCCAGTTGCCCTGCTCGCCCTTTTCTTCCTCTACCCCCTCGTTCTCGTCGTCCAGCAGTCCTTTCAGCCCGACTCCGGCGGCACGTCCTTCCAGCCGTACGCCGATGTCTTTGCCTCCGACTCCTTCCGCGAGGCGCTGTGGACCACCGTCTGGCTGGCGGCCGGGGCGACCGTGGGATGTCTGGTCCTGGGATTCGTGATCGCGCTCGTCATCGCCTTCGTGCCCTTTCCCGGGGCACGGGCGGTGGCCCGCTTCATCGACGTCTTCCTGGCCTTCCCGTCCTTCCTGATCACGCTGGCCCTGCTGTTCATCTACGGCACGGTCGGCATGGCCAACGGCCTGTGGACCGACGTCACCGGCGCGAGGGACGGCCCGTTCCAGTTCCTCACCACCCCCTGGGGCGTGCTGCTCGCCGAGATCACCTACTTCACGCCCTTCGTCGTACGGCCCCTGCTCGCGGCCTTCTCCCAGCTGGACACCGCCCAGCTGGAGGCGGCCAGTTCGCTCGGCGCGCGCCCCCTGCGCATCATCCGCCGGGTGATCCTCCCCGAGGCGCTGCCCGCCCTCGCCGCCGGCGGCAGCCTCGTGCTGGTCCTGTGCCTCAACGAGTTCGGCATCGTCCTGTTCACCGGCGCGAAAGGGGTCACGACCCTGCCGATGCTCGTCTACAGCAAGGCGATCCTGGAGTCCGACTACCCGGGCGCGTGTGTGGTCGCCGTCGTCAACGTCCTGATCTCCGTGGGCCTCTACGGCCTCTACCGGGTGGTGAGCCGCCGTGCTCGTGCATAGCCGCGGGGCCAAGTGGGCCGTATGGGCCGTCTTCCTCGTCCTGTTCCTGCCCCTGTTCGCCCTTCCGCTGCTCGTCGTCCTCGGCGCCTCCTTCGCCACCAACTGGTCGAGCGTGCTGCCCTCCGGCTTCACGACCGGCCACTACAGCGCAGCCACCCGCGGCGAGGCCCTCCAGGCCCTCACCACCAGCCTGGTCACGGCCGCCGCCGCGAGCCTGCTCGCCCTGGTCGCCGGGACCTGGGCGGCCCTCGCGGCGGCCGGGCTGAACAAGCGGTATCGCAGGGTCCTGGACGCGCTGTTCGTGCTGCCGGTCGCGGTGCCCTCGGTGGTCGTCGGCCTCGCGATCCTGGTGGCGTTCTCCCAGCCGCCGTTCCTGCTCAACGGCACCCGCCAGATCGTGATCCTCGCCCACACCGTCCTGGTCACCGCCTTCGCCTACCAGTCCGTGTCCGCAGCCCTCGCCCGCCTCGACCCGGCGTACGAACAGGCCGCCGCATCCCTCGGCGCCCGGCCCGCGTACGTGCTGTGGCGGGTCAGGCTCCCCCTCCTCCTGCCGTCCCTCACCGCTGCCGCCGGCCTCTGCTTCGCCCTGTCCATGGGCGAGTTGAGCGCCACGATGATGCTCTACCCGCCCGACTGGACCCCGCTGCCCGTCCTGATCTACGCGGCCACCGACCGCGGTGCCCTCTTCTCCGGCTCCGCCCTCGCGGTGGTCCTCATGGCGGCGACGCTGCTCGCGCTGTTCGCCGTCTCCCGCATCCGCACCCGAGCCTCGTACCGCTGACCCGCAGCCCCGGCCCGCCCCGCTGATCCAGCTCGCAAGAACCCTCAACGCGCAAGGAGTTCCTCCGCCATGCCCAGAAACACCCTCAAGCTCGCGACAGCCCTCTCCCTCCTCGCCACCCCGGTCCTGGCCGCCTGCGGCGGCAACTCCGCCGCCGCCGACGAGAAGGTCGTCACCGTCTACAGCGCCGACGGCCTCAAGGGCGAGAAGGGCGACGGCTGGTACGACCGGATCTTCAAGGACTTCGAGAAGCAGACCGGCATCAAGGTCGAGTACGTCGAGGGCGGCTCGGGCGAGATGGTGCAGCGCGCCGCCCGCGAGAAGCGCAACCCGCAGGCCGATGTGATCGTCACGCTCCCGCCCTTCATCCAGCAGGCCGACGGCAAGGGCCTGCTGCAGAAGTACGCCCCGAAGGGCTCCGACCAGGTCAGCGCCGCCGACAAGGCCGCCGACGCGACCTGGACCTCGGTCGTGAACAACTACTTCGGGTTCATCTACAACAAGAACGAGCTGAAGCAGGCGCCCACCACGTGGGAGGAGCTGCTGGAGGGCAAGTACAAGAACAAGCTCCAGTACTCCACCCCGGGCGTCGCCGGCGACGGAACGGCCGTGCTCATCAAGGCCATGCACGACTTCGGCGGCGAGAAGCCCGCCATGGACTATCTCCGGGGGCTCCAGGCCAACAACGTCGGCCCCTCCGCCTCCACCGGCAAGCTGGCGCCCAAGGTCGACAAGGGTGAACTGCTCGTCGCCAACGGTGACGTCCAGATGAACTTCGCCCAGTCCAAGACCATGCCGAACCTCGGCATCTGGTTCCCTGCGAAGGACGGCGGCAAGCCCACCACCTTCGCCCTGCCCTACGCCGCCGGTCTCGTCACCGACGCCCCCCACACCGAGAACGGCAGGAAGCTCCTCGACTTCATGCTGAGCCAGAACGCCCAGAAGCAGGTCAGCGAGATCGGCGGCGGCTTCAGCGCCCGCCAGGACGTCAAGGCCACCGACGCCAACGCCACCGCGCTCGCCGAGATCATCGACGGCGTCGAGGTCTTCGAGCCCGACTGGGACGACATCGACAAGAACCTGACCTCGTACGTCGACGCCTGGAAGTCGGCCACCGACAGCTGACCCACGACAGCCGGCCCACCCCGTACGGACCGCTCCACGCAACGCCCCTGGCACCACACCGGGGGCGTCGCCATGCCCGCTCGCACCCGCTCAGGAGGATCACGTGACGTCACACCTGTCCCGCCGCACCGTCCTCACCACCACCACGGCGACCGCCGCCACCCTGGCACTCGGCGCCTCCACCGCGCCCGGCGCGCACGCCCTGCCCACGCTCCCGAACGGCACCAGCAACGACAAGGTGCTAGTCATCGGCATGGACGGCCTGCGGCACGACCGCATCGACGCGGCCAATGCCCCGCACCTCAAGGCCATGATGAGCGAGGGCACGTACGGCACCTCGCTGCTGTACTCGGGCCCGATGGCCGCCACCTCCTCGGGCCCCGGCTGGTCCACCATCGCCACCGGCGTGTGGCCCGACAAGCACGGCGTGAAGGACAACACCTTCATCGGCAAGAACTACGCCCGCTACCCCGGCTTCCTCGCCCGCCTCGCCCAGGTCCGGCCCGCCCTGTCCACCTACGCCGCCGTCGACTGGAAGCCCCTGGACACCCAGGGCACCGTCACCCCCGGCGCGGACGCGAAGCTGGTCCTCGACGGCGACGCCGACGGCTACACCGGGCACGACGCCACCATCGCCGCCGAGACCGAGGCGCTCCTGCGCAACCAGAACCCGGACGTCCTGTTCGTCTACTTCGGCCAGTCCGACATCGTGGGCCACAACCAGGGCGCGGGCAGCCAGGCCTACCTGGACCAGATCGCCGTCCAGGACGCGTTCGTCGGCCGGCTGCGTGCCGCGATCAAGGCCCGGCCCAGCTATGCCACCGAGCGCTGGACGGTCATCGTGGCCACCGACCACGGCCACACGGACCCGGGCGGCCACGGCGGGTCCTCGATCGAGGAGCGGCGCACGTTCGTCCTCGCCACCGGCCCCGGCATCGCCGCGGGCGCCCGCCCGATCGACACCCGGTTGGTCGACGTCGCACCCACCGTCTTCCGGCAGCTCGGCATCCCCGTCGACCCCGCCTGGGGCCTGGACGGCAAGCCGGTCCAGGAGCGCTCCGGCGACCCCTTCGACGCTCTCACCCTGTCCACCCGCACGGACGAGACGGGCATCCCGTCGTCCGTCCGCGGCTACACCCACACCCCGCCGAGCGGCTGGTCCGTCATCAACAACGCCATGGGCACCGGCGGCATGACCGAGTGGCGCGGCTGGGCGTTCGCCACCGACGAGTTCTGGTCCCGCACCCAGCGCGACCAGTGGCGTGAGCTCAACGTCCGCGCCCGCGGCGTCTTCGCGGTCGCCGACTCCGACGAGTGGGCCGACAAGAGCTTCTCCGGCACGTACGACTCGACCCTGGTCACCCCCGCCTACGACGTCACCGGGAAGACGAAGGTGCGGCTGGACTTCACGACCCTCTACCGGCAGGAGGGCTCCCAGACGGCCCGGATCCTCGCGTCCTTCAACGGCGGCACGCCCACCGTCGTCAAGAGCTACACCTCGGACGTCGTCTCGCAGCCGCAGTCCGTTTCCGTCGACGTCCCCTCCGGGGCCTCCAGCGTGAGCTTCCGGTTCCGCTACACCGGGTCCAACAACTGGTACTGGGTGATCGACGGGGTCAGGATCAGCCACTCCTGACTACTCTGGGGGCGTCGGTACGCCGTGGTTCCGGCGCCCCAGCTCATCCCGTACGCAGGCCAGGAGCAGAGCAACATGGCAGACCCCAAGCCCATCGAGTCTTGGCTCACCGACATGGACGGCGTGCTCATCCACGAGGGCATTCCGATTCCCGGCGCCGACGCCTTCATCAAGAGGCTCCGCGAGTCCGGCAAGCCCTTCCTCGTCCTCACCAACAACTCGATGTACACCCCGCGCGACCTGCACGCCCGGCTGAACCGCATGGGCCTGGAGGTGCCGATCGAGAACATCTGGACCTCGGCGCTGGCCACCGCCAAGTTCCTCGACGTGCAGCGCCCGGGCGGCTCGGCGTACGTCATCGGCGAGGCCGGCCTGACCACCGCGCTGCACGACATCGGGTACATCCTCACCGACCACGACCCGGACTACGTCGTCCTCGGCGAGACCCGCACCTACTCCTTCGAGGCCATGACCAAGGCGGTCCGGCTGATCAACGCCGGCGCCCGTTTCATCTGCACCAACCCCGACGAGACGGGTCCGTCGACCGAGGGGCCGCTGCCCGCGACCGGTGCCGTCGCCGCGCTGATCACCAAGGCGACCGGCAAGCAGCCGTACTTCGCGGGCAAGCCGAACCCGCTGATGATGCGGACCGGCCTGAACGCCATCGGGGCGCACTCCGAGTCCAGTGCCATGATCGGCGACCGCATGGACACCGACGTGCTGGCCGGCATGGAGGCCGGGATGCAGACGTTCCTGGTGCTCACCGGACTGACCCGGCCCGAGCAGGTGGAGAACTTCCCGTACCGGCCCTCCAAGGTCGTGGACTCCATCGCGGACCTCGTCGACCGGATCTGAAACCCGGAGGCGGGGAAACGGGGCGCAACACGACCCGTACGGAGCAGTGCGGCCCCGCTGAGGATGCGGGGCCGATGCCCCGGGGGGAGTCTCCAGGTAACTGGAGGTTCACGATGGGATCACTGCGGGTCACTCTCTGTGCGATGGCCGCTCTGGGCGCGGTCGCCGCCACTCCGGCGGCATACGCGGCGGACGGGGGTGTCTCGGTCAGCCCGTCGTCTCCCCGCCCGGGCGGGGACATCGCGCTGCGAGTGAGCGGATGCCCGGAGCGGGCCGCCAAGGCCGTCTCCGAGGCGTTCGTCGCCGACGCCCGCCTCACCGTCGGGGCCGACGGCACCCTCACCGGCGAGAGCCGCGTCCGCTCCACGCTCAAGGCGGGCACGTACGACGTGACGGTCGCCTGCGGGGAGGCGTCACGCACGGGCGCGGTCACGGTCGCAGGACCGCAGGGCGCGCGGCACGGGGCGCAGCCGTCGGGTCACGCCTCGCCGGTGGCGCCCGTCCCCGCCGGCGGCGGCGGCACCGCCCGGCTCGCCGTCGTGGACGCCCGTGAGGCCGGGCCCGGCACGGCGCACACCGTGACCGGGCTGATCCTCGCCGGCGTCGCCGCGACCGCCGTGGCGCTGCGCAGTGCCCGCCGCAGCCGCGAGCAGCGCAGGCCGCACTGACCATGTCCGAGCACGAACGCCCCGCCTACGGGGGCGGCCTGCTCATGGGCGTGGCCTGGACCGTGCTGCTGCTCGGACTGTGGCTTTGGGGGCGCGAGGTCACCGACGTACAGCAGGGCATGTCCGCCCCGGTGGCCGGCGACGTCGCCGCCGTCGGCCGGCCTCCGCAGGTGGACCTGCCGCCCGCCGCACGCCCGCTGGGCGACGCGCTGCCGCAACGCCTCGACATTCCCGGGCTCGGCATCCAGGCACCCGTGGTCGCCCGGGGCCTCGACCGGCAGGGCGCCATCGATCCACCGCCCTACGTCCAGGCCGGCGACGTCGGCTGGTACGCGGCGGGTGTCAAGCCCGGGGCCGCCGGTGCCGCGCTGATGGTGGGTCACGTGGACACCGAGCGCCGGCCGGCCGTGTTCCACCGTCTGCGTGCCCTGAAGCCGGGCGCGATCGTGCGGGTGCTCCGCGACGACGGCAAGGTCGCCGAGTTCACCGTGGACGACGTCGACATCGTCCCCCGCAACCGCTTCGACGCCCATCAGGCCTACGGCACCCACCATGAGGGCCGCGCCGAACTGCGCCTGCTCACCTGCGGCGGCACCTTCGACCGCACGACCCGCACCTACACGGCGAACGTGATCGTGTCGGGGTATCTCACGGGGTCGGGGCTGTGACGGCCGTGGCCGTTCACCTGGCCCGGCCGACGACCGCTCCCCCGAAGTCGCCGACCGGGCTGGTCCTCGACCGCGCGCGCACGGGCTGCGGGAGTAACCCGGCGACCGGCGCGGGAGGCTTTGTGTGACCAGAGTTGGGGGGCTCGTCCGACCGGGGGCTGGGGTCGTCCGGAAATGACTCTAGAGCGGATGGCGGCCGCGGCCTAGAGGAAGTTCGCGGGGCTACACGAGTCCCTCGTCGTCCTCACGCCCGGCCTCCCGGCGCAGTTCGGCGTCGTCCACGACCCGGTCGATGACCTCCTGCGCGACCCGGTCCAGCGGCAGCCGGCGCCGGCGCGCGTACTGCCGCATCGCCACGAAGGCATGGTCGGCGGGAGTGTGCCAGCGCTCGGCGAGCATGCCCTTGGCCTGTTCGATGCGCACCCTGCTGGACAGCGCCTGCTGCAACTGACCGGCGAGAGTGCGGCACTGGACGTACGTCGTGTTGTTCTCCAGACCCAGGGCCGCGCAGTCGGCGATGAGCTGGGCCAGTCGCAGCGTCGTACCGTCCTCGGCCGGGGAGCCGCCGGTGCGGTCGGCGCCGAAGACGTTGAGCGCGCCGAGCAGCCGGTCCCGGCGGCGCAGCGGGACCGCGTACGTCGTACCGATGCCGTGGGCGAGCGCCCGCTCCGTGAACTCGGGCCAGCGGGAGTCCGTCCGGGCCGCCCCGATCGAGACCGGCGGCACCGCTCGCCCGGAGCTGTAGCTGTCCAGACAGGGCCCGCCGCCGTACTGGGCCCGCAGCAGCTCCAGGGCGACCTCCCGCTGCGCGCCGCCCGCCGCCAGCGACACCGCCCGGCCGTCGTCGATCAGCATGAACCCCGCGCCCCGTGCGGCCAGCAACCCCACGCAGTGGTCGGCGACGCCCGTTAAGTAGTGGGCGGTTTCGAAGTCGTCGACGAGCGTGTCCGCCGACTCCACCAATGCCTCCGCCAGCCGGATCTCCCGGGTGCCTTGGTGCATGACCGCACCCTCCCCTTCCCCTGTCGCCCGTTTTCCCCTGTCGTTGTGGCAGCCGTCATAGTGGCTGTAACAGCTCCCCGACAAGGCTCGGCGAACTCGTGTGCCCCACGACACGTATGTCAGGATTGAGACTTGGAACAGTGCACCCGAGGGGGAGCTGGATGTACCTGAACAGGGGGGCCTGGCGGGGGGCTCGCGCGCGGACGTCCGCGGTGGTGCTGGGGGCGGCACTGCTGATGGCGGGCTGTTCGTCCGCCGGGGACGGCGACGACCCCGATGACAACGCCGGCGCCGGAATCAGTCAACAGCCCAAGGAGACCGACCCGTTCTGGGTGAACCCGGACGGGAACGCGGCCGAGCAGGTGGCGGCCTACATGAAGGCGGGCAAGAAGGAGGACGCCGAGGAGATCCGCAAGATAGCGGAGCAGCCCACGGGCGAGTGGATCGGCCCGGAGAGCCCGGAGGAGGAGGCACGCGGCTTCACCGAGGCCGCCGACAAGGCGGGCCGTACGGCCCTGCTGGTCCTCTACAACATCCCGCACCGCGACTGCGGCCAGTACTCCCAGGGCGGCGCCGCCGACGGCAACGCCTACCGGACCTGGATCGACGGTGTGGCCAAGGGCATCGGTGACCGGGACACGACGGTGATCCTGGAGCCGGACGCGGTACTGCACCTGGTCGACGGCTGCACCCCCGGCGAGTTCCACGAGGAGCGCTACGACCTCCTCAAGGGCGCCATCACCAAGCTCAAGTCCCTGAAGAACACCAAGGTCTACGTCGACGCGGGCAACGCCGGCTGGGGCCACCCCGACCAGATCTTCGAGCCCCTGAAGCGGGCAGGCATCGACCAGTCCGACGGGTTCTCCGTCAACGTCTCCAACTTCTACACGACCGAGGACTCGATCAAGTACGGCAAGGAGCTCTCCACCAAGGTGGGCAACAAGCCGTTCGTCATCGACACCAGCCGCAACGGCAACGGCCCCTACATCGAGGGCAACCCGGACGAGCGCTGGTGCAACCCGCCGGGCCGCGCCCTGGGGGAGACGCCCACGACCAAGACCGCCGACCCGCTGGTCGACGCATACGTGTGGGTCAAGCGCCCGGGCGAGTCGGACGGCGAGTGCAAGGGCGGCCCGAAGGCGGGCGAGTGGTGGGCCCAGTACGCCTTGGGTCTCGCGAAGGCCAGCAAGTAGCTCCTACGTGCATTGGGGGCGCCCTCCGTCGTGGAGGGCGCCCCCAATTGCGTGTCCGCTACGGGACCCTGACCCACTGCGCCTTGCTCGGCGTGCCCTGGTCGTCCGTCACGAAGAGCATGTACCAGCCTGACGGAACCAGGTTCCGGTTCGTCGGCACATCCACCGTGATCTTGTCACCGGACTTCTTGAAGTCCAGCTTCACCGACCGCTGGTCCACGTCCGTGACATGCGTCGACGCGCTCGGCCGCATCAGCCGTACGTTCTCGATGGACGAGGCGTGCTGCGAGGTGAACGTGCCCGTCCCGCCCCGCTTGATGGTCTGCGGACCACCCGACAGCGACGGCTGCGCGTCCCGGTACAGATACGGCGGCGTGTAGATCTCGATCCGCTGCTCGAACTTGCCCGGCTTGGTGTTGGCCTTGTCGGCGTAGAGCGAGTCGGAGCCGAAGAACATCACACGGCCGTCGGGCAGCAGGATCGACCCCGAGTGGTAGTTGCGGCCCACCAGCGGGTCGGCGACCCGGTCGAGGGCCTTCGCCCCGGGGCGGTAGAGATGCGCCTGGAGGATGTTGGAGTCGCCGCGGCCCCGGTAGTCCTCCGAGCCACCCGACACCAGCACGGTGTCGTCCGGCAGCACCGAAGCCTGCGGATACCGGGTGCCCTTCTCCAGCGAAGGCCCGTCCACGAACTTCGGACTGCCGGCCTTCAGGTCGATCAGCCGCGTCTTCTCGCTCGCCTCCTTGGACTCGCCGACGCCACCGCCGCCGATCACCATGTACTTCTCGTCCTGCGCCGGCGGCAGCAGCACGGTGCCGGAGGTCTCCAGCAGCTTCGGGTCGCTCAGTCCGGGCAGCTTGCTGAACTTGTTGGTCTCGACGTCCCAGATGCCGGGGTCGCGGCCCACGTCGTCGGGACCGTAGCCCGCGTTCGAACCCGAGTAGAAGATCTTGCCGTTCTCCAGCGGGAACAGCGCCGGGTACGTCGGGAACTGCCGCACCTTCGTCAGGTACGTCCACTTCTTGGTCTTCGGGTCGTACACCTCGTTCTTGCCCGGCACCAGCTGGCCGATGTCGTCGAGGCCGGAGACGCTGAGGATCTTGCCGTTGCCCAACGTGGTGAGCGTCGGGTACCAGCGGGCCTCGTGCATCGGGTCGACCTTGATGTACTTCTCGGCGACCGGGTCGAACTCGTAGGCGTCCCGGATCCCCTGGAAGTCCTTCTTGTCCAGGGCGAGCTTCTGCGCGATGCCGTACGTGTTGCGTGCGTCGGCGCCGGTCAGGCCCTGGACCCGGTAGTTGTCCTGGGTGCCGGTCTCGTGCTTGGCGCCCTTCTTCTGCGCCTCGACGTAGATCCGGCCGAGACCGGGGTCGTTGCGCAGGAACTCGCCGGTCGCCTTGTCGAAGACCTTCTTCGCGCGCGGCACCAGCACCGGGTCCTTGGAGACGAACGTCTTGCCGTTCTCCTTGCCGGTGAACTTGGTGCCCGCGGGCAGCGTGATCGGCTCGTCCGGGTTCTCGTTGTGGACGATCATCAGGCCGCCGGCCTTGGTGACGTCACCCTTGAGCTTCTCGTACCGCTTCGTACCGCCCGCGATCAGCAGGTTGCCGTTGGACAGCTGGGTGTGGCCGGTGCAGAACAGGTCGTTCGGCGTCGGCACCTTCTTGATCGTGCCCTTGACCGGGTCCCAGATCCGGGTGTCGTACTTCTTCGCGTCGAAGTTGTCCTGATTGTTGCCCGAGCCCGCGATGAGCAGCACCTTGCCGGTGTGCAGGAGCGCCGCGTGGATCGTGTTGAGGCGGTACTCCTCGGGGAATTCGACGATCTCCCACTTGCCGTTCTCGGCTTTGTACTCGGGCTTGTTGATTTGGTACTGGTGGTATTTCTCGGTGCCGACGCGATACAGCCACGGCCCGTTCATTCCGGCCAGCGCGAGCACCACCGCCGTACCTATCGCGAGTCGACGGGCGCGGCGGCGGCCTGCACGGTCGTTCATTCCTTACGTCCCCCAAGTCCACCAAGGGCAATCTGCATGGTCTGGTCGGTGCCGCTGCCGGAGGCGGCCCAACTCGGTTTGTGCTGCGGCGCGTGCGCCGCGTGCGGGGCAGGGGACGCGTGCTGCGCGGGCAGCGGTTGCGTCTCCGGCTGATACGGGGCGGCCTGGGCCGGCGCGGGCTGCGCCGGGACCGCCTCGGCGGGCTTCTTCTTCTCCTGCCGCAGCATGTAGCGCCAGGCGAAGATCGGCGTCGCGGTGATCAGCATGGCGAACGTCGCCCAGATGATCATCGCCGGGTGCGCGTGCCCGTACACGAAACCGGCGGTGATCGAGGCGCCGAAGATCCCGATGAAGTACCAGTGGTACCGGAAGGTCCCGAACCACCGGTCGGGGCTCGCGGAATCGCCCTTGGGGGTGACCACGAACTTGCTCTTCTTACGCAGCGCGGAGTCGATGAGCGCCTTCGCGTACAGCGGCGCCGACAGCGCGGACATCACCATGCCGGCCACACCGCCGGAGCCCTCGGGCTCGTGCGGTGAGACGTTGTGGCGGCGGTTCCAGACGTACAGGCCGATCTGGAGCGCGGAGGCGTTGCCGTAGAGCATCAGCCAGATCGTCGGGTCGATGTTCACACCCGAGGCGCCCAAGCCCAGGAACAGCGCACAGCTCAGCGCCGCCAGGATCCAGTTCAGGGCCGACATCGGGTAGAAGATGATCATCATCGTGTAGTTGAAGAGCTTGCTCGGCGGCAGCGAGTACCAGCCCTTCCAGTACTGCTTGAGGATCGTCTCGTACGTCCCTCGCGACCAGCGCATCTGCTGGGTGAAGAAGTCCGTCCAGGCGCTGGGGCCCTCACCGACGGCCAGCACGTCCGGCGTGTAGACCGAGCGCCACTTCTTGCCCGTCGCCGGGTTCTTGTGGCGGTGGATCTCGAAACCGGTCGCCATGTCCTCGGTGATCGAGTCGTACAGACCGCCGATCTGCTTGAGCGCCTTGATGCGTACGGCGTTCGACGTACCCACGAACATCGGGGCGCCGTAGCGGTTGCCGGCGCGCTGGATGAGGGCGTGGAAGAGGAACTGCTGTGACTCGGCGGCCTTGGTGACGAAGTTGTCGTAGTTGCCGTACACCTGCGGGCCGATGACGAAGCCGATGTTCGGGTCGCGGAAGAAGCCGAGCATCCGC
Organism: Streptomyces sp. NPDC012935; assembly: GCF_042900345.1. Classification (NCBI taxonomy): domain Bacteria; kingdom Bacillati; phylum Actinomycetota; class Actinomycetes; order Kitasatosporales; family Streptomycetaceae; genus Streptomyces; species Streptomyces sp. NPDC012935. The sequence goes on from NZ_JBIBBC010000008.1 coordinate 249,228, forward strand.
TCCAGGTAGTTCGGCAGCGGCACGTGGTCGGTGTCGACGGAGGCGAAGAAGTCGTAGTCGTCGCCGTGCGCGTCCAGCCAGGCGTTGTAGTTGCCGTGCTTGGTCTTGGCGCGGTGCGGGCCCTTGGCCTGGTTCCACTTGGCGACGCCCTTGCGGGAGAAGTGGTGCACGCCGAGCCGCTTGCAGACCTCCTTGACCTCCGGGTCGTCGCCCTCGTCGAGCAGCCAGATGTGCAGAAGGCCCCGGTGGCGCAGCTTGACGGCCGCCTCCAGGGTCTTCGTCACCATCTCCAGCGGCTCCTTGCCGGGCACGAAGGAGGTCAGGAAGGCCACTCTCGTGCCGGTCTCGGGAACCACCGGGACCGGGTCGCGGGCGACCAGCGTGGCGTGCGCGTTCGACAGCACGTTCATGCAGCGGAAGAACTCGATCAGACCGATCGAGACGAGCATCACGATGTCGAGCGCGGGCAGGAAGTCGAAGGCGGGATAGTCGCGTTCGGTCCAGTGCTCGGGCTGCAGCAGCCAGAACAGCAGGACCAGCGACAGCAGCGGAGCTGCCGCCAGCATGAGCGCGACTCTGATCCGGTGCGGCTCCTGCGAGATCAGTGAGCGGTACTCGACCCGGTACGGCTTGTTCGGGTCGGGCTGGGTGAGGGGGCCGGCCAGCCGGCTGTAGTGCTCGTAGTCGTACTTCGGCAGCGTCTTCTTGATCCGGCGGAACGCGCCGGTCCGGGTTTGCGAAGGCACCCTTAGCTGGGTGGTCTGAGACGGGTCGAAGTTCTGCCGGGCGCCCGTCGGCGTCGACGTCATGAGTCATCCCCCCACACGCGGGTAACCCCACGTGTCTGTCGGTTCCTTGACGACTGTTCCGGTCCCCCTCGACCTTCACAGACGTATCAGTGGTGGGCCGCAGTCACCACGTCTTCCACACCTTAGACATGGAACAGCGACCTTCCGGTTGCATCATGCCCCCCTCGGCATGCGGTCATGAACGGGGCCCCTACCCCCGGCGAAAACCGGCAACCGGCTCCTTGCCCCCCAACTGCCGCGTATCCGCAGCATCTTGAAAAACCAATCACCAGAGTTCTACGCCGTTCCGCATGATCGCAAGATGCGAAACGAGGTGTTTACCGGTCATACGCGTTCATTGTGGCACCTGTGGGGGTGTTGTGTACCCGTCGTGGATACCCGTGCGCGGATGTTGCCGAAGTGCTCCCGTATGGCCCCCTCTGCCCGTATCGCATCGCCCGACCGCACCGCGTCCACGATCTCCCGGTGCTGCCGGCACGTGACCAGCGGATCCTGCGGGGCACCCCCGAGATCGGTGTGGACGCGGTGGAAGGCGTCCCAGAACGCCTCCATGACCTCACCCAGCAGCGCGTTGTCCAGCCCCCGGTAGAGGGTGGCGTGAAACGCCCGGTCGGTCTCGGCGATGCCGTCACCGCCGCGCGCGGCCTGCTCCTCCATACGGTCGACGAGCGCATCCAGTTCAATGAGGTCGGCATCCGGGATCCGCCCCGCGAGCCGGGACACCAGTCCCGTCTCCACTGCTTCGCGCAGTTGCACCAGCTGGAGCAGGGTGTCCTCGCCCCGGTAGTGCCCGGCGACCGTGCGGAAGGCGAGGCCCTCGATCATCGGCGCCAGCGACATGGTCCCGACATACGTGCCGAAGCCGTGCCGGATCTCGACGATGCCCATCGCCTGCAACCCCTTGAGCGCCTCGCGCACGGAGTTGCGGCTGGCACCCAGATGAGCCATCAGTTTGGGCTCCGTCGGCAGCGGGGCCCCGGAGGCCAGCCGGCGGTCGATGATGAGCTTCTTGATCCGCTCCTGGAGGTCACGCGCTGCCATGGCCAGAGAGTATCCGGCCAAACACGGGAAGAGCCCCCCGCTTGCACGAGGGGCTTCCACTGCCTGTGCACCGCCAGGGGCCCGCCCCAAAGGCGAAGGCCCTCCGCGCTTGCGAAGGGCCTTGGCTGTCTGTGCGCCGCCAGGGACTCGAACCCCGGACCCGCTGATTAAGAGTCAGCTGCTCTAACCAACTGAGCTAGCGGCGCTTGCTGACGGCGTAACTCTACATGACCTGCGGGTGTGGTCCGGACCGCGGGTGCAGGGCGGCCTGGGGTGGCCGGGGCGGCCGTAAACCATTCGGACCGTCAACATGCGAGTCCGGAAGACAGTTGTGAGACTGGCGGGGTGTACTGCCGCGGAGATATCCAACTGGAGTGTGAGGGGAATCGCATGGAGACTCGGACTCCGGTATTCGAGGAATTCGACCCTGCGAGTGACTGCGACTGCCCGGGATGCGTCCACTGGAGACGCGTTCTGCCGCATTCCACGACCGGCCGCCACCCTGCCGCCCACCGGGCGCTGATCCTCGCCGCAGCCGCCTCCACAACCCTTGCCGTAGGCCATACGGCCCCGGCCCTCGCCGCCCCCCACGTCACCGAACGCCCGGGCGTTCCCGCAGCTGACGAGCCCCCTACACCCCAGGGAGCCCCGGCCCCGCTGCACGGGCCGGGTGGGCAGCCGGCCCCGCCGACCGGCCCGATCAAGACGCCCGAGACCACCCGCGCGGAGATCATCACGCGGGCCAAGAAATGGGTCGCCGCGAAGGTTCCGTACAGCATGTCCAAGTACTGGTCGGACGGATACCGGCAGGACTGCTCGGGCTTCGTCTCGATGGCCTGGAACCTCCCCGGAAACGAATGGACCGGCAGCCTTCACGAGTACGGCGTACGCATCGCCAAGAAGGACCTGCAGCCCGGCGACATTCTGCTGTTCCACAATCCGGCGGACCCCGAGAAAGGCTCGCACGTCGTCATTTTCGGCGGTTGGACGGACCACACGCACACCTACTACGTCGCCTACGAGTCGACACCGCCGCACGCCCGCCGGAAGACCACGCCGTATGCCTACTCGAGCAACTCCGACCGTTACGTGCCCTACCGCTACAAGGGGCTCAAGAGCGCCACGACGGATACGACACCGGCCACCGGCGAGAAGGAGACCGGGGAGAAGGAGACCGTGAAGCCGGCCACCACGAAGCCGGCCACCGGGAAGCAGGACACCGCCGAACCGGCCACGCCCGAGCCGGCTACCCCCGAGCCGGCCACCGCGAAGCCGACCGCCGCTCAGCCGGTCACCCCCAAGCCCGGGGCCCCGCAGAGCGCGACGGCGTACCCCGGGCGGGCGTATTTCGGCCCGGGGGCCAACAACAAGCACGTTGAGCGGCTGGGCCGCCTCCTCGTCGAGCGCGGCGCCGGCCGGTACTACACCTCCGGTCCCGGCCCGCGCTGGACGGACGCCGACCGCAGGGCCACGCAGGCCTTCCAGCAGGCGCAGGGCTGGCGGGGCCAGGACGCGGTCGGGCTGCCGGGGCCGCAGACGTGGCTGCTGCTGGTGACGGGCAGGGGCAAGGACGTGCCGGGCGGGGCGGCGGCCGGGCCCGTGCAGCCGGCGTCGCACGGGGTGCCGGGCTATCCGGGGCGGGCGATGTTCCGGCCGGGCGCCGACAACGAGTACGTCACCCGGCTGGGCAGGCAGTTGGTGAAGAAGGGGTTCGGCAAGCACTACAAGACCGGGCCGGGACCGCGCTGGGGCGAGGCGGACCGGCGGGGCGTCGAGGCCTTCCAGCGTGCCCAGGGCTGGCGGGGCGGCGCGGCGGACGGCCTTCCGGGGCCGGAGACCTGGCGGCGGCTCTTCTCGTAACGCCGCGATCCGACAACCACTGCTGTGACGCATCTGGCGCGGAGGCTGGAGGCACGCATGACCACGACCACTTCTCACACGCCCGAACCCGAGGGGCTCGCCGCGGGGCTCGAGGTGCAGGCCGACGTGCCTGTCCGGCCCGCGCGGCTGATCCAGAACGAGGTGACCACCGAGATCCCCGTCCATCTGCTGTTCCGCGACGAGGCAGGCCCGGTGTCGGTGCCGCTGAGGCCGACTGTCGTGGCACGCCGGCAGGGTACGGGGGAGCAGCCGCGGCTGCGCCGGCCGATGCAGCCGAAGCCGCGTTCCGCTCCGGAGGTCGACCCGGACCTGGTGGAGCGGCCCGCACGGGTGCTGCCCGGGGCGGCGGGGGTGCTCGCCGGTGCCTGCGGGGCGGCCGGGTGCCTGGCCACCTCGTGGTGGGCCGGGGTACTGCCGCTGCTGGCGGTGGAGGCGCTGCGGTTGCCGGCGTCAGCCGGGGCCGGGCTGGGGCCCGCGCAGTGGGCGGCGTACGCGGGGGCCGGAGCCCTTGGGTGCGTCGGCCTGGGCGGGCTCGCGCGGGGGCGGACCGGGCGGGCCTGGGTGCTCGGGCTGTTCGGCCGCTACCAGGGCACGGTCCGGCGCACCGGACTGCTGTGGGTCAACCCGCTGCTGCTGCGCCGCCGGGTCGATGTCCGGCTGCGGCACTGGCGCAGCGAGACGATGCAGGCGGCGGACGGCAACGGGGTCGCGCTGCGGGTGGTCGTCCTGGTGGTGTGGCGGGTGAAGGACACCGCACGGGCGACGCTCGGGGTGGAGGACCACGAGCTCTACCTGCGCGAGTGCGTGGAGGCGGCGCTCGCCCGGGTGCCGGTGGAGATGCCGGGCGCCACGCGGGGTTGTGCCGAGGTGACCGCGGACGCGTTGACCCGGACGGTCGTGCGGGACGCGGGCGCGGTCGGGCTGGAGGTGTACTCGGTGCGGCCGGTGCGGGTGGAGTACGCCCCCGAGGTCGCCGCCGCGATGCACCGCCGCCGTATCGCCGCGCTGGACGCGCAGGCCCGGGCGACCATGCTCACCTCGGTCGTCGACTCGGTGGAGGACACGGTGACGACGCTGACCATGCGAGGCCTGGTCGAACTCGACGACTACGAACGCAAGGCGCTGGTCAAGGACTTGACCGTGGCGTTCTGCGCCGGGCGAGGGGAGACGGCGGTCTGACGGCGCGAACCTGACGGCACGTCGAACATGTTCGTCGATTGGTATGGACATGTTCAACAGTCAGCAATAATCTGGGACTTGGTCTAGACCTGCAAGCTCGCCGAACTTCCCCCACGTTCCCAGGAGCAGCAGCATGCGCAGAAAGACCAAGCTGTACGCCGCCGCACTCGGACTCACCACGGCCGGAGCCCTCGTGCTCTCCGCCGGAGGCGCGTCCGGCCACGGCTACACCGACCTCCCCATCAGCCGCCAGAAGCTCTGTCAGAACGGCACCGTGACCAACTGCGGCTCCATCCAGTGGGAGCCGCAGAGCGTCGAGGGCCCCAAGGGATTCCCGGGCTCAGGCCCGGCCGACGGGTCGATATGCAACGGCGGGCTGGGCCAGTTCAGCCAGCTCAGTGCGCCGAAGACGCCGTCCGGCGGCGCCTGGCCCACCACCAAGGTGACCGGCGGTCAGAACTACACCTTCCGCTGGCAGTTCACGGCCATGCACGCCACGACCGACTTCCGGTACTACGTCACCAAGCCGGGCTGGAACCAGAACCACAACCTGTCCCGCTCCGACCTCAACCTCACGCCGTTCTTCACGGTCCCGTACAACGGGCAGCGGCCGCCGTCCACGCTCTCGCACAGTGGCAGGCTGCCGTCCGGGCTGAGCGGCCACCACGTCATCCTCGCGGTGTGGACGATCGCCGACACGAGCAACGCGTTCTACGCCTGCTCGGACGTCACGTTCTGATCCGGCCGTGGATCTCTGAGCGTTACTTGAGACAGACGTGCTTCCCCCGAGGGTAGGTTCACCGCACCAGCAGTACCTGACCTCGGGGGAAGCGCTATGGACCTGTTCTTCTACCTGGTGCCCGGCCTCATTCTGGGCGTCGTGCTCTACGGCGCGTACCGCGTGGTGCGCCGCTCGCTGCAGATCCGTAGTGCCTGGAACAGCGGACTGACGGCCCAGGCGCGCTGTCTGCGCATGTTCACGACGACCCACGGCGGCAGCGGCGACACGTCCGTCAGCACCACGCTGCACCACGTCTACGAGTTCACCGCCCGCGACGGCCGCGTCGTCCGCTTCGAGGAGGAGGACGGCCCGGCGACCGTCCTCGAGGGCGACATCGTCACCGTCCACTACGCCGAAGGGCGCGACGTGGTCGCCACGGCCAAGGCGCCGCGCCGCGCCGTGCTGGCCGCGTCCACCGTCGGCGTGCTGGCGTTCCTCGGTGTGGCCGCGGTGTTCTGCGTGGGCTTCATGGTCACGTACCACCAGATGTCCGACGAGTTCGGCTTCGGTGAGGGCACCGACGAACCGGTGGACACGGTCGTCATCGACGGCGTCACGATGACGCCGTGACATGACCCTCCACATCTGACGCACCATCAATTAGCGTGCGCCGCCATGGAGTCCACTACAGGACACACGGTCGCGGAGCTCGTGGCGGCGCGCTGGGACGACCACCGGCCGGGGCTGTGGTTCGAGGGCGGGATGCTGACGCAGCACGAGATGGCGGCCGGGGCCGCCGTCCGGGCGGCGCTCCTGACCGACCTGCTGCCGAACGGCGCCGAGCCGCACATCGGCGTGCTGCTGGACAACACCCCCGAGTACCCCCTGTGGCTGAGCGCGGCCGCCCTCGCCGGGGCCGCCGTCGCCGGGATCAACCCCACCCGCCGCGGCGCCGAACTGGCCCGCGACATCCTGCACACCGAGTGCGGGGTCCTGGTCACCGAGCAGGCCCATCTGCCTCTGCTGGAGGGCCTCGAGATGCCCGGCGTACGCCTGCTGCTGACCGGGACGCCCGAGTACGACGCCCTGCTCGCCCCGTACGCCGAAGCCCGGCCCGACCCCTCCCGTGCCGCCCCGCACGACCGGCTCCTGCTCTATTTCACGTCAGGATCGACCGGCGCCCCCAAGGCCGCGATCTGCAGCCAGGGACGGCTGGCCGCGGCCGGGTACTCCCTGGCCGGCCAGTTCCGCGTCCGGCCCGACGACGTGCACTACGTCTGCATGCCGATGTTCCACGGCAACGCCGTGATCGCCGACTGGGCGCCCGCCCTCGCGGCCGGCGCGGGCGTGGCACTGCGGCGCCGGTTCTCGGCGTCGAGCTTCCTCGCGGACGTCCGGCGCTACCGGGCGACGTACTTCACCTACGTCGGCCGGGCGATCCAGTACCTCCTCGCCACCGAGCCGCGCCCCGACGACCGGGACAATCCGCTGCGGCTCGGCTTCGGGACGGAGGCGGGGGCGCAGGACGCGGCGGCTTTCGAGCGGCGGTTCGGGGTGCGACTGGTCGAGGGCTACGGCTCCTCCGAGGGCGGGGCCGCGATCCCGTGGGCGCCCGGGACTCCCCAGGGGGCGGTGGGCCGGGCGGGGGCCGGGCTCGTCGTACTGGACGCCGAGACGCGAAACGAGTGCCCGCCCGCGGTCTTCGATCCGGCCGGGCGGCTGCTGAACGGCGACGAGGCGATAGGAGAGCTGGTGAACCGGGCGCCGAACCCCTTCGAGGGGTACTGGCGCAATCCCGAGGCGGAAGCCGAGCGGCGGCGGAACGGCTGGTACTGGACCGGCGACCTGTTCTACCGGGACCGTGACGGCTATCTCTACTTCGCCGGCCGCACGGACGACCGGATCCGCGTCGACAGCGAGAACCTGGCCGCCGCGATGATCGAGAACATCCTCGCGCGGTACGAGGGGGCGTCCGCCGTAGCCGTGTACGCCGTGCCCGACCCGGTGACCGGGGACCAGGTGATGGCGACGATCGCCGGCACCTTCGATCCGGTGACCTTCGCGGACTTTCTGGCCGCTCAGCCCGATCTCGGGACCAAGATGGCGCCACGGTTCGTGCGGGTGGTGGCGCGGATGCCGGTCACGGCCACGAACAAGATTCACCGGGCGGGTCTGCGGAGGGAAGGCGTGCGGTGCGCCGACCCGGTGTGGTGGCGGCCGCCCGGAGAACGGACGTATCGGAGACTGGAAGACGCCGAAGGGCCTCCCGCTCCCACGAGAGGCCCTTCACCGGTGCGCCGCCAGGGACTCGAACCCCGGACCCGCTGATTAAGAGTCAGCTGCTCTAACCAACTGAGCTAGCGGCGCATGACTCGCGCCCACCGCGTTCACTGTGCTCCCGCGGCTGGCGACGGAGAAAATACTACCTGGTCCGCGGGGGTGCTTCCGACCACCGTCAGATGGCGAGGCTGAGCAGCACCGGCGCCGCATTCCGGTTCAGCGCGTCCGCCGCCTGGCGCAGCCGGTGGGCGTGCTCGAGCGGGAGCGAGAGGGCCAGGCAGCCCACCGACGACCCGGCCGTGATCGGGACCGCCGCGCACACCGTGCCCACCGCGTACTCCTGGAGGTCTAGGTGGGGCACCGTCGGCGGCTGGGACTCCAGGCGGGAGAGCAGGACCCGGTCGCTGGTGATCGTGCGCGAGGTGAGGCGGGCCATCTTGTGGCGGGAGAGGTGATCGCGCCGGCCGTTGTGGTCGAGCTGGCCGAGCAGGCTCTTGCCGATCGCGGTGGCGTGGGCCGAGAAGCGGAAGTCGACCCACTCGTTGACCACGGGGGTGGCCGGTCCCGCCGCGTACTGGTCGATCTTGATCTCGCCGTCGACGTACCGGCTGATGTAGACGGCGGCCCCGACCGAGTCGCGCAGCCGGTCGAGGGTGCGCTGGAGGTTCTCGCGCAGGGCCTGCTCGCGGCCCTGCGCGGAGCCCAGGCGGGCCAGGGCCTCGCCCGTGACGTACGCCCCGTCGGCTACCTGCTCGACGTAGCCCTCGCGGCGCAGCATCAGCAGGAGGCCGGTCAGGCGCTCGGGGCCGATACCCGTGTGCCGCGCGAGCTCGGCGTCGGTGACTCCGGTGCTGTGCCGCGCCACGGTCTCCAGGACGCGCAGGGCGTCCTGGGCCGAGTGGTACGGCGTCGTCGGCTCGTGCTGCAGCGCCACGGTTCCCCCTGCGGTCGCACGTCGCTTCTCATTGGGCCGGGTTCGGGTCAGCCAATCTCCTTCACGATAACGGGCAAGAGGCTGGTAGTGAGCGGTTGTTGACGAGATTGCGACGCCCCCGACCGCGGTACCAGCACTCTGGCATATGCCCACGTCAATGGCCGGTCCCGAAGTCACAGCACAGCGCTGAGGAACTCCCTCGTGCGGTCGTTCTCGGGGTCGTTGAAGATCTTCTCCGGACTGCCGGACTCGATCACCCGCCCGGAGTCGAACATCAGGACCTGGTCCGAGATGTCCCGGGCGAAATTCATCTCGTGGGTCACGCAGAGCATGGTGATGTCGGTGGTGCGGGCGATGTCCCGCAGCACGTCGAGGACGCCCGCGACCAGCTCCGGGTCCAGCGCGGAGGTGACCTCGTCGAGCAGCAGCACCTGCGGGCGCATCGCCAGTGCCCGTGCGATCGCCACCCGCTGCTGCTGGCCGCCGGACAGCTGTGTCGGGCGAGCGTCGCACTTGTCGGCGAGGCCGACCAGGTCGAGCAGCTCGCGGGCGCGCGCCTCCGCCTCGTCCTTGGGCAGGCCGAGGACGGTGACCGGGGCCTCGGTGATGTTCCGCAGCACGGTCATGTTCGGGAAGAGGTTGAACTGCTGGAAGACCATCCCGATGTTCTTGCGGACCTCGCGGACCTGCTTCTCGGGTGCCGGGAAGAGCTTGTCCCCGGCCACCGTGATGGTGCCCTCGTCCGGCTTGAGCAGGGTCATCAGCAGCCGCAGGATCGTCGTCTTGCCGGAGCCGGACGGGCCGATCAGTGTGACGTGCTTGCCGGACTCGACGGAGAAGTCGAGACCGTCGAGGACCGTGTTGGACCCGAAGCGCTTGGTGACGTGGTCGAAGCGGATCAGTTCGCTGCCGTCCACCGGCGGGTTGGCGCTCGCGTCGGGATCTTTCATCAGAGGGGTGTCAGCGGACAAGGCGTCGCTCCAGGGCTCGTACGAGAAGGGAGGCCGGGTAGGCGATGAAGATGAAGGCCACACCGATGACCGTCAGGGGCTCGGTGAACTGGAAGGTGTCCTGCGCGAACAGCCGCGCCTCACCGAGCATCTCCATGACCGTGATCGTCATCAGGATGGGGGTGTCCTTGAGCATCGCGATGACGTAGTTGCCGAGTGCGGGCACGACCCGGCGGATCGCCTGCGGGAGGATCACCACCCGCCACGTCCTGGTCACCGGCAGGTTCAGTGCCGTCGCGGCCTCCCACTGGCCGACGGGCACCGCCTCGATGCCGGCCCGGTAGACCTGCATCGTGTACGTCGAGTAGTGCAGCCCGATCGCGAAGACGCCGGTGGTCAGCGCCGAGGCGGTGATGCCCCACTCGGGCAGCACGTAGAAGAGGAAGAACAGCTGCACCAGCAGCGGGGTGTTGCGGATGAACTCCGTGACCGCCCCGACCGGCCAGCGCACGAAGCGGCTCGGTGCGCGCATCAGCAGCGCCCACACCAGGCCCAGCGCGAACGAGATCAGCGAGCCGAGGGCCAGGATCTGCAGGGTGAGCAGCAGTCCGTCCCAGAAACGCGGCATGAAGTCGGCGACAGCGCCCCAGTCCCAGGTCATCAGAGGGCACCTCCCGCGCCGACGCCGGTCGTCTCAGGACGGTGCAGCTCCTGGTCGGGCGTGCGCCCGACGGACTTGCCGACACCGGCCTTGAGCTTGCGTTCCAGTCCACGCATCCCCCGCGTGAGGAGGAAGGCGATGACGAAGTAGATCACCAGGACATACGTGTAGATCTCCGCGCTCTCCTGGAGCGCGAGGCGCACCAGGTTGGCGCTGAAGGCCAGGTCGCCCATGCCCATGACGGACACCAGCGCGGTGCCCTTGAGCAGCTCCACCAGCAGGTTGTTGAAGGAGGGGATCATCTCCGGTATCGCCTGCGGCAGCAGGATCAGCCGCATCCGCTGCCACGGCGTGAAGCTGAGCGCGATGCCGCCCTCACGCTGTGCCGGGTCGACGGAGTTGAGAGCGCCGCGCACGATCTCGGCGCCGTACGCCCCGTAGGTCAGTCCGAGTGCCAGCGTGCCCGCCCACAGCGGCACCAACTGCCAGCCGAACGCGACCGGCAGCACGAAGAACACCCAGAAGATCATGATCAGGGCGGAGGTCCCGCGGAACACCTCGGTGTAGACGCCCGCGAGGAAGCGGACTATCCACAGCCGGTGTGTGCGGGCCATGCCGACCCCGAACGCGACCGCCGTTGCCACCAGCGTGCTCAGCACCAGCAGCTGGACGGTGATCCAGATTCCTTGGAGTACGAGTTCCCAGAGTCCCGAGGTCATCCGCTCTTCCCTCCGCCGCACAGCTCCTTCGCGGTGAGGTCGGTCATCTCGGCCTCGGTGAAGCCGAAGGGCTTGAGGATGCGGAACAGTTCGCCGCTCTTCTTCAGCTTGTGCAGCTCGGCGTTGAAGGCGTCCCGCAGCGTGGTCTCGGTCCGCCGGAAGGCGAACGCGCCGCCGTCGACGTGCGGTTTGCCGCCGACGAGGGGCGCGAAGGCCTTGGTGGACTCCGCCTTGGCCGACTTCTTGACGACCTCACGGGTGGTCAGCGCCGTACCGGCGAAGACGTCCACGCGTCCCGCCTCGACCGCGTTCAGCCCCGCGACCTGGTCCGGGACGATGAGGATGTCGCTCTCCTTGTATCCCGCCTCGACGGCGTACTGGATCTCGGCATAGCCGGTCCCGGTGGCGAACTTGGCCTTCTTCTCGACGACGTCCTTGTAGTTGTGCAGGCCCTTCGGGTTGCCCTTGCGCACGATGAAGGAGTCGAGCATCTGATAGTCGGGGTCGGAGAAGATGACCTGTTCACAGCGCTCGGGATTGACGTACATCCCGGCGGCGACCGCGTCGAACTGCTGGGAGTTCAGCCCGGGGATCAGCGACCCGAACTCGGTGGGCACGGGCTGCACCCGGTCCACGCCGAGCCGCTTGAATATGACCTTCGCCAGCTCGGGCGCCTCGCCGGTGAGTTCACCGTTCTTGTCGATGTACCCGAAGGGAATCTCACCCGCGATTCCGAGCCGTACGACGCCGGCGGCGCGCAGCCGGTCGAGCAGCTCGCCGCCTTCCTTGGTGGAGGCCGTTGCCACACGCGAGCAGCCGGCCGCGCCCAGCGCGCCGAGCGCCGCCACCCCCGCGAGCAGCGACCGGCGTGTGGTCCCGGATCTGTGTTCGACTTGTGTTCGGACATGTTCCATAGGTGGAGCCATGGCCGCGCGGCTACCCGAGACCATGCGATGTATGCACCCTGGAATGCATGACTGAACGGTTCATCGAGGTGTCGCTGGTCAAGCGGGGCATTCACTGCACCGCCAAACTCCTGGACGATCGCGCCCCGCTCACCTGCGCGGCCGTCTGGGACGCCCTGCCCCTGACCGGCGACGTCTACCACGCCAAGTACGCCCGCAACGAGATCTACGCCCTCTTCCCGCCCTTCGCGGAAACGGAGCCGCCGCTGGAAAACCCGACAGTCACCCCCATTCCGGGCGATCTGTGCTATTTCGCCTTCGCCGGAACGGAACTGGGCACCAAGTCCTACGGCTACGACCGTGAGGTCCGCCCCGGCACGACGGTGGTCGACCTGGCCCTGTTCTACGAGCGCAACAACCTGCTCCTGAACGGCGACGTGGGCTGGGTGCCCGGCATCGTCTGGGGCCAGATCGTGGAGGGTCTGGAGGAGATGGCCCAGGGCTGCAACGACCTGTGGCGCTCGGGAGCGCTGGGGGAGTCGCTCAGCTTCCGGAGGGCGTGAGCCCGGCCCAGCCGGTCTCGTACAGCGCGTGAGCCGCCCGCAGCACCAGATCGTCCCGGTGCCGGGCGGCCACGAGTTGCAGGCCGATCGGCAGGCCGTCCCCGTCGGTGCCGACGGGGACGGTGGCCGCCGGCTGCTGGGTCAGGTTGAAGGGGTACGTGAACGGCGTCCAGCCCGTCCACCTGCGATGCCCCGAGCCCTTCGGGACCTCGGCGCCCGCCTCGAAGGCCGTGAGCGGGAGGGTCGGGGTGACGAGGAGGTCGTAGGTGTCGTGGAAGTGGCCCATACGGCGGCCCAGTTCCATCCGGACGTCCACCGCGGCCAGATAGTCGAGTGCGGTGAGGCGCGAGCCCGCGTCGCAGATCTCCTTCAGGCCCGGATCGAGCAACTCGCGCTGGTGCGGCCCCAGATGCTGGGTCACCCGGGCGGCTCCGGTGAACCACAGGGTGTGGAAGGCGTCCACCGGGTCGGTGAAGTCGGGGTCGGTCTCCTCGACGTACGCCCCCAGCCCCGCCAGCCGCTGCACCGCCCGCCGTACCGCCGCCGCGACGGCAGGGCGCACCGCCACCTGGCCGCCGAGCGAGGGCGAGTAGGCGACCCGCAGCCCGTGCACCCCGCCGGCCAGGCCCGACACGAAGGAACCCGGCGCCGACGGAAGGGCCGACCAGTCGCGCGAGTCGGGCGTGCCGATGACGTCCAGGAGCAGGGCCGCGTCGGCCGCGTCGCGGGTCATCGGGCCGACGTGCGCCAGAGTCCCGAAGGCGCTCGCGGGGTACAGCGGGACACGGCCGTACGTCGGTTTCAGGCCGAAGATGCCGCAGAACGCCGCCGGGATACGGACACTGCCGCCCCCGTCCGTGCCCAGCGCGAGCGGCCCCGCCCCGAGCGCCACGGCCGCCGCCGCGCCTCCGCTGGAGCCGCCCGCGGTGCGGGTCGGGTCGTACGGGTTGCGGGTGACGCCGGACTGAGGTGAGTCGGTGACGCCCTTCCAGCCGAACTCGGGGGTCGTCGTCTTGCCGAGGAAGACGGCGCCGTGCGCGCGCAGCCGGGCCACCGAGGGGGCGTCCTCGTCCCAGCTGCCCGCCTCGGAGATGGTTCTCGAGCCCTTCAGCGTCGGTCCGCCGCGCATCAGCAGGATGTCCTTCACGGTGACCGGAACGCCGTCGAGCAGCCCGGCCGGTTCGCCGCGCCGCCAACGGTCCGCCGACGCGCCGGCCTGTGCGAGTGCCTCCTCGGCGGTCAGCCGCACAAAGGCGTTGACCTCCGGCTGGATCCGTTCGGCCCGCTCCAGGGTCGCGCGGGTGGCGTCGACGGGACTGAACTCTCCTTTGCGGTAGCCGTCGAGGAGTTGTACGGCGGTCAGTTCGGTCAGATCCGTCATGCGTCGCCCTCCAGCCGTAGACATCAGCGTCCGGGTACGTACCCGCGCTGCTTGTCGACCACGTTCAGCAGCGGTCTGCCCGCTTCCCACCGCTCGTACAACTCCACGAACTGAAGCCCGAGTTCATCCCGCCAGCCGATCGTGTCCCCGCTCATGTGCGGCGAGACGATCAGGTTCGGGAGCTGCCACAACGGGCTCTCGGGGGTGAGGGGTTCATGCTCGAAGACGTCGAGCGCCGCACCCGCGATCCAGCGCTTGGCGAGGGCCTCGGCCAGCGCGTCCTCCACCACCAGCTGCCCGCGCCCGATGTTGATGAACCGGGCGGAGGGCTGCATGACGCCGAAGCGGCGGGCGTCGAACATGCCGTGCGTCCGGTCGGTGAGCGGCGCGGCCGCGATCACCCAGTCGGCGCGGGCGATCAGCCGGTCGAGGTCGTCGGGGCCGTGGATACCGGTGCGCGGGGTCCGGCCGACCAGCGCCGTGGTGATGTCGAGGGCCTTGAGCGTGCGGGCGATCGCACGGCCGATGGGGCCGGATCCCACCACACACGCGCGTGTGCCGGCGACGCGCTGCCCCTCCCGGTGCCGCCACTCCCGGGCGCCCTGCAGCTCCAGGGTTCTCGGCAGGTCCTTCGCCATCGCCAGCACCAGCGCGGCGACGTACTCGGCGATCGGCTGGTCGAAGATTCCGCGCGCGTTGGTGACCAGAGTGTCGGACTCGGTGAGCTCCGGGCACATCAGATGGTCCACACCCGCGCTGGCGGTGTGCACCCAGCGCGGCCGGGGCCCCTCACCCGGCCACGCGTGCCGTACGGCGTGGGAGCTGAAGTCCCAGACCAGCAGCACGTCGGCGTGCGGCAGCCGGTCGGCGAGGGTCGACTCGTCCGCGTGCTCGACGCGGGCGCGACCGGTGAGGCGGCCGAGGCGGGGGAGGGGCTCGGCGTCGAGGACGAGGAGCGTCGGAGTGGTGTCGGACCGGGAGTCGGAGGCGGGTGTCGGACCGGGGGTGGGTGCGGTCATACGGGGTCGTCTCTCCGGGGTCTGCGGGGGCGGTTCTCGGAGTTCTGCTGTATCGGATGGCCGTCTGACATGCGAGGTTTGACCACGCTCGCACCCGAACCTACCTTCGTCAACACGGGCGTGCGTACGGTCCGTTGCTCACCTGTTTCTCGTAGTGAGGGCGGTGCCTGCAATGAGCTCCCTGGACATCTCCTTCCTCGGCGGACCTCGACCCCAGCGTGGGGTCGGAGTCGTCGCCCCCTTCGACTTCGCGCTGGACCGGGAACTCTGGCGCTGGGTGCCGGACGAGGTCTCGCTGCATCTGACCCGCACACCGTTCGTCCCGGTCGAGGTCAGCCTCGATCTGGCCCGTCTGGTCAGCGAGCACGAGACGCTGAGCGAGGGTGTGCGCACTCTGAACGCGATTGCCCCCGAGGTCATCGCCTACGCCTGCACCTCCGGCAGTTTCGTCGGCGGCATCGCGGGCGAGAGGGCGATGTGCGCGGCGATGACCCGGGCGGGCGCGGTGCCGTCCATCACCACGTCCGGTGCGCTCCTGGAGGCACTGGCCGAGCTCGGCGTACGGCGGGTGGCGCTCGTGACGCCGTACACCGTGTCGGTGACGCGGGCGCTGGAGGAGTACGTCGCGGAGGCCGGGACCGTGGTCACGGGCTGCGCGTTCATGGGACTGACCCGGCACATCTGGAAGGTGCCGTACCGCGATGTGGCCGACATGGCCCGCCAGGCCGTACGCCGTGCCGCCGACGCCCTCTTCATCAGCTGCACCAACCTCCCCACCTACGACGTGATCCCCCAGCTGGAGGCGGAGCTGCGCATCCCGGTGCTCTCGGCCAACCAGGTGACCATGTGGGCTGCGCTGCGCCGACTGGGTACCCGAGCGGTGGGGCCGTATCAGGCGCTGATCGAACCGGCGGCGCGTGGCGGTGCGGCACTTCCGGAAGTACCGGATGTACCAGAGCAGGAACAGCAATAGGAGCAGCAAGCAGCAGGAAGGCTGACATGACGGCACTCGGATTCCTCTACCCGGGCCATTCCGCCGAGGACGACTACCCACGCATCGAGCAGTTGATCGCCAGCGACATCCGGCTCGACCTGGTGCACACCGACATCGGCGAGGACGCGCACCGGGTGGACGCGCTGCTGCGGATGGGCTCGGCCGAGCGGCTCGCGGCAGGTGTGGAGGCGCTGCGGCTGACGGGCGCCGAGGCGGTCGTGTGGGCGTGCACGAGCGGCAGCTTCGTCTACGGCTGGGAGGGCGCCCACGAGCAGGTGCGCACCCTGGCCGTCGCGGCGGGCATGCCGGCGTCGTCGACGTCCTTCGCCTTCGCGCATGCGGTACACGAGCTCGGGGTGCGGCGGGTGGCGATCGGCGCGACGTACCCCGACGACGTGGCCGGTCTCTTCTCGGACTTCTTGCGTGCCGGGGATGTGGAGGTGGTGTCGGTCCGGGGTTCCGGCATCATCACGGCGGCGGAGGTCGGAACCTGGGGCGAGAAGGAAGTGTTCGCCCTGGCGAAGGAGGCCGACCATCCCGACGCCGAGGTGGTCCTCCTCCCGGACACGGCCCTGCACACCGCGTCCCACATCCCGGCCCTGGAGCAGCACCTCTCCAAGCCGGTCCTCACCGCCAACCAGGTCACGGTCTGGGAGGCCCTGCGGCTCACGGCCCGCCGGGTGAACGCCCCGGCGCTGGGTGCACTGTTCACCAAGGAGCCGATCGTGCAGGCCTAGCGCCCGCGCCCTTCCGTCCGCCCCAGACCCCGGCTCCGGCCGGCACGATCCAGCCCCGTCCGGTGTTAGCGGACGAGGCCGTTCAGGCCGACAGCGGGGGTCTGGGGGCGGCAGCCCCCAGGGGCGGCACGGGAAGGGGCGGCGGGGGCGAGGGAATAAACCGGAGTCACCCTCCTGTTAATGCCGGACGGACACCGCACGGCACAACGCAGGAGGCACACGTGGCGGCAGACGAGAACCGGGGCCCGGCAGACGGGATCCGGGGCACAGCACAGGGCACCGCCCCCGTCCCCCTCTCCGTACTGGACCTGGTCACGGTCAGCTCCGGTCACACGGCCACCGAAGCCCTCCGCACCAGCGTCGAGCTGTCCCGCCTCGCGGAGGCCCGGGGCTTCCACCGCTACTGGGTCGCCGAACACCACTCCATGCCGGGCGTGGCCTCGTCCTCCCCCGCGGTGATCCTCGCCCACCTGGCCGCCCACACCACCCGCATCCGCCTCGGCTCGGGCGGCGTGATGCTGCCGAACCACGCCCCGCTGATCATCGCGGAGCAGTTCGGCACCCTGGAGGCCATGGCCCCCGGCCGCATCGACCTCGGCCTCGGCCGGGCCCCCGGCACGGACGGCGCCACCGCAGCCGCCCTGCGCCGGACCGATCACCTGAACGAGGGCGCCGACGACTTCCCCGAGCAGCTCGCGGAGCTCACCCGCTTCCTCGACGACGACTTCCCGGACCGCCACCCCTACCGCCGCATCCACGCCGTCCCCGGCCCCGTCCAGGCGACGTCACCCGGCGGCGTCCAGTCCCCGCACCGCCCCCCGATCTGGCTGCTCGGCTCCTCCGGCTTCAGCGCCCGCCTCGCCGCCGTCCTCGGCCTGCCCTTCGCCTTCGCGCACCACTTCTCGGCCAGGAACACCATCCCGGCCCTGGACCTGTACCGAGAGTCCTTCCAGCCCTCGGCCGTCCTCGACCGCCCGTACGCCCTCATCGGTGTCTCCGCGCTCGCCACCGACGAGGAGAAGGAGGCCCGCCGGCAGGTCGAGGCCGCCGCCCTCGGCATGGTCCGCCTGCGCACCGGCCGCCCCGGCCTCATCCCGGCGCCCGAGGAGGCCGAGGCCTACGAATTCACGCCGATGGAGCGCGAGTTCGCCGACTCCTGGAACGCCAACGTCATCCACGGCACCCCCGACGAGGTCCGCTCCGGCCTCGACGACCTCCAAAAGCGCACCGGCGCCGACGAGTTGATGATCACGAGCAACGCGCCCGGCATGGACGTACGCCTGCGCTCGTACGAACTCATCGCGGATGCCTACGGGTTGCCGACCGTCTGACCCGATCAGCTACACCCGTACGCCCAGCAACTCGGAGATACGATCCGGCGACACCGGCCGTGAGTACAGCCACCCCTGGCCGGTGTCGCAGCCGATCCGCCGCAGTCGTGAGGCCTGCGCCAGCGTCTCCACGCACTCCGCCGTGACCGTCAGGCCGAGCCGGTGGGCCAGCTGGATCATCGCCTCGACCACGACCTCGTCGGCAGGGTTCGGGGGGACGGCCGCGCTGTTGTCGCTCTCGTACTGGAAGCCCCGTACGAAGGAGCCGTCCAGCTTCAGGACGGAGACCGGCAGCCGGCTGAGGTACGCGAGGTTCGAGTAGCCCGTGCCGAAGTCGTCGATCGCGATGCGTACGCCCATGTCGCTGAGGGCCTGGAGGTCCTGGAGGGGGCGCCCCGCCGACCCCATGACCGCCGACTCGGTCAGCTCCAGCTGGAGCAGATGCGGGGCGAGTCGGGTCTCGTCGAGGATCCGGGCCACGTCCGCCACCAGGTCGGAGTCCCAGACCTGGCGGACGGCCACGTTCACGCTCACGAAGATGGGCGGCTCGTCGGGATGGGCCTCCTGCCACGACTGGGCCTGGCGGCAGGCGGTCTCCAGGATCCAGCGGCCGAGCGGCACGATCGAGCCGTCCTCCTCGGCCAGTCCGATGAACCGATTCGGCGCCAGTACGCCGAACTGAGGATGATTCCAGCGGACAAGCGCCTCGACACCGCGCAGCCGGCCGTCGTCCATGCTCACCAACGGCTGGTACTCCAGCGCGAACTCACCGCGCTCGATCGCCGGCCGGAGCGTGGAGGCGAGGGCCTGGCGGGTCATGCGGTGGGCGTTGCGTTCGGGGTCGAAGAGCGTCCAGCGGTCCTTGCCGTCGGCCTTCGCCCAGTACAGCGTCGTGTCGGCGGCCTGCATCAGGGCGGTGGGGGTGGTGCCGGCCGCGTGGCGTTCCACGACGCCGATCGAGGCGGACACCGACAGGCGCCGGCCGCAGATCTCGAAGGGGGCCCGCAGGGATTCGAGCACGGACTCGGCGAGGTCGGCGAGTTGCTCGGTGCCTGTCGAGTCCTCGACGAGCAGGGCGAATTCGTCACCGCCAAGCCGGGCCACCAGGGGTGGGATCGACCTGGTGTGTCCCGCTTCCTCGGCGCAGTGTGTCAACCGCTCGGCGACGGCGGCCAGCAGCTTGTCGCCGACCCGGTGGCCGAGGGTGTCGTTGATCGCCTTGAAGCCGTCAAGGTCCAGGTAGCACAGGCCGATTCGGCCGGTGGTGCCGCTCTCGTCGTACGACTCCACCTCCAGCGCGGCCGTCAGCCGCTCGAAGAACAGGGTGCGGTTGGGCAGCCGGGTCACCAGGTCGTGCATCTGCAAGTGCCGCAGCCGCGCCTGGAGTTCGCGCTGCGAGCTGATGTCGGCGACGGAGAACAGGACGCCGCCGGGCTCCGCGCCGGGCAGGGGCGCGACCGTGACCTGTGCCCACAGGGAGCTTCCGTCCGGGTGCTTGATGCGGCGCGTGCAGCTCAGTTCGGCCTGCCGGCCGCGCAGCACCTCGCGATAGGTGTGCCAGGTGCGGGCGTCGGACGCGAGGTCCACCAGATCGGCGGCGACCGCCCCGGCGAGATCCTCGGGGGTCGTGCCGAGCAGGTCGGCGAAGGACGGGTTGGCGCCGGTCACCAGGCCCTCGCGGTCTACCACGGCCATCGCCAGGGGGGCGGCGCAGAAGGCTGCGGAGGCGGCGGGGTGGGGCGGCGCCGCAGTACCGGGGGATGGCTGTTGGTTACTCTCTGTCACGGCTGCCCCGATGAGGTCTGCCGCGGGCGTCGGCCCTTCGGACGTTCCGCTCACCGCTCGCTCCCGCAGTGCACTCGTTCTTCGGATGGGTCTCATCGGAATGGCCGGCCGGGTGAAAGGGGGTGCCCCCGTGCTCGGGCGAAGCTGAGCCCTGGGGGCGGCCACCGGGCCGTGTCCGTGCAGGAAAGTGTCAGGAAAGTGTGCCGATCATAGAGGCTGGCCCGAGGGCCTTCCACCTACTGTTCAGTGTTCCCGCGTGACGCGCGCTTCTGACAGATCGTTTCTGCCCGCACGTGGACGGCTTCTTAGGACCCCCGACCAGTTGTGACGTTCCGTGAGCGATTCGGGGGTGTCGGTTCTGACGATCCCTCGTCCCTCTCACCCATCTGGTGCAGCTGAACAGGACGTAGTACGACAATCCGACACAGGCTGGGTGCGGTGTCCCGCGAACCGCTCCCGGAGGTCCACGTGCCGCGTCAGTTCCCCCTGCTCCGTGGGCTGGGCCTGCTGCGGGACCGGCCCCGACTGCGCAGCACCGCCGCCGTGTTCACGACGATGTCGGCGCTCGCCGCGACCTCCCTGGTGGCCGGCCCCTCGGTCGCGGAACCGTTCGACCCCGCGCCGTGCGCCCTCAAGCGCACCGCGGCCCACCACTCCGAGGGCCTGGACACCTGGAACGCCGCCTATCCGCGCCCGACCCGCGAACTCGACGCGGTCATGGTGTTCCTGTCCTTCCCGGACTCGGCCCCCCTGACGACCCCCGCCGAACTGACGGCCGACCACTTCCCGGCCACCACCCGCTTCTTCGAACGCGCCTCCTACGGCAGATTCACCCTGCGCCCGCATCCGCTCCGGCACTGGCTCCGCATGCCACGCCCGTCGACGGCGTACGCCATACAGCGTGACTGGCGCGTCACCGACCGGGCCGCCTACCTGCGCGACGCGCTCGCCGTGGCGGACCGGGAGGTGGACTTCTCCCGCTACGACATCGTCTACTTCGTCGCCGACCCGGACGCGCCCGGCGTCGACTCCGACGCCACGAAAGTCGTCAACCTGGACACCCCGCTGCACGCCGACGGCACCGACATCCGGCGCGTCGTCACGGTGTTCGAGAACCATCCACCGGACCGCCTGGTCCTCGCCCACGAGACCGGGCACGTCTTCGACCTGCCGGACCTGTACCACCGGCCGGTGGACGGCAAGGGTGACTGGGACACCCACGTCGGCGACTGGGACCTGATGGGCAGCCAGTTCGGCATGGCGCCGGATCTGTTCGGCTGGCACAAGTGGAAGCTCGGGTGGCTGGAGCCGCGGCAGGTGGTGTGCGTGCAGGGGCAGGGCGCCGGCTCCACGCGGCTGACGCTGGAGCCGCTGTCGGCGGGGCCCGGGGTCCCGGCGCAGACGGGGGCGGCCGGGGCACCCGGCCCGTACGGGGCATTCGGTACGTATGGGGGGTACGGCGGTGCGTATGGCGGTGCGTATGGCGGTGCGTACGGCGGTGCGTATGGCAGTTCGCCCGGGGCGGCCGTCCCGGGCTTCGGGCTGGGCCGCGGCATCAAGCTCGCCGTCGTGCCCACCGGGCCGGAGAGCGCCCTCGCCTTCGAGGTGCGCGGCTCGGTGGGCAATGACGTGCAGGGCTGCCGGCAGGGGGTGCTGGTGTATCGGGTGCGCAGCGAGACCGAGTCCGGGGGCGGGCCGGTCGAGGTGATCGACGCCCATCCGCACAGTGAGGCCTGCTGGGAGGAGTCCGTGTATCCGCCGCTCGCGGACGCGCCGGTGGGGCTCGGTGAGAGCTTCACGGTGCGCGAGGAGGCCGTGCGGGTGGACGTGGAGGGGCGGACGGCTGCGGGGGCGTGGACGGTGAAGATCACGACGGTCAGGTAGCGCGTGCGCCGAGTGCCGGGTCGCTCAGCCGCTCGGGTGTGCGCCGGGGTGGTACGGGCACGCCAGGTGCCCGGTGGTGTGCCGGGGCGGTAGCAGTCCGTGCCGTGGGCCGGTTGTGTGCCGGACCGGCCGGTTGTGCGCCCGGCGAGCGGGTTGCGCGCGGGGGGCACGCGAAAAGCCCCTCGCTTCCGCGAGGGGCTTTCACTGTCTGTGCGCCGCCAGGGGACTCGAACCCCGGACCCGCTGGTGCTGCATTTCCCGGGGGACGACCCCCAGACCCCCAGCCGCCCCTGCGGGACCGGGAGATTTCTCCTCAAAGGAGAAGGCCCCCGCTTTCGCAAGGGGCCTTCACTGTCTGTGCGCCGCCAGGGACTCGAACCCCGGACCCGCTGATTAAGAGTCAGCTGCTCTAACCAACTGAGCTAGCGGCGCCTGCTGACGTCGTAGACCTTAGCACCCTGATCGGGGTGGGGAAAAATCGATATCCGAACGGCAGCGCGAGCCGCCCGCACGGCTGCCCAGAGCAGTACCTCGGGGCCCGGCAGCCAGGGATCACGGGTGTCGGGGGCGACCAGCCAGCGGGAGCCGGAGGGGGTGTCGCTGCCGTACCCGCCCGGGACGGTCACGGCGTCTCCGGCGCCGTGGCACAGGAGGGGCGGGACGTCGCGCACGCGGCCGAACTCCTCCCATTGCAGCAGCGAGGGCAGCCGCTGGGCCGTGCCGGGCGCGGCGAACAGCAGCATCCGGCCCCGGAGCATCGCCACCGGTCCCGATCCCGGCCCTTCCTCCCAGAGCCGGTCGACCATGCGCCGGCCGAAGATCGCGGGTGCGCTCACGACGTCGAAGACGGAACCGCAGCCCAGGACCACGGGGGCTGTCGGCTGCTCGTCCCAGAGCGCCCGGGTACTGCGCGGATACGGTTCTGCGGAAGCGAGCCAGGCGGCGCCGTCCGCGGTGAGGGAGGCGGGCGAGAACGGGGCGTTGCGTGCGCTGCTCATGGCAGATACATCTACCGAGGGTGAGCGCTTGCTTCCCGAGAGTTCCCGGAATCCAGGACAGGGCGGGGTGGCAGGGCGTATCTTGCCCGCCCGCCTGGCATATGCCATGGGGGTGTACGCCCGGGTCGGTCCCGCCGGTCCTGTCGGTCGGTCACACCGGTCCTGTCGGTCACACCGGTCCCGTCGGTCACACCGGGTCGACGTGCCCCGGTCCCTCGACCCCCCGCATCAGATCCCTGCCGAACTCGACCATCTTCTTGGCGTAGTCCTCGGTCCATTCGGCCTGCGCGGCGATGTCGGCGGGTGTCAGCCGGTCGAAGCGCCGGGGATCCGCCAGCTGGGCCGCCGCGATGGCCTGGAACTCCATCGCACGGTCCGTCGCCGCCCGGAACGCCTGCGTCAGCTCGGTCGCCCGCGCCAGCAGCTCCCGCGGGTCGTCGATCGACTCCAGGTCGAAGAAGTGCTCCGGGTCGGAGGCTGCCTGCGCGGGCTCGAAGAGCAGGGGCGCGGGGCGTAGCCGCGGTTCGTTCCGACGCGGCGTGGGCTCCGCCATGTCTTGTCCTCCTCGTACGTCACCGATCTCGAAGGTCACCGTCCCCCTCCCCCGCAAGCGGAGGCGTCCCCAGCGGACCGGCCCACCGTCCATTGTCCCGCGCCCACGCAAGTGGGCATCGGGCCCAGGTCAGAGGGACGGTCGCCGGTTTCTACCCGGTCCGCCACGCCACCCGATGCTCGGCCAGCCGTGCCAGCACCGCGTGATTGGCCTCCCAGCCATCCGGAAACTTCACCACCGTCCCCAGCTGCACCGGTTCTGTCGACGGATAGTCGTCCAGCAGTTCGCTCACCCCCGCCCGGCACACCACGATGCACGCGTGGCGGTGGCGGGAGGCCAGGACGCACAGGCGGCCCGTTTCCAGGTGGAAGGCGGTGGCGTCGGGGCGGCCGGAGAGCGGGTGGAGGACCACGGTCACGTCGTACTCACGGCCCTGGAGGCGATTCGCCGTGTCCACGGTGACGTCCGTCACCCCCAGCTCGGTCAGTGCCGCCCGGACCGCCGCCGCCTGGTCCCGGTGGGCCGTGCCGACCGCGATCCGGTCGGCGGTGAGGGGCGTGGGATCCGGCGAGCGTTCCGACGTCGCCGCGCCGCCCCGGTCGAGGAGGCGCCGTACGACCGTCGCGACCGCCCGTACCGCTTCGGGGTCCGTGCGCGGGGTGTGCCGGGCGGGCAGCTCCAGCAGGCCCCAGCCCGACTGGGCCGCCTCGTCGATCACCCGGTCCGGGCCCGACCCGTCCGACGGGACCGCGAAGCCCAGGCTGCGGGCGCCGTGGTCCGTGCCGCTGCGGAAGGGGGTGTACGGGTAGAAGGCGTCGGAGACCAGGGGGGCGGCGGAGGCCGGGAGGCGCCAGGAGACCGGCAGACGGTGCTGGGGCAGTTCCGGATTGTGGGCCAGAAGGGTCGTCACGGCGGACCCCGAGGGGTCGTACGACAGGCCCGCCCACTGCTCGCTGCCGACGATGGAGAAGGGGTCCAGCTGCCCCGGGTCGCCGACGAACAGTGCCCGTTCGAAGAGGCCGGCCACCGCGAGCAGCGAGTCCGAGCGCATCTGGTACGCCTCGTCGACGATCGCGTGCCGCCAGGGCTCGTCGACCTTGACGTGCGCCCACTTGGCCGCCGTCGAGATGACGACCGACAGGCCGCTCAGGTCGCCCGCCTTCGCCGACTTGCGTACGTTCGGCAGGTCGTCCAGCGCCTTGTCGTACGGGTCGGCGTCGCTGCTGTGCAGACGCCCCACCGGAAGCTCGGGGTTCTTCTCGGCGAGCCTGAGCACCAGGTCGTCGACCTGGGCGTTGGTCTGCGCGACGACCATCAGCGGGCGTCCGGCGTCGGCGAGTTCGAGGGCTGCGCGGACGACGAGCGTGGACTTGCCGGCGCCGGGCGGGGAGTCGACGACGACACCGCGCGCGGTGCCGTGCAGCGTGTCGTGGAGGATCGCGTCGGTGGCCTCGGTCGCCGCGGCGCCGGGGTCGAACACGGCCGTCACAGGACGTCCTCCTGGGTCAGCGGATCGGCGGCCTCGGAGACCTGCTCCCCGGGCGGCCCGCCGTGCGTCCACGGCGTCTCCTCCGGGTCGGGCAGCTTCGCGCCGCCGCGCTGTTCGTGCTCGAACAGCGTGAAGCAGACCAGGTCGCCCTTCTCCGGCACCGACCCCTCCTCCGGTTCTTTGCCGCGGCCCATCTTGTCCAGCACCCGCAGCACCATCAGCGCGCCGTCATCCCCGAAGTCCCCCTCGTAGCCGACGAACTCCGCCGACTGAGGCTTCCCACTCAGCGACCGGAACACCTTCGCGCGCTCGCCCAAATGCGGCCGGTCATCCGTGCGAACGGTGACCAGGGGGCGCGGACTCGGCCGCTTGCCCTCGCTGTACGCCATGACGACATCGGTGACCTCGCCCGCGAACGCCTCCCCGGCCAGCCGCCGCCCCGCCATCACCAGTGGGTCGTCGAGCGCCTCCTGCGCCTCCAGCCGGGCCTGTTCGCGCTCGCGCGCGGCGAGCTTGTTGGCGGCGGTGACCGCGTCGTCGCGGCGCGGCTGCGGCGGCTCGCCGGCCACGACACGGTCGCGGTGGCCGGTGAACGACCAGCGGTCCCGGGTCCACCGCTCCTCGACCCGCCCGGCCTCGGGCAGTTCGCGCATCAGGTCGATGCCCCGCCACACCGCGTCCCAGGTGGGCCGGGTCCGGCTCGCGACGAGGGCACGGATCTCCCGCTCGGCGGCGGTCAGATCCCCGAGCCGGTCGTCGGCCTCCAGTCCGTCCTCGGCGGCGGCGAGGGCGGTACGCGCGCGGTCGTAGCGCTCGATGGCGGGGGCGAGCAGTTTGTTGTCGAAGGCCGGGTCGGTGGCGGGACCGGCGGGCGGGCACAGCAGTTGGCCGTCGCGGTCCCGTGCGAGCTCCGCCCGCAGTGCCGCCTCGGCGCCCGTCTCACCCTCCGGCGGGGCGATCCACGCCAGCAGGGCGCCCAGGTGCTGGTCCTCCAGGGTGGACTGGCCGGTCGCCCAGTGCCGGGTCAGTACGTCCGTCATGGCCAGCAGCAGCGAGGAGCCGGGCACCCGGGCCCGCTCGCCGAAGTGGGTCAGCCAGCGGCCGAGCAACGGCACGCGCGGGGGCGCGGGATAGGGGGTCTCCGGGTCCTGTTCCGCCGTACGCCTGAAACGCATGGAGCGGCCGAGGAGCCGGACGAAGTCGACGCCCGCGCGGCTCGGCACGATCAACTGCGGGGCGTCCGCACACAGTTCGACCTCGACCTTGACGCGCTTGCCGGTCTCCGGATCGGTCTCGCCCCGCTCGGCGGCCTCGACGTCCGCGGCGAAGGCGTCGATGTACGGCAGGACGACGTCCGCCAGCTCGGACAGGAAGGCGAACCTGAGGTCCCGGTCGCGTGGCTGCGGTACGACCAGCAGGTGCGGGGCGTCCCGGTCCGTGCCGACGAGTGCGCCGAGCGGGGCGCCTGCCTCACCGGCGGTGGTCAGGGGCACGAAGACCAAGGGCCGCTCGGACAGGCGCCGGTGGCGGACGGTGGCGGCCGGCTGGGCGCGGCCCGTGCTGACGGCTTCGAGGCGGGCGAGGGTGGAGATCAGTGACACGCGGCCACCGCCTCCTCGCCGGCGGTGCCGGCATCCTGACCGAGGTCCCGGGCGTCGCGACCGAGGGCCTCGGCACGCAGCCGCGCGGCCCTGCGCAGGGCCGCCACCGCCGGGTCGTCCGGGTCGCCGGACTCGCCGCGGGCCGCCGACAGGACGTCGTCGACCGTCGTCAGGTCACCCAGCTCGGCACGCAGCGACCGGCCCAGCGACGTCACCGCGCCGGCCGCGCGCGAGCGGGCGCGGCAGTGGAAGGCCAGCTCGCAGGCGGACAGGCACTCGGGCGCGTAGGTCGCCGGGACCGACTCGACGGCGGTTGTCAGATCGGTCTCGGGCAGCTCGGGGGAGAAGCAGGTGCCGGCCGGGAGCATGTCGGCGATGTCCTCGATGCGGGTGAGGCGGGCCAGCTGGCGGGAGGTCACCGCGCGCTGCTTGCGGACGTCGACGGCCGAGGCGGTGGGGAGGTTGGAGAAGTCCTTCGGGCAGACGAGCAGGATCCGGTGGCGCACGCGCGGGGCGGGGGCGCTGTCCGAGGCGCTCCGCCTGTGGGGCGCGTCGGCCTCGACTTCACCCGCCGGCTCCGCGCCGAGCCGGCCGGCGATCTGCTCGAGCGCCAGTACGTACACCGCCGCCTGCCGCGCGGCCGCACCCACTTTCGCCGGGTCCGCCGAACCGTCCAGCATCGGGAACGACTTGATCTCCACGACCGTCCAGCTGCCGTCCGGGTGCACGACGACCGCGTCCGGCTCCAGGAAGGCGGGCGACCCGGCGACGTCCAGCGCGAGCATCGGGTGG
Organism: Streptomyces sp. NPDC012935; assembly: GCF_042900345.1. Lineage (NCBI taxonomy): Bacteria > Bacillati > Actinomycetota > Actinomycetes > Kitasatosporales > Streptomycetaceae > Streptomyces > Streptomyces sp. NPDC012935. The sequence continues at coordinate 276,435 of NZ_JBIBBC010000008.1, forward strand.
TCCAGCAGGGTCCACTCGCCGCGGGCCTCGGTGGCCTCGCGCAGCGCCAGTGCCGTACGGGCCGTGCGGCCCTCGGGGCCGGACGCGACGAGCTCGGGCACGTGCGCGTGGGCGGGCGGTTCGGCAGCGCGGTCCAGCTTCTCGTGGACAAGGCGCAGCAGCTCGGCGCCGCCGTCCGCCTTGACCTTGGCCTCGAAGGCGTTGCCGCGTGTGAAGGCGAACTGTGACTGCCCGAAGACCGCCGGCGAGCCCAGTGCGCTCGCCAGCGCGGCCTTGTTCACCCCGGCGCCGTCCAGGATCGCTCTGCGCTTGCAGCCGGGGTTGGCGGCGAGGGCGGCCAGGGCGCGCGCGTCCAACGCCTTGGCCGGGACATCGGGACCGCGCAGCTCAGCGAGCCGGTGCCGGAGCGCCGTCCCCCGCGTCCTGGGGAGAGGCACTCGGCTCGGCTCCGACTCCGAACCGGGACTCGCGCTGCCGTGGAATTCGCTCACCCGCGGAAGTCTGGCATCCGCCACTGACAATTGAGGAAGAAGCGTCGGCAGAGCCGCTCGTGACCGTGGCACCGGCGCGGCTCGGGACCAGGGCGTCGGCCGCCGTCGTGACCGTGCCGACGGGGGCTGTCGCGACAGGTGCGGCCACCGCCCCGAAGCGCGCCCGGACCCGGTCCGCGGTCCGCATGACGTACGGCGTCAGCAGCAGCCCGGCGCCCATGACGGCGGCGCCCGCCACCGCGTCGAGGAAGTAGTGGTTGGCGGTGCCCATCACCACGATCGTCGTGATCAGGGGGTAGGCGACGGCCGCGACCTTCGTGAGGCGCGTCCCGCCGTACCGCCACAGCATCACCCCGCACCACAGCGCCCAGCCGACGTGCAGGCTCGGCATGGCCGCGTACTGGTTCGTCATGCCGCCGAGGCCCTTGGGCGCGCTCGCCTCGCCGCCCCACCAGCCGTACGAGCTGTACTGCGCCATGGTGTCCACGAAGCCGTAGCGCCCGTCGAGCAGCCGGGGCGGGCAGGTGGGCAGCAGCGTGAAGCCGATCAGGCCTATGAAGGTCGACGTCATCAGCCAGGTGCGGGCCGCGCGGTAGTGCACGGTGCGGGACCTGAAGATCCAGACCAGCAGCACGGGCGTGACCAGGTAGTGCAGCGACGCGTACCAGAAGTCCGCCGGGACGCCGATCCACGGCTCGCGCGTGAAGAGGCGGTTGAGCGGGTGCTCCGCGTTCAGGTACAGCGCCTTCTCGATGTCCAGGATCGCCAGGCCGTGGTCGACGGCGTGCGAGACGTCGCCCCGGGCGAGCAGCCGGCCCGCCGAGTAGCAGGCGTAGACCAGCAATATCAGCGGCAGCTCGGTCCACCAGCGCAGGCGGGTCCGCGGCGTCGCCTCCACGCCAGCTATTTCGGCGTGTGGCATCCGATCGCCTCCCCCTTCTTGTCAGCGCCCGGTTGACCGGTCGTACCACTTTACGGTGTATGCGCGAGCCCCCTTCGGGCGCCCCGGCCCTCAAGACGCAGAGATCGCCCACCGGGTTGCCCCGGCACAGCGTGCGCGATGATGGAGGGGTTCCGCCTCTCGTTCCTCCCGGGAAAGGCCCCGTTCATGGCACCGCGCATCCTGCTCGCCCGGCACGGACAGACGGCGTGGTCGCTGTCCGGCAAGCACACGGGCAGGACCGACGTGCCGCTCCTGGAGGAGGGCCGCCAGGGCGCGAAGCTGCTCGGCGAACGCCTGCACGGGTCGCCGTACGACGGGCTGGCGGGTGTCGAGATCCGCACCAGCCCGCTGTCACGCGCGCGTGAGACGTGCGAACTCGCCGGCTTCGGGGAACGCGCGCGTACCTGGGACACGCTCCTGGAATGGGACTACGGCGCCTACGAGGGCATGACGCCGGCGGACATCCAGGCCGTCCGCCCCGGCTGGCTCATCTGGCGCGACGGCGTGCCCGAGGGCGAGACCCTGGCCGAGGTGACGGCCCGGGCCGACGAGGTGGTGGCATGGGCGCGCGAGGAGGACCGTGACGTGCTGGTCTTCGCGCACGGGCACATCCTGCGTTCCATAGGCGCGCGCTGGCTGGGGCTGCCGCTGGACTTCGCGGCACGGATACGGCTGAACCCGACGTCGCTGTCGGTGCTCGGGTGGGCTTACGGGGAGCCGGCGATCGAGAGCTGGAACGACTCGGGGCATCTGGCCGGATAGGGCGCTCCCGGCGGCCCGGATAGGGCGCTACCCGGCGGCGTACCCCGCGGGCCGTCACGCCGTGCGCGGCACGCTCGCGTGGCGTTCCAGGAACGCCGACACCCCACGCGCCCGGCGGTGCGGCAGCAGCACCCGCGCCGTCCCCGCCAGCATCGTCTGCACCCGCGACGACTGCACCTGGTCCAAGAGGTCCAGCACGCGCATCCCGGCTGTCGCGGCCTCATCGGGGCGGCCCCCACGGGCCAGATCGTCCGCCAGTTCCGCCGTGTAGAGGGCGATGTTGCGCGTGAAGTGCGGGTCCTGGAGCTGGGCCGCCCGCCCCGCGTGCCGTGCCGCCCGCTGCCAGTTGCCCAGCATCGACCAGCACTGCGCCTCCAGGATCTCCAGCTCGGCCTCTCCGTAGAAGCTCATCCACTCGGGGTCGGCGTCCGAGCGGCCCCGGTCGTAGAGGGCCTGCGCACGGGCGAGGGCCTGTTCGCAGCCGGTGCGGTCGGCGAGTCCCGCCCAGCCGCCGGCCTCGCGCAGCGCCAGCAGGGACATCAGGCGCGAGGATCCCAGGGGCCGCGCGACGCGTTGCGCGGCCTGCGCCGCCCGCACGGCCTCCCGCGGCCGGCCCGCGTCGCGCGCGAGGAACGAGGTGTTGCAGAAGGCGTGCGCCTCCAGCGCCGGGTCGCCCGCCATCCGGGCCGTGGCCAACGCCTCCGCGTAGTGCGAGCGCGCGTCGTCGAACCGCCCCGAGTCGTGCGCCAGCCACCCCACCGAGATGGCCAGTTCACCGGCGCCCGAATGGAGCCGTTCGCCGGTTGCCTGCCGGGTCGTACCGGCATCGAGCAGTTCGTACGCGGCACGCAGCGGAGCGGCCGCGCGCCGGTAGAGGCCGTCGGCCCCGTGCCGGTCGTCGAGCAGCCGGATGCGGCGTACGGCCTCCTCCAGCGCGTCCGCCTCGCGGCCCCCGACACGTCTGAGGGGACGCTGCGCGGCCGCGGCGTCGAAGGTGAGCCCCAGGGGGCCCAGCGAGGCGGCGGCCATCGTGGCGCCCCCGCCGGTCATGAATGCGCGACGCAGCACGTCGCTCTCCTCGTGGATCTCGTCGTTCTCGTGGTTCTGCTGTGCTCCGCATGCGGCGTAGGCGGCATACGGGTCGTGCGGGTCCTGCGGGTTCAGCGAGTCCTTCTGGTCATACGGCTCGTCGGCCCCCCACGTCTCACGGGTGGCGCACACCGGGCTCGTGATGTGCACGAGGGGCGCGTCCTCGTCCACGTGCGCCCGGCGTCCGCGTACGGACGAGCGGGGCGCGAAGCCGAGGTCGGTGAGCGTGCGGCCGGGGAACATGTGCAGGAACACCCGTTCGTACGCGTAGTTGGGGCAGCGGATCTCGCCTGCCTCGACCCGCCCGACGTAACGCGCGTCACAGCTGACCCGCTCGCCGATCTCGCGCGCGGCCCGTCGTACCGCCGCGGCGAACTCGGCCGGCGAGCGCTGTCCGCGCAACTGCCGGAACGCGAGATTCGGCCGTGGCGGCCTGGGGGACTGGGACGAGGTCAGCTCTGACGACGCCATGGCCGGGTCCTCTCGTGCGAACCGTCGAACCATGCCGGAATCGAGGCGAGTTGAACGGAATGTCCGTACCGGGTATCTGTGCCGAATATCCGTGTGGTGCCCTTGCTTCCAGCGGGCATGAACGTACCTGCTGTAGCGGAGTCGCCACGCAGTGTTTGGCTACAAAACGGATATCTCATGCAGGATCCGCCATGAACTGCCATCCTTTGCGGCGGACTTCCGCCGTAGCCGTTGACGTCGTGCCGCGTTGAACTCTTCGGACTGCAAAAGGGGTTCCGTGGTGGAGGTCGGGATGGAGACCAGCCAGAGCATCGCTCCGCATACGCCGTCGACGACGGTGGGGCACGCGCCGACCGCACAGTGCAGCGAGCCGCCGGAGGCGGGCTGCGACGTGGTCACGGTTCCGGCGCGACAGGGCCTGGAGGCGGTCGACATCCTGCGGCGGGGCGCGACCGGGGAGGCGGTGGGTCCCGTCCTGCACGACGACGACTGCGACACGCTGGGCTTCGTGGTCCCGCCGGGCACGGCGGCCGCCTGGGACGTGCCCGGGAGCACCTGTACGGAGACCGACGGCCGCGGGATGAGCCTGAACCTGAACCCCGAGCCGCCCGTCGAGGGCTCGGACTGGCTCCTGCCGCCCGGGGACGCCGACCTGGCGACGGATCCCGCGGTGCTGCGCAAGGCACTGGGGGAGGCCGCGCGGTTGATCGAGGCGGCGGACAACTGCAGCTGACGCGGCTGCCCGGGCGGCACCGCCGCCCACTTGCGACAATGGCCCAATGAGGAAGCCCAGGAAAGCCCGGCGCCGGTCGGCCGCAGCCGATGCCGTCGTCGAACAGGTCGACGGCGGGCTCGCCGAGCTGATCCCCGACCCGGACCGTGCCCGGGCCTGGACGCTCCTCATCGACGGCGCTCCGCAGTCGCACGTCGATCTCGACGACCCCGCCTACCTCTCCTTCGAATACCAGCGCCGCTTCGGGCACGTCATCGACCTCGTGGCCCCACCCGGCAAACCCGTGCAGGCCGTGCACCTCGGTGGCGGCGCCCTCACGCTCGCCCGCTACGTCGCCGCCACCCGCCCCCGCTCCACCCAGCAGGTCGTCGAGCGGGACGGTGCCCTCGTCCAACTGGTCAGGCGGGAGCTGCCGTTGGATCCGAACGCCAGGATCCGGGTGCGGTCGGTGGACGCCCGGGACGGGCTCGCCAAGGTGCCCGACGGGTGGGCCGACCTCGTCATCGCCGACGTGTTCAGCGGGGCCCGCACCCCAGCCCACCTGACCTCGACGGAGTTCCTCGACGAGGTACGCAGGGTCCTCGGACCCGGCGGCGTCTACACCGCCAACCTCGCCGACGGGCCGCCGCTCGCGCATCTGCGCGGCCAGATCGCCACCGCCGCCGCCCGGTTCGCCGAGTGCGCGCTGGTCGCCGACCCGGCGGTGCTGCGCGGCAAACGTTTCGGCAACGCGGTTCTCGTCGCCGCCGACCGGCCCCTCCCGATCGCCGAGCTGACCCGCCTCGCCGCTTCCGACCCGCATCCGGCCCGGGTCGAACACGGCGGGTCCCTCACCGATTTCACCGGCGGCGCCGCAGCCGTCACCGACGCGGCGGCGGTCGCCTCACCGGCGCCGCCGGCCTCCGTCTTCAGGTGAGCCGGCGGCAGCGCAGGGGCAGTCAGTAGGTTCCGATCTCCACCCGCGGTGGCCCGTCGTGCCAGGTGCAGAACACCGACACCCGGTCCGCGCCGGAGCCGAACTCCACCCGGATCCACGTCTCCGTCTTCCACACCTGCATCGACCAGCCCGCACCCGGGGTGGCCGAGACGAGGGTCGCGGAGGTCTCGCCGATGTCGAAGACCGCGCGGCCGCCGTCCGTGTCATAGCTCTTGACCTGGCCGGACGTGGTGGGGGAGGGGCTGGTGCTCTTCGGCGGTGTCTTCGACGGGTCCGGCGTGCGGGGCGTCCCGGTCGGCTTCGGCGAAGCACTGGAGGGACCCTCCGAGGGGGTCGGCCGGTTCGTGGACGACGCCAGCGGCTTCGACTCCTGGGTCGTCCCCTCGGCCGCCGTGATGGGCAGGGCGCGCGGCCGGTCGTACACCGTGCCGGCCATCACCGTGTGGACACCCCACCACGACAGCGTGACCGCCGCGCCCGTGGCGAGCGACCAAGCCAGTACGTGTACGAGTCCTCTGCGCATCGCGGGCCATACTGCCTCACGCGTCCCGGACGTGTCGCGCGGTTGCTGCACGGGCGCCCCTGGATGCCGAGTTGTCCACAGGGGGCGAGTTGTCCACAGGCCCGGACCGGGCTCGGGCGCATGGCGTACGGTGCGGCGCATGGCAAGTGTGCTCGTGGTCGAGGACGACCAGTTCGTACGCTCGGCGCTGATCCGGCACCTGACCGACGCGACCCACACGGTGCGCAGCGTCGGTACGGCACTGGAGGCGCTGCGCGAGGTCGCCCATTTCCGTTTCGACGTGGTCATCCTGGACCTCGGTCTGCCCGATCTGGACGGCTCCGAGGCGCTGAAGATGCTGCGCGGCATCACGGACGTACCTGTGATCATCGCCACCGCACGGGACGACGAGGCGGAGATCGTCCGGCTGCTGAACGCGGGGGCGGACGACTATCTGACCAAGCCGTTCTCGGTGGAGCACCTGTCGGCCCGGATGTCCGCGGTCCTGCGCCGGGCCCGGTCGAGCGGCGGCGAGGCGGCCCCCTCGAGCGTGCTGCGCGTAGGCGGCCTGACCGTCGACCCGCTGCGCCGCCAGGCTGAGTTGGACGGCGCGAGCCTCGACCTCACCCGCCGCGAGTTCGACCTGCTCGCCTTCCTGGCCGGACGGCCCGGGGTCGTCGTCCCGCGCAAGGAACTGCTCGCCGAGGTGTGGCAGCAGTCGTACGGCGACGACCAGACCATCGACGTCCATCTGTCCTGGCTGCGCCGCAAACTGGGCGAAACGGCCGCCAGCCCCCGCTATCTGCACACCCTGCGGGGCGTCGGCGTGAAGCTGGAGCCGCCGCGATGAGATGGGCACTGGTCAAGGTCTGTCTGGCGGTCACCGTCATGGTCGTGGTCGCGTTCGCCGTCCCGCTGGGTCTGGTCATCAGGGAGATGGCCCGCGACCGCGCCTTCTCCAACGCAGAGCGCGAGGCCGCCGCCGTCGCCCCGGCGCTGTCCATCACCACCGACCGGGACCAGCTGGAGCGCGTCGTCGCATCGGCCGGTTCGGACGCGGGCATGGCCGTGCACATACCGGCCTCCGGTGACGCGGCCGCCGTCGACCTCGGCCGGCAGCGCGCCGCCGCCGAGGACATCGCGACCGTACGACGGCTGGGCCGCGCCTCGACCACCGAGGTCGCGGGCGGGTCCACGCTGCTCCAGCCCGTCGCGCTGAGCTCCGGTGAGATCGCCGTCGTCGAGGTGTACGTCCCCGAGGCGGAGGTCACCAACGGCCTCACCACGGCCTGGGCCGTACTCGCCGGGGTCGGCCTCGCCCTGATCGTCGGGTCGGTCGCGGTCGCCGACCGGCTCGGCGTACGGATGGTGCGGCCCGCGCAGCGCCTGGTCGAGGGCGCGCACGAGCTGGGGGAGGGGAAACTGGGCGCCCGGGTGCCCGAGGAAGGGCCGAACGAACTGCGGCTGGCGGCCGTCGCGTTCAACTCGATGGCCGACCAGGTCGTACAACTCCTCGCGAACGAGCGTGAGCTGGCGGCCGACCTGTCCCATCGCCTGCGGACACCGCTGACGGTGCTGCGGCTGAACGCGGCCTCGCTCGGGGACGGCCCGGCCGCCGAGCAGACCCGGGCCGCCGTCGCCCAGCTGGAGCGCGAGGTCGACACGATCATCCGTACGGCCCGGGAGGCCAAGCCGCAGACGGTGGCGGCGGGTCCGGGCGCCGGGTGCGACGCGGCCGAGGTGGTGCGCGAGCGTATGGCGTTCTGGTCGGCGCTGGCGGAGGACGAGGGCCGCAAGGTGCGGGTGGCCGGCGTGGACCGGCCGGTGCGGATACCCGTGGCCCGGGCGGATCTGGCGGCCGCGCTGGACGCCCTGCTCGGCAACGTCTTCCGGCACACCGCCGAGGGCACGGCGTTCGCGGTCGACGTGCACAACGGCGAGGACGCGGTGATCGTGCTCGTCTCGGACGCCGGGCCCGGCATATCCGACCCCGAAGCGGCGATGGCGCGCGGGCGCGGCTCGGGCAGCGCCGGGTCGACCGGGCTCGGGCTGGACATCGTGCGGCAGCTCGCGGAGTCGACGGGCGGGGACGTACGGATCGGCTCTTCGGTGCTCGGCGGGACCGAGGTGCGGATCTGGATCCAGCTGGACGCGCGGGCGCCGGTGCGCAGGGGTCACCGCGGTTCGGTTCGCCGTCGCCGGCCGGGCAGATTGGTCTCGACCTTTAACCGTCCCCGATCCCTTCCTTAAGCGCACCCTAAGGTCCCCAACCTCCGCCCGGATCAGGCGCTTTGCCCGATTCGAGATCGCTAGCGTGCTGCCGCACCCCCACCCCGAACAGCAAAGGCAGACACGCGATGAGTACGCACCGGCGCAAGGTCAGCGGCAGGAACAAGGCGATCGGCGGTCTCGTCGCCGCGGCTGTGGTCGGCGGCGCCGCGTTCGTGTTCACCGGCACCGCGCAGGCCGCCGGGATCGGGGCGGCGTACACGAAGACCAGTGACTGGTCGACGGGTTACACCGCGCAGTACGTCGTCACGAACAACAGCGGGCAGGCGCAGCAGGACTGGAAGCTGGAGTTCGACCTGCCGTCGGGCTCGAAGCTGAGCTCGCTGTGGAACGCCGAGTCGAGCGTGAGCGGGCAGCACGTCACCGCGACGCCGCCGAAGTGGGACAAGGACGGCCTGGCCGCCGGCGAGTCGGTGACGGTCGGCTTCGTCGTCAACGGCACGGGCGCCCCGGCGGGCTGTCTGATCGACGACGCGAAGTGCTCCGCGGACGACAGCGCCACACCCGAGCCGAGCGGCCGCCCGACGGCGACCGAATCCGCCCCGCCGAAGCCGACGGCCACTCCTACCCAGAGCGCGCCGCCCACCCAGTCCGCGACGCCCACCGCCAAGCCCTCGCAGACCCCCGGCTCCGGAAATGCCGCCACGGCCGGCTTCGCCCCGTACATCGACACCTCGCTCTACCCGGCCTTCGACATGGCCGCGAGCGCCGAGGCGACCGGCGTGAGGAACTACAACCTCGCCTTCGTCACCGACGGCGGCGGCTGCACCCCGAAGTGGGGCGGCGTCACCGACCTCGGCACCGACGCGGTGGCCGCGCAGATCGGTGACCTGCGTGCCAAGGGCGGCGACGTCCGCGTGTCCTTCGGCGGCGCGGCCGGCAGCGAGCTGGCGACGACCTGCTCCTCGGCGGACGCGCTGGCGGCGGCGTACGAGAAGGTCGTGAGCGCGTACAAGCTGACCAAGGTCGACTTCGACGTCGAGGGCGGCGCCCTGCCGGACAAGGCGGCCAACACCCGCCGCGCCCAGGCGATAGCCAAGCTCCAGGCGGACCACCCCGACCTGGACGTCTCCTTCACCCTCCCCGTCATGCCCGAGGGCCTGACCCAGCCCGGCGTCGACCTCCTCGCCGACGCCAAGAAGAACGGCGTGCAGATCGACACCGTCAACATCATGGCGATGGACTACGGCCCCGCGTACAGCGACGACATGGGCACCTACGCCGAGCAGGCGGCCACCGCCACCCAGGCCCAGGTCAAGAGCGTGCTCGGGCTCTCCGACAGCGCCGCCTGGAAGACGGTCGCCGTCACCCCGATGATCGGCGTCAACGACGTCGTCACCGAGATCTTCAAGGTCGACGACGCCACCCAGCTGGTGAACTTCGCCAAGTCCAAGGGCCTCGGCTGGCTGTCGATGTGGTCGGCGACCCGGGACAAGCAGTGCGCGGGCGGCGAGAAGCCGGCGGCGGACGCGACGTGCAGCTCGATCCTCCAGGAGAAGTTCGCGTTCTCGAAGGCGTTCGCGGCCTACAACTGACGCCCACGACTGACCCACCACGCAGCTCCATCGAGCCCACGGGGGCGCGCCCCGGCCGGTCTTCCCCCCCACCCGGCCGGGGCTCATCCGTCTAGATCTCCGGTTCCACCGCCGGCAACGTCCCCGTCCGAGCAGCCTCCCCGTACCAGTACGCACTGGACTTCGGCGTCCGGGCGAGCGTCGAATAGTCGACGTACACCGCCCCGAACCGCTTGCTGTACCCGTACGCCCACTCGAAGTTGTCCATCAGGGACCACAGGTAGTAGCCGCGGACATCGGCGCCGTCGGCGATCGCGCGGCGGACCGCGGAGAGGTGGCCGTGGAGGTAGGCGATGCGCTCGGGGTCGTGCACGCGGCCGTCGGGGTCGGGCTTGTCGTCGTAGGCGGCGCCGTTCTCGGTGATGTAGAGGGGAAGGCCCGGGGCCTCCCGGGAGTAGCGCATGATCAGCTCGTGCAGGCCGGTCGGGTCGATGGTCCAGCCCATCTCCGTGCGGTCACCGGGAGTCTGGTGGAACAGCACGTCGTCGGCGCCCGGCCACGGCGAGTGCTCGCTCGCCCCGTGGCCGTCCGCCCGCGGGCCGCTGACGTCGGTCTCGGCCGCCGACACCAGCGCCGGGGTGTAGTAGTTCAGGCCCAGGGCGTCGAGCGGCTGGTTGATCGCCGCGAGGTCACCGTCGAGGACGTACGACCAGTCCGTCACCAGCTCCGTCGCAGCGTAGAGCGTCTCGGGGTAGACACCGTGCAGGATCGGGCCGTGGAAGATCCCGTTGGCCAGGTCCTCGATCTTCCGGGCCGCCACCAGATCCGCCGGATCCTGTGAAAGCGGCCGGACCACGGAGGAGTTGAGGCTGAGCGCCACCGAGTTGCGGGCCGGCATCACCGAACGCAGGGCCGAGGTTCCCAGGCCGTGCGCGAGGTTGAGGTGGTGGGCCGCCCGCAGCGAGGCCGCAGGTTCCGTACGGCCCGGCGCGTGCACGCCCGACCCGTAGCCCAGGAACGCGCTGCACCACGGCTCGTTCAGCGTGATCCACTGCTCCACGCGGTCACCGAGCGCCTCGCCGACGATCTGCGCGTACTCGGCGAACCGGTACGCCGTGTCGCGCTCCGGCCAGCCGCCCGCGTCCTCCAGCTCCTGCGGCAGATCCCAGTGGTAAAGGGTGAGGGCCGGCTTGATGCCGTGCGCGAGCAGCTCGTCCACAAGTCGGCGGTAGAAGTCCAGACCCCGCTGGACCGCCGGGCCCCGGCCCGTGGGCTGCACGCGCGACCATGAGATCGAGAAGCGGTACGCGGTGAGGCCGAGCTCGGCCATCAGCGCCACGTCGTCGCGGTAGCGGTGGTAGTGGTCGACAGCGATGTCACCGTGCTCGCCGCCGGCGGTGCGCCCCGGCGTATGGCTGAAGGTGTCCCAGATCGACGGGGTACGGCCGTCCTCCCGCACCGCCCCCTCGATCTGGTACGCGGACGTCGCGGCGCCCCAGAGGAAGGCGGGCGGAAACGACACGGAGGTCATGGGTTCAGGCATGGAAGCGCTCCCATAGGGGGTCGTGGAGACCGACGGGTAGGAGGGGAGGGGGATGAGGAGGGGGGAGATGTGGAGAGGGGAGGTGACAAGGAGAAGGGGAGAGGGGCCGAGGCGGCGATGACCCGGCCCCAGGAGACGTACGTCGCAGGCGATCTGACCGGACGTCAGCCCTTGATCGCGCCCTGCATGATGCCGCCCACGATCTGCTTCCCGAACAGCAGGAAGGCGATCAGCAGTGGCAGCGTGCCGAGCAGGGCGCCCGCCATGATCACCGCCTGGTCGGGGACGTAGCCGGTGCCGAGGGAGTTGAGGGCGACCTGGACGGTCGGGTTCTCCTGGTTCAGGGCGATGATCGGCCACAGGAAGTCGTTCCAGGCGAACACGAAGGTCAGCAGGCCGAGGACGGCCATCGCGGGCCGGGCGGCCGGGAACACCACGTGCCAGACGACCCGCAGACTGCTCGCGCCGTCCACTCGCGCGGCCTCGATCAGCTCGCTCGGCAGCGCCTGCACCAGGTACTGCCGCATGAAGAACGTACCGAAGGCCGTGCACAGCGTCGGCAGGATGACCGTCTGGAGCTGGTTGGACCAGCCGAGGTCCGCCATCCACAGATACAGCGGTACGACCGCCAGCTGCGGCGGGATCATCATCGTGCCGATCGTCAGCAGCAGCAGGACGCCGGAGAACCGGAAGCGGAGCTTGGCGAAGGCGAAACCGGCCAGCGTGGCGAACAGCACCGTGCTGATGGTGATGGTGCCCGCGACGAACATGGTGTTGAACATCGCCTTGCCGAGCCCGGCCTCCTCCCACGCCCGGTCCATGTTCTTGAACAGGTTCCCGCCGAACCACAGCGGCGGCGGCGTCTCCGCGAGCCGTCGGTCCGTGCGCGAGGCCGCGATCGCCGTCCACACCAGCGGGGCCAGCGAGACGAGTGCGAAGACGGCCAGGACGACGTAGGTGAGCGGGCCGGCGTGCAGCTGCTTGCCCGCGCCCATCACTCGGGGGCTCCGGGGCTGTCGTACCTTTCGCGTCGCTGCCTGAGGAGTCGTCAGTTCACTTGTTGTCATTGGGACTTCCTCAGCCGTCGGGACACCAGCAGTTGGATCACGGCGACGATCAGCAGGATCAGGAACATCGACCAGGCGATCGCGGACGCCTTGCCGAGGTTGCCGATGATCCAGCCCTGGTCGTACATGTACAGACCGAGCGTCTGGTACTGGTGCTCGGAGCCGCCCTTCGAGCCGCTCACCCCGCCGAACAGCAGGGGCTCACCGAAGAGCTGGGTCGCGCCGATCGTCGAGACGACGACCGTGAACAGGATCGTCGGCCGCAGCTGCGGGATCGTCACATGGATGAACTGCTGCCAGCGGTTGGCGCCGTCGATGGCCGCCGACTCGTACAGGTCGGCCGGGATCGCCTGCATGGCGGCGAGGTAGATCAGCGCGTTGTAGCCGGTCCAGCGCCAGATCACGATCGACGACACCGCGAACTGTGAACCCCAGTCGGACTCACGCCAGTTCACCGGGTCGATACCGACGAACTCCAGCAGCCAGTTGATCATGCCGCCGTCCCACGAGTACAGCAGCACGAACACCAGCGTCGCCGCTGCCACCGACGTGGCGTACGGGGTGAGCATCACGACCCGCCACACGGTCGAGCCGCGCAGCTTGTAGTTGAGCATGTGCGCCAGGCCGATCGCCATCAGCAGCTGGGGCACCGTGGAGATCACACCGATGGTGAAGGTGTTCCACAGGGCGTTCCAGAAGAAGTCCGAGGACAGCAGGTTCTGGTAGTTGTCCAGGCCCGCCCAGGACTGGCCGTCCAGGTTCGCCAGCTGCACGTTGTGCAGCGAGTACCAGGCCGTATACAGGAGCGGGATCAGCGAGAACGCCCCGAAGACGATGAAGAAGGGGGCGATGAACGCGTACGGCGACGCCTTCATGTCCCAGCGGTACAGCCTGCTCCGCCAGGAACTGCTCCCCGGCGGCGGCGTACCGCGACCGTGCGCGCGGCCGGCCGCGCCCGGCTGGTCACCGGGCGCGGCGTCGGCGCTCGACGCGGGATGCGCGAGGGCCTCTTTGGAGCTGGTCACTGGCCGAGCACGTCCTTGATCTCCGCGGTGGCCGCGTCCCAGCCCTCGTCGGCGGACTTGCCCTTCTGCTCGACCTGAAGGATGCCGATGTCGGTGATCGCGGTGCCGATCGGCTGGTCCTTGGCGCCCAGGTACTGGGTCGGGATGGTCTCGGCGGAGGCGGAGAAGATGTCGGTGATCGGGGCGTTGGAGAAGTACGCCTGCGTCGCGGTCGCCGGCTTCAGACCGGAGTACGCCGACGGGGTCGACGGGAAGCTGGCCTGCTTGGCGAAGACCTTCGCCTGCTGCTCGGGCGCGGTCAGCCACTTCGCCAGCTTGATGGCTTCCTTCTGGTTCTTGCTCGCCGTCGGCACGCCGACGAACGAACCGCCCCAGTTGGCCGCGGTCGGCGCCGCCGCCACATCCCACTTGCCCTTGCCCGAATCACCGGACTTCTCCTGGATATAACCGATCATCCAGGCCGGGCAGGCCACCGTCGCGAAGGTGCCGTTGGCGTAGCCCTGGTCCCACGGCTTGTCGAACTGCTTCAGCTTCGCCGACATGTCGCTGGTCGCCACCTCCATGGCGACGTTCCAGGCCTTCTTCACACCCGCGGACTTGTCCCAGACGACGTTGCCGTCCTTGTCGTAGTACCGCTCGACCTCGCCGCCGAGGGCCGCGTTGTAGACGGAGGAGGCGGAGTCCACGAACTTGGTGCCGCTGGGCGCCTTCTTCATGTACTCCTTGCCGAGGTCGACGTACTTGCCCCAGTCGCCCTTCCACTGCTCGGCGAGCTTGGTGCGGTCGGTCTCCAGACCGGCCTTCTCGAAGAGGTCCTTGCGGTAGCAGATCGCCATGGGGCCGATGTCCGTCCCGAGCCCGATCAGCTTGCCGTCCTTGGTGGTGGCCTGGGCGTTCTTCCAGTCCAGCCACTGCGACTTGTCGACCTCCTTGCCGAGGTCCACGAACTTGCCGGCCTGCGTCTGCACGGCCTCGGTGATGTTGCCGACCTCGATCGCCTGGATGTCGTCGGTGCCGGAACCGGCCTGGAGGCGCGTCAGGGTCTTGGGCCAGTAGACGTCGGTACGGGTGGTGACGTTCTCCTTGATGGTGATGTCGGGGTTGAGCTTCATGTACTCGTCGTAGAGGCCGGCCTGCTTGTAGCCGAAGACACCGAAGGTGCCGATGGTGAGCGTGGTCTTGCCGCCGCCGCCGTTGCCTCCCCCTTCGCCCGAAGAGCCGTCGTCCGAGTCCTCGGCGCAGCCGGCGAGCAGCCCTGTCGTCAGCGCGGCTGCGACCGCGAGGGCCATCACCCGGCGGGACCCGCGGGTACTCGTGCGCATTGCGTCCTCCTGTTGCCTGACGTGCCGACCCCCCGGCCAACTGCACTGTTGGGCCCGTTCATTGTTCTCGCTGCGGCTCGGGCGGGGAACGTGCGGGATGTGTATGTGTCAGGTACTGTGGGAGCGCTCCCACAGGTGATGTGTTGAAGGGTCGTCGGTCCGGGCGGGGGTGTCAAGGGAGCGGACGCGGAGTTCTGCGTTCAGTTATCGGGCCGTTAACTGGACCAAGTTGAGCCCGTCCGGAGTCTGTGGGCGCCGACCCGCAGCAACGGTCACTCTCCCTGGCAGGACTGTTAAATTCCAGGCCGGCGCAAAGACAACGGCGGGAAGGCGGAGCCCATGGCAACCCACGGAGCGCGGGGCCGGAGCGGCGGGCGGCCCACCCTCGAAGAGGTGGCGGCCCGCGCAGGGGTGGGCCGCGGCACCGTCTCCCGGGTGATCAACGGCTCGCCCCGGGTCAGCGACGCGACCCGCGCGGCGGTGGAAGCGGCGGTGGCGGAACTCGGCTACGTCCCCAACACGGCGGCCCGCGCCCTGGCCGCGAACCGCACGGACGCGATCGCCCTGGTCGTGCCCGAGCCGGAGACTCGCTTCTTCGCGGAACCGTACTTCTCGGACATGCTGAAGGGCGTCGGCGCCGAACTCGCCGACACCGAGATGCAGTTGCTGCTGATCTTCGCGGGCAGCGACAAGGAGCGCCGCCGCCTGGCCCAGTACCTGGCGGCGCACCGCGTCGACGGCGTCCTGCTGGTCTCGGTCCACGCGAACGACCCCCTGCCGGACCTGCTGTCCCAGCTGGAGATCCCGGCCGTGATCAGCGGCCCGCGCTCGGCCGCCGAGACCCTGACCTCGGTGGACTCGGACAACTACGGCGGTGCCCGCTCGGCCGTGGAGCACCTGGTGGCCCACGGCCGCACCCGGATCGCCCACATCACCGGCCGCCTCGACGTCTACGGCGCCCAGCGCCGCGTCGACGGCTACCGCGACGCCCTGCGTGACGCGGGGGCCGGCGTGGACGAGCAGCTGATCGAGCCCGGGGACTTCACGGAGGAGGGCGGCCGGCGCGCGATGGAGGCCCTTCTCGCGCGCTGCCCCGACCTGGACGCGGTCTTCGCGGGGTCGGACGTGACGGCGGCGGGCGCCCGTCATGCCCTGCGTGAGATGGGCCGCCGCATCCCCGACGACGTCGCCCTCGTCGGCTACGACGACTCCGCCATCGCCCGCCACATGGACCCGCCCCTCACCAGCGTCCGCCAGCCCATCGAGGAGATGGGCCGCCGCATGATCGACCTCCTCCTCGCCGAGATCGCGGACCGCCGTCCGGCGGTGTCACGGGGGTTGGAGAGGAGACAGGTGGTGCTGGCCACGGAACTGGTGGCGCGGGCCTCGTCGTAGCGGGCGGTCCGGTGGTGCGCCGATGTCGGGGGCGTGGTGACATCAGGGGCCCGGTGACGGCACGCGCATGGTGACGTCAGGGGCCGGTGACGGCACGCGCATGGCGACGTCAGAGGCGGGTGACGGCACGCGCTGGTGACCTCAGGGGCGTAGCACCCGTCGCCATCTGGTCTCGCCGTCCTGCTCCTCGTCCGTCGGGATCAGCCCCGCGGCCCTGGCCACGGCGGCGGAGGCGAGGTGGTCGGGGTGGATGTGGGCCACGACCGTGCGGATCCGAGGTGCGGCGGTATGTGCGCAGGGCATGGCGGCCCGCTGCCGCAGCCACGCCACCAGCCCTTGCGCCGCCTCGCGGGCGTAACCGCGACCCTGCCACCGGGTGCCCACCACCCAGGCGATCTCCGCGGTCGAATCGCTGATCGTGGCCTGGACCGTGCCGATGAGGCGGGAGTCCGTGCGCAGGCGCAGGACCCAGTTGCACCAGGAGATGGAGGGGTCCGGGGAGCCGGCGACCAGGCGTTCGTAGCGGGCTCGCAGGGCCTCGGGTGAGAGCGGCGAGCCGCCGATGAAGGTGTGCAGGGCCGGGTCGGACAGGGCCGGGGCCAATTCCGCCGCGTGGTCGGCCCGGAGGGGGAGGAGATCCATGCGGGGCGTGCGGATCGGTTCGGTCAGCACGGGGGTCCTCTCAACTCGCCTCAGCGTGCCGGGTCCTGTCGGTGCCGCAGAACGCGATCAGCCGGTGACCTCTGTGTCGAGGTCACCGGCTGACTGCTCAGGGTGAGTGACGGGACTCGAACCCGCGGCATCCTGGACCACAACCAGGTGCTCTACCAGCTGAGCTACACCCACCATGACCGGCGATGTCTTCCGTGGAATCCCCGACCGGCCGAGAAAAAGTGTACAGGGTCCGAAGGGGTGCTCGCGCACAGCTTTTCGTGGCGTCCCCGAGCCGCCCCCTCGCACCCCTCCTGGACTCCTACTGAGCAGGCAGAACGTGCTTCGCGGCGATCGACTTCGCGGTGTCCGAGTCCGGGCCGGGCTGCGGTACGAAGACGGCCTCGCGGTAGTAGCGGAGTTCGGCGATCGACTCGCGGATGTCGGCGAGGGCGCGGTGGTTGCCGTTCTTCTCGGGACTGTTGAAGTAGGCGCGCGGGTACCAGCGCCGGGCCAGCTCCTTGACCGACGAGACGTCGACGATCCGGTAGTGGAGGTAGTCCTCCAGCGTCGGCATGTCGCGCAGCAGGAAGCCGCGGTCAGTGCCGACGGAGTTGCCGCACAGAGGCGCCTTGCCGGGCTCCTTCACATGCTCGCGGACATACGTCAGGACCTGCTCCTCGGCCTCCGCCAGCGTCGTGCCGCCGGCGAGTTCGTCGAGCAGTCCGGACGCGGTGTGCATCTGACGCACCACCTCCGGCATCGTCTCCAGCGCCGCGTCCGGCGGGCGGATGACGATGTCCACTCCCTCGCCGAGGACGTTCAGCTCGGAGTCGGTGACGAGGGCGGCAACCTCGATGAGCGCGTCGTCGGACAGCGAGAGGCCGGTCATCTCGCAGTCGATCCACACCATGCGATCGTTCATGCGACCACCCTAAGGCTGACGTCCGCCTTTGGGTGCCCCGCGTCGCAGTGGGCGTGCGCGAACGCCGGACGGGCTGAGATGCCCGTCCGGCGTCGTGAGGTCACGCTCCGCTGCGCTGGCCCGGCAGGGT
Source organism: Streptomyces sp. NPDC012935 (assembly GCF_042900345.1). Classification (NCBI taxonomy): domain Bacteria; kingdom Bacillati; phylum Actinomycetota; class Actinomycetes; order Kitasatosporales; family Streptomycetaceae; genus Streptomyces; species Streptomyces sp. NPDC012935. The sequence continues at coordinate 294,224 of NZ_JBIBBC010000008.1, forward strand.
CGCCCGGCCTCCGATGTACAGCTCGCGCCCGTTCTCCGAAGGAGCGGGCGGGCCTACGGGCGCCGGGGTGCGGCGGGTCTGGGGCGGAACCGGGCCGCCCTCCGCGTACGGGCCGGGCGGCGGGCCCGAGGACGCCGCGCCCGGGCCGACCGTGTGCTCCGTGTCCGTCGGCCGGTCACTCTGCGGACGGCGCGCACGGTACGCCGCCCGGTACGCGGCCGGCGACGAACCGAGCTGGCGGCGGAAGTGGCCGCGCAGTGCCACCGGGGAGCGGAAGCCGCAGCGGCCCGCCACCTCGTCCACCGAGTAGTCCGACGTCTCCAGCAGCCGCTGTGCCTGCAGCACCCGTTGGGTGATCAGCCACTGCAGTGGTGCGCTCCCGGTCAGCGAGCGGAAGCGGCGGTCGAAGGTGCGGCGGCTCATGTACGCGCGGGCCGCCAGCGTCTCGACGTCGAACTGCTCGTGCAGGTGCTCCAGCGCCCAGGCGACCACCTCGGCCAGCGGGTCGGCGCCGATCTCCTCTGGTAAAGATCGATCGAGGTAGCGCTCCTGACCGCCGGTCCGGCGCGGCGGGACCACCAGGCGGCGGGCCAGGGCCCCGGCCGCCTCGTTGCCGTGGTCCGTCCGCACGATGTGGAGACAGAGGTCGATGCCGGCCGCCGTGCCCGCCGACGTCAGTACGTCGCCGTCGTCCACGAAGAGTTCTCGCGGATCCACGTGCACCGACGGATAGCGCTTGGCCAGCGTCGGTGCGTACATCCAGTGTGTCGTCGCGGGGCGGCCGTCCAGCAGGCCCGCCGCGGCGAGGACGAAGGCGCCGGTGCACAGCCCGACTATGCGGGCGCCTTCCTCATGTGCCCGGCGCAGTGCGTCGAGCGCGTCCTCGGGCGGTGGCGAAGTGATCGAGCGCCAGGCCGGTACTACGACCGTGCCCGCCCTCGAGATCGCCTCCAGGCCATGTGGTGCGGTGAGTTCCAGGCCCCCTGTGGTCCGCAGTGGGCCTTCCTCGCCGCCGCACACCAGCAAGCGGTAGCGCGGCACGCCGGCGTCCTGGCGGTCTATACCGAACACCGACAGTGGTATGGAACTCTCGAAGATGGGGCCGCCGCTGAACAGCAGCACCGCGACGATCTCCTTGCGGCGTCGCCCGGAAAGTTTCCGGGCCGCGGCTTCCGGCGCGGCAGTGGAGTCGTGGCTCATACTGCTAAGCCCCCCTCGGTGGTCGCGGCTCCTCGGTTGTGTCGCTCCTGCACGTTTCCCCTCGGTCCTGCACGAGTCCCCCGCCGTAGACAGTCAAGATCGAATCTACTGTGTCGCGTCACGCCTGAGTGGCCGGTTCGGCACTCGGTAGATTGTCGACTTGGCAACTTGGCGTGAAGCATTCGATCACGAAGCGTTGCACTCACGGGCCGTGCAGGGAAGTGCGCCTTGTCGCAGTGGCCAATCCACGTAGGGTGCGCAGGGCCCCTGAGGCCCTTTCCGTGCAGGTGGAACGGGGGTTGGGGGGTGTTCTGGGTGGGGGATGCATGCGCGCCAGAAGTTGGCTGAAAAGCAACGTGCCTGTGCGCGGAAACCGGTCAACCGACCGGTGTATTTCCCCCAGTGTGACGTCCGCCTCTATGTGCCCCTGTTCCGGTCCTGTGATGACGTCCGCGGCGCCGGGGCGTCGGGCCGAACTGTTCCCCGGCCTTCAGGCGTGCCGCGCCGCGTTCCGACTGGCGCAGCAGCAGGCGGCACACGGCCGTCACGGCGGCCAGACCGAAGGCGGTGCCGGCGGCGCCGGCGAGCGAGGTGCCGTACCAGAGGAGCACCACGGGGACGAGGACGCAGCTGAAGGCCGCCCAGCGGACCACGTCGGTGACGCTGTCCTCGGTGGGTGTGCGGGGTGCGGACATTGGGTGCGTGCTCCCTGGGCTCCCTGGGCGGTGGCTCGTGGTGATCAACGCGGGTGCGAGCGGTCGGTCACTGGTACGCGCCGGTAGGCGGCCGTCCGGTGACGGATGAAGTTGAACCCTGTGCAAACCGCCTGTACACCGCAGCAACCATTGCGTTACGGGCGCACCCTCGTGCATGCTCCCTGGAACCCGCACGGACCGAGAGCGGGGATCTGGGCTAAGGAGGCGTGCCGCCGTACCCTTGGGGTATGGGGTTGGGAAGACCATTCCCGGACACAGCTCCGCCGCACATGCTGCATCCGTCAACGAGCTCCGCTCGCGGGCCCACCCATAAAGGATCAATACGCCGAGACAGCCATGGCCGGTCACGAATTCTTCGAACCCGCGGACCGCAAGCGGCCCGTCGCCGACCCCACGGCGGCCGAGCCCCTGGCGGCGGAAGAGTCACGCCATTCCTGCGATCCCGCTTTCAAGCACGGCGTCGTCGTCGGCTTCGACGGCTCCACCTCCAGTGAGCGCGCCCTCGCGTACGCCATCGGTATGGCTCACCGCTCCGGGTCGGGCCTGATCATCGTCCACGTCGCCAACCGGCTGCCCACCACGGTGTGGGCGGGCTGCGAGCCGCCGGTCTTCGTCGATGTGCCGGACCACCGCACCGAGGTGCTCGGCCTCGAACTCGCGTGCGCGGAGTATCTCGCCGAGGTGCCCTGGATCCTCGTGGAGCGCGGCGGGGACATCTGCCACGAGCTCGAAGAGGTCGGGCGGGAGTACGAGGCGGACGCGATCGTCGTCGGTTCCACGCACGGCATCGTCGGACGGATCTTCGGCTCCGTCGCCGGGCGGCTCGCGAAGCGGGCCAAGCGTCCCGTCGTTGTCATTCCGTAACTCGCCGTTGTCCCAGGTGAGATGAGCCGTTCGGGACGTCGGTCACCTTCTTGCAATGCGTGAACTTACTCGCGCGTAGAGGTGTTTGTGCCTTTGTGAAGGGCATATATCGCTCACTGCACAACCGCACATGCATGAAGGGAGCCCGCCGTGGACAACGACGTCTCTGCGGGAAGCGGAATAACCACCGTGGTCGGCCGACTCGCCCTCGGCGTCACCCTGTTGGCCTTCGGCCTGGGGTACGCCGATGTGATCGACGGCGTGTCGGCTGCTGACGCCGTATCAATCGCCCAGTACGTGGGCGGCATTGCCCTCTTCGTCGCCGGCCTGATGGCCCTGCGCGACCGTGACGCCGCGAACGGGACCGCGTTCGTGGCGCTCGGCGCCCTGTGGTTCACGTGGGCCGTCTCTGCCGACAATCAGGTGTCCGCCAACGCGGCCGGGTTGTTCCTGCTGCTGTTCGCCCTCGTGGCGCTGACGCTGACCCTCGCCGGGGGCGACCAGCTCGGTCAGGCCGCGTACGGGTTGTTCTTCGTGTCCCTGCTGCTCATGGCCATCGCCGGCTTCGCGGACAACGACGGGCTCACCAAGGTGGGCGGCTGGTTCGCCGTCGCCGCGGGTGCGGTGGCCTGGTACGCCGCGACTGCGGCTCTCGCGCACTGGCCGACCGTAGTTCCTCGACGCGCTGCGGGCCGGGGCGTGACGGCCGCCGGTTAGCTGCGCCGGCTGGGGAGTTGGGCGGCTCCCCGGCGAAATGACGGACCCCCCGTTAGTGGTGGCATCACGGGGGGTTCGTCGCTGTTTCGTTGGCCTCTGCGGGTGCGTGGGGGCTGGTCGCGCAGTTCCCCGCGCCCCTGGGCCGGCTATTCGACCGTTACCGACTTGGCGAGGTTGCGCGGCTTGTCGATGTCTCGGCCCAGGGTCAGGGCCGTGTGGTAGGCGAGGAGTTGGAGGGGGATGCCCATCAGGATGGGGTCGAGTTCGTCCTCGTTCTTGGGGACGACGATCGTCTGGTCGGCCTTCTCCTGGGGCTGGTGGGCCACCGCGAGGATCTTGCCGCTGCGGGCCTTGATCTCCTCCATGGCGGCGCGGTTCTTCTCCAGGAGGTCGTCGTCGGGGACGATCGCGACCGTGGGGAGGGCCGGCTCGATCAGGGCCAGCGGGCCGTGCTTGAGCTCGGAGGCCGGGTAGGCCTCGGCGTGGATGTAGGAGACCTCCTTGAGCTTGAGGGAGGCCTCGCGGGCGACCGGGTAGCCGCGGACGCGGCCGATGAAGAGCATCGAGCGGGCCTCGGCGTACTGCTGGGCCAGCTTCTCGATCTCGCCCTCCTGCTCCATGATCTCGGCGATCTGGGCGGGCAGCTTGCGCAGGCCCTCGATGATGCGCTTGCCGTCGCGGACGGAGAGGTCGCGGGTGCGGCCCAGGTGCAGGGCCAGCAGGGCGAAAGCGACCGTCGTGTTGGTGAAGCACTTCGTCGAGACCACGCAGACCTCGGGGCCGGCGTGCACATAGATGCCGCCGTCGGCCTCGCGGGCGATCGCGGAGCCGACCACGTTCACGATGCCCAGGACCCGCGCGCCCTTGCGCTTCAGCTCCTGGACGGCGGCGAGGACGTCGTAGGTCTCGCCGGACTGGGAGACCGCGATGTAGAGGGTGTCGGGGTCCACCACCGCGTTGCGGTAGCGGAACTCCGAGGCGGGCTCGGCGTCCGCGGGGATGCGGGCCAGCTCCTCGATCATCTGGCCGCCGATCATGCCGGCGTGGTACGAGGTGCCACAGCCGAGGATCTTCACGCGGCGGATCTTGCGGGCCTCGCGGGCGTCCAGGTTGAGACCGCCGAGGTGCACGGTGGAGAAGCGGTCGTCGATGCGGCCGCGCAGGACGCGGTCCACGGCCTCGGCCTGTTCGTGGATCTCCTTGTGCATGTACGTGTCGTGGCCGCCCATGTCGTAGGAGGCGGCCTCCCACTCGACGGTCGTGGGCTCGGCCGTCGTACGGGTGCCCTCCGTCGTGTAGGTGCGGAAGTCGTCGGCCTTGAGGGTGGCCATCTCGCCGTCGTCCAGCGTCACTATCTGCCGGGTGTGGGCGACCAGGGCCGCGATGTCCGAGGCGACGAACATCTCCTTCTCGCCGATGCCGAGGACGACCGGGGAGCCGTTGCGGGCGACGACGATGCGGTCCGGGAAGTCGGCGTGCAGGACCGCGATGCCGTAGGTGCCCTCGATGAGGCGCAGCGTCTCGCGGACCCTGTCCTCCAGCTTCTCCGCCTGCGAGCGGGAGATCAGGTGGACGAGGACCTCGGTGTCGGTCTCGGAGAGGAACTCGACGCCGTCCGCCTCCAGCTTGCGGCGCAGGTCGGAGGCGTTGTCGATGATGCCGTTGTGGACGACGGCGACCTTGCCCTCGGCGTCCAGGTGCGGGTGGGCGTTCACGTCGGAAGGGGCGCCGTGGGTGGCCCAGCGGGTGTGGGCGATGCCGGTCGTGCCCTTGAAGCGCGCCGGGACCTTGGCCTCCAGGTCGCGCACCCGGCCCTTGGCCTTGACCATCTTCAGGGCGGGCGCCTTCGGGGAGGAGACGACCACGCCGGCCGAGTCGTAGCCGCGGTACTCCAGGCGCTGCAGGCCCTCCAGCAGCAGGGGCGCCACGTCACGCTTCCCGATGTATCCGACGATTCCGCACATATATATAGGTATCCCTAGCCGTAGACGATGCGGCGCAGCTGGCGGAGCGTGAGCTCCGGTGGTGCCACCGCCCGGTATTTCAGGTCCGCCTCGATCCGTTCGAAGATCTCCGCGTTCACCAGGCCCTGGGCCTGGAGCTCGCGGTGGCGGCGACGGACGACCTCCTCGGTCGTCTCGTCGAAGTAGGCGAGCACGTCCTGGATCACCCGCAGTGCCTCGCCCCGGCTGAGGGGCGTGCTGCGGGTCAGGTGATCAACAAGGTCGTCGTGCACTCGGTAGATCCTGGGGTATGAGGGAGCGCTTCGCAAGAATCCTGCCCGATTTCGGGCAGCTGCCTGGTAATCGGCTGGCAATCTCCTGTTGAAGCTCCTTGGAAGAACATTGAGGGTCTCATGGGGGCCTGTTCCGGAGCCGTCCATACCGCGGCCCGTATCTCGTTGCCTGAGGGGACGAGTTTCGGACGCCATGGACATTCCTCGCATGGGAGTACCCCAGCAGCTGGCCGAGCGCATGAGCATGGCCGAGCAGCACGAGTACCTGCGCGCCAAGTTCTCGCGGCGCACGATGATCAGAGGCGGCGCCGTCACGCTGGGCGCCGTCGCGGGTGGCGCGTTCGTACCCGGCGCCACCGCCCAGGCCGCCGTGCCGACGCGGACGGCCCCGCGCACCGAGACCGTCGACGGCGCCCTCGTCGCCCCCTTCGGCCGCCACCTCGCCTACGGCAACGACGCGCGCACCGAGATGACCGTCTCGTGGCAGGTCCCGGTCGCCGTGAAGAAGCCGTTCGTCCGGATCGGCCCCCACCCCTGGGACCTCTCCCGCAAGATCGAGGCCGAGGTCCGCACTCTCCACACCCCGGCCGGCGTCGGGGCGAGTGCCGACCACACGCAGTACTACGTCCACGCCAGGCTCAGTCACCTGCGCCCGGGCCGCACGTACTACTACGGCGTCGGCCACCAGGGCTTCGACCCCGCCGAGTCGCACCTGCTCGGCACCCTCGGCACCTTCACCACCGCGCCCGACCGCAAGGAGCCGTTCACCTTCACGGCCTTCGGCGACCAGGGCGTCAGCTACCACGGTCTCGCCAACGACAGTCTGCTCCTGGGCCAGAACCCGGCGTTCCACCTGCACGCCGGTGACATCGCGTACGCGGACCCGGCCGGCCAGGGCAAGCCGGCCGACACCGGCTTCGACTCGCGGGTGTGGGACCAGTTCCTGGCCCAGACCGAGTCGGTCGCCAAGTCGGTCCCGTGGATGGTCAGTTACGGCAACCACGACATGGAGGCCTGGTACTCGCCCAACGGCTACGGCGGCGAGGAGGCCCGCTTCACGCTCCCCGACAACGGGCCGGATCGGAAGAACCTGCCGGGCGTGTACTCCTTCGTCCACGGCAACACCGCGGTCATCTCGCTCGACCCGAACGACGTGTCGTACGAGATCCCCGCCAACCTCGGTATCTCCGGCGGCACGCAGACCAAGTGGTTCGAGGCGCAGCTGAAGAAGTTCCGGGCGGCCCACGACATCGACTTCGTCGTCGTGTTCTTCCACCACTGCGCGTACTGCACCTCCACCGCGCACGCCTCGGAGGGGGGTGTGCGCCAGGAGTGGGTGCCGCTGTTCGAGAAGTACCAGGTGGACCTGGTCATCAACGGCCACAACCACCAGTACGAGCGCACGGACGTGATCAAGGGCGACAAGGTCACGAAGAAGCTGGAGATCGGCGGCACGGCGTACCCCGAGACCGAGGGCGTGGTGTACGTGACCGCGGGTGCGGCGGGCCGCAGCCTGTACGCGTTCAGCGCTCCGGACTCCTACGAGGGGCACGAGAACGAGGTCGACTCCGTTGCGTCCTTCGTGAACCTCAAGGAGGGCAAGCAGAACGAGACGGTCGCCTGGTCGCGGGTGCGCTACCTCAACTACTCGTTCCTGCGGGTGGACGTCCAGCCCGCCCCGCGGGGCCGTTACGCCACCCTGAAGGTCCAGGGCATCGCCGAGACCGGTGACCGGATCGACCACTTCACGGTGGCCCGCCGGGCCAAGTAGGCCCGCGTAGGGCCCGGCAGGTCCGCTACATCCGCTTGAGAACCGCCTGTTTGGCCAAGGTGAACTCCTCGTCCGTCAGCACGCCCGTGCGATGGAGCTCGCCGAGTTCGCGCAGGCGGCGCAGGAGGGCGTCGTGATCGTCCTCGGCGGCTGCGACCGGAGGGGAAGGCAGCTCCGGTCGGGCGTCCGCCACCTCCGTGCCGGTGGCCCTGGCCGGATGCGGGAGGCGTGCCTGGACCGCCGCCGCGACCAGGGCCATCAGCGGGTCCTTCTTGAAGCCCCACAGCTCCACCGCGTTCGGGTCGTACTTGGGCGGGGCCTTGGTGGGCGCGTTCCGGACGGTGAAACGGAGGTGGCCGTTCTCCAGGCCTGCCGCCGGATGCCACTCCACGGCCGTGATGTCGGTGACCGTGAGGGAGCGGCTGCCGGCGGCGGCCTTGGCGTCCTCCGTCTTCCAGTTCCACTCCAGGCGGATGTTCTCGCCGTCGAAGGTCGCGGTGCCGTCCCCGGCGGAGACCGACAGGGGCACGGCGGGGCCCGGCAGCAGATAGGCGTCGACCGGGTCGGCCGGGACCTGGTCGAGCAGCAGGGCGTTGCGCACCTCGTCCACGAAGTACTCGGCGACGCCGTAGCGGTCGGACTCGACGATCAGCTGATACGGGTCGTGGGGCTCGGTGAGCCGGCCGCCGGTGGCGTGCAGCAGCGGGTCGGCGCCGTCGCGCAGCCGCAGTCGCAGTCGTCCGGCCTTCTTGCCCTGCTCGAAGGAGACCCCCGCCAACGCCCCGAGGGGGACGACCAGTTCACCCAGCGTCTTGCGGAACAGGCTGACGTTCTTGTCCCGCCCGGGAGTCAGCCGCAGTGCGTCGCCGTCGAAGACCCACGTGCCGTCCTTCTGGATGATTTCCGCCATGGGGTGGATTGTTCCACCAGTCTCACGAGAGAGTGGTCCAGACCTCTTGGAGCTCAACGGCTCATGGAAGGGACGGTTTTGTGAGACACGGTTTGGTGAGACACAGAACACTGCGCCTTCTCGGTTCCCTGCTGCTGGTCGCGATGGGCGTCTGCGTCACCGGGGCCGCGCCCGCGCCGGCCGCATCGTCCACCCCGCTCGACCGGGTGGTCCCCGCGCCCGCCTCGGTCGCCCCGGGCGGATCGCCCTACAAGATCACCCGCGGCACCCGTATCCGCGTGGACGACTCCCGTGAGAGCCGCCGCATCGGCGAGTACCTCGCGTCCGTCCTGCGCCCCTCCACCGGCTACAGCCTCCCGGTCACCGCCCAGGGCGGCGGCGGTATCCGACTGCGCCTGGCCAAGGGCTCGTTCGGCGCCGAGGGCTACCGGCTGGACAGCGACCGGGGCGGCGTCACCATCACCGCCGCGGCGCCCGCAGGTCTCTTCCACGGCGTGCAGACCTTGCGCCAGCTACTCCCGGCGGCCGTCGAGAAGGACTCCGTGCAGCCCGGCCCCTGGCTGGTCGCGGGCGGCACGATCCAGGACACCCCGCGTTACGGATGGCGCGGCGCGATGCTGGACGTCTCCCGGCACTTCTTCACCGTCGACCAGGTCAAGCGCTACATCGACCAGCTCGCCCTCTACAAGATCAACAAACTGCATCTGCACCTCAGCGACGACCAGGGCTGGCGCATCGCCATCGACTCCTGGCCGCGACTGGCGACGTACGGCGGCTCGACCCAGGTCGGCGGCGGCCCCGGCGGCCACTACACCAAGGCCGACTACAAGGAGATCGTCCGGTACGCGTCCTCCCGCTACCTGGAGGTCGTCCCCGAGATCGACATGCCGGGCCACACCAACGCCGCCCTCGCCTCGTACGCCGAGCTGAACTGCGACGGCGTCGCGCCCCCGCTCTACACCGGTACCGAGGTCGGCTTCAGCTCGCTGTGCGTGGGCAAGGACATCACGTACGACTTCGTGGACGACGTGATCCGCGAGCTCGCCGCGCTCACGCCGGGCAAGTACCTCCACATCGGCGGGGACGAGGCGCACTCGACCAGCCACGAGGACTATGTGAAGTTCATGGACCGCGTGCAGCCGCTCGTCGCCAAGTACGGCAAGACGGTGGTCGGCTGGCACCAGCTGACCGGGGCGACCCCCTCGCGGGGGGCGGTGGCGCAGTACTGGGGGCTGGACGGTACGAGTGCCGAGGAGAAGGCGCAGGTCGCCAAGGCCGCGCAGAACGGGACGGGGATCGTGCTGTCCCCGGCCGACCGGATCTACCTCGACATGAAGTACACGGCGGACACCCCGCTGGGGCTGGACTGGGCCGGTCTGGTCGAGGTGAAGCGGTCGTACGACTGGGATCCCGGCACCTACCTTCCCGGGGCGCCCGCTTCGGCGATCCGGGGTGTCGAGGCGCCGATGTGGACGGAGACGCTCACCAAGTCCGCGGACCTCGAGTACATGGCCTTCCCGAGGCTGCCCGGGGTGGCCGAGCTGGGCTGGTCGCCGGCTTCCACGCATGACTGGGATGCCTACAAGGGGCGGCTTGCTGCGCAGGCTGAGCGGTGGGAGGCGTTGGGGATCGGGTTCTATCGGTCGCCTCAGGTGCCTTGGCCTTCGGCGTGAGGGTGGTTCTTCGTCTGCGGGCCCGGCGGGGGCTGGTCGCGCAGTTCCCCGCGCCCCTTGAGGGCGTCGCCGCCGAGGCCCCTTAGATGCGCCGACGGGCACCCCGGGGGACCGTACCCCGGGGTGCCCGTCTGTCCTTGTGGGGCCGTGGGCTACAGGCCCGCTATCGGGTTCTTCAGGTTGCCCACCAGCTGGAGGGCGCCCGCCGGGTCCGCCAGGTCCACCATCTGCTTGTTGTTGCGCAGCTGGAGGCGGTTGAGGCAGGACAGCGCGAACTCGGGGGCGAACATGTCGTACTGCTTGAACTTGTCGGCGAGTTCGGGCACCGAGTGCTGGTAGTCCCGGGTGACCTCGGCGACCGTACGCCAGAAGTCGTCCTCCGCCAGGATTCCCTCGGCCGCGAGGTTCGCGGCGAGGAAGCGGAAGAAGCAGTCGAAGACGTCCGTGAAGATGGACAGGAGCTTCTTGTCCTCGGGGACCTCCACGCGCAGCCGCTCGACCGTCGGCGGCAGCACCGCGTCCGGGTCCATGACCGCGATCTCCTCGGCGATGTCCTTGTAGATCGCGCGCTCGACGACGCCGTCCTTCAGGGCCAGGATGACGTTCTCGCCGTGCGGCATGAAGACGAGGTCGTAGGCGTAGAAGCTGTGCAGCAGCGGGGTGTAGTACGCCTTCAGGTAGCGGCGCAGCCACTCCACCGGCGTCAGCCCCGACTGCGCGATCAGCGCACCCGCGAAGGACGCGCCCTCGTCGTCGACGTGGACGAGGGAGGCCATCGTGGCCAGCGACTCCCCCTCCTTCAGGGACGCGACCGGGCTCTCGCGCCACAGGGCCGCCAGCATCTTGCGGTACGGCGAGTAGCGGTCCGTCGCCGCCTCGTACTCCAGATGCCGGTAGCCGACGGCGGCGCGCTCGCGGATGATCGACAGGCCGGTGTCCCGCAGCACCGGGTCGTTGTCGATGAGCTGGGCGAGCCAGTCGTTGATGGCCGGGGTCGCCTCCATGTACGCCGCCGAGAGGCCGCGCATGAAGCCCATGTTGATGACGGACAGGGCCGTCTTCACGTAGTGCTTCTCGGGGCTGGACCGGTTGAAGAAGGTCCGGATCGACTGCTGGGCCAGGTACTCGTCGTCGCCCTCGCCGACGCAGACGAGGTGCCTGCGGGCGACCTCGGCGGCGAAGGTGACGGTGAGCTTGTTCCACCACTGCCAGGGGTGGACGGGGATCAGGAGGTAGTCGGCGGGGTCGAGGTCCTGGTCGCGCAGGACGCCGTTGAAGCGCTCGACGGTCTCCTCGCCCAGCTCCTGCCGGACGAAGGACTCGTACTCGATGCCGACACCGGCCGTGAAGGCCGCCCGGTCGCGGTGCGCCGCCAGCCAGACCAGCCGGACGGGGCTCGCGGTCTCGGGGGCGTACGACAGGTACTCGTGGATGCCGAAGCCGAGCCGCCCGTTGTTGGCCACGAAGCAGGGGTGGCCCTCGGTCATGCCGGTCTCGATGGCCTGGAAGCCGCTCTTCACCAGCTCGGCGACCGGGACCTGCGGCTTGGTGAGCTTGTAGCAGGTGCCGGAGAGGGTGGAGGAGATCTCCTCCAGGTAGACCGGCAGGACCTCGTCGCTCAGGCCCAGCGACTTCTGCAGCTCGATGAAGAAGTCCAGGGCGGCGAGCGGGAGTTCGGCGCCGTCCCGGTGGCGGGTGATCGAGTCGGCGTCGACCTGCCAGTGGTCGAGGGCCCGGATCACCGCCTTGAAGGTGTACCGCGTCAGACCGTCGTCGCTGCGCACGACGTACTCGCCGGCGCCGGTGGCCTCCGGCGTGATGAGCCGCTCGTGGGCGAACTCGGCGAGGCCCTTGCGGATCAGGAGGCGGTTGGCCCGCGCCCAGCGGTGGGGGGACAGATGCGCTACGGCGTCGGACAGGGTCATACAGCTACTCCTCGGGCGGCCAGGAACTGTGCGCGTGTGCAGAAGCTCAGCAGCGCGCGCTTCTCCGGCTTGTCGATCTCACGTTCGGGCACGAAGCCGACGGCCTCGTTCAGCGCGTGCACGGCCTTGTTGCCCACGTCGGGTTCCACGACGATCCGGCGGGTGTGCGGGTCGGCGAACAGCTCGTCCATCACGGCGGTGATGACGGCCCTGGTGAAGCCGCTGATCGGGCGGTCGGTGGGGGCGACCAGGAAGTGCATGCCGACGTCGCCGGGCTCGGGGTCGTACAGGCCGACCAGCTCGACGTACCGGGGGTCGTACTTCTCCATCAGGAAGGCCGGTTCGCCGTCGTGCAGGCCGAGGTACGCGTGGTGGTGCTCGTGCGCCGCGATGCGCATGTACTCGCGCTCGACGTCCTGGAGTTTCGCGTCCTGCATCATCCAGAAGGCCGCCTTGGGGTCGGTGACCCAGCGGTGCAGCAGCTCGGCGTCCTTCAGGGGGTCGAGCGGGCGGACGGTGAACGTGCCGATGTCTGTGGTGCTCATACGGAGAACTCCTGGAACGCGATCGTCTTCTCGACCGGGTAGTACTCGGTGCCGAGCAGCTCGCGGATGATGTAGGCGTTGCGGTACGGGCCCATGCCCAGGTCCGGGCTCGTGATGCTGTGCGTGTGGACGCCGGCGTTCTGCAGGAAGACGCCGCGGCCGGTGACGTCGACGGCGTAGTTGCGGGCGACGTCGAAGTTGCCCCGGGAGTCGTAGACCAGCCGGTCCTTGACGGGCGCGAGGAACTCCGGCTCGGCGTACTTGTAGCCGGTGGCCAGGACCAGGCCCTGGGACTGGAGGTCGAAGTCCTTCTGCTGCTCCTCCTGGCGGAAGGACAGGGTGTACGTACCGTTCTCGTACGCCGCGCCGTTCAGCGAGGAGTTGGTGAGCAGCCGGGTGGGGACCGGGCCGCCGAGGTTCTTCTGGTAGAGCAGGTCGAAGATCTCGTTGATCAGGTCGCCGTCGATGCCCTTGAACAGGCCCTTCTGCTCGGCGGTGAGGCGGTAGCGGGTCGCCTCCGGCAGCTCGCGGAAGTAGTCGACGTACTCCGGGGAGGTCATCTCCAGCGTGAGCTTGGTGTACTCCAGCGGGAAGAAGCGCGGGGAGCGGGTGACCCAGTTCAGCCGGTAGCCGTGGACGTCGATCTCGCTGAGCAGGTCGTAGTAGATCTCCGCGGCGGACTGCCCGGAGCCGACCAGCGTGATCGACTCCTTCTTCTGCAGCTCCGCCTTGTTCTGCAGATAGCGGGAGTTGTGGATGAAGTCACCGCCCAGGCCCTGGCAGGCCTCCGGTATGAAGGGCGGGGTGCCGGTGCCGAGGACCAGGTGACGGGCGCGGTAGGTGTCACCGGCGGTCGTCGTCACGACGTACAGGTCTTCCTCGTACGTCACCTCGGCGACCGTCGTGCTGAAGCGGATGCTGCTCAGCTTGTTCGCGGCCCAGCGGCAGTAGTCGTCGTACTCGACCCGCAGCGGGTAGAAGTTCTCCCGGATGTAGAACGAGTACAGCCGGCCCTTCTCCTTGAGGTAGTTCAGGAAGGAGTACGGCGAGGTCGGGTCGGCCAGCGTGACCAGGTCCGACATGAACGGGGTCTGGAGGTGGGCACCGTCCAGGAACATGCCCGCGTGCCATTCGAAGTCCGGCTTCGACTCCAGGAAGACGCCGTCGAGCTCGTCGATCGGCTCGGTCAGGCAGGCGAGGCCGAGGTTGAACGGGCCGAGCCCGATCCCCACGAAGTCATGGGTTCTGGTCGGGTTTTCAGGACGCGCGGTCAAGGGACTCTCCCAGGTACTGCTCGGCGTGGCCGGCGATCAGGTCGAGGACGGCGGCGATGTCGTCGGTCGTCGTCTCGGGGTTGAGCAGGGTGAACTTCAGGTAGTGGCGGCCGCCCACCTTGGTGCCCGCTACCACCGCGTCGCCGGAGGCGAACAGGGCCTTGCGGGCGTACAGGTTGGCGCGGTCGATCTCGGCGGGGTCGGTGACGGCCGCCGGGATGTAGCGGTAGACCAGGGTGGACAGGGTCGGCTCGACCACGACGTCGAAGCGCGGGTCGGCGGCCAGCAGCTTCCAGCCCTCCACCGCCAGGTCGCAGACCTCGTCGAAGAGCTGCCCGATGCCGTCGGCGCCCATGGTGCGCAGGGTCATCCACAGCTTGAGGGCGTCGAAACGGCGGGTCGTCTGCAGGGACTTGTCGACCTGGTTGGGGATGCGCTCGGTGACCATACGGCGCGGGTTGAGGTACTCCGCGTGGTAGGTGGCGTGGCGCAGCGTCGAGGCGTCCCGGACCAGCACGGCCGAGGAACTGACCGGCTGGAAGAAGGACTTGTGGTAGTCGACGGTGACGGAGTCGGCGCGCTCGATGCCGTCGATTCGGCCCCGGTACTTCACGGAGGCGAGCAGACCGCAGCCGTAGGCGGCGTCGACGTGCATCCAGGTGCCGAACTGCTCGCACAGCTCGGCGATCTCGGGCAGCGGGTCGATGGAGCCGAAGTCGGTGGTGCCGGCGGTGGCGACGACGGCCATCGGGACCAGGCCGTCCTTCTTGCAGCGCTCCAGCTCATGGGCGAGCGCGACGGTCTGCATGCGCTTGTCGTGGTCGACGGGGATGGAGACCACCGCGTCCTGGCCGAGGCCGAGCAGTTTCGCCGACTTCTTCACGCTGAAGTGGCTGACCTCGGAGGCGAAGATACGCAGTTTGGCGAAGGAGTCGGTCTTCGCCTCCTCGCGGGCCAGCAGCAGTGCCTGGAGGTTGGACTGCGTGCCGCCGGAGGTGAAGACACCGTCGGCGTTCTCGCCGAGGCCTATTCGGGCGGTCGTCCAGTCGATGAGCTTGCGCTCGATGAGGGTGCCGCCGGCCGACTGGTCCCAGGTGTCCAGGGAGGAGTTGACGGCGGAGAGGATCGCCTCGCCGAGCACGGCCGGGATGACGACCGGGCAGTTGAGGTGGGCGAGGTAGCGGGGGTGGTGGAAGTAGATCGCGTCCCGGAGGTAGACGTCCTCCAGCTCGTCGAGGACCGCGGCGGGGTCGTGCAGCGGCTGGTCGAGGTCGATCGCGTCGATGGTCGGGGCGAGGGCGTCGACGGTGACACCGGTGAACGGACGGTCGGTGGCGGCGAGTTTGGCTGCCACCCGCTCTATACCTTCGGTCACGGAGCGGCGGTACTGCTCCGCGGTCGTGTCATTGAGCAGGTGCGAGCGCATGGGGAGGTCCTCCGGTGGGGACGGGCCGTGTGGTGCGGGGTGCGGGGGATGCGTGTGTGAACTTAGGTTAGCCTAACCTAAGTGACGCGAACTCAGGGCAGCCTCGACCGTGACTGTGATCACGTGGCTCCCAGCGGTAACTACTCGGCGGCGCGCAGCTGTTCCTCGGTCATCCCCTGGCGCCAGTAGCCGACGAACGTCACCCGGCGCCGGTCGATCCCGCGCTCACCGACGAAGTGCCGGCGCAACGCCTTCACACGGCCGGACTCACCGGCGATCCAGACGTACGGACGCTCGGCGGGCGGCAGTTCGCCGGTGCGGACGGCAGCGAGGCCGTCCTCCTGCACCAGCCAGGTGATCTCGGCGTCGGCCTCGGTCGCCAGGTCCTGGACGTCCCCGGCGTCGTGCACCTCCAGCCACACCCGGGCGCGGGTGCCGGCGGGCAGGGTTTCGAGGATGGCGGAGACGGCGGGTACGGCGGTGTCGTCGCCCCAGATGACGACCAGGTCGGTGTCCTGCGGCGGCCGGAACCGGATCGCGCGGTTGTCGGCGATGGCGGGACCGAGCAGCAGGACCCGGTCACCGGCGGTGGCGCGGGCGGCCCAGTGCGAGGCGGGCCCGGCGGGGGTGTGCAGGACGAAGTCGATGTCGATCTCGTCGGGGTCCCGGCGAAGCGCGCGCAGGGTGTACGACCGCATCACGGCGCGGACGTCGTCAGGGAGTTCACGCCATCCCTGCCACCAGCCGTCGCCGAGCTCGAGGGGAACCTGCGGCTCGCTCTGGCCCGGGTGCGGCAGGAACAGCGACAGGGACTGGTCGTGCCCGTCGGAGTGGAAGGCGTGCAGATCGCTCCCGGCGAAGGTGACCCGGACCATGGACGGCCCGAGCCGCCGCGTCCGTACGACCTGAAGGGAAAAGAAACGGAACGGGGCGGCGACAGCGGTGGTCATGGGGGTAACTCCCGAATCGACGTCAGGGGATCCGACCTGCTTTTAGGGGCGCGGGGAACTGCGCGACCAGCCACAACGGACCCGCAGTCGCCCCGCAACCTCAAGGGGCCCTTGGCTAGGCGACCTTCTTCGCCTTTTCGATCGCCTCGGCAAGGCTCGTCAGCAGCGGCGTGCACTTGTCGTAGGACAGGATCGGCTCGGGGGAGCGGGCGATGACCTGGCCGGCCTTCACCGCGGGCAGCTTCTTCCAGGTGGCCTCGGAGATGTCGGCCGGCTGGATCGTCGAGGAGCGGTCGTCCATCATGATGATGTCGGCCGGGTACTTGTCGACGTTCTCCCAGCTGAGGCTCTCGAACCAGCCGCCGCCCTCCTTCTTGGCGCTCTCCGGCGGCTCGACGAACTTCACGCCGAGGGACTTGAAGTACTCGAGGTCGATGGAGAGGTTCGTGCCGGAGACGTAGAAGATGTCCTGGCTCGCGGAACCGGCCATCACCTTGATCTCGGGGCGGGCCTTGGCGGCCTTGCGCAGACGCTCCGCGGCGGCCTCGAAGTCCTTCTTGGCCTGGGTGACCTTGTCGGCCTTCATGTCCGCGCCGAGGGACTCCGCCAGCTCCCACATCTTCTGCAGCGGCTGGGTGATCGGACGGTCGTAGACGGAGATCGCGGCGCTCGGAGCGAGCTTGGCGATCTTGTCCTTGGAGGCCTCAGGGACGTACCAGAGGGTGCCCGCGTTGTCGAAGGTCGTGGAGATGAGGACCTCGGGGGCGAACGCCGCGTACTCCTCGACGTTGAACTGGTCCCAGACGTTGCCGAAGACGGTCAGCTTGCTGACGTCCATGTCGCCGGCCTGGACGTCGGCCTTGCCGTCCTGCGTCTTGGTCGGGCCGAAGACGCCCTTGACCTCGATGCCGTAGTCGTGGAGGGCGGCGGCGACACCGACGAAGGCCACGATCTTGGTGGGGACCTTGTCGAGCTTCACGGTGGTGCCGCGGTCGTCCTTGAACGCCCAGGGGCCGGACTTGGCAGCGGTCGTGGCCTCGTCCGAGCCACCGTTTTTCGCGTCGTCGTCCCCGCAGGCTGCGAGCACGGCGCCCAGGCCGAGGGCGCCGCCCGCGGCGAGGATGCCGCGACGGGTGAGGTGGGTGGCTCTTGCGTTGGACATGGGTACGCTGCTTTCGAACAGGGTTGATCACCGGCCGGACAATTCGAAGGTAGGTTAGCCTAACCTGAGCTGATCTCCCAGGGGTGGGGGCCTTGTGATCGAAGCTGTGCGTGTGCTGAGAGATGCGTACCTAACTCAACAGGCCTCAACCTCCTTGCATTGAGGGCTTGTTGAAACCCGATCGCGGGTATCGCGGGCGTATCGAAAATCGCATACGCCATGGCAACGGGCCCTCCGTCTCCAATGGGGGCATGGACTCCAACGCAACCCTGTCGGCACCCCCTCGCCGCACCCGCAGCATCGTGTCCCTCGGTCTGGCGGTCCTCGGCGTCGCGGGCGCCCTGTTCGTCGTGCGGGGGCCGCTCATGATGTCCGCTCCGAGGTGCATGGCGGGGCGGTGGCATGGCTGCTTCGACACGTTCAACGGTGTGGTGCTCATGACGTTGGTCGCGCTGCCGTTGGCCATGCTGGTGGCGTGGGCGCTGACGCGCCTTCGGCGTGCCGCCGGGGTCACGTCGGCCTGGCGGAAGTCGCTGGCCGAGGTGGGCATGGTCCACGGGACCGTGCCGTTCCTGTGGCTGACCATGATGCCGGGCGCCGCGCCCGGCATCGCCCCCGCCCGGGTGAGCCTGGTACCGCTGCGGGACCTGGTCACGATGGGGCCGCTCGGGATCGTCGGCAACCTGCTGGTCTTCGCGTCACTGGGGTTCTTCGCCCCGATGCGGTTCGCGGCGCTGGCGTCCGTGCCGCGGATCCTGGCGCTCGGGGCGGGCTGCTCGGTCCTGGTCGAGACCGCACAGTACGTGCTGCGCCTGGACCGGGTGTCGTCCGTGGACGACGTCCTCGTCAACGCCGCCGGCGCCGTGCTGGCCGCGCTGGCCTCGCGCCGCTGGTGGCGCACTTCGGCACAGACGCCGCCGGACCATACGTCGGCGATACGTTCCGCTGCCTAGGCTCCGCACATGCGCGTACTGATCGTGGAGGACGAGCCCGACCTGGCCGAAGCCGTCCGTGACGGTCTACGGCTGGAGGCGATCGCCGCCGACATCGCAGGCGACGGCGGCACCGCCCTGGAACTGCTCGGCGTCAACTCCTACGACCTCGCGGTCCTCGACCGCGACATCCCCGGTCCCTCCGGCGACGAGGTCGCCCGGCGCATCGTCGCCTCCGGCAGCGGCATCCCGATCCTCATGCTCACCGCTGCCGACCGGATCGACGACAAGGCCTCCGGGTTCGGGATCGGCGCCGACGACTACCTCACCAAACCGTTCGAGCTCCGGGAACTCGTCCTGCGGCTGCGGGCGCTCGACCGCAGGCGCGCGTACGCCCGGCCCCCGGTCCGCGAGATGGCGGGCCTGCGGGTCGATCCCTTCCGCCGGGAGGTCTTCCGCGACGGACGCTACGTCGCGCTCACCCGCAAACAGTTCGCCGTCCTCGAAGTCCTCGTGGCCGCCGAGGGCGGGGTCGTCAGTGCCGAAGAGCTGCTCGAACGGGCCTGGGACGAGAACGCCGACCCCCTCACCAACGCCGTGCGCATCACCGTCTCCGCACTGCGCAAACGGCTCGGCGAACCGTGGATCATCGCCACGGTGCCCGGCGTCGGCTACCGGATCGACAGCAGTCCCCCGCATGAATAGGCGCCCAGGGCTCAGCGCCCGACTGAAACTCACCCTCAGCTACGCCGGGTTCCTCGCCGTCGCCGGCGCTCTCCTGCTGGCCGTGGTGTGGGGGTTCCTGTTGCGCTACGTGCCCGACAACTCCCAGGGCCTACTGGGGGCCTCGCCCAACCGCTACCTGCTTGTGCGCACGTTCGCCCCCGCCGCGGCCGTGGCGATGGGCCTCCTGCTCGTGTTCGGCCTCGTAGGCGGATGGATCCTCGCCGGCCGGATGCTGGCACCGCTCACCCAGATCACGGACGCGGCACGGAGGGCCGGGAACGGGTCGCTGTCCCACCGGATCCGCATGAAGGGACGCCGGGACGAGTTCCGTGAACTCTCCGACGTGTTCGACTCGATGCTCGGACAACTCGAGTCGCACGTCGCCGAGCAGCAGAGGTTCGCCGCGAACGCCTCCCATGAACTGCGCACCCCGCTGGCCATCTCGCGCACGCTCCTCGACGTCGCCCGCAAGGACCCCACCCGGGACCGGGGCGAACTCATCGAACGCCTGCACGCGGCCAATACGCGGGCGATCGATCTCACCGAGGCCCTGCTGCTGCTCAGCCGCAGCGACCGGGGGAACGTCGGCCGCGAGAGCGTCGACCTCTCCCTCGTCGCCGAAGAGGCCGCCGAAACGCTGCTCCCCCTCGCCGAACAGCGCGGGACCACGCTCGACGTCACCGGCGGGGCGGCACGGACCGGCGGCTCCGCGGAGCTCCTGCTGCGGATGGTGACGAACCTCGTCCAGAACGCCGTCGTCCACAACCTCCCCGCCAGCGGCACCGTGACGGTCCACACCGAGGCACACGGCGACACGAGCGTGCTGCGGGTCGAGAACACGGGCCCGCCGCTCCCACCGGAACTGCTCCCGACCCTCACCGAACCCTTCCGGCGCGGCACGGAACGCGTACGCACCGACGAACACCCCGGCGTCGGCCTCGGCCTGGCCATCGTGCACAGCATCGTCCGCGCCCACGACGGGACCCTCGACCTCGCCCCGCGCCCCGCCGGCGGTCTGCTCGTCACGGTCCGGCTTCCCGGCACACCGTGCGTGTCCTCCCCGGACGGGGCCCGCTGGATCGTCGAAGAGAGCTGAGGCTCCCGGGGCAGCGGGCCCGTCCGGCGGTGGGACTCAGCCCACCAGCCCCAACTCCCGCGCGATCAGCATCCGCTGCACCTCGCTCGTGCCCTCGCCGATCTCCAGGATCTTGGAGTCGCGCCACATCCGGGCCACCGGGTACTCGTTCATGAAGCCGTAGCCGCCGTGGACCTGGGTGGCGTCACGGGCGTTGTCCACGGCGATCGTGGAGGAGTACAGCTTCGCGAGCGCCGCCTCCTTCTTGAAGGGCTCGCCTGCGACCAGGCGGCTCGCCGCGTCGCGCCACGCCAGGCGGGCCGTGTGGGCCTTCATCTCCATGTCGGCGATCTTGAACTGGATGGCCTGGTTGGCGCCGATGGGGCGGCCGAAGGCGTGGCGTTCCTTGGCGTACTTCACCGACTCGTCCACACAGCCCTGCGCCAGGCCGGTCGCGAGCGCCGCGATGGCGATGCGGCCCTCGTCCAGGATGCGCAGGAACTGGGCGTAGCCACGGCCCTCCTCGCCCAGGAGGTTGGCCGCCGGGACGCGGACGTCCGCAAAGGACAGCTCACGGGTGTCGGAGGCGTTCCAACCGACCTTGGAGTAGGGGGCCGCGACCGTGAAGCCGGGCGTCCCGGACGGGACGATGATGGACGAGATGAGCGGCTTGCCGTCCGGCTTGCGGCCCGTCACCGCCGTGACCGTGACCAGGCCGGTGACGTCCGTACCGGAGTTGGTGATGAAGCACTTGGTGCCGTTGATCACCCACTCGTTCGTCGACTCGTCCAGGCGGGCCGTGGTGCGCGTCGCGCCCGCGTCCGAGCCGCCGTCGGGCTCGGTCAGGCCGAAGGCGCCGAGCATCTCGCCGGAGCAGAGGCGGGGCAGCCACTCCCGCTTCTGGGCGTCCGTGCCGAACAGGTGGATCGGCATCGCGCCGAGAGAGACGCCCGCCTCGAGGGTGATGGCGACCGAGGAGTCCACGCGGGCCAGCTCCTCCAGCGCGATGCCGAGCGCCAGGTAGTCACCGCCCATGCCGCCGTACTCCTCGGGGAACGGCAGGCCGAACAGGCCCATGCGGCCCATCTCCCGCACGATCTCGTACGGGAACTCATGACGCTCGTAGAAGTCGCCGATCTTGGGCGCCACGACATCGTGGGCGAACGCCTCCACCGTGCGGCGGAGTTCCTCCAGTTCGGGGGAGAGACGGTGGTCCATGGCTGTTCACTGCTCCTTGTGGGACAGGGCTCGTACGGTGCGGGAAGGGCTGGGTCGGCCCAGTTGCTCGGCCATCCACGCGCTCGTGGCGACTAGGCGGTCGAGGTCGACTCCGGTGTCGATGCCGAGGCCCCGCAGCATCCACACGAGGTCTTCGGTGGCGAGGTTGCCGGTGGCGGACTTGGCGTAGGGGCAGCCGCCGAGGCCGCCGGCCGAGGCGTCGACGGTCGTGACGCCGTGCTCCAGGGCGGCGTAGGTGTTGGCGAGCGCCTGGCCGTAGGTGTCGTGGAAGTGGACGCCGATGACGTTCGTGGGAACACCCTCCTCGTTGAGCATGGAGAGCAGTTCCCGCACATGCCCGGGCGTGGCGACGCCGATCGTGTCGCCCAGGCTGAGCTCGTCGCAGCCCATGTCCCGCAGCGCCCTGCACACGCGGACCACCTGGTGGACCGGGACCGCGCCCTCCCAGGGGTCGCCGAAGCACATGGAGACATAGCCGCGGACATGGATGTCCTCGGCCTTGGCGCGGGCCACGACCGGCTCGAAGACCGCCAGGGACTCGTCGAGCGTCCGGTTGAGGTTGGCCTTGGCGAAGGACTCCGTGGCGCTGGCGAAGACGGCGACCCGGCGGGCGCCGAGGGCCAGGGCGCGGTCCAGGCCGCGGTCGTTGGGGACCAGGACGGGGAGCGCCACCGGGAGGTCGCTGACGAGCGGGAACAGCTGCTCCGCGTCGGCCAGTTGGGGCACCCACTTGGGGTGGACGAAGCTGGTGGCCTCGATCGTCGTCAGCCCCGCCTCGGCGAGGCGGCGCACGAACTCCGCCTTGACCTCGGTCGGCACGGTCGACTTCTCGTTCTGCAGGCCGTCGCGCGCCCCGACCTCGTGGATGCGGACCCGGGCGGGCAGGTCCGCGGCAGGCACCGTCATCGGCAGCGTCATCGGTCCTCCTCCGCCGGGGTGATGACCGCCAGGACCTGGTCCATGGCGACCGTCGTGCCGGGTGTGACGTCCAGTTCGGCGACCGTGCCGGCATGCGGGGCGGAGATGACGTGCTCCATCTTCATCGCCTCGACGACCAGCAGGCTCTGCCCGGCGGCCACTTCGTCCCCGACGGCCACCTTCACGACGGTGACCGTCCCCGGCATCGGCGCGGTGAGGGAGTCGGCGCCGGAGTGCGCGGCTCCGGTGAGGGACGCGGCGACCGGGTCGTGGTCGCGCACGTGCCAGGCGTCGCCCTCCCGGCCCAGCCAGGTGCCGTCCGGCAGGGCGGCGAGGTCGAAGGTGTGCCGGACGCCGTCCAGGGTCACCGACACGCGGTCTCCGGCAACGGTGGCGGAGCCGCGCGGGGCGTACTCCACCGGCTCCTGCACCCGCAGGGGGAAGCCGACGGGCTTCGGGGTCCCGCCGAGCCGCCAGCCGCTCGGCACCGAGAACGGGTCCGTCCAGCCGCCGCCCGTCGGCCGCAGCGCCTCCAGCCGTACGGCCGCCGCCGCCTCGTAGACCTCGTCGGGTACGTCCGCGGTGACCAGGTCGTCCACCACGCGCTCGACCAGCCCGGTGTCCAACTCGCCCGCGACGACCGCCGGATGCGCGAGCAGCCGCCGCAGGAACCCGGCGTTCGTCTGCACGCCCAGCGTCACCGTCTCCGCGAGAGCCGCCCGGAGCTTGCGCAGCGCCGTGGCCCGGTCGGGGCCGTACGCGATCACCTTGGACAGCATCGGGTCGTACAGGCTGCCGACCTCGGTTCCCTCGCTGAGCCCGGAGTCGGTGCGGATGCCGTCGCCCTGGGGCTCACGCAGCCTGAGGACCGTGCCGCCCGAGGGGAGGAACCCGCGCGCGGGGTCCTCGGCGCAGATCCGGGCCTCGACCGCGTGCCCGGTGAGCCGTACGTCCTCCTGCGCGAAGGCCAGCGGCTCGCCCGCCGCCACCCGCAGCTGCCACTCCACCAGGTCGAGTCCGGTGATCAGCTCGGTGACCGGGTGCTCGACCTGGAGGCGGGTGTTCATCTCCATGAAGTAGTACGAGGAGGGGTCGCTGCCCGGCACGATGAACTCCACCGTGCCCGCGCCCCGGTACCCGCAGGAGCGCGCCGCCTGTACGGCCGCCTCGCCCATCGCGGCCCGGGTCGTCTCGTCGAGCAGCACACTGGGCGCCTCCTCGATGATCTTCTGGTGCCGCCGCTGCAGGGAGCACTCGCGCTCCCCGAGGTGGACCACGTTCCCGTGGCCGTCGGCCAGGACCTGGATCTCGATGTGCCGGGGCCGGTCGATCCACCGCTCCACGAGAAGCGTGTCGTCACCGAAGGAGGCGCGGGCCTCACGGCGGGCGGCGGCGATCTCGTCGCCCAGCACGGCCGCGTCCCGCACCAGCCGCATGCCCTTGCCGCCACCGCCGGCCGACGGCTTGAGCAGCACGGGCATGCCGATCTCGCGGGCGGCGTCGGCGAGCTGGGCGTCCGTCAGCCCGCTGCCGCTGGAACCCGGGACGACCGGGACGCCGGCCGCCTTCACCGTCTCCTTGGCCCGGATCTTGTCGCCCATCAGCGAGATGGCGTCTGCGGGCGGTCCGATGAAGACCAGCCCGGCGTCGGCGCAGGCGCGCGCGAAGCCGGCGTTCTCCGCGAGGAAGCCGTATCCGGGGTGGACGGCCTGGGCGCCGGAGCGGGCCGCCGCCTCCAGCAGCCGCTCCACCGACAGATAGCTCTCTGCGGCCGGCGCCGGACCGATCCGTACCGCCGTGTCGGCCTCCCGGACATGCCGGGCGTCGGCGTCCGCGTCGGAGAAGACGGCCACCGAGCGCACGCCCAGCGAGCGGAGCGTACGGATCACGCGCACGGCGATCTCGCCGCGGTTGGCCACGAGGACCGTGTCGAACATGGTCTGCGTCATCTGCACAGTCCCCCTCACATCCGGAAGACGCCGAACTGGGGGTCACCCAGGGGCGCGTTGGCACAGGCGGTCAGGGCGAGGCCCAGCACCTGACGGGTCTCGAGCGGGTCGATCACGCCGTCGTCCCAGAGGCGGGCCGTCGCGTAGTAGGCGTTGCCCTGGCGCTCGTACTGCTCCCGGATCGGCGCCTTGAACGCGTCCTCGTCCGCGGCCTGCCAGTCCTCGCCCCGTGCCTCCAACTGGTCCCGCTTGACGGTCGCGAGGACGGAGGCGGCCTGTTCGCCGCCCATGACGGAGATCTTGGCGCCCGGCCACATCCACAGGAAGCGGGGGGAGTACGCGCGGCCGCACATCGAGTAGTTCCCGGCGCCGTACGACCCGCCGACCACGACCGTCAGCTTCGGCACGCGGGTGCAGGCCACCGCCGTGACCATCTTGGCGCCGTGCTTGGCGATGCCGCCCGCCTCGTAGTCCTTGCCGACCATGAAGCCGGAGATGTTCTGCAGGAAGACCAGCGGGATGCCGCGCTGGTCGCACAGCTCGATGAAGTGGGCGCCCTTCTGGGCGGACTCGGAGAACAGGATGCCGTTGTTGGCGACGATGCCGACCGGGTGGCCGTGGATACGGGCGAAGCCGGTGACGAGGGTCTGGCCGAACTCGGACTTGAACTCCGAGAAGCGGGAGCCGTCGACCACGCGCGCGATGATCTCGCGTACGTCGTAGGGGGTGCGGGAGTCGACGGGGACCGCGCCGTAGAGGCCGTAGGGGTCGACCTTCGGTTCCGTGGCGGGAGTGACCTCCCAGGGCAGGCTGCCGCGCGCGGGGAGCGTCGCGACGATGTTCCGCACGATCCGCAGCGCGTGCGGGTCGTCCTCGGCGAGGTGGTCGGTCACGCCGGACACCCGGGAGTGGACCTCGCCGCCGCCCAGCTCCTCCGCCGTGACGACCTCACCGGTGGCGGCCTTCACCAGCGGGGGGCCGCCGAGGAAGATCGTGCCCTGGTTGCGGACGATGACGGCCTCGTCGCTCATGGCGGGCACGTAGGCGCCGCCCGCGGTGCACGAGCCCAGCACGGCGGCGATCTGCGGGATGCCGGCGCCCGACATCCGGGCCTGGTTGTAGAAGATCCGCCCGAAGTGCTCCCGGTCCGGGAAGACCTCGTCCTGCATGGGCAGGAAGGCGCCGCCGGAGTCGACGAGGTAGAGGCACGGCAGGCGGTTCTCCAGGGCCACCTCCTGCGCGCGCAGGTGCTTCTTCACGGTCATCGGGTAGTACGTCCCGCCCTTGACCGTGGCGTCGTTGGCGACGATCACGCACTCGCGCCCGCTGACCCGCCCGATACCGGCGATGACGCCGGCGGCCGGGGCCTGCCCGTCGTACATGCCGTCGGCCGCGAGCGGAGCGAGCTCCAGGAAGGGCGAGCCGGGGTCGAGGAGGGCGTCGACGCGGTCGCGCGGCAGCAGCTTCCCGCGCGTGGTGTGCCGGACGCGGGCCTTCTCGCCGCCTCCCAGACGGGCGGCGGCGAGCTTGCCGCGCAGCTCCTCCACGAGCGCCCGGTGGGCCTCCTCATTGGCTTGCCAGGCCTGAGACGCGGGATCTGCCGCGCTCGCAAGCTCCGGTGCCTCGTGCATCGTGCGGTCCCCTCACCCAGTGGTCGACCAGTTAATGAGCGTTAACGCATTTCCTTCAGGTTAACGACCGCTAACCTCCCTGTCTAGAATTGCTTCCATGGCCACCAGAACCGACGCCCCGACCCGCCGCGAACAGATCCTCAAGGAGGCCGCGCGGCTCTTCGCCGAGCGTGGATTCCACGGCGTCGGTGTCGACGAGATAGGCGCCGCCGTGGGCATCAGCGGCCCCGGTCTCTACCGGCACTTCGCCGGCAAGGACGCGATGCTCGCCGAGTTGCTGGTCGGCATCAGCGGCCAGCTGCTGACCGGCGCGAAGCGGCGCCTCACGGAGGCCGACGGCGTGCCGCCGGAGGCGGTGCTCGACTCGCTCATCGAGGGCCACATCGACTTCGCCCTCGACGACCGTCCCCTCATCACCCTGCACGACCGCGAGCTGGACCGCCTGCGCGACAGCGACCGCAAGCTCGTACGCCAGCTCCAGCGCCAGTACGTCGAGCTGTGGGTCGAGGTGGTGCGCAAGGTGTACCCGGACCTCACGGAGCCGACTGCCCGGTCGGCCGTGCACTCGGTGTTCGGGCTGCTGAACTCGACGCCGCACCTGGGGCGGCCGGGGGCGCTGCCGGGGCGCGGGGTCACGGCGGTGCTGCTGCACCGGATGGCGCGAGGGGCGTTCGGGGCGGCCGGGGTGGAGTGAGCCGTACGGCTGCCTGCGCCACCCCTCGGCCGGGGCGCTCAGGTGACGCAGTACGGCGAGGACGCGGCGGCTGTATCCGGTCGTGCCGGCCAGGCCGCACTTGTCGAAGGTCGCGTGGTGGTGCTTCTCGACGGCGATCTGTGAGACATGGAGCTGCTGTGCGATGGCCGCGTTGGTGCAGCCCTGCGCCGTCGGCGTCAGGACGTCGCGCTCCCGCGGCGTGAGCCCGTGCGGCGGGTCGGGGACCGCGAGGCGGCGCCGCTCCGGGGCGGCGAGGCGCAGCGCGCTCGCGGGGACGGAGGAAGGGCGCCGGGCCATCGGCCTGCGCAGGCGAGCTCGGCCATCGCCGTCAGGCCGCCCAGCAGCAGCCCGGCGGCGAGGTGGAGCCGGCGCTCGGTGAATCCGGTCACGACGGGTCGGGCTGGCCAAGGCGGCCGGGGCGGCGCCCTGCGGACAACCGCACTCTTTCTGTGCGGCGGGTCCCCTTCTGTGCGGGTCCCCACAGCCGGATATGAGGCCCTCCTCATACCGCCCTTAGGTCAAGAGTTCGTAAAGTGGCCCGCATGATCATTGCTGCTGCGTCCGAGGCGGCCGTCGGTGGAGTCGCCGGCTGGGCCGCCGACCTGATGGAGAAGCTGGGCGGCCCCGGCGCCGGACTGGCCATCGCCCTGGAGAACCTCTTCCCGCCGCTGCCGAGCGAGGTGATCCTGCCGCTGGCGGGGTTCACGGCGAGCCAGGGCCGGATGGGCGTCGTCGGCGCCGTCGCCTGGACGACGGCAGGTTCGGTGGCGGGCGCACTGGCCCTCTACCTGCTGGGCGCCCTCCTGGGCCGGGACCGGCTGATCGCGGTGGCGGCGAGGCTGCCGCTGGTGAAGGCCGCCGACGTGGAACGGACCGAGGCCTGGTTCCTCCGGCACGGCACCAAGGCCGTGTTCTTCGGCCGTTTCGTGCCCGTCTTCCGCAGTCTGATCTCGATCCCGGCGGGAGTCGAACGCATGCGGCTCCCTGTGTTCCTCGCCCTGACCACGGCCGGCAGCTTCATCTGGAACACCGCCTTCATCGCCGCCGGCTACGCCCTCGGCGCCCGCTGGCACGAGGTCACCGACCTGGTCGGCCTGTACTCCAAGGCGATCCTGGTGATCGTGGCCGTGGCGGCCCTGGGGTTCGTGGGCGTACGGCTGCTGCGGGCCGGGCGGGGACAGCGGCGGCGGCCGGCCGGGTCCGGTTTCGGGAAGCGCCCCTAGGGCGGTCCTGGAGTGACGAGCGTTACGGACCTTGACCCCTGGACGCCTGTGGATACCCGCCGGTACGGTTGAGTGAGCAAGCGCTTAGACATGGACGTGTGGAGGTGGCGGCGGTGCGCCGTACGGTGTTCAGCGAGGATCACGAGGCGTTCCGGGAGACCATCCGCGCCTTCATCGAGGCCGAGGTCGTCCCGGTCTACGACGAGTGGTTCGCGGCGGGCCAGGCGCCCCGCGACTTCTACTACAAGCTCGCCGAGCTCGGCGTCTTCGGCATCCGCGTCGACGAGGAGTACGGCGGCGCCGGCATCGACTCGTACAAGTTCGAAGCCGTGATGTACGAGGAGACCGCCCGCGCGGGCGTCCAGTTCGGCGGCTCCGGCGTGCACGTGCTGCTCGGCCTGCCGTACATCAAGATGCTCGCCTCCGACGAGCAGAAGAAGCGGTTCCTGCCGAAGTTCGTCTCCGGTGAGGAGATGTGGGCGCTGGCGATGACCGAGCCGGGCACCGGCTCCGACCTCGCGGGCATGAAGACCACCGCCAAGCTGAGCGAGGACGGCACGCACTACGTCCTCAACGGCGCCAAGACCTTCATCACCGGCGGCGTCCACGCCGACCGCGTGATCGTCTGCGCCCGCACCGACGCGCCCAGCGCCGAGGACCGCCGCCACGGCATCTCCCTGTTCGCCGTCGACACCAAGTCCGAGGGCTACTCCGTCGGCCGCAAGCTGGACAAGCTCGGCCTGAAGACCTCCGACACCGCCGAGCTGGCGTTCGTCGACGTGAAGGTCCCGGTCGAGGACCTCCTCGGCGAGGAGAACAAGGGCTTCTACTACCTCGGCCACAACCTCGCCTCCGAGCGCTGGGGCATCGCCTTCGGTGCCTACGCGCAGGCCAAGGCCGCCGTCCGGTTCGCCAAGGAGTACGTGCAGGACCGCACCGTCTTCGGCAAGTCCGTCGCGTCCTTCCAGAACACCAAGTTCGAGCTGGCCGCCTGCCAGGCCGAGGTCGACGCCGCCGAGGCGGTCGCCGACCGCGCGCTGGAGGCCCTGGACGCCGGCGAGCTGACGCCCGCCGAGGCCGCCTCCGCGAAGCTCTTCTGCACCGAGGTCGCGCACCGCGTGATCGACCGCTGCCTCCAGCTGCACGGCGGCTACGGCTTCATGAACGAGTACCCGATCGCCCGCCTGTACGCGGACAACCGCGTCAACCGGATCTACGGCGGCACCAGCGAGATCATGAAGTCGATCATCGCGAAGGACATGGGCCTGTAGGACACGGACTCGCAAAGTCCGCGCAATTACCTGCCAGTAGAAAAGGTGCCATGAACCAGGCACTACAGGGACTCCTCGATCTGCTCGACCTGGAGCAGATCGAGGAGGACATATTCCGCGGCCAGTCCCGGTCCGCCGTCGTCCCGCGCGTGTTCGGCGGACAGGTCGCGGCCCAGGCGCTCGTCGCGGCCGGGCGTACGGTCCCCGAGGACCGCCACGCCCACTCGCTGCACGCGTACTTCCTGCGCGCCGGGGACCCGGGCGCGCCCATCGTCTACAACGTCGACCGGATGCGTGACGGCCGCTCCTTCACCACCCGCAGGGTGGTCGCGGTGCAGCACGGCAAGCCGATCTTCGCGCTGTCCGCCTCCTTCCAGCTGTACGAGGAGGGGATGGACCACCAGGCCCCCATGCCCCCCGCGCCCGACCCGGCGACGCTGCCCACCTCGAAGGAGCGGCTGCGGGACTACGGCCACCTCGATCCGGCGGTGGTGGAGAAGTTCCTGGAGGCGCGCGAGGCGGTCGACCTGCGCTATGTCGACGAGCCGCCGTACGGCAGGTTCGGCGAGCCCCGCGAACCGCACTCCCAGGTGTGGTTCCGCACCAACGGCAAACTGGCCGACGACCCCCTGCTCCACGTCGTACTCGCCACGTACGTCTCCGACATGACCCTCCTCGACTCCGTGCTGCTCGCGCACGGGCGGGGCGGCTGGGCGGTCGGTGACGTGGTCGGCGCCTCACTGGACCACGCGATGTGGTTCCACCGCCCGTTCCGCGCGGACGAGTGGCTGTTGTACGACCAGGAGTCGCCGTCGGCGCACGGCGGGCGCGGCCTCGGGCAGGCCCGCATCTACACCCAGGACGGGCAGTTGGCGGTGTCGGTCATCCAGGAGGGCGTGGTCCGCATCCCGCGGTGACCCGCCCGCGCCCCGCCCGGCAGCCCTGACGTCAGGCCAGATCGACGCGAGGGTCGACGGTCCAGTGGTTGCTTCGCAGGACCCGGTCGGCGAACGTCACCTCGCGTTCGCCGAGCAACCGGAAGCCGAGCGAGCGACAGATGCCGTTCGAGGCTCCGTTCCCCGTGGCCGGGAAGGCGTGCACGACACCCCAGCGGTCCTCGTCCCGGGCCTGTTCGAGGAGGGCCCGGACAGCACGCTTTCCCAGTCCCCGGCCCTGGAACTCCGGCAGGACCATCCAGCCGATCTCGGAGACGGGCCCGTCGTCCGTGTCGTACGACCAGAGGGTCACGTTCCCCGCCACCACGTCGGGCACGTCCGGCGCCGGCACGATCATCTTGATCCAGGCGAGATCCGCCGCCGCCTCCCGGGCGTCCCGCAGGACCTTGTCCCGGATGCCCTCGCGCGGAAGGGGTCCGCCGAGGTCCGCCATCATGACGGGATCGCAGCGCATGCGGACGTAGGCGTCGACGTCGTCCGGTGTGACGTTGCGCAACAGCACGAGGCCCCCTGCCCGTTCTAGCCGAGCCCCGCCTCCGCCAGCAGGAACGCAGTCATCGGGTCGTAGTAGCGCGGGCTCACCACATGGTCGTCCAGCGGTACCACCACCTGAACCGTCCCCTCCGCCTCCGCGAGGAACAGCGCCGGGTCGTTGCAGTCCGCGTAGCCCATGGAGTCCACCCCGTGCTGTCCGGCGTAGCCCGCCCAGCCGTGGTCGGCGACGACCAGGTCCGGCAGCGGACGGCCCTCGCGCTCAAGTCCCCTCAGGATGGCCTTCATCGGCTCCCCGGAGTGGGTGTGCCAGAGGGTGGCGCCGTGTTCCAGGACCGCGACGTCCGCGAACTGCATGACGTAACCCTCGTCGGTCTGCAGGCCGTCCGGGATCACGACGATCTCGCAGCCCGCCGTGCGCAGGGCGTCCGCCGTCGCGCGGTGGACGTCCAGCAGGCCGCCCGGGTGGCCGGTCGCGAACAGGACCCGCTGGCCGCCGTCCGCCGCCTTGCGCAGCCGGGCCGCCATGCGCTCCAGCGCGGCCACCGTCAGCTCGGGGTCGATGGTGTCCTGCCCGTGGCGGTGCTCCGCGTCGTCGTTCACGCCGACGCGCTCCGCCATCACCGCGAGCACGTCCTGCTCGTCGGACCAGCGGTCGCCGAGCTCCAGGCCGAGCCAGTAGTGGCGGTCGCCGTTCGCCAGCTTGCGGTAGTGGGAGAGGTTGTTCTCGCGGGGAGTGGCGACGTCGCCCGCGATTCGGGTTCTGACGAGGTGGTCGACAAGCTCGGCGCGGCTGGGTGTCCCGGGTATCGGCATGGTTCCCATTGTGAGGCAGACAACTGCTGGAACGGCCGCGTCCGGGGCGCGTGCGACGCGGGTCACTTGCGGATCATGGCTCGATCCGGCGTAGGGCGAACCACAGTTCCATCCGTACGTCCGGGTCGTCCAGGTCCGTCTCCAGCAGCGCCGCGCACCGGGCGATCCGCTGCCGGACGGTGTTGCGGTGGACGGACAGGGCAACGGCCGTGCGGTCCCAGCTGCCGTGCAGGGAGAGCCAGGTGCGCAGGGTCTCCGTGAGCGGGGCGGTGAGCGGCGCGAGGAGGTCGCGGGCGTGGGCCTCGGCCTCGTCGGGGGCGAGCAGGTCGGTGAGGGCCGGGCGTTGGGTGCCGTGCCGGAACAGGGGCGTACGCGTGGCCCTCGCCCTGGACAGGGCCCGCGCCGCCTGGGTGTCTGCAGCCGGCCAGTCCTGCGCGGTCGCCGGGGCGCTGACGCCCAGGGTCCAGCCCGGCTGCGGGGCCGGTTCGCGGTCCGCCGGGGCGAGGACGCGTACGACGTCCGGCGCCAGGTCGACCAGCGGGGAGCCCAGGGCCGCGCCCAGCGCGGAGGCGGCCACGGGGTCGCAGGGCTGGGTGTCCGGACTGCCGTGAACCACCAGCCAGCGCTCCGCACCCAGCAGCGGAGCCACCGCCTCCGGCTCGGCCCCCAGCAGCAGCCGTACCAGCGCGGACGAGCGGGCCGCTCCCGAGCCGCTCTGGTGCTCGCCGGTGAGGAGGGAGAGGAGCACGGCGGCGACGGAGGCGATGGTGTGATCGCCGGAGTCCCGGCGCGGGGCGGCGACACCGAGAACGAAGCCCTGCCCGGTACCGAGGGCGTAGGCGGAGAGGTGGGTGCCCGCGATGGTGTCCGAGGCGGAGGAGGGGGTGGCGGGTGACCCGGAGCCCGGACGCGGGGCTTCGAGGCGGCCGGCCTGCCCTACGGAACCGCGACCGCCCGCCCGCCCGGCGTCCGGGGCTCCGGGCGGCCGGGTGGCTTGCGGGCCGGCGGTGGTCGGGGCGGCTCGCGGGCCGGTGGTCGGCTGGGTGGCTTGCGGGCCTGCGGACGCTCGCGCGGTGTCCGGGGTGCCGGTCGGTCGGGTGGCTTGCGGGTCGCTGGTTGATCGGGGGGAGTCCGGGCCGGTGGTCGTGGGTTGCGGGTACGGCGTCGCTCGCGTGACCTGCGTGGCGGACGGCTGCCGCGCGGTTTCGCCGCCCGATGTCGGCGCCACCGGCCGTACCACCCCCGCCAGCTCCGCCAGGGCCCCTCGCACCGCACCCCCCGGCGCCGAGCGCCCCGCCTCCCCGATCACCGCCCCCTCCGGCCCGTACAGCACTGCCCAGCCGCCCACGCGCTGGGCCAGCTGCCGCAGGACGGCGCGTACCGGGTCCGGGCGGGACGCCGCTGCCGCAAGGCTCTGCTGGGCCTCCGTCACGCGGCGCAGTTCGGCGTGGCGGGCCTGGGCCATGAGTTGCCAGACCGCGCGGGCCACGCCGGAGAAGGTGGTCTGCGGCGGGACCTCCAGGAGCGGGAGGTCGTAGGCGTCGCACGCCGCCACCAGGGCACGCGGGACCGTGTCGTGCACGGGGGCGAGCCCGAAGCCGAGGGCCGCGCCGCCCGCCGCGACGATCCGCGACACGTAGTCGTCGAAGTACGTGCCCGAGCCCGCCGCCTCCGGGACGTGGACGCCCGCCGTCAGCAGCAGCTCGCCGCCCAGAAGGTAGGGAAAGGGATCGGCCATTTCCGAGGTGTGCGCCCAGTGGATCACCGTGTCCGCGTCGGCCGGTCCGGCGATCCGGCGCAGGGCCAGATCCTCTCTGGCCAGCAGCGCGGAGAGCGGCACGGGAGGAGTGGGCGGAACGGCCGGCTCCGGCATGTGGATGTTTCCTTCAGTCGCGCAACCGCAGATGGATGAAACGTACACTTCGCAGTCGCTTTCCGGCCACCTAGTGTCGACCCCTGTCACCCGCCGGCGACTTCGAGTGTCCGAATTTCGAGTGTCCGATTGAGGGAGGTCTCTGTGGCCGTCGACTACGCAGTCATCGTCGTCTATCTGGCCGGCATGCTGGCCATGGGCTGGTGGGGCATGCGCCGTGCCAAGTCCAAGAGCGAGTTCCTGGTCGCAGGCCGCCGGCTCGGGCCGACGATGTACTCCGGCACCATGGCCGCGATCGTCCTCGGCGGCGCGTCCACCATCGGCGGTGTCGGGCTCGGCTACCAGTACGGCCTCTCCGGCGCCTGGATGGTGTTCACCATCGGCCTCGGGCTGCTCGCGCTCTCCGTGTTCTTCTCGGCGCGCATCGCCCGCCTGAAGGTGTACACCGTCTCCGAGATGCTCGACCTGCGCTACGGCGGCCGGGCCGGCGTCATCTCCGGCGTCGTCATGTGGGCGTACACCCTCATGCTCGCGACCACGTCGACCATCGCGTACGCCACGATCTTCGACGTCCTGTTCGACATGAACCGCACCGTCGCGATCATCCTGGGCGGCTCGATCGTCGTCGCCTACTCGACGCTCGGTGGCATGTGGTCGATCACGCTCACCGACATGGTGCAGTTCGTGGTGAAGACCGTCGGCGTGCTCCTGCTGCTCCTGCCCATCGCCGTGGTCAAGGCCGGCGGGTTCAGCGAGATGAAGGCCCAGCTGCCCACCGAGTACTTCGACCCGCTCGGCATCGGCGGCGAGACGATCTTCACCTACGTCCTGATCTACACCTTCGGCATGCTGATCGGGCAGGACATCTGGCAGCGCGTGTTCACCGCCCGCAGCGACAAGACCGCCAAGTGGGGCGGCACCGTCGCGGGCACCTACTGTCTCGCCTACGCCCTCGCCGGCGCCGTCATCGGTACCGCGGCCAAGGTGCTCTATCCCAAGCTCGGCAGCCCGGACGACGCCTTCGCGACCATCGTCAAGGACGAACTCCCGGTCGGCGTGCGCGGGTTGGTGCTGGCCGCCGCCCTCGCGGCCGTAATGTCCACCTCCTCCGGGGCGCTCATCGCCTGCGCGACCGTCGCCAACAACGACATCTGGTCACGGCTGCGGGGGAGAATCACGACCGGTGAGCGGGACGAGGTGCAGGGCAACCGCGTCTTCATCCTCATCATGGGCCTCGCCGTGATCGGTACGGCCATCGCGCTCAACAACGTCGTCGAGGCGCTGACGGTGGCGTACAACCTGCTCGTCGGCGGACTCCTCGTCCCGATCCTCGGCGGACTGCTGTGGAAGCGGGGTACGGCCCAGGGTGCGCTCGCCGCCGTCGCGGTCGGCGGTCTCGCCGTCATCGCCCTGATGGCGACCTACGGCATTCTCGCCAACGAGCCCGTCTACTACGGCCTGCTGTCTTCCCTCGCCGTGTACATCGCCGTCTCCTTGATGACAAAGCCGACCGACGCGGCCGTACTCGACGCCTGGCGTGAGCGCCTCGCCGGGCGGGATCCCGAACTCGTGTCCGAACCTGTGCCGGCTCACCAGTAGAGTCATAGGCAGATATCCCGCATACGCGATGAAGC
Source organism: Streptomyces sp. NPDC012935 (assembly GCF_042900345.1). Classification (NCBI taxonomy): domain Bacteria; kingdom Bacillati; phylum Actinomycetota; class Actinomycetes; order Kitasatosporales; family Streptomycetaceae; genus Streptomyces; species Streptomyces sp. NPDC012935. Next base: position 329,043 of record NZ_JBIBBC010000008.1, read on the forward strand.
GTAGGAAAGAAGGCATTTCCTCATGAGCAGCAACGAGACGCCCCGCGGCCCCGTCGACTCCTCCCGCATCCCGCGGTACGCCGGTCCCGCGACCTTCGCCCGGCTCCCGCGCCTCGACGAGGTCGGCCGCGCCGACGTCGCCGTGGTCGGCGTACCGTTCGACTCGGGCGTCTCGTACCGGCCGGGCGCCCGCTTCGGCGGCAACGCGATCCGCGAGGCGTCCCGGCTGCTGCGCCCGTACAACCCGGCGCAGGACGCCTCCCCCTTCGCCCTCGCGCAGGTGGCGGACGGCGGCGACATCGCCGTGAACCCGTTCAACATCAACGAGGCCGTGGAGACCGTCGAGGCGGCCGCCGACGACCTGCTCGGCAGCGGCGCCCGCCTGATGACGCTCGGCGGCGACCACACCATCGCGCTGCCGCTGCTGCGCTCGGTCGCCAAGAAGCACGGCCCGGTCGCCCTGCTCCACTTCGACGCCCACCTCGACACCTGGGACACGTACTTCGGTGCGGAGTACACCCACGGCACCCCGTTCCGGCGGGCGGTGGAGGAGGGCATCCTCGACACCGAGGCGCTCTCCCACGTCGGCATCCGCGGTCCGCTGTACGGCAAGCAGGACCTGACCGACGACGAGAAGATGGGCTTCGGCATCGTCACCTCGGCGGACGTCTACCGCCGCGGCGCCGACGAGGTGGCCGACCAGCTGCGCCAGCGCATCGGCGACCGCCCGCTGTACATCTCCATCGACATCGACTGCCTCGACCCGGCCCATGCGCCCGGCACCGGCACCCCCGAGGCCGGCGGCATGACCTCGCGCGAGCTGCTGGAGATCCTGCGGGGCCTCGCGTCCTGCAACCTGGTCTCGGCGGACGTCGTCGAGGTGGCGCCCGCGTACGATCACGCCGAGATCACGTCGGTGGCCGCGTCCCACACGGCGTACGAGCTCACCACGATCATGTCCCGCCAGATCGCGGCGGCCCGGAAGGACTCGGAAGCGAAGTGACTCACGACCACGACCTGGTACTCCGCCCGACTCAGGCGCAGATCGACGCTGCACTGAATCCTCCCGCCGGGCGCAACGGCGGGGACCTGGTCGTGGAGACGCTGGCGGCGCTCGGCACGACGACGGTCTTCGGGCTGCCCGGCCAGCACGCGCTCGGCATGTTCGACGCGTTGCGCCGCTCCGACCTGCGGTACATCGGGCTGCGGGTGGAGAACAACGCCGGGTTCGCGGCCGACGCGTACGGCCGGATCACGGGCGAGGCGGCCCCGCTGCTGCTGTCGACGGGCCCGGGTGCGCTGACCTCGCTGGCCGCGCTGCAGGAGGCGGCCGCGGCGTCGGCGCCCGTGCTGGCGATCAGCAGCCAGATCCCGACGGCGGGGCTGGGTGGCGGCAGGCACGGCTATCTGCACGAACTCCCGGACCAGGCGGCCTCGTTCAGGGGCGTGGTGAAGTCGGTCCACACGGTCCGCACCCAGTCCCAGATCCCCTCCGCGATCGAGGCGGCCTGGAAGTCGGCGCTGACGGCCCCGCACGGCCCGGTGTGGGTGGAGATCCCGCAGGACGTGCTGCTCGCCGAGACGTCGGTCCCGGTGGTGACGGGTGGCGACGCCTTCCCCGAGGAGCTGCCGCCCCGCCCCGAACTGACGGCGGTGGCCGCCCACCTGCTGTCCCACGCCGAGCGCCCGGCGATCATCGCGGGCGGGGGAGTGGTGCGGGCGGACGCCTCGGGCAAGCTGCGGCAGCTGGCGGAAACGCTTCAGGCGCCCGTCGTCGCGACCCCCGGCGGCAAGGGCGCGTTCCCCTGGACGCACCCGCTGTCCCTCCAGTCCTGGATCGAGGACCGGCACACGACGGACTTCCTGGAGGACGCCGACGTACTGCTTGTCGTCGGCTCGGGGCTGGGCGAACTCTCCTCGAACTACCACACGTTCAAGCCGCGGGGTCGGGTCATCCAGATCGAGGCGGACCTCGGCAAGCTGGAGTCCAACCATCCCGCACTGGGCATCCACGCGGACGCGCGGCTCGCGTTGCAGGCGCTGCTGGAGACGGTGACGGAGCGCACGGACCCCACCGCGTCCGAGCGGGTACGAGCCGTCCTCGCGAAGGTCGCCGACCGCATCGCCGCCCAGGAACTCACCCTGGAACAGGACGTGCTGGCGTCCGTCCGCAAGGCGCTCCCCGCCGACTCCCCGTCCTTCTGGGACATGACGATCCTGGCCTACTGGGCCTGGTCGGCCTTCGACGCCAAGGGCCCCAATCACATGCACACCGCCCAGGGCGCCGGCGGCCTCGGCTACGGCTTCCCGGCGGCACTCGGCGCGGCCGCCGCGGACCCGACCCTCCCGGTGCTCGCGGTGTCCGGCGACGGCGGGGCCCTGTACTCGATCGCCGAGCTGGCGACGGCCAGGCAGTACGACCTGCCGGTCACCTGGCTGATCGTCGACGACGGCGGCTACGGCATCCTGCGCGAGTACATGACGGACGCCTTCGGCGAGGCCACGGCGACGGAGCTGACCCGCCCCGACTACGTGGCCCTGGCCGAGTCCTTCGGCGTCCCCGGGGTCCGTACGACCCCGGAGACACTGGAGGCGGATCTGACGAAGGCGCTTCAGACCCCTGGCCCGTCGGTGGTCGTACTCCCGGCGGTCCTGCGGATGTTCGCGCCCACGCACCTGGCGACGTGACGCCTCAGCGGTCGTCGCGCGAATCGTAGACGTGGTCGCGGTTGGAGCAGGCGTCGTCCACCGCGGGGCCGGTCAACGGTACGGCCCAGGGGACGAGCGCGAGCGCCTTCTTGCAGAGGCCGGCGCTGGAGTAGCCGGCGAGGGTGATACGTCCCCGGTCGCCGTCGTCGGCGTGGGCCGGGGCGGCGAGTACGAGGGCTGCCATGGTGAGCGCGGCGAGCGCGCTGATCTTCTTCATGGCCGGGTCAACGGCATCGGATCGGCGCAGGTCACTCCGCTGCACAGGTGGTACGCCCGGTGGCCTACCAGATCGACTCGACCCACTCCGGGTGGTCGATGAACGGGTTGCGGTTGCCCTGGTAGCTGTCGTAGATGACCTCGTTGCGGCGCTCCTCCGAGGCGTTCGGCGGGTCCTCGTCGTTCCACTGCTTCAGGACCGAGAGGCGGCCGTGGTAGGGAACGCTGCCGTTGATGGAGTCGTTGGCCTCCAGGTCGGGCCAGCTGTCGTCACCCTCGTAGCGGACGGCCATGTAGAGGATCATGCGGGCCACGTCGCCCTTGACGGCGTCGCGCGGCTCGAAGGAGTTCGAGTCGGTCAGGCTGCCGCCGGAGTTGGTGAAGCTGCTGCCGCCGTTGTCGAAGTCCTTGTTGCCGCGGATGCTGTTGACCTGCACGTCCTCGGGGCGCAGGTGGTGCAGGTCGGTGCCGGGTCCGGCGGAGGTGCCGAAGTCGCCGTGGGACTGGGCCCACACGTGCTCGCGGTTCCAGTTCCCGGTGTTGCCGCCGTTGAGGGACTTGCTGCGGGAGATGCCGCTGTAGAGCAGGACCACGTTGTTGCTGTTGTTCGGGTCCTGGTCGGTGACCTTCAGGGCGTTCCAGACGGCCGAGTACGAGAGCGTGGTCTGGTCGCTGATGATCTCGTGCAGCGAGTCCTTCAGGGCCGTGCCGGTCTTGCCGATCGCGTCGGCGTAGTACGTGTCGTCGTACTCCGTCGTCGTCGCGGCGGCCGGAGCGGCGGTGAGTGCCGGGGTGGTGAGGCCGACCAGAACGGCGGCCGTGGTGAGCGCCACGGACTTCCAGCGGCTGCGGCTTATGTGTGTCGCCGACATGTGGGGGTCCCATCTACGCGGGTTGAATGGAGGCGGCAAACGGGAGAGTGACATGGACATGTGGTCATGTCGAGGGCTTGCACGTGTCCATTGGGTGACGTGAAACGGCAAATCGGGGCTTGTCTACGCGAGTTGACGCGCCGGAACGGCCCCCGGCGGGTGGGCCGGGGGCCGTTGAGTGCGGAGCGGGTCGGGGTCAGCTGACGTCCGACGGGTCCAGACGGTAGATCGACGACTCCGTGGACGTACTGCTGTCGTCCGAATCGGAGTCGGAGGTCGAGCTCTTGCTGTACTCGCTCTCCTTCACCGCCGTGCCGTTCTTCTGCACCCACTCCGTCACCTCGGTGGAGAGGGTCGAGCCGCCGCCGGGACCGCCGCCCATGCCGCCGCCACCGAGCTGGATGTAGTGCAGCTCACCCTTCTTCACCAGCTCCTTGAGCTTGGCCAGGGTCATCGCCTTGTCGCTGCCGGACCAGCCCCACATGGAGATGACGGGCTCACCGCTGCTGACGATCAGCTGGGCCGCGCTCTGCGAACTCGACACCGCCAGCAGCCACTTGGCGCCGTCCCGGTGCTTCTCGAGATAGGCGATGAGCTCACTGCTCGCGCCGCCGCCCCTACCGCCGCCCATGCCGCCGCCACCGGCCGTGGCGCCTGGTCGGCCGCCCGTGCCGTTGCCGGTTCCGGTACCGCCGTCGGCCGTACCCGCATTGCCGCCGGTGCCCCCCGGTGGCGCACCGGCCGCCCCGGCGTTGCCGCCGGAGCCCTGCCCGCTCTGCCCGCCCTGTCCGCCGGGGAGTTGGCCGCCCCCGCCGCCCGGCATCTCGCCGTTCTGGCCCTGGCGCGCACCGGCCTGGCCGTTCTGGCCCTGCAGCGCGCCCCCCGGCACGTCGGTCCCGCCGCCCGGGAAGCCACCCCGGCCGCCGCCACCGCCGCCACCGCCGCCACCGGGACCACCGCCGAAGCCGCTCCCCGTCGAGGGCCCGGCCGTCGGGTTCGTGCCGCCCATGCCGCCGCCCGAACCGGACGGCACCGACCAGGCGTACGCCGCCGGGCCCGCCACGGCCGCGACGACCGCCGCCACCACGGATGCCGCCAGCAGCCGTGCCCGTGTCCCGGACGCGGACCGGAAGACGAGCAGTCCCACGATCGCCAGCGCCATGACGACGGCGATCGCCGGCCACAGCCAGGTGTTCCAGCCGGAGGCCCGCCTCAGGAGTACGACAGCCCAGAGCGCCGTGATGCCCAGCCCCGCCGGCAGCACCCACGCCCACCGCTTGTCGGCGCGGAACGAGCGCAGCAGCATCACACCGCCGCCCCCGCACAGGGCCGCGATGCCGGGGGCGAGCGCGGTCGTGTAGTACGGGTGCATCGTGCCCTCGGCCAGAGCGAAGGTCAGGTAGTGCAGGGCCGTCCAGCCGCCCCACAGCAGCAGCGCGGCACGGGTGAGGTCGGTGCGCGGGGCGCGGCCGCACAGCACCAGGCCGCCGATGCAGGCGATGGCCGCGAACGGGATCAGCCAGGAGATCTGGCCGCCGAGGATGTCGTTGAAGAGGCGGCCGAGCCCTGCGGTACCGGAGAAGCCGCCACCTCCGCCGCCACCGCCGCCTCCGCCGTTGCCCTCGCCGCCGAGGATCCGGCCCAGGCCGTTGTAGCCCATGATCAGGTCCCAGGCCGTCCCGTCCGTCGAACCGCCGATGTAGGGGCGGTCGTCGGCCGGGACGAGCGACACCGCCGCCGCCCACCAGAAGCTGGAGACCGCGAGAGCGACGCCCGCGACGAGGAGGTTGACGACCCGCTTCACGAGCTTCGGCTTCGCCGCGTACAGGTAGACCGCGAAGACGGCGGGCAGCGCGATGTACCCCTGGAGCATCTTCGTGTTGAAGGCGAGGCCGAAGCAGACCGCGGAGCCGACGAGCGGCAGCAGCCTGCCGTTGTGGACGGCCCGCAGGGCGAGCGCCGCGCCGCCGGCCATCAGGAACACCAGCAGGGTGTCGGGGTTGTTGTCACGGTTGATGGCGACCGTGATCGGGGTCAGGGCCAGGACCAGCGCGGCCACCGTCGCCGCGCCGTGGCCCCACACCCGCTTCACCGAGGCGTGCACGATCCAGATCGTCGCCAGCGCGACCAGGACCATCGGCAGCATCATCTGCCAGGTGCCGTAACCGAACACGCGGCACGACAGGCCCATGACCATCAGGGCGAACGGCGGCTTGTCGACGGTGAGGAAGTTGCCCGCGTCCAGCGAGCCGAAGAACCACGCCTCCCAGCTCTGCGTGCCGCTCAGCACGGCGGCGCTGTAGAAGCTGTTGAGGCTCGACCCGGACAGGTTCCAGGAATACAGCACCGCCGCCAGGATCAGGATCGCGATCAGCGCGGGGAGTGACCAGCGCGGTGCCTTGCCCGGGGGCGCCACGGGCGGGGGCGGGGCCGGCACGTCGGGGGTCACGGTCGTGTGGGGGTGAGGATCGGTGGCTGATGTCACCCGCGCATGGTGTGCGGCGGGGGTGGGTGCGGGCTGTGCGGGACCTTGACCTTGCCTTTGAATCCTCCCTCTCCGGTCGGGAACCGCGGCCGGGCCGGGGCACGTCCCCTACCGGGACCGTTGAAGGGACGCCATGAGCATCGACGCACGCCGCCCGTCCGGGCCGTCGCCGAACGGCGGGCGGCGGCCCATGAACGAGCCGCCGCGGCCCTACACGCCGCTGTGGCGACGGCTGCGTGAGGACGAATGGCCGCCGCTGGGTGAGGTGTTGCGGGGACGGCGGGAGCGGGTGTCCCCCGGGGTGGTGCTGGTGCTGTTCCTCCCGTGCCTGTGGTGGCTGACCGTGCCGCTGCTGGTCGGCTACCAACTGGCCCGTACGGCCCGCCGTATCGCCCGCCGGGTCTTCCCCGTACGCCCGGAAGGGCACGTCGAGGACCCCCAGGTGCGCCGGGTGCAGCGGGTGCGGGCCTGGGTGGCCCTCGCCATGTCGGCGGTGTTGCTGGCCGTGTTCGGTGGCTGGGAGGACCTGGAGGAGGCGCCGGCGCAGGTCCTGCTACGGCTGTTGTACGCGCCCTGGTTGGCGCTGTTGACTGCGGCGGCGGTGGTGGCGCTGCTCTTCCTGGCGGCCGGCTCCGGGACGCGGCGGGCCATGCGGACGCAGCTGTGGCCGGCCGTCCGGTCGGCTCTGTGGTACTTCGGTGCCTGGACGCTGGTGCCGCTGCTGTTCACGGCGGCGGCCGAGGGGATGGGGCTGCTGCCCGGCGGCGCCAACGTGCTGCTCTGGGCCTTCGTGATGTTCGTGTGCTGGGCGCCGTTCTGGTGGGTGATCTTCTTTCTCTGTTTCGCCTCCGGCCCGGCGCTGCGCCACGCCTTCAACCTGTCCGCCCTGCATGTGGGCCTGCCCGCGGTGGTCACCACCGTCCTGGTCTGGGTGTTCGCCTTCCTCGGCCTGTCGGCGGGCGGTCTCCCGCCGGGCCCGGTGCCGCTCGCGGTCTGTGCGTTCCTCGGTGGCCCGGTGTCGGTGACGGCGGTGGCCTGGTGGGAGATTCACCGGCTGCGGCTGCACGGGGTGCGGTGGCGGCGTTAGCGCCGAGGAACTGCGCGTTCCTTCGAGTCGGCAGCCACGAGACGTGGAGGGTCGGCAGAGGCAGAGGCAGAGGCAGAGGCAGAGGCAGAGGCAGAGGCAGAGGCAGCCGCTGCCGATCCGGATCGGTTCCGGAACGGGCGCGCAATCGGAGCGTACGGCTTGCCCGCCCGCTCGTTGGTCAGCACGACATGACTCACGGGACAACGATCGAGAAGCCGCGTGGAGCTTCCGGACGCGCCAGAGCGACGAGAGCGGTCGTCGCGGCAGGGCTGAGTGCCGTCGTCGGTATGGCGTCGGTCGCCGGCGCCGGCCCCGCCACCGCGGCGAGCACGCGGACCGTCAGCTGTACGTCCGCCCAGGCGGGCCTCGCCGATCAGCTGAAGGAGGACATCACCGCCGCACTCGTGCGCCGCAAGGGCACCATCGCGATCGGCCTCCACGACCGGGTCACCGACACCACCTGCACCCTCCGGCCCGCCACGGCCTTCGACTCCGCCAGCGTCGTCAAGGTCACCGTCCTCGCCGTGTTGCTGTGGGACGCGAAGGCGCAGAACCGCTCCCTCTCCGCGCGCAACGCATCCCTGGCCAAAGCCGTGATCACCAAATCGGACAACGCCGCGACCAGCACGCTCTGGAAGCAGCTCGGCATGACGAAGATCAAGGCGTTCCTCGCCGCCGCCGGCATGAACCAGACCAGGCCCGGCGCGAAGGGCCACTGGGGCCTGACCCGGATCACGGTCACGGACGAGATGAAGCTGCTCAAGCTCCTCACCGCAAGGAACACGGTGCTCAGCGACAACGCCCGCGCCTACATCCTGAAGCTGATGGGGCAGGTCGTCCCGGCGCAGCGCTGGGGCACCACGTACGGAGTGCCGTCCGGGTGCAGCGTGGCGGTCAAGAACGGCTGGCTGCCACGGGCCACCCACGGCTGGCGGGTGCACAGCGTCGGCACCTTCAAGGGCGCCGGCCACGACTATGTGATCACGGTGCTCACCCATGACAACAGCACGATGAAGGACGGCATCACGACCATTCAGGGCGTCGCCAAGGCCATCCACAAGGCCATCCACAACAATCTGACCGCGTCCGGCAGTTGACGCCTGCCCGTCTCCCCACCGTCACCGACCCGCCCTACGGTGACCCCCATGCGCCTGAGAACCGTACTCGCGACCGCCACCGCGGGCCTGGCGGCGGCCACCTGCCTCACCGCCGCCGGCCCCGCGAACGCCCACGCCACCTCGCCGGGCCGCCACGCCTGCTCGCCCTCCGTCTCCATCGACCGCTTCGAGGACGCGCTCGACAAGACGACGTACGAGGGCACCTTCGTCGGCAACTTCTCCGCGCTCGCCGTGGACCGGGACGGCTCCCTCGCGGCCCTCTCCGACCGCTCCTCCCTCTTCGGCCTGAACGGCAGGACGCTCGCGCCGCAGAGGGTCGTCCCGCTCGCCGACGAGAGCGGCGCCGCCCTCGACTCCGAGGGCCTCGTCATCGACCGGGACGGCACCCGGCTGATCTCCTCGGAGACCGAGCCCTCCGTCCGCCGCTACTCCCGTGACGGCCGGATCCTGGACCGCCTCCCCGTGCCGGACGCGCTGAGGGTCGCCCCGGCCGGCCGCGCCGTCCCCAACGGCACCTTCGAGGGCCTGACCCTCCTCCCCGGCGGCCGCACCCTGCTCGCGTCGATGGAGTACGCCCTGACCGGCGACAGCGCCGACATCGTCCGCTTCCAGACCTGGAACCGGATCAAGGGCGGCCACTTCGAGCCGGGCCGCCAGTACGCCTACCGCGCCGACACCGGCCTCGGTGTCCCCGAGGTCCAGGCGACCCCCGACGGCCGCCTCCTCGTCCTGGAGCGCGGCTTCACCGCCGGCGTCGGCAACACGGTCCGCCTCTACCTGGCCGACCCGCGCCGCGCCACGGACACCAGCGGGGTCGAGAAGCTCACCGGCCAGGACGGCGTACGCCTGATCAGGAAGACGCTCCTCGCCGACCTCGTGAACTGCCCGTCACTGGGAGCGACCGCCAAGCAGCCCCAGCCGAACCCGCTCCTCGACAACATCGAGGGGATGGCGATCGCGGGCCGTACGAGCGATCGCTTGAAGGTGCTGCTGGTCAGCGACGACAACCAGAACGCCGTACAGACGACCCGGTTCTACCAGCTGCGCGTACGTATCTGAGCGCACCGCCCCCTGCTTTGTTGCGGCGGGATGAAATCGACGCTCGTCGGCGTTGGTGCCTTCCGGTAGATCAGGACGAACGGAGGGCACCGGCGTGGCAGTGCAACGGGGATGGGCACGACGGCTGTGGGGCTATGCCTGGCGCTACCGCAAGGACGTGATCCTCGCCCTCGGCTCCTCCCTCGCCGGAATGGCCGTCATGGCGGTCGTCCCGCTGATCACGAAGGTGATCATCGACGACGTCATCGGCGACCACACCCGCAGCATGGCCGTCTGGGCCGGCCTGCTCATAGCCGCGGCCTTCGTCGTCTACGTCCTCACCTACATCCGCCGCTACTACGGCGGCCGTCTCGCCCTCGACGTCCAGCACGATCTGCGCACGGACATGTTCCGGACGATCACCCGGCTCGACGGGCGACGGCAGGACGAGCTGTCCACCGGGCAGGTCGTCGGGCGGGCCACCAGCGACCTCCAGCTGATCCAGGGCCTGCTTTTCATGCTCCCGATGACCATCGGGAACTTCGCGCTCTTCGTGATCTCCCTGGTCGTCATGGCGTGGCTGTCGCTGCCGCTCACCCTGGTCGCGCTCGCCGTGGCCCCGGCCCTGTGGTGGATCGCCAAGCGCAGCCGGACCAAGCTGCATCCCTCCACCTGGTACGCCCAGGCCCAGGCCGCCGCCGTCGCGGGTGTGGTCGACGGGGCCGTCAGCGGCGTACGCGTGGTCAAGGGGTTCGGTCAGGAGGAGCAGGAGACCGGGAAGCTCCGGGAGGTCAGCCGGCGGCTCTTCGCGGGGCGGCTGCGCACCATCCGGTTCAACTCCAGGTACACCCCGGCACTGCAGGCCGTCCCCGCTCTCGGGCAGGTCGCCATGCTCGCGGTCGGCGGCTGGCTGGCGGTGCGCGGGCACATCACGCTGGGGACGTTCGTGGCGTTCTCCACCTACCTCGCCCAGCTGGTCGGGCCGGTCCGGATGCTCGCCATGGTCCTCACGGTCGGGCAGCAGGCCCGCGCCGGCAGCGAGCGGGTGCTGGAGCTGATCGACACCGAGCCGTCGATCAAGGACGGCAGCAAGACGCTGCCCGCCGACGCCCCGGCGACCGTCGAGTTCGACGACGTCTCCTTCGGCTACGACGACGAGCGGCCCGTCCTGGACGGGCTGTCCTTCGACATCCGGCCCGGCGAGACCCTCGCCGTCGTCGGCTCCTCCGGCTCCGGAAAGTCCACCGTCTCGCTCCTCCTCCCGCGCTTCTACGACGTCACACGCGGCGCCGTCCTCGTCGGCGGCCATGACGTGCGCGAGCTGACCTCCGACTCGCTGCGGGCCGCGATCGGGCTGGTCCCCGAGGACTCCTTCCTCTTCTCGGACACCGTCCGCAACAACATCGCCTACGGCCGGCCCGACGCGACCGACGAGCAGATCGAGGCGGCCGCACGCGCCGCCCAGGCGGACCGTTTCATCGCCGAGCTGCCCGACGGCTACGAGACCACCGTCGGCGAGCACGGCCTCACCCTCTCCGGCGGGCAGCGTCAGCGCGTCGCGCTCGCCCGCGCGATCCTCACCGACCCCCGTCTCCTCGTCCTCGACGACGCGACCTCGGCGGTGGACGCCCGCGTGGAGCACGAGATCCACGAGGCACTCAAGCACGTCATGGAGGGCCGCACGACCCTCCTCATCGCGCACCGCCGCTCCACCCTCGGCCTCGCCGACCGCATCGCCGTCCTCGACGCCGGCCGCCTCGCCGACATCGGCACCCACGAGGAACTCCAGCAGCGCTCCGCCCTGTACCGCCGCCTCCTCACCGACCCCGACGAACTCGGCGGCGTCTCGCCCGGCCACGCCCAGCCCGCCTGCCCCCAGGAGGACACCTCCGTACGCGACGAGCTGGACGCCGAGTTCGACGCCGAGCGCGGGGTGACGCCGAGGCTGTGGACCGGCGACCGTGAGCGCAGGGACCTGGCGCTCGCGGAGTCCCCGGCCACCCCCGAACTCCTCGCCCAGGTGGAGGCACTGCCCCCCGCCGTCGACACACCCGACATCGACGAGGCCGGTGCGGTCCGGCCGGAGGAGTCGTACGGCCTGAAACGGCTGCTGCGCGGCTTCGCGCTGCCCCTGCTGATCAGCCTCGGCCTCGTCGCCATGGACGCGGGCATGGGGCTGCTGCTCCCCGTCCTGATCCGGCACGGCATCGACTCGGGCGTCACGCAGGTCGCCCTCGGAGCGGTCTGGGCGGCATCCCTGCTGGCCCTGCTCGCCGTGACCGTCCAGTGGGTGGCGCAGATCGGCGAGACGCGGATGACCGGACGCACCGGCGAGCGCGTCCTGTACTCGCTGCGCCTGAAGATCTTCGCCCAGCTCCAGCGGCTCGGGCTCGACTACTACGAGCGGGAGCTGACCGGCCGGATCATGACCCGGATGACGACGGACGTCGACGCGCTGTCGACCTTCCTCCAGACGGGCCTGGTCACCGCCTTCGTCTCCGTCGTCACCTTCTTCGGCATCATGGCCGCCCTGCTGGTGATCGACCTCGAGCTCGCCCTCGTCGTCTTCGCGACGCTGCCGCCGCTGATCGTCGCGACGTACTACTTCCGCCGTGCGAGCGTGAAGGCGTACGAACTCGCCCGTGAGCGGGTGTCGGTGGTCAACGCCGACCTGCAGGAGTCAGTGTCCGGGCTGCGGATCGTGCAGGCCTTCCGGCGTGAGCGGGACGGCGCCGCACGGTTCGCCGAGCGCAGCGACAGCTACCGCCAGGCCCGTATCCGGGGCCAGTTCCTGATCTCGATCTACTTCCCCTTCGTGCAGTTCCTGTCGTCGGGGGCCGTGGCGGCGGTGCTGATCGTGGGCGGCGGCCGGATCGACGACGCGACGCTGACGACCGGCGCGCTGGTGGCGTATCTGCTCTACATCGACCTGTTCTTCGCGCCCGTCCAGCAGCTCTCCCAGGTCTTCGACGGCTACCAGCAGGCCACGGTCTCGCTCGGCCGCATCCAGGAACTGCTGCGGGAGCCCACCTCCACGAAGGCGGCCGCGGAGCCGCTGGAGGTGCTGTCGCTGCGGGGCGAGGTCCGCTTCGAGGACGTGCAGTTCAAGTACGGCGACGACGAGGCGGCGCTGAGCGACGTCGACCTGCGGATTCCGGCCGGGCAGACGGTCGCGTTCGTCGGTGAGACTGGCGCCGGCAAGTCGACGCTCGTGAAGCTGGTGGCGCGGTTCTACGACCCGACCGGCGGCCGGGTGACCGTCGACGGCACGGATCTGCGCTCCCTGGACATCACGTCGTACCGCCACCGGCTCGGGGTCGTCCCGCAGGAGGCGTACCTCTTCCAGGGCACCGTCCGCGACGCCATCGCCTACGGCCGCCCCGACGCGACGGACGCCGAGGTCGAGGCCGCGGCCCGCGCGGTCGGCGCCCACGAGATGATCGCCACCCTCGACGGCGGCTACCTCCACGAGGTCGCCGAGCGCGGCCGCAATCTCTCGGCCGGCCAGCGCCAGCTGATCGCACTCGCCCGCGCCGAGCTGGTCGACCCCGACATCCTGCTCCTCGACGAGGCGACGGCGGCACTGGACCTGGCCACGGAGGCTCAGGTCAACCACGCCACGGACCGCCTCGCGGGCCGCCGTACGACCCTTGTCGTGGCCCACCGCCTGACGACCGCCGCCCGCGCGGACCGGGTCGTGGTGATGGATCACGGGCGGGTCGCGGAGGACGGCACGCACGAGGAGTTGCTGGCGCGTGGCGGGCGGTACGCCGAGCTGTGGCGGACCTTCATAGGGCAGGCGGAGCCCGAGGAGCCGGTCGGGGCGGCGCGGTAGGCGCCGCACGGCGTGCGGCCGTGGCGGCCGTGCAACCATCCGGCATACGCCGTGCGTCCGTACACCAGTACGCTCATTGCCGGTGTACGGGGAGGACAACCAAGTGGACAGAGGTGCGATACGCCGACGACTGGCCGTCGGCCTGGCATTGCTGACCGCGTCCGGACTGCTCGCGGTAGCGGTCCCGGCCGAGGCGCACGCCGCCGCCTCGCGCTGTGAAGGACGCAAGGTCAGGACGTACCCGTTCGCCACCGGCACCTTGTACGTCTACAAGCGGGGCGGCCACATCTGCGCGATCACTGTGCCCAAGGAGCCCGGGCGCAGGCAGAAGATGATGGTCAGCGTGCAGGCGTACCGGGCCAGGCCGGTCGTCGACGAGGGGCGGTACAGCCGCCGGGCCGGCCCGGTCACCGTCCACGCCGGGCACCGCTGCGTGTGGGTGAAGGGGAAGGTGGGGCGGGGGTCGGTGAGCAAGGGCTGGATTCTGTGCTGACCGGCGGCCTGTGCGCCGCCGTTCGGCCAACCCTGCCGTGATTTCCTCATCTCCCCTGGTGCGGTGTGCAGTTGCTCGCTAGCTTGCGGCGCACATCCGCTTCCCAGGGGAGGGTGCATGGTTCGCAAGACCCTCAGATGGCTGCTGGCGCTCGCGCTGCTCACCGGCGCGCTCGGCACGGCCACGGCACGCGCGGCGACCGCCGTCGAGCCGGACATCGAGGAACGGCTGCTGTCCATACCGGGCATGAGCCTCATCGAGGAGAAGCCGTACCCCGGCTACCGCTTCTTCGTCCTCGCGTACACCCAGCCCGTCGACCACCGCGATCCGTCCGCGGGAACCTTCCAGCAGCGCCTGACCGTGCTGCACCGGGACGTCTCCCGCCCGACCGTCTTCTACACCAGCGGCTACGGGGTCTCCACGGCACCGAGCCGCCGGGAGCCGACGCGCATCGTCGACGGCAACCAGATCTCCATGGAGTACCGCTTCTTCACACCGTCCCGGCCCGAACCGGCCGACTGGACCAAGCTGGACATCCGGCAGGCGGCGGCCGACCAGCACCGCATCTTCACGGCGCTGAAGCCGGTCTACGACAAGAAGTGGCTCTCCACCGGCGTTTCGAAGGGCGGCATGACCGCCACGTACTACGAGCGCTTCCACCCCCGTGACATGGACGGCGTGGTCGCCTACGTGGCCCCCAACGACGTGGTGAACGCAGAGGACTCGGCCTACGACCGCCACTTCGCCCACGTCGGCACCAAGGCGTGCCGGGACCGGCTGAACGCGGTGCAGCGGGAGGCGCTGGTGCGCCGGGAGCCGCTGAAGGAACGGTACGCGGCCTACGCGGCCGAGCACGGCTACACCTTCGACACGCTCGGCAGCCTGGACAAGGCATACGAGGCGGTCGTCCTGGACTACGTCTGGGGCTTCTGGCAGTACAGCCTGCTCTCCGACTGCGACACGATCCCCGCGAACGCGGCCCACGCCACCGACGAGGCGATCTGGAACTCCATCGACCAGGTCGGGGGTTTCTCCTTCTACACGGACCAGGGCCTGGAGCCGTACACGCCGTACTACTACCAGGCGGCTACGCAGCTGGGCGCACCGGCGATCGGGTTCCCGCACATAGAGCGCAAGTTGATCCGCTACGGCTACCTCCCGCCACGCGAATTCGTCCCGCGTGAGATCCCGACGCGCTTCCAGCCAAGGGCCATGCGCGACGTGGACACCTGGGTCCGCCACAACGCCCGGCACATGATCTTCGTCTACGGCGAGAACGACCCCTGGGGCGCGGAACGCTTCCGCGTCGACAAGGGCGCGCGTGACGCCTACGTCCTCACGGCACCGGGAGCCAACCACGGGGCGCTCGTGGCAGGCCTCCTGCCCACCGAGCGCGAGCTGGCCACGGCCCGCATCCTCAAGTGGGCGGGCGTCGCGTCACCGACGGCCGAGCCGAGGCCGCTGGCGACGTACGACGCGAAACTCGACGCACCGGGCGTGGAACGGGAGTCCGCGCTGCGTCCGTGACGCCCGTCGGCGGGTAGGCCGTACGCCTCATACCGGCCGCGCGCAGCCCACCGGCTTGCCGCCGCCCAGCTGGACGTACAAGGCCGTCGACAGGGGGCACTTCGCCCGCTTGTCGACGGCCTTGGTCACCTTGTACTGCGGCTTGTGCCGACCCGTGCCGTCGCACGCCGTCTCGCGTACCTGTCCGTCGCCGGAGCTGTAGACGCAGTCGCCGACGATCGTGCGGGGGCCGCCTCCGCTGCCCGGGTCGCCGGGGTGGGGCGGGGCCAGGTTGCGCATGCAGGCGTAGCCCTGCGGGATCGCGCCGTCGCCGTCCTCGTCGGACGACCGGCTCTGCTCGCTGATGTGCAGGACGAAGTCCGTGGTCCCCGGGCACAGCGGCCCGTCGCCGGTCGTGCCGTCGTGCCGCGCCACGACCCGCGCCGCCGCCCGCTCACCCGTGCAGGACACCTCGGTGAAGCTCGTCGTCCCGAAGGAACTGCACTCGTCGACACCGAGGAACACCGCGCCGTAGCCGGCGGGCCGCGTCGGCGGTGTCACCAGCTGCTCGCCTGCGCCTGCGTCCTCGCTCCGGCTCGCGCTCTCGCTGCCGCTCTCACCGAGCCGCCCGTTCTGCTCCGCCGCCCCCGACGGACTCTGACACCCCGTCAACAACGCGGTGAGCAGCGCAAGCAACGCAAAGGCCACCCCTACAGCACTTCTCCCACGCATCGCACTCCCCCCGGTACCCCGACCAGCGTGACCCGCCGCGGCGGGCGCACGCCAGACGTGTGGGGTCCTTTGCGTCGGTTGGGGGTGAGTGCGCCCGTTGTGTGGCGTACGGGCGCTACGTCCAAAGTGCTACATGGTGCTAACCCCGCCCGTACGACAGCCCGTGGCCGATCGGATACAGCACCCGCGTCGCATCGTCCGCCCGCTGCACCGGCACCGGCAGCTTCCCGCGCGGTGCCACCCGCCCGGCGATCACTCGCGCGGCGGCCCGCAGTTCGACGTCGGTCCAGGAGTAGGACGCCAAGTACGCCCGTACGGCGGGCAGATGGGCCACGTCGTACGGGTTGCGGACCGCGACCGCCACCACCGGCCTCCCCGTCGCGAGAAGCTGCTCGACCAGCGCCTTCTGCGTACTGCTCGCCGTGACGTTGTACGTCCCGACCACCACCGCGTCCGCCGCCCGAGCCGCCTCGACGGCCTTGGCGATGGCGGTGGAGGAGGGTGCCGTACCCGTCGACAGAGCGGTGGCCGTGAAGCCCAGCTCGGTCAGCGCGGCGGCGAGCACGCCGGTCGGCGGTCCCGTCGTGCCGGACGGGGAGGCGGGGTCGGCGCCGACGACGAGGATCTTGGGATGGGAGCGCCGGGACAGCGGAAGGAGCGAGCCCTCGTTGACGAGCAGGGTCGTGGTCCGCTCGGCGATACGGTCGGCGGTCCTGAGGTGGGACGCGGTGCCGACGTTGCGGTCGACCCCGCCCTGGCTGACGTACGGGGCGTCGAACAGCCGCAGCTTCGCCTTCAGCCGCAGGATCCGCAGGATCGATTCGTCGAGCCGCGCCTCGGTCAGCTCGCCGTCCTGGACGGCCTTCAGGACCGCGTTCCAGGCGATGTCGAGGGAGGGCGGGTTGAGGAGCTGGTCCACGCCCGCCTTGAGCGCGAGGACGGGGACGCGGTCGTCGCCGTACTTCGTGCGTACGCCCTCCATGCCGAGCGAGTCGGTCACCACCAGCCCGTCGTAGCCGAGCTCCTCGCGCAGGATGCCGGTGAGGATCGGGCGCGAGAGGGTGGCCGGGTCGCCGGAGTCGTCGAGGGCCGGGACCATGATGTGCGCGGTCATGATCGAGTCGATGCCGGCCCGGATGGCGGCCTGGAACGGCGGCGCGTCGAGCTGGTTCCACTGCTCGCGGGTGTGGGTGATGACCGGGAAGCCGTAGTGGCTGTCGACGGCGGTGTCGCCGTGGCCGGGGAAGTGCTTGGCGGTGGCCGCGAGTTGCCGGGAGTGCTGGTATCCGGCCACCTCGGCGGCGACCATGCCGGCCACCGCGGCCGGTTCGGCGCCGAAGGAGCGGACGCCGATGACCGGGTTGGCCGGGTTGACGTTCACGTCGGCCACGGGGGAGTAGTTCTGCCGGATGCCGAGCGCCCGCAGTTCCTGTCCGGCGACACGGCCGAGGGTGCGGGCGTCGGCGCGGGAGCCGCCGGCTCCGACGGCCATGGCGCCCGGGAAGAGGGTGGCGGGCTCGCCGACGCGGCAGACGATGCCGTGCTCCTGATCGGTGGAGACGAGGACGGGCAGGCCGCGGGGCTGGGTGAGGGACGCCCGCTGGATGCCGTTGGACAGGTCGGCGATCTGGTGCGGGGCGCGGGTGTTGTGCGCCCAGGTGAAGTAGATGATGCCGCCCACCCGGTACTTGGCGATCAGCTCGGCCGCCGTACGGACGCCGATCTCCTTGAGGTTGGCATCGATGTCGGCCTGGTCGGGGGCGGTGGCGGAGTGGCCGTAGACCCGCATGACGAAGAGCTGGCCGACCTTCTCCGGCAGGGTCATCCGGGCGATGAGGGCCCGCAGTTTCCTGTCGTCGTGCTTGCCGTCGGGGCCGGCGTGCGCGGTGCCGCCGAGGGCGAGGGCGCTGGTCATGCCGGCGGTGGCGGCGAGGACGGTACGTCTGGAGGGGACCGAGGCGTTTCCCATGCTTCCCGTGCTGGTGTCGGGCACGTGCGCTCCTTCCGGAGGTGGTGCGCTGAAGGAAACTTCCGAGAAGTCACCAATAACCGGGAAGTTTCTGCCAGTCAAGGGAGTGCACGGTAACCGGTCGCCAAGGAGGGGCCGCCATCGGCGCAGTTGGAGGGGGGCGCGCCGATGACGGCGTGCTGCCGGCCGCGGCACGGCGGAGAGGGTTGGTCAGCGATCGCAGCCAGCAGCGAGGGCCGACACCGCACCACGGTGACTCTCCGGCAGCTTGCGTGTTGGACGAGCGGGGGTGGGGCTGGGTTCCCGGGATGACCGGAAATCGGGAAGTTGGTGAGGTGGGGGGTGGTGGGGCGGGTGGGGGACGGGGAGGGGCTGTCCGGGTGAGGGTTCGTGCGGGCAGGCAGGTCCACCCCATGGACGCTCCAATGTCGAAGCCGCCGGTCGGGCGATCATGTGGGCATGCCCGTAGTCGACGTCCCCGGTTCCAAGTCCGTCACCGCCCGCGCCCTCTTCCTCGCGGCCGCCGCCGACGGTGTCACCACCCTCGTACGCCCGCTCCGTTCGGACGACACGGAGGGCTTCGCCGAGGGGCTGGCGCGGCTCGGCTACCGGGTCGGACGGACTCCGGACACCTGGCAGGTCGACGGCCGGCCGCAGGGCCCCGCGGTCACCGAGGGGGACGTCCACTGCCGGGACGGCGCCACCACGGCCCGCTTCCTGCCGACGCTCGCCGCCACCGGCACCGGCACGTACCGCTTCGACGCCTCGCCCCAGATGCGCCGCAGGCCCCTGCTGCCGTTGACCCGTGCCCTGCGTGACCTGGGCGTGGACCTGCGGCACGAGGACAGGGAGGGCCACCACCCGCTGACCGTGACGGCGGCCGGCGTCGAGGGCGGGGAGGTGACGCTGGACGCGGGCCAGTCCTCGCAGTACCTGACCGCGCTGCTGCTGCTCGGGCCACTGACCCGCAAGGGCCTGCGCATCACGGTCACCGACCTGGTCTCGGTGCCGTACGTCGAGATCACGATCGCGATGATGCGGGCCTTCGGGGTGCAGGTGGGCCGGGAGGACAACGCCTTCGTGGTCCCGCCCGGCGGCTACCGCGCCACGACGTACGCGGTGGAGCCGGACGCCTCGACCGCGAGCTACTTCTTCGCGGCGGCGGCCGTCACAGGCGGCGAGGTGACGGTTCCGGGCCTGGGCAGGGGTGCGCTCCAGGGCGACCTGGGCTTCGTCGACGTACTGCGGCGGATGGGCGCGCAGGTGGAGGTGGGCGCGCGGTCGACGACGGTCCGCGGGAGCGGCGAACTGCGGGGCGTCACCGTCAACATGCGGGACATCTCCGACACCATGCCGACCCTCGCGGCCATCGCCCCGTTCGCCTCCGGCCCGGTGCGGATCGAGGACGTGGCGAACACCCGGGTGAAGGAGTGCGACCGGCTGGAGGCCTGCGCGCAGAACCTGCGGCGGCTGGGGGCGCAGGTGACGACGGGCCCCGACTGGATCGAGATCCGGCCCGGCGCCGCCGCCTCGGATCTCACGGGGACCGAGATCAAGTCGTACGGCGACCACCGCATCGTGATGTCCTTCGCGGTGACCGGGCTTCGGGTGCCGGGTATCTCGTTCGACGACCCCGCATGCGTACGGAAGACTTTCCCGGGTTTCCACGAGGAGTTCGGGGCGTTGAGCGCGAGGCTGTGACGGGGGTCGCCGGGTGGGTTTCAAGCTGGGCGCCGGGGGAGGAGGGGCGGTTGCGGGACTCCGCGATCTTCTCCGTCACGGCGGGGGAGTGGCCGGAGTGCCGGGGGCGGTTGGCTAGGAGAGTCGCCGGATTCCTGCCGTAGGGCCGGCGTCCCTCCCGTCGTAGGGCCGGCGTCCTCGTCCTCCTGTCGGGCGCCGGCACTGGACCGTCACGGCGGTGATCGGAAACCATCGGCCTCATGACCGCCTATCTCATCCTTCACGGCTGGCAGAACCACCGCCCCAAGGACCACTGGCAGCACTGGCTCGCCGACCGGCTCGGTGAGTTCGGGCACCAGGTCGTCTATCCGCAGCTGCCCGAGCCGGACGACCCCGACCTGGAGGTCTGGCTGGGGGAGCTGGGGCGGCATCTCGGCGGGCTCGACGGCGGGGCGCAGCGGGTCGTGGTCGCGCACAGTCTGTCCGCGGTGCTGTGGCTGCACGCTGCCGCGCGCGGGATGCCGGGGCTCGACGTGGACCGGGTGCTGCTCGTCGCCCCGCCGTCCGGCGCCGTGCTCGCACAGCACCCGGAGGTCGCCCGATTCGCCCTGCCGTCCCTGGAGTTCACCCTCCCCGGCCCGACCCGCCTGGTCGCCGGCGACGACGACCCGTACTGCGAGGAAGGCGCCGACACCCTCTACGGCGCCCCCCTCGCCCTCCCGACCGACATCCTCCCGGGCGCCGCCCACCTCGACCTGGATGCCGGGTACGGGCCGTGGCCCGCCGTGCTGGGCTGGTGCCTCGACCCGACGGCGCCGATCACGGCCCGTCCCGAGTAGCGCCGGCGTCGGCCGCTACGCCGACTCGTTGAGCAGCCGCGCCAGATGGTCCCGGCCCGCGCCGAGCAGTTCGGGAAGGGGCGCGGCCTCCTCGTACCACCGCTTCTCGTACTCCCAGCACAGCCAGCCGTCCCAGCCGTGCCGGGAGAGGACCTCGACGCACTCGGCGAGCGGCAGCACCCCGGTGCCCAGCGGCAGCGGGGTGGTGTCGTCGGCGGAGGCGATGTCCTTGACCTGGACGTAGCCGAGGTAGGGGGAGAGGGCGGCGTAGCTCTCCGAGGGCTGCTCGCCGCCCAGCCAGGTGTGCATGACGTCCCACAGCGAGCCGACGTGGCGGTGGCCGACCAGTCCGAGGACGCGGATCGCGTCGGCCGCGGTGCGGTGCGAGTCGTGGGTCTCCAGCAGGATCCGTACGCCCATGTCGGCGGCGTACTGCGCGGCCGTACCCAGCCGTCGTGCGGCGATCGCGTCCGCCGACTGCGGGCTCTGCTCGGGGTCGGCGCCGGGGAAGACGCGGACGTAGGGAGCGCCGAGGTCGTGGGCGAGGTCGACGAGGGTGCGGATCTCCTCGATCACGGGCCCGTCGTCACCGGGCGCGGCGACCCGGGCGTACCCGGCCAGGCCCAGGAGCTCGATGCCGGCGGCCTTGAACTCGGCCGCCACGTCGGCCCGTTCGGCGGGGCCGAGTCCCGTGTGCACCGGCTCCTCGGCGTGGGTGCGCAACTCGACGCCGTGATAGCCGTGCGCGGCCGCGAGTCGCAGCACGTCGGGGACGGGGAGACCGGGGACGCCGAGGGTGGAGAACGCCAGTTTCATGCATCCCACCTTGCCAGGGAAAAGGGGGTGCGCCCATCCGGCAGGCGGGCCGGGGGACGCTCCGGATCTGTCACCTCCTGCCCGCGGTACGTGACCTCACTCCTGCGTGCCGTGGAGATCCAGTCGCCAGTCCTGCCCGGTCAGGTCCTTGCCGAAGGAGCGGTGGGGTTTCTCGCCGGACAGGACGAAGCCGTGGCGCTGGTAGAGGCGGCGCGCGGCGGCCAGCACGTCGTTGGTCCACAGGACGAGGTCGCGATAGCCGACACCGCGCGCGAAGTCGACTACGGCCGACACGAGCCGGTCGCCGATGCCGAGGCCGCGCGCGTCGGGCTCGACCAGCAGCAGACGGAGCCGGGCGGTGGCAGGGGCCTCGTCCCGGACGCACATCACGCAGCCCACCGGGCGGCCGTCCAGCTCGGCGATCCACACCCGCTCCAGGTGCGGGTCGTGATCCTCGGCGAAGTCGGCGACGATCCTCGCCACCAGCCCCTCGTAGTCGGCGTTCCAGCCGTACTCGGCGGCATACAGCGCGGCGTTGCGCTGCACGATCCAGCCGAGGTCGCCGGGGCCGGGCTCGCGCAGCAGGACGTCCTCGCGGCGGGGAGGGCGGCCGTCGGACAGGATCGTACGGACGGTCGTCATCGCCTCGGCGAGGCGCGGCCGTTCGGATTCCGGCACGGTCGCCAGCAGTGAGCCGACCGATTCGGTCGCCCGTTCCTCCAGCAGCTTGCCGGTCTCCCGGCCGCGCGCGGTGAGCGTGACGCGCCGGCGCCGCGGGTCCTCCCGGGAAGGGGTGCGCTCGATGAGCCCGTCCTGCTCGAACTTGTTCAGGATCCGGCTCAGATACCCCGCGTCCAGGGAGAGTTCGGCCCGTAGGTCGGCCGCGTCCGTACGCGGGGAGTGCGCGAGCTCGTACAGGACGCGGGACTCGGTGAGGGTGTACGGGGCGTACAGGTGGCGGCTGTAGTCGAGGGCACCGATGACGTTGGTGTAGAAGCGGTTGAAGGCGCGGATGTCATGCACGGTCATGGTCGATCCCGAAGGCTCCCGCCGGGGCCGCTGAGCCCCTGGTTCGGATATTTGACTCAGTCAGAGGTTCCGTTGAGTCGAGCCTAGGACGTCCGCGCCTTCGTCGCTAGCCCTCGGTGGCGGGCCGGAAGACGCAGACCTGCGCGCCGGTCTTGGCGGCGGTGGTGGAGACGAGTTCCAGCGGCCGCTTCCCCCCGTCCTGCGGGAAGATCGACTTCCCGCCGCCGAGCAGCACCGGCATCACGATGAGCTGCAGCTCGTCGACCAGCCCCTCCTGGATGAGGGTCCGTACGAGGGTGGGGCTGCCCATCATCGCCAGGTCGCCGCCCTCCGCCTCGCGCAGCTCCCGCACCCGGGCGACGGCGTCGGCACCGGGGATGAGAGTGGTGTTGTTCCAGGTCAGGTCGGCATCGGTGAGGGTGCCGGAGACGACGTACTTCTTGATCGAGTTCATCCGGTCGGCGAAGGGGTCCCCGGCGCGCTCCGGCCACGCCGCAGCCATGGTCTGCCAGGTACGGCGCCCGAAGAGGAGTGCCTCGGCGTTCTGCATCCCCGCGTCGAAGGCCCCGCCGAGGACCTCGGCGTCGAAGTAGGGATGCGACCAGCCACCGTGCGCGAACCCGCCGTCGGTGTCCTCCTGGGGGCCGCCGGGGGCCTGGACGACGCCGTCGAGGCTGATGAACTCGGTGATCGCGATGCGCATGGGATTCGCTCCTGTTGTTGGCTCGGGCTCGGGCGAGCCGGTCTTCACGGCATGGAAGACCGGGGTGGAGCCCGGAAATCATCGGTGGGTCGAGTCAAGACGCGGAACCGAGCATTCGGCAGGGGTGTGGGCGCCCTACCTCCTTCGGGCCCGTGCAGGGCGCGCGGGCCTACCTCCTTTGGGCCCGTGCAGGGCGCGCGGGCCGTGGCGTCGCCGCAGCATGGTCGTGTCAGGCGGCATCATCGGCACGACAGGGAGTCCTCATGGCGACGGGCTGGGATCCGGGGGCCGCTCGGGGTGCCGAGGTCGGTGAGTGGCTGCCCGTCCTCGACATCCCCGCCGCCGCACGGCAGCGGCGCTGGACCGTCCTGCTGCGCTGGCTGCTGCTCCTGCCGCAGTTCGTGGTGGTCTGCCTGCTCTCCATCGCGGCGTTCTTCGTGACCATCGCCGGATGGTTCGCCGCCCTGTTCACAGGACGGCTGCCGGCGCCGATCTTCTCCTTCCTCGGCTCCGTCCTCGCCTACCGGACGCGGGTCGGCGCGAGCTCGATGCTGCTGGTCGACCGCTATCCGCCGTTCTCGTTCTCGGCCCCCGACCACCCCGTGCAGATCGAACTGCGCGCCACGCCGCTGAATCGGCTCGCGGTGTTCTTCCGCCTGATCCTGATGATCCCGGCAGCGATCATCAACAACCTCGTGCAGGCGGGCTGGTTCGCGGTGAGTTGGGTGTTCTGGCTCATCGCCCTCGTGCTGGGACGGCTGCCCGCGCCGGTCTTCGCCGCCACGGCCGCCGTCGCCCGCTATCAGATGCGTTTCACCGCGTACGTCACGATGCTGACCCCCGCCTATCCGAAGCGGTTGTTCGGCGACGAGCGGACCCCGCAGGACGCGGTCCGCTCCGGCACGCGGCCGCTGCTCCTGGACACCACGGCCACGGTCCTCGTCGTGCTCTTCCTGCTGCTCGGCCTGGCCGGCCATGTCGTCAGCAGCACCGTGGACTACGACGACCACGACCAGGAGACCGACGACGTCACGGCCCCGGCGTCGGTGCCCGCCCGCTGAGCAGTTCCCCGGCCCCCGGGTGCCCGACGCTGCGCAGGCTCTCGCGCGGGCGCCTCATGCCTCCCGAGGCCCCCCGGAAGACCCCCGCACCATCAACTCCCCCCGAATCGTAGCGATCTCCCCGAGCGGCGGCTCCTCCCGCCCCATCGCGATCCGCCCGGCCCGCGCCCCCGCCTCCGACAGCGGCAGCCGCACGGTCGTGAGAGAAGGCACCGTGTCGAGGCTGAACGGCAGGTCGTCGAACCCGGCCACCGAGACGTCCTCCGGAATCCGCAGCCCGGAGTCACGCAGCGCCGCGCACGCGCCCAGGGCGACGGAGTCGTTCGCCGCCACCACGGCGGTCAGTGAGGGGTCCCGGCGCAGCAGTTCCAGCGTCGCCTCGTATCCCGACTGCCGGTCATAGCGGCCGTGCACCGTCCACCGGGGGTCCTCCCGTATGCCGTGCGCCTCCAGTGCCGCCCGGTGCCCCTCCAGCCGGTGCCGGGTCGTCGTGCGTTCCTCCGGCCCCGCGATGTAGCCGAGCCGCCGGTGCCCGAGCCCGATCAGGTGCTCGGTCAGTTCCCGCCCGCCACCGCGGTTGTCGAAGGTCAGCGCGATCGCGCCGGTGTCCGGCGCCGGCGGCCGGCCGCAGAGCACGACCCGCGTCCCGGCGTCCGTCAGCTTCCGCAGCTTGGCGGCGACCGCGGCCGCGTGCGGGGCGTCCTCGACGGCGCCGCCGGTCAGCACGACCGCTGCCGCCCGCTGCCGCTGCAGCAGTGTCAGGTACGTCAGTTCGCGCTCCGGCGAAC
This sequence comes from Streptomyces sp. NPDC012935, assembly GCF_042900345.1. Taxonomy (NCBI): domain Bacteria; kingdom Bacillati; phylum Actinomycetota; class Actinomycetes; order Kitasatosporales; family Streptomycetaceae; genus Streptomyces; species Streptomyces sp. NPDC012935. The sequence continues at coordinate 354,019 of NZ_JBIBBC010000008.1, forward strand.
CCCCCGTGTTGCAGACGACCGCCAGCCGCTCCCCGCCGGCCCGGCCGCCCGGACCGCCGATCTCGGACTGGATCGCGCTCGCCATGATCCCGAAGAAGGGGTCGGCGATGTCGTTGACCAGGATGCCGACCAGGTCGGAGGTGGCGGCGGCCAGCGCGCTCGCGGGACCGTTCAGCACGTAGTCCAGCTCGTCCACCGCCCGCAGCACCCGTTCCCGGGTGGACGCGGCCACGGGGTAGTTGCCGTTCAGTACGCGCGACACCGTCGCGGGGGAGACCTGGGCGCGGGCCGCCACGTCCGCCAGGGTCACCGTCATCTCGTCGTCCTCCGGTCGCGCATCTCGTCGTCCCACCTCGTACGTGCTCACAGACAGGCCTGCCTCCTCGTAGACAGGCCATCGGCGGTCACGGTTCCGTGTATGTCGAGCAGACCTTACGGCCAGAGACCCCCGTTGTTCGTCCCCTCGAACAACTCAGGCTGGTCACGGTCTTGTCCGGACCGCTGCTCAGAGGCTAGCTTCTAACCATGTAGAAAGCGCTTGCTGTGACGCTCACCAGTGCAAGACAGGGCGTACGCGGCGCAGACCCCGCGTACGAAGGGAACGACGTGACACGCAAGACGGTGCGTATCGCCATGAACGGTGTGACAGGGCGCATGGGCTACCGCCAGCACCTGGTCCGCTCCATCCTGGCCATCCGTGAGCAGGGCGGGCTCGACCTCGGCGACGGCACCGTGCTGTGGCCGGAGCCGGTCCTGGTCGGCCGCCGCGAGTACGCCCTGAAGGCGCTCGCCGAGCAGCACGGCCTGGACGCGGAGAATGTCTCGACGGACGTGGACGCGGTGCTCGCCGACCCGGCCGTCGAGATCTACTTCGACGCCCAGGTCACCTCGGCCCGTGAGGAGGCGATCAGGAAGGCGATCGCCGCCGGCAAGCACATCTACACCGAGAAGCCGACCGCCACCGGCCTGGAGGGCGCCCTGGAGCTGGCCCGTCTCGCGAGCGAGGCCGGCATCAAGCACGGCGTCGTCCAGGACAAGCTCTTCCTTCCGGGCCTGCTGAAGCTCAAGCGCCTCATCGACGGGGGCTTCTTCGGGCGGATCCTCTCCGTCCGCGGCGAGTTCGGCTACTGGGTCTTCGAGGGTGACTGGCAGGCCGCGCAGCGCCCGTCCTGGAACTACCGCGCGCAGGACGGCGGCGGCATCGTCGTCGACATGTTCCCGCACTGGGAGTACGTGCTGCACGAGCTCTTCGGGCGCGTGAAGTCCGTGCAGGCCATCGCCACCACCCACATCCCGCAGCGCTGGGACGAGAACGACAAGCCCTACGACGCCACGGCCGACGACGCCGCCTACGGCATCTTCGAGCTCGACGGCGGCGCCATCGCCCAGATCAACTCCTCCTGGGCGGTGCGCGTCAACCGCGACGAGCTGGTCGAGTTCCAGGTCGACGGCACGGAGGGCTCCGCGGTCGCGGGCCTGCGCAACTGCCGCGTCCAGCACCGCTCCCTCACCCCCAAGCCGGTCTGGAACCCGGACATCCCGGCGACCTACTCCTTCCGCGACCAGTGGCAGGAGGTCCCGGACAACACCGAGTTCGACAACGGCTTCAAGGCCCAGTGGGAGCTGTTCCTCAGGCACGTCTACGCCGACGCCCCCTACCACTGGGACCTGCTCGCCGGCGCCCGCGGCGTGCAGCTCGCCGAGCTGGGCCTGAAGTCCTCGGCAGAGGGCCGCCGTATCGACGTACCGGAGATCCAGCCGTGACGATCCGACTGCCCGACTCCAAGGGCGGGTCGAGGGCGTACGAGCCCCGCCCGGAACCCCTGGTGGTGACCCCAGGCGCCCCCTTCACCTCCCGTACGGTCTTCTCCGCTGCGCACGTCGTCGCGGACCCGTACGCCGACGTGTCGCCCGACTCGCCCGCCGCCGTCGACTGGGACGCCACCCTCGCCTTCCGCCGCCACCTGTGGTCGCACGGGCTCGGTGTCGCCGAGGCCATGGACACCGCTCAGCGCGGGATGGGCCTGGACTGGGCGGGCGCGGCCGAGCTGATCCGCCGGTCGGCCGCGGAGGCACGTGCGGTGGGCGGCCGTATCGCCTGCGGTGTGGGCACCGACCAGATCGCCGCGGGGACTCTCGACGAGGTCCGGGCGGCCTATGAGGAGCAGCTCGCGGTCGTGGAGGAGTCGGGCGCGCAGGCGATCCTGATGGCCTCGCGTGCGCTGGCCGCCGCGGCGAAGGGCCCCGAGGACTATCTGGAGGTCTACGGCCGGCTGCTGCGGCAGTGCGCCGAGCCGGTGATCCTGCACTGGCTGGGCCCGATGTTCGACCCGGCTCTGGAGGGCTACTGGGGTTCGTCCGACCTCGACGAGGCCACCGACACCTTCCTGGAGGTGATCGCGGCCCACCCCGACAAGGTCGACGGCATCAAGGTCTCCCTGCTGGACGCCCAGCGCGAGATCGACCTGCGCCGCCGCCTCCCGCAGGGCGTCCGCTGCTACACCGGGGACGACTTCAACTACCCCGAGCTGATCGCGGGCGACGGGCAGGGCTTCAGCCACGCCCTGCTCGGCATCTTCGACCCGCTGGGACCGCTGGCGGCCCAGGCGGTCCGGGTCCTCGACACGGGCGATGCCGAGGGCTTCCGCCAACTCCTCGACCCCACGGTCGAGTTGTCCCGGCACCTCTTCCAGGCACCCACCCGTTTCTACAAGACGGGTGTGGTCTTCCTCGCCTGGCTGGCCGGCCACCAGTCCCACTTCACCATGGTCGGCGGGCTCCAGTCGGCCCGCTCCCTGCCGCACTTCGCCCGCGCCTACGAACTCGCCGACGGACTGGGCCTGTTCCCCGACCCGAAGCTCGCGGAGGAACGGATGAAGAACCTGCTGTCCCTGTACGGGGTGAACCAGTGACAGACCTCGCGCGTTTCTCCATCAACCAGATGACGGTCAAGCAGCTGTCGATGCCGGAACTGGTCGACGCCTGCCGCGAGTTGGGCGTCGCGGGCGTCGGCCTGTGGCGGGAACCGGTCCAGGCGTACGGCCTGGAGGCGACGGCCAAGCTGGTCAGGGACGCCGGCCTGACCGTCACCACCCTGTGCCGGGGCGGCTTCCTCACGGCGTTGGACCCGGCGGAGCGGGCGGCGGCCCTGGAGGACAACCGCCGCGCGGTCGACGAGGCGGCGACGCTGGGCACCGACGTACTGGTCCTGGTGTCCGGCGGCCTGCCCGCCGGCTCCAAGGACCTGCACGGCGCCCGGGAACGGATCGCGGACGCGCTGGCGGTGCTCGGCCCCTACGCCGAGGACCACGGCGTGAAGCTGGCGATCGAGCCGCTGCACCCGATGTACGCCGCGGACCGCTGCGTCGTCTCGACCCTGACCCAGGCCCTGGACCTCGCGGAACGCTTCCCGGCCCACCAGGTCGGTGTCACGGTCGACACGTACCACGTCTGGTGGGACGACAACGCGCCCGCACAGATCGCCCGGGCGGGTGCGGGCGGCCGTATCCACACCTTCCAACTCGCCGACTGGATCACCCCGTTGCCCGAGGGTGTCCTCAATGGCCGGGGGCAGATCGGCGACGGTTCGATCGACATGCGGGAGTGGAAGGGGTACGTCGAGGCGGCCGGGTACACCGGCGCCATCGAGGTGGAGTTGTTCAACGACGCACTGTGGGCGCGGGACGGCCGCGAGGTGCTGGCCGAGACGGCGGCGCGGTTCGTGGAATACGTGGGGTAGCGCAGACGGGGTTCGACGGGGCGCCGACGGCTTTCGGGCCGTCGGCGTTCCGTAGGTCCGTGATGATCGATATCACTTGGGTGGCAGCCGGGCATATCATGCTTTACCGACCACCTGCGGAACGTGCGTCTCGGCCGCAGCTCCTAGGCTTTGCCGTCGCATCGCCCGAGACTCCCCGACGAGCTGACCATGAGCAGGAAGATCCCGAGGGCCGCCCTGGCCGCCCTCCTCACCCTGGCCGCAGGCGCCCCGCTGACGGCATGCTCCGACGACGGGGCACGGCTGGGCTACCAGGCCGACTATGTCGATCACCCGCCCCTGCGCGTCACCGGCTACCCCTCGACGGGAAGCCTGGAGACGGTGCAGCAGGTGCTCTGGGCGCTCGCGGACCGGGACGCCGACGCACTGGCCGCGCTGGACACGGAGGGCGGCGGCGCCGGCTCCGAGGCGCGCGCCTGGGTCGAGACCTACGGCAAGGCGGCCGACGGGGAGGTGACCGCGGACTTCCTCGACGAGGGCTCCGTAAGGCAGGAGGTGGTCCTGCATTTCGGCGGCCCCCGCCGCACCCAGGAACTCACCGTCCGCATCGGGGACGACGACACCTGGGGAGTGGTCCTCGACGCTCCCGACCCGACGCCGGCCGAACGGTGACGGGGCCTCTCACGGCGGCGGGGGGAGCAAGGTGCCCAGCGGGCCCAGGTCGAGGTTGAGGTCCTCCAGGGTCAGGCCGTAGCGGTCGCACAGCTCGGTCATCCGGTCGTGGAGGAGCATCAGGGTCAGACCCAGGCGCTCCTCCTGGTCCTCCGTCAGGTTGCCCTCGTCGACGCGGTGCAGGGCCTGGCGCTCCATCAGCTGGCGCAGGAGTTCGACGATGGTCAGCACCAGCTTGACCAGGTCGCGCTCCACGGTGTCGGGATCGGCGTGCAGGCGGCGGGCGGCGGACCGTCCCGCGGACGGTGACGCCATGTCGTCCGGGCTCGCGGGCAGCAGCGAGAACGCCCGGTGAGCGGCCTGCGCGACCTCGCGCAGCCGGTCCGGGGACGGGCGGTCAGCCGGGCTCGTCACCGTCGCCGCCGTACTCCGTGGGCGTCCGGCCCTCCAGGACGGGCGCCCACTGTTCCTCCATCTGCTCGCGGATGGCGATCACCACCGCGCGCAACGAGATCCGTACCAGGTCGATGTCCGCGATGGACAGCACGACGTCGCCGGTGAGCACCACCCCGCCGCTCAGCAACCGGTCGAGCAGGTCGATCAGCGCGACCTGGCGTCCGGCCAGGGGACGGTCGTCGTCGTAGTACTCGGTCACCGTTGCCGCGCCCCTTCGGCGGGAGTCGCGAAGGAGTACGGCGCCCAGGGGCCGGTGACCTCGACCCGTACGCCGGGCAGGTCGTCCGCGGCGTGCAGCATCCGCTCGCGGAACTCCGCGGCCAGGTGGCGCGGTACGAGGTAGGCGTCGTTGGCCAGGTTCTCGCCGCGGGCGTCGGCCAGGGTCCCCTGCTGCGGGCGGTGCCGGGAGCGCTCCACAGCGAGACCGCGCGCCCGTTCCTCCGTGCGCCGCACGGCCACCTCGGCGGCACGCCGGGTGTCCTCGTGCGCCTGGCGGTGCTGTCTGCGGGTGCGCAGATACGCGCGTCCGGGCGCCGGTTCGGCGGTGGACGAGCCCGGTGCCGCGGACGGGGTCGCCGACTCGGAGGCGGGCGGGGCCTCGGCGTACACCTTCACACCCCACTCCACGTGGGCCTCGAACCGGTCGAGCAGTTCGGCGAAGGCCTCCTGACGTTCGCTCAGCATCGCCTCGACCCGGCTCTCGTCGAGGTACACCGTGGCCAGCCGCAGGGGGAGGACGGTCACTCGGGCGGCCAGCGTCTCGATGACGAGGTGGTGGGCGCGGGCCGTCGACTCCAGCCAGTCGAGGTCCTCCAGGCGGGACTTGAGGGCCGCTTCCGAGAACTCCTCCGCCGGCACCTCGCTGACCGCGGCTGCCAGCGCGCCCGAGCGGACCAGGGTGACGGGGGCGCCCGCCACTCCGCGGAGGCCGGCCAGCCGGGCCCGCGTCGGCTCGGCCGTCGCGCCGGGCGAGCGGATCACGGCGTACGCGTAGCTCAGCTGCTGCCCGGTCATGACTCCCGGTCCTCGGAGTCGTCCTTCCTGCGCCGGGTGCGTCGTGGTTCGGCGGAGGGCTCGCGCTCCGCCGCACGCGCCCGGCGGCGACCGCCCGAGCCGCGTTCGGGCAACTCGCCCGCGGACTCCGCCTTTTCGACACTCTCGGCTTTCTCGGCCTTCTCCACCTTGCGGCGCAGTTCCTCCACCTCCTCGCGCAGGCGCTCGTTCTGCTCCTTGAGGCTGTGCCGCTGGTCGGCGCGGGAGGACAGCGCGGGGTCGTGCTCCCACCAGTCGATGCCGATCTCCTTGGCCTTGTCGACCGAGGCCACCAGGAGACGGAGCTTGATGGTGAGCAGCTCGATGTCGAGCAGGTTGATCTTGATGTCGCCGACGATGACGATGCCCTTGTCGAGCACGCGTTCAAGGATGTCGGCGAGATTCGCGCTGGACCCCCCGCCGCCATATGGAGACAGCGCCGGGGATGTGGAGCGGCTGGGGACGGGCTCGGTCACGGCGTACTCGACCTCGTTTCCCGGAAGCACCCACGGTCACTCCCGGCCGCGCGCTGGGCCACGGTCAGACACGGCGGCGGCGCTTGGGGCGGGGTTGCTCGTCGGTGTCGTCGGTGTCGTCGTTGCGGTCGTCAGGCTCTCGGTCTGCGTCCTCTTCCTCTTCCTGTTCTTCGTCCTCGTCCTCCTCCCAGTCGTCCTCCGTGTCGTCCTCGCCGCGCTGGTCGTCGTCGGCTTCCTCGTCCTCGTACCGGTCCTCGGGCTCCTTGTCCTCGTCCTCCTCCTCGTCGTACTCGTCCTCGGGCTCCTCCTCCTGATCGGCCCGGTCTTCCCCGGACTCCTCGCCGTCGCCCTCCGCCGCCTCGACCTCGTCCGGCTCGCGGACCACCTCGCCCTCGCGGATCTCCCCGCGCCAGCCCCCGGTGGCCTCCCCGCGCATCATCACGAAGGTGCGGTAGAGCTTCAGGTCGAGACGGGCGCGACGGCCCTGGGACCGCACCCAGCTCCCGACCTTCTCCACCGGCCCCTGCGGGAAGTACCGCAGGACGAGCAGCACTTTGGTGAGGTTGTCCGTGATCGGGTGGAAGGTGACGACGCCCTGCGTGGTGCCGCGCTCGCCGCTGGACGTCCAGGCGATGCGCTCGTCGGGAACCTGTTCCGTGATCATGCCGCGCAGCTGCCGTTTGGACTTGCCGACCTTCACGTGCCACCTGGTCGTGGTGTCGTCCTGCTGCTCGACGCTCACCACGCCCTTGGCGAACCGGTCGAACTCCTGGAACTGCGTCCACTGGTCGTAGGCCTCGCGCACGGGCACGCCCACGTCGATGTCCTCGATGATGGTGAGCCCCTTGCCCATGGTCTGGGGGTCGCTCCCCGGGCCCTTGCCCTGGCCGGAGTCCGTGTCCGCCTCGTCGCTCTGCCCGGAGCCCTGCCCGGTGGCCTCCTTGGCCTTGCCCACCACCGTGTCCTTGGCGTGCGAAGCCGTCTCCTTCGCGTGGGAGGCGGTCGAGGTCAGAGCGCCCACGCCCGACGGCAGATGCCCGCCGAGCTTCTTGCCACCCCGGGCAACTGCGTGCGTCAGCCCGCGCGGGCTGACGTGCGCCTCACCCAGGCGGCGCGCGCCCGAGCCGAGCCGGTCGCCCAGGCCCTCCAGCAGCACCTGGAGGCGGGCCTCGATGTAGTGCTCCAGCTCGTCCTTCAGCCGATGCGTGCCCGACTCCTGCTCGTCGGCCTTCGCCTTGGTCCCCGTACCGCCCGAGCCGCGTCCCGTCGCCTTGCCCTCAGCCATCGTCCCGCCTCCTCGACCGCGCGCCGCCGCTGCTGCTGCCCGAGCGGCTCTGTGACGTGGAGGTCTTCCGCTTGCGGGGCTGTTCCGCGTCCTGCTTCCCGGACTTGCTGCTGCTGCCGCTGCCCTGCGCCTTGCCGCGCCCCGAGCTTCGGGACGTCTCCGACCGCGCCTTCTGCCGGGACTTCCCCTGGGACTTCCCGCGGGGCTCCTCGCCGTTCTCCTCGTCCAGTTCCTCGTCTGGTTCCTCGTCCGGTTCCTCGTCCTGCTCCTCGCCCTGTGCTTCCGCCCTCTCCCGCAGCCCGGACGTGCGTTCGTGGATGGCGTCGGCCAGGTTGTCGGCCTTCGCGCTCAGGAGGGTGGTCGCGGCAGCCTTCCCCGCGCCGGTCAGTTCGGAGCGCACCTGGTCGGTGAGGGTGTGCACGAAGGGGGACTCCTGGAGGGCCTTGCCGACCTGCCCGGGGTTCATCCGTGAGCCCGCGAGCAGCGCGCCGAGGCTGAGGGCGAGCTTCGCCTTCTTGGAACGCCCCAGCAGATAGCCGCCCAGCAGGGCCGTGCCGATCTTGGCGTTGTTCATGGCCTTGCCTCATTTCCTCACCCGAGCGGCAGCCCGCGACCCACGCGTCACAGCCCAGGAGACTGTCCGCCCTGTCGCAGCTGGTAGGCCCTGATCTCCTCCAGGCGGTGCAGCAGTGCCTCCTCCTGCCGTGCGAACTCCTCGTCGTCGATGCGGCCCTCGTCGAGCGCCCGCTCCAGGTTCACGAGCGCCTCCTGCACGGGGGTCGGGTCGTAGTACTCGTCCTCGGCGGTCTTGACCACCTTGTCGAGCACCCAGCCGATGCCCCGGACGGGAGCGAACGGCAGCGTCAGAATCCCGGTGACCAGTCCCACGGCACCTCCTCACGCCTCACATCAGACGAAGCTGTACGGCGGCAGGGGACCCCGCAGCCGCAACTCCAGGCCCTCGCCGTAGCGTTCGGCCAGCTCCCGGCAGGCCCGGCCGAACTCCTCGAACTGCTCGTCCGCCACGAGGAAGGACGCGCTCACGAAGTACTGCTTCGACGCCGGGGCGATCTGCTCTGCCGAGGCGAGCGGCCGCAGCGCTGCGAGAATGTCCTCGGCGATCGCGTTCTCGCGGCCCTGCACCTCCTGGGCCACCACCTGGCCGAGCGCCAGCCGGTCCTCGTACGTCCCACCGCCCTCGCGGGTCCGCTCGTTCAGCTCACGGGCCTGCGGGCTCTGCTCCAGGACGGCACGCAGCGAGGTGTCCTCGTCGAGGACGCCCTTGACGTTGAACTCCGCATGCCCGGCAAGCTCGTCCAGCCGCTGCGCGAACAACTGCGCCCGCTCCGCGAGGACGCCGCGTACGGCCTCCTCGTCCGCGGCGACGAAACCGAAGCTGAGCGGCAAGGTGGGGCCACCGGCCCACAACCGCTCCTGGACGTCGTTGTGCGCCTGGAGGTCCCGGCGGGCGACCGAGAGATCGTCCGGGGCCTCGCTGACGACAGCACACAGGGAGTCGCCGCGCACCACGCGCACCTCGCCGGGCGGCTCGCCCACGCCCTTGACGTCGCTCACGTCCAAGGGGTGCGAGTCCTTGGTGATCGCGTACACATACACGGACATGGGCTCGCTCACTCCTCCCGGTCCCGTGCGGAGTGGCGTTCCGAACGGCGTTCGGAGCGCTCACGCCGTTTCTCACGCGCCGGCCTGCGCTCCCGCTCGGCGTCCGGATCCGCGTCCTGGTCCTCGGCTTCGTCCTCGTCACCGCCGCCCTTGAAGGAATCGGTGATCGCCTCGACCGCGCCCGACAGCGCTCCCTTGCTCTTGCCGCGTGCCCCGCTCTCGACGGAGCCCCCGACGAGGTCGGTCAGCTGCGCGGGCGACTTGCTGCCCGACTCCAGATCCAGCCGGTTGGTCGCCTCGGCGAAGCGCAGGTACGTGTCCACACTGGCCACGACCACTCGCGCGTCGATCTTCAGGATCTCGATGCCCACCAGGGACACCCGGACGAACGCGTCAATGACCAGACCCCGGTCGAGGACGAGTTCCAGCACGTCGTAGAGGTTCCCCGAGCCGCCTCCGGCGGCGCCGGGGACACCGCCGCCGTTGCCTTGTGGCACCACAGTCACGGTGTCTTCCCTTCCGGCTCGGCTTCCGGTGAAATCAGCAAAATCCGACTTCCCGGGGAATCTTCGATAAAACCGGCATACCGGAGATTCCTGACGAAAGGGTCGTGACCTAGCGGCGATCCGTCCTGTCCACCTGCGAGCGCGTGTAACGACGCCCGCGCTTGTACGACACCAGCTGCCCCTCCCGGTCCAGAACCACCTGGTAGCTGGCCATCACGCTGGTCGTCTCGGGGATGCGTTCCAGTTCCACGACCTCGACGTCGGCTTCCCAGCCCTGATCCGTCGGCTTCAGCGAGGAGACCGATTCGGGCGCCCTCCCCAGCAGCTCACTGAGCTGTTCCATCGCGGACCGTATGGCATCGGCGGCGGACATCCGCGCCCCGGCGGACGCCTGCCGTGATGAGGAACGTGCCTTGCGCGGCTCGCGATCGCTCGTGATCATTCACCTTCTCGCCCTGACTCATCAATCATCGGCTTCGCGGACAGCCCACGCGACTTCTCGCCCGCTACCTGCCGGTCGCCCGCTTCGTGAGCACCGCCGGCACCACCGGAACCAGCATCTCCACCACCCGGGACACGGCACCCTGGGGCAGGCCCGTCCTGCGCGCCACCGCGTCCGCGACCGGTTCGGCCTCCTCCGCCAGCAGCCCGGCCACGAGGCCGCCGGTCGCGAAGCCGCCCACGGTGGCCACGCCGGTGAGCGGGGCGGCGTGCGGCGTCGCGACAGCCTCCGCCTCGCCGGACAGCGCCGCCACCGTCGTACCGACCATCTGCCGGGCCCCCGCCTCGTCCGTGCCCAGCAGCGCCGCGATGTCCCCGATCCGGCGGTCGCCGAGCTCGTCGAGCACGTCGTCCTGGAGGGAGGTGAGGGGGTTTGCGTCTACCTCTGACATGTCTGAAACGCTACTTCCGTCCAGGTTTCTGGGCACGCTGAAGACGCCACGAAAAAATTTCCGCGGAGACCGTGCAACCCTTCCCGCACCTCGCCGGTCGTACTTGGCATCAGGACTCTTGGAGGGGGATCTGGGGGGATCGCGGGGGTTCTGATGGGAGGGGAAACCCGAGGGGCTCGGTCGACGGACCGGGCCCCTCGAAACGTTCCTGGGAGCTCCGGAACTCTCCGGAACTCGAAGCGTTCCTAGAAGAAGACCCCGCAGCGCAGCAGCACATTCGCGTACGGCTGGGCCTCACCGGTCCGTACGACCAGCCGCGCCCCGGCCGACAGCTCCTTGAGCCGCTCGTGCGTGACCAGCCGCAGCGCGGGAAACTCCCCGTGCAGCAGTGCGGCCGCCGCGGGGTTCGCCTCCCGGACCTCCTTCGCCGCCGTCGCGCCCTCCACCACCAGCTCGGCCAGCAGGCCGTCCAGCACCTCGGCGAACGACGGCACCCCGGCCCGGAAGGCCAGGTCCACGACTCGGGGGCCGTCGGGTATCGGCATGCCCGCGTCGCACACCAGCACGCCGTCGCCGTGGCCGAGCTCGGCGAGGGCGCCGGAGAGGTGGCGGTTCAGGATTCCGGCACGCTTCACAGCGCCTCGACCTCCGCCGCCGTCGGGAAGGACACCTGCGCGCCCTCCCGTGTCACGGCCACCGCGCCGACCCGGGCCGCGTACGTCGCCGCCTCGGCGAGGGACGCGCCCGTGCCGAGCCGCCACGCCAGCGCGGCCGTGAACGCGTCGCCCGCCCCCGTCGTGTCCACCGCGTCCACCTTCACGGACGGCACCCGCGTCACACCCTGCGCGGACGCGACCAGCGCGCCCTCGGCGCCCAGGGTCACGACCACCGAGCGGGGGCCCTTCGCGAGCAGGATCCGCGCCCAGTCCTCGGGGGAGTCGCCCACCGCCGAGTCGCCGAGGATCACCTTCGCCTCGTGCTCGTTCACGATCAGCGGGTCGCAGGCCGCCAGCACCTCGGCCGGCAGCGGGCGGGGCGGGGACGGGTTCAGCACGAAGCGGCTGCCGTCCGCCAGGCTGCGGACCACCTCGACGACCGTCTCCAGCGGGATCTCCAGCTGGACCGACACCACCCGCGACGCCTGGAAGAGGCTCGCGGCGGCCCGCACGTCCTGCGGGGTGAGTCTGCCGTTGGCTCCCGGCGAGACGACGATGCTGTTGTCCCCGGACGGGTCCACCGTGATCAGCGCGACGCCGGTCGGTGCGCCGCCGACCAGGACGCCCACCGTGTCGACGCCGGACTCCCGCTGCGAGTCGAGCAGCAACCGGCCGTGCGCGTCGTCGCCGACCCGGGCCAGCAGGGCCGTACGGGCCCCGAGCCGGGCTGCCGCGACGGCCTGGTTCGCGCCCTTGCCGCCCGGGTGGACGGCCAGATCGGAGCCGAGCACGGTCTCGCCGGCCCCCGGCCGGCGCTCGACGCCGATCACCAGGTCGGCGTTGGCCGACCCTACGACCAGGAGGTCGTAGTCGTACATGAGGTTGCTCCCCTGATAGGTCCCCGTGGTGACGTGCGGCGGGCGGCCGTCACCAGGTCCATGCTCCTGCAACGACCGCCCGCCCGTTCGCCGTTCCTCGACTCCAGCCGGATGTCGGCCGGATGTGTGCGGAAGGTCAGCCGCCGAATCCGGCCACGTTCTCCTTCGTGACCACCTTCACCGGCACCTTCACCATCTGCTCGACCTTCTTGCCCTGGAATGCCTTGAGCGCGTTGTCCACGGCGATCCTGCCGAGCTGGGTCGGCTGCTGGGCCACGGACGCGTACAGCGAGCCGCCCTCCACCGCCTTCAGACCGTCCGGCGTGCCGTCGAAGCCGACCACCGAGACCGACTTGCCGGCCTTGGAGCCAAGGGCCTTGATCGCGCCCAGCGCCATCTCGTCGTTGGCGGCGATGACGCCCTGGACGTCCGGGTGGGCCTGGAGCAGGTTCGACATCACGTCGAGTCCCTTGGTGCGGTCGAAGTCGGCGGGCTGCTGGGCGACGACCTGGATGCCCGGGTAGGCCTTGAGGCCGTTCGCGAAGCCCTGCGCGCGCTCACGGGCGGCGGAGGTGCCCGCCTGGCCCTGGAGGATCACGATCTTGCCGTTGCCCCCGAGCTTCTCGGCGACCGTCTTGGCGGCGAGCTCACCGCCGGCGACGTTGTCGGAGGCGACCAGGGCCGCCGTCTTGGCGTTGTTGACACCCCGGTCGACGGCGATGACCGGGATCTTCGCCTTGTCGGCGGCCTTCACGGAGTTGCTTGCCGCGTCCGAGTCCACCGGGTTGACGATGATCGCGCCGACGCTCGAACTGGTGAAGTTCTGCAGCTGGTTGGCCTGTTGGGAGGCGTCGTTCTGGGCGTCCGTGACGGTCAGGTCGATGCCGAGCTTCTTCGCCTCGGCCTGGGCGCCCGCCCGGATCTGCACGAAGAAGGGGTTGTTGAGGGTGGACAGGGACAGCCCCATCTTCGGATTCGACGACGAGGACGAGCCGTTGTGCAGGAAGGAGGTCGCCCCCACGATCGCCACGGTGACGACCGCCGCGAGCGCGTACGTCCCCGCCTGCTTGCCCTTGCCGCCGCCCGTGCCGGCCGCCACCGGGGTGGCCCCGGCCTTGCGGCGCAGCGTGTCGAAGAGGACCGCCAGCGCGATCACGACGCCGATGACGACCTGCTGCCAGAAGGCGGACACGTTCAGCAGGTTCAGGCCGTTGCGCAGCACCGCCAGGATCAGCGCGCCGATCAGGGTGCCGGACGCCTTGCCGGTGCCGCCCGCGAGCGAGGCGCCGCCGATGACGACCGCGGCGATGGCGTCCAGCTCGTAGCCGTCGGCGGCCTGCGGCTGAGCGGAGGACAGCCGGGCGGCGAGCACGACGCCCGCGACGGCCGCGAACACGCCGGACAGGGCGTAGATGGCGAGCTTCTGCTTCTTCACGCGCAGCCCCGACAGGCGCGCGGCCTCCTCGTTGCCGCCGATCGCGTACATCGAGCGGCCGATGTAGGTCCGGCCGAGCACGAAGGCGGCGATCAGCCCCATCACGATCATCACGAGCACCGGCACCGGCAGCCAGCCGCCGAGCGTGTCACCGAGGTGCGAGACGGAGTCGGGGAGAGCGATCGGGGAGCCCTCGGAGATCACCAGCGACAGACCGCGGGCCACCGACAGCATCGCGAGCGTCGCGATGAACGGCGGGAGCTTGCCGTACGCGATGAGGAAGCCGTTGACGAGACCGGCCGCGATGCCGGTCGCGACGGCCAGCAGCACCGCTATGAAGACCGGCACCCCGTGCGAGGTCGCGGTCCACGCCAGCACGGTGGCCGACAGCGCCGCCACCGAACCGACCGACAGGTCGATGCCCGCCGAGACGATCACGAACGTGACGCCGAAGGCGAGGATGGCGGTCACGGCCGCCTGGACGCCGACGTTCAGGAGGTTGTCGGTGGTCAGGAAGTCGCCGGACAGCGCCGACATGGCGACGACGAGGACGATCAGCGCGGTCAGCGCGCCGTTGTCGAGCAGGAGTCGGCGAATTCCCGAGGCGCCACTCGCGCCCGGCGTGCTCTTGAGCGTGTCAGTGGCCACGGGTGGCCTCCGTTCCGGTCTTGTCGGTGGTGGGGTTGCTGACGGCGAGCGCCATCACGGAGTCCTGCGTGGCCTCGTCGGCCGTGAGCTCGCCGGCGATCCGGCCCTGGGCCATCACCAGCACCCGGTCGCTCATGCCGAGGACCTCGGGGAGATCACTGGAGATCATCAGCACGGCGGCGCCGGCCGCGGTCAGTTCGTTGATGAGCTGGTAGATCTCGACCTTGGCGCCGACGTCGATGCCGCGCGTGGGTTCGTCGAGGATCAGCACCCTGGTGTCGGCGAGCAGCCACTTGCCGATGACGACCTTCTGCTGGTTGCCGCCGGAGAGCGTGCGCACGTGCTGCCCGAGGCCCGCCATCCGCACGCCGAGCTGCCCCGCGATCCGCGCGGCCGCCGCACGCTGGCCCTTGACGTCGACGAGCCCCGCGCGCGTGGCGGACCGCAGCGTCACCAGGCCGAGGTTCTCCTCGACGGACGCGTCCAGCACCAGCCCCTGGCCCTTGCGGTCCTCGGGGATGAGTCCGATGCCCGCGGTCATCGCCGCGTTGACGTCGTACTTCCGGACGGAGGACCCGGCGACCTTCACGGCCCCCTTGTCGTACGGGTCAGCCCCGAACACCGCCCGCACGACCTCGGTACGTCCGGCGCCGACCAGCCCCGCGATGCCGACCACCTCACCGGCGTGCACCTCGAAGCTGACGTCGTGGAAGACGCCGTCCCTGGTCAGTCCCTCCACGGTCAGCAACGCGGCGCCCTTGTCGGCGCGTTCACGCGGGTACTGCTGCTCGATCGAGCGGCCCACCATGAGCCGTACGAGCTCGTCCTCGGGTGTGGCGGCGGGGACCTGCCCGACGCTCCTGCCGTCCCGGATGACCGTCACCCGGTCGCCCAGGGCGGCGATCTCCTCCAGGTGATGCGTGATGAAGACGATTCCGACGCCGTCCTCGCGCAGCCTGCGCACGATCGAGAAGAGCTTGTCGACCTCCTCGGAGGTCAGCACGGCCGTCGGCTCGTCCATGATGAGCACGCGCGCGTTCAGGCTGAGCGCCTTCGCGATCTCGACCATCTGCAGCCGTGCGATGCCGAGTTCACGCACACGTGCGCGTGGGGACACGTTGACGCCGACGCGCTTCAGCAGGACCTCGGCGTCGGCCTCCATCCGCCCCCGGTCGATCATCCCGAAACGGCGCGGCTGGCGCCCCAGGAAGATGTTCTCGGCGACCGTCAGATCGGGGACGAGGTTGAACTCCTGGTAGATGGTGGCGATCCCGAGGCGCTCGGAGTCCTGCGCACCGTGGATGCGCGTCTCCTCGCCGCCGACCAGGATCCGCCCGGCGTCGGGGGTGTAGGCGCCGGAGAGCATCTTGATGAGGGTGCTCTTGCCCGCGCCGTTCTCGCCGAGCAGCACATGCACCTCACCGCGGCGCAGATCGAAGTCGACGCCGTCCAGGGCGACCACGCCCGGGAAGGTCTTCCGTATGCCCTCGATGCGCAGCAACTCGTCCGCGTTGCTCACGACTGGCTCCTGTTCGTTACGGGGGACGGCTCCGGTGAAGCCGGTTGCTCGCCGCACGAGCGGCGTACGACGAGGCGGGCGGGGAGGGTGACGGACTCGCCGGGCCGTCCCTCGACGCGGTCAACCAGGGCGCGCACGGCGGCCCGGCCCAGCTCGCCCGTCGGCTGGGCGATCGCGGTGATCGGCGGATCGGTGTGCACGAACCACCGGATGTCGTCGAACGCGGCCAGCGCGAGGTCGTCGGGCACGCGCAGCCCACGCGCGCGTACGGCGTCCAACGCACCGAGCGCCATCAGGTTGTCGGCCGCGAAGACGACCTCGGGCGGGTCGGGCAGGTCGAGGAAGCCCTCGGTGACCCGGCGCCCGCTCTCGGCCTGGAAGTCGCCCTGGCCTATGTAGGCCTCGGGGAGTTCGAGGCCGTACGCGCCGAGCGCCTCCCGGAAGGCCTCCACGCGCTCCCGGCCGGTCGTGGTCGCCGCCGGGCCGGCGATGATCGCCAGCCGCCGGTGCCCGAGCCCGTGCAGATGCGCCACCAGGTCCCGTACGGCAGCGCGCCCGTCGGAGCGCACCACCGGCACGTCCACGCCGGGGATCCACCGGTCCACGAACACCATCGGCGTCCCCGCGCGGGCCGCGTCCAGCATCAGCGGCGAACCGCCGTCGGTGGGGGAGACGAGGAGTCCGTCGATGCGCCGGTCCAGCAGGTTCCGTACGTGATGGTCCTGAAGGTCGGGCCGCTCGTCGGCGTTGCCGATGATGACGCTGTAGCCGAGCGCGCGGGCCTCCTCCTCGACGGAGCGGGCCAGCTCGGTGAAGTAGGGATTCATCACGTCGCTGATGACCAGGCCGAGGGTGTGGGTCTGGTCCGTGCGCAGGGAGCGGGCGACGGCGTTCGGGCGGTAGCCCAGGGTGTCGACGGCGGCCAGCACGCGTGCGCGTGCCTCGGCGCTGACCGACGGATGGTCGTTCAGGACGCGCGAGACCGTGGCGACGGATACGCCGGCCTCGGCGGCGACGTCCTTGATGCTCGCCATCGCCGCTCCACCTCCTCGTGGATCGTTCGTGGTCGATGCCGTCGTGGAATCGATTACATCGACGTGTACGGAGGATTGGAATCGATTACACGGCCGTTAATCAACCCCTCAACCACATCCCGAAACCGGATCGTGATGTCGGCCCCGTGGTGTCGCGGCGGGCTGCGGGACGGTTCAGGCTGGAAGTGCGGGGACGTTTCCCCAGGCCCCGTGCGGGCCGGAGCGGAGGGATCATGACGGCAGCGACTCGCGACGACGTGCCCGTCGTCCTCGGCGGCGACGGCGTGGAGGTGCGCACCAAGACGATCGGCGGCGGCATGTCCGTCGGCTACATCACCCTGCCGGAGGGCACGGACATGGGCCCCGCCCTCAAGGGCCTCGAAGGCGACGCCTGCCCGTGCCCGCACTGGGGCTACCTGCTCAAAGGCCGGCTGCGGATGCTGACGTCCGAGGGCGAGGAGTACTACGAGGCGGGTCAGGCGTACTACTGGGGGCCCGGGCATGTCCCCGTGGCGGTGGAGGACTGCGAGTTCGTCGAGTTCTCGCCGAGCGAGGAGTTCCAGGCAGTCCTCGACCATGTGAAGTCGCAGGCGGGGTGAGTCACGGGAGGCGAAGTTGCGCCGGCAGTTGCCGTCGGTGACGCCGAGCGTGCTGTGAGCCGCCCGAACGCACCGGTGAAGGTCGTCTCCGCCCCGGTGCCCGGTGCCCGGTGCCCGGTGCCCGGTGCCCGGTGCCCGGCGCCGTCGCGGCCATGTCCGGGCCTGCTGGTCCAAGGCCAGGGCGGCGACCGGCGGGAGTGCTGTCGAGCGGGTCTCGGCGCCGCACCCTGGTGCGTACGCCGGAGCACGGGCGCACACCGTCCGCCGTCGCGTGCAAGGGCGCGGCCGACGCCGGCCCGCACCGATCTGGCGGGCAGTGCTGCCGGATCACTTGAAGGACGGGTTTGTCCGCCGTAGGCCCGGACGGGGGACGGCCGGCCTCCAGCATGGAAGCAGCGTGCCGTCGGCGGCACGGCCTCGCCGTGGGGGAACGCGCCGGCGGTCAGTGAACGGTGAAGGGATGACGATGAGCACTGCCCATACGGGAGCCACAGGTGGTGAAGAGTCCGCCTCCCCGATCAGCACGGTCGCGGGGACCGGGGTCGGGGGGTTCAAAGGGGACAACGAGCCTGCCGTTTCGGCTCAGTTGAGTGGTCCGTACGGGGTCGCGGTGGACGGCGCCGGCACCCTCTACTTCTCCGACTACAACAACCACCGGGTCCGGAAGATCACGACGGACGGGAAGATCTGCACGGTCGCGGGGACCGGGTCCGCGGGCTACCGGGGTGACGACGGCCCTGCCGTCTCGGCCCAGCTGAACTGCCCGCGTGAGGTGGCGGTGGACAGCACAGGCACCCTCTACGTCGTCGATGCCGGCAATCACCGGGTCCGGAAGGTCGCGGTGGACGGGACGATCAGTACGGTCGCCGGCATGGGTACCGCGGGCTTCGGCGGTGACGGCGGCCCCGCCACCGCCGCCCGCTTGAACCTCCCGATGGGGGTGGCCGTGGACAGCGCAGGCAGCCTCTACATCGCCGAGTACCACAACAACCGGGTCCGGAAGGTCGCGGCGGACGGGACGATCAGTACGGTCGCCGGCATGGGCACCGCGGGCTTCAAGGGAGACGGCGGCCCAGCGGTTTCAGCCCAGCTGAACCGCCCGCACGGAGTGGCGGTGGACGGCGCGGGCGACCTCTACATCGCCGACCACTCCAACCACCGGGTCCGGAAGGTCGCGTCGGACGGGACGATCAGTACGGTCGCCGGCACGGGCGCCGCGGGCTTCGGCGGTGACGGCGGCCCCGCCACCGCCGCCCGGTTGAACATCCCGGTGGGGATGGTCGTGGACAGTGCGGGCGATCTCTACATCGCCGACCACTCCAACCACCGGGTCCGGAAGGTCGCGTCGGACGGGACGATCAGTACGGTCGCCGGCACGGGCGCCGCGGGCTTCGGCGGTGACGGCGGCCCGGCCGCTTCGGCCCAGCTGCGCAACCCGTTCGGGCTCGCCGTGGACTGCGTCGACACCCTCTACATCGCCGACCATGCCAACCACAGGGTTCGGAAGATCGCGTCGGCGAGGATGGCCGGGCTGCTCGATTCGGGCACGGTGGTCTCCTGGGCCAACGTCCGCAGCAAGCTGCGGATGGGGGTCCTGCGTGAGTCCCCCAACGACGGGGCCGAGGTCCACCAACTCCTCGCCGTTCCCAGGGATCACCAGCGGTGGCGGCTGATCGCGGCGGGTCTGGACAACGGCGACGTCCTGTACAGGATCGAGAACGTGCGCAGCGGCAAGGTCCTGGAGATCCTCGGAGCGCACGAGGCGGCCGGAGCGGTGGTCGCGCAGCGCGCCTACGAGGGCGGGGACGCGCACCACCAGCAGTGGAGGCTGATCCCGGTGGGCCCGGTGAACGGCACCCCGAGGGTCTACGAGATCGCGAACCGGAACAGCGGTCTGCTCCTGCGAGTCGACACCAGCGCCCGTACGGTGATCAAGCAGCACGGAGCTGAGGGCGACCACCGGAACCGACAGTGGCAGCTGCTCCCCGTGTGACGCACGAAGAGGGGCAGGAGCGAACTCGCCCCTGCCCCTGAGGAATCCGGGTGCTACTGGGAACTGGACGGGTCCTCGGCGGTCGGTTTGGAGGCCTTGGGGGCCTCCGGCGCTTTGGGGGCCTTGGCGTAGTCGCTCTTCTTCGGCGTGCTCTCCAGGTCCTCGTTCTTCTGCAGGCCGCTGTGCTCCGTCACCGTCGCACTCGACTCCTGCATGCCGGCGGCCGCCGCCGTGGACACCGAGCTGGGATTCCCGGCGTACTGGGCCTGCGCACCGGCGGACGTCTGGGTGGTCTGGACGAAGGAGCCGAGGAAGCCCAGGATGGCCCGCGCTTCAGGCGACTGCTCCTGCACGACTTTCGCCCGGGAGGAAGCCCCGTGGATCGCGTTGTTGAACAGGCTCGTGCTCGTGTCGTCGTACGTGTCGTCCTCGGCGTCCTCGAAGTCGACGTCCGCACCCGGCTGCGGCTTGGCACGGTCGGTGGTCACGGAGAAGAGCCCTGCGCCCTTGCTCGCGGATTGGAAGATGTTGTCGAACACCATGGTCTTCACCCCTGTTGTCGTGGCAGCGCCGGCGGCCCGGTCAGGGCTGCTTGTGCAGCGCTCGTTGGCTGTCGGTCAGGCTCTCGCCGTCGAACATCGTGTGGTGGACCTCCAGGGCGGAGACGACCTCGGCGAGTCCCTTCATACGGAAGCCGCCGCCCGCCAGGTCGAGGTCGCCGATGTCGCGGGCGACCAACTGGTCGAGGCCGGGGTAGTTCCCGGGCTGCGGGGGAGACAGGACCGCCACCGGCACGTCGTACTTCACCGCGAGCAATCCGGAGAAGGTCACCGGGATCTCGTACGTGTACTGCTTGCGGGTACGCCGCTGCGTGACGATGGTCTCCACGCGGGAACCCGCCGGCACCTGGCCGGAGATCTGCGATTTCGAGGCCCAGCTGGTGGTCAGGGAGCCGCCGACGGAGCCCGTGATGCCCAGCAGCAACTGGGCGTGGAGCGTCGCGGTGCCGGTGGCGCTGCCCTGGGTCGTGAACGCCACCGAGTTCGTCATCGAGTTCGTCGCGGAATTCGCCGCCGAATTGGTCGTGGCCGTTTCGGTGGCAGTGGCGTTGTCCACCCCCATGTTGTCCTTGCTGTTCTTGTTGGTCACGGTGGTCGCGTTCTTGTTCGCCATGTCGTTGCGGAGCTGCGTCTGGAGCTGCGTCTGGAGGTCCAGCTTGAGCTGGTTCTGCAGTTGCAGCTGGAGTTGCGCGCTGACGCTGCCGCCGAAGGTGAGCTTGGCTTCTCCCTGGAGCGACCACGTGACCCCGTTGGACACGGTGAAATCGACCGAGTCGGTGAAGGTCATAGGGGACGTCTGACTTCGGTTGACGTAGGTGCGTGACGAGAACGTGTCGGGCGGAGGCTGGCTGATGTTGCGCCGCTCCTCGATCAGCGGCTCCCCGAGGTTCATGTAGGCGAGCCAGCCCAGTTGGAACGCGGAGCCGGGGAAAGTGCCGAAGCTCGACTTGTTCACGGAGAACCCGACGGGCTTGTGCCGCACACCGTAATCGTCGACGTAGACCAGGCTGGGGTGGTCCAGGACGGACTGCCAGGTCTGCTCGATGTTCAGTTCCCGCAGGTTCTTCTTCGTCAGCGGCTGCCGCTTGGCCCGGTCCAGGTTGTACGCGTTGGAAGGCATTCCCCATCCTCGACTGATCTGGCCGAAACGCGCTCGGTGAAATAGAAACAGGAATCTGCGCGCTTTCCGAATATCGAACCTAACAGGCTCTCAATTGCCCGGGAAGACGTCTTCGCGTATCACGCTCAAACGGGTGAAAGGGATTCGTCGACTATCCCAACTCGTGGGAGGAGGAGGTAAGTTGAAACGCTGTCGGTAGCTTTGTCGAAGGCTATTCGATTCGGTCGCCCATTCATTTTCAGGGCATCTAGATCCAGAACAGGTGAGGTTCCGCGATGTACACCCAAGAACGCACGGCGATGGCGAATTTGGTGGTCGGCGGCCCGGTGGCGGTGAACAGCTACGACAACGCCATCGTGGCAGCGCTGGTCGAGAACCGGCCGGTCATGCTCGTCCACGCCTTCAACGGCGGCTACCTGCGGCCCGCCGAGCTGAAGGAGGCCAGCCACGACAAGGGGGTCAAGCTGGCCACCGCGCTCGACCCGGCCACCAAGGAGGCGCAGGGCCACCTCTGGTACATCACCCCGGCCGGCTTCTTCGGGCAGCGACCGCTGTACTTCATCGAGAGTGCCGCGGGACAGGTGACGCCCAAACCCGCCGGTGCGGGCGACGCCGACGCAGGGCGCGGCGACGACGGCGCGCCCAAGCCCCAGCGCCGGCGCATCGCCGTCCACCAGGACGCCCCCAAAAGCACGGCCGACACCGTCCAGGTCGGCCTCCCCGACAAGGTCGGCGACAAGTGGCGCGGGAAGAACGGCGCGCCCGAGGACACCCAGCTGTGGGTCGTCACGGTGACGCCGTGGGGCGGGATCACCTTCGTGCCGATCACCCATCCCGACGCCATCCTCGGGTTCAAGGACCACGCGGTGACAGCCGACAGCGAGGTGCGTCTCACCTACAACTGGGGCGGGGACTTCACCGGGACGGTCATCAACACGTTCTACCCGCGGCTGCCCAGCGAGTGGGACGTCCCGTACCACCACGTCTTCACGTGATCCGCCGTCACTGCCGCGCCACACCCGTCCCGAGCCGACGCCCGCACCGCCTGGAAGAGGCAGCACGATGCCCGTGCCCATGGAAGAACTGAAGCTGGAGATCGTCAACGCCGCCACGGGGAGGTCCCTCGGTGCCAGGGCCGCGCCAGGCGCGGACGGGGCGCTCGTCGTCCGCGACTTCGCCGAGGACGGCCCGAGCCCGGAGCAGTGGCAGCTGACCCCTTTACCGGCCGCGCAGCACGACCAGGCCTATGTGATCCGCAACGCGGTCAGCGGCAAGGTGCTCGACAACCCCGCCGCCGCGGACCGCGGCGTCCGCCAGTGGGACGCGGCCGCAGGCAAGAAGGGCCAGCAGTGGCACGTCGTCCCCGTTGAGGGCGAAGCGGGCCTCTACTTCATCGAAGGCGCGACCGATGGCGCCGTGCTGGACGTCGCCGACACCGCCGGGGAGGACGCCCGGGTCGTCCTGCGCGCATACGACGACAGCGCGGAGAGCCAGCGGTGGCGGTTCGTCCCTGCCGAGCCCGAGCGCACCAGCGACCCCGTGCTGCGCTGGGCACCACTGAGCCACTGGAACGGCCGCCGGTCATGGCGGCTGGCCCGCTCGACCGCACTGCGGCCGGCACCCGACGCGACGCCCTCCTTCAGCGACATGCTGCTCGTTCTCCAGCGCTTCGGGTGCGACCAGGACGCCGGCGGATGGAAAAGTGCCGGAGCAGGCCGCTCCCACACGGGGCAACCGGGCTGGTGGGCCGGGCCCGGTGAGCGGTTCCTCGCCGACACCGAGGGAGCGGGACGAGCGGACATCGTAGGGCTCGACACCGCGAAGGGGGCTGTGACGTCGTCCAGCAGAGGCGACGGCACGTTCGACGACGAGCGCCTTCTGCACCCACCCGCGCCCTCCTCGAGCCCTGCGGACCTGTGGACCCTCGTGGACACGACGGGCGACGGCAGGCCCGACGCCGTCGTGCTGACCGCCGACGGGGTCCGGGTGTCCCTTCGGGCCGAGGACGGGACGTTCGCGCCCGGGGGCGGCAAGCTGGTCCTCAAGGCGTTCGGACACAGCCGGCAGGCCGGCGGGTGGCTCGCCGACAAGCATCCCCGCTTCCTGGCCGACACCACCGGCGACGGCAGGGTCGACATCGTCGGCTGCCATGACGACGGCGTCTGGGTGTCGCTCCAGGACGAGGACGGGACGTTCGCACCGCTCGCCGACGAACCGGTTCTCCGGGCGTTCGGCCACGACGAGAAGGCGGGCGCCTGGCTTGCCGACAAGCATCCCCGCTTCCTGGCCGACACCAGCGGTGACGGCAGGGTCGACATCGTCGGCTGCCATGACGACGGCGTCTGGGTGTCGCTCCAGGACGAGGACGGGACATTCGCCGACCCTCTGTACGTCCTCGACGACTTCGGGGCCGACCAGGGATGGAAATCGGCCGAGGAGCACCCCCGGTTCCTGATCAGGGCCAAAGCAGACGCAGCACCGGACATCGTCGGGTTCGGCCCGCAGGGCGTCGTCGTCTCGCGCGGGCGCGGCGACGGCACGTTCGAGACCTCGAAACTCGTCCTGAACGACTTCGGGATCGCCCAGGGGTGGACCAGCAGGAAACACCTACGCTTCCTCGCCGACGTCACCGGTGACGGCAACCCGGACATCGTCGGCTTCGGCGACGAGGGCGTCTGGGTGTCGCACAACCGCGGCGACGGCCGGTTCGAGCAGGCCCAGTTGGTGTGCCGCGGGTTCGGTCACAACGAGGACGCCGGCGCCTGGCGGGTCGACCGCCACCCCCGTTTCCTCGCCGACATCACCGGTGACGGACGCGTCGACATCGTCGGCTTCGGCGGCCCGGGCGTGTACGTAGCCCGGAACCTCTTCCGCCGCTTCAGAACCCGATAGACCCGCCCGGCAATGTCACACCCGCCCGGTAGCGTCGGATCATGTCCAACCAGGCGGGGAACTCCACGGGCGAGCGGAAACTGGCCGTACTCGAAGGCGTGCTGGAGAGAATCACGTACGCCAACGAGGAGAACGGCTACACGGTCGCCCGCGTCGACACCGGCAGGGGCGGCGGCGACCTCCTCACGGTCGTCGGCGCCCTGCTCGGCGCCCAGGTGGGCGAGTCCCTGCGGATGGAGGGCCGTTGGGGCTCCCACCCTCAGTACGGCAAGCAGTTCACCGTCGAGAACTACACGACCGTCCTCCCGGCCACCGTCCAGGGCATCCGCCGCTATCTCGGCTCCGGCCTCGTCAAAGGCATCGGCCCGGTCTTCGCCGACCGCATCACCCAGCACTTCGGTCTGGACACGCTGACGATCATCGAGGAGGAGCCCAAGCGGCTCATCGAGGTCCCCGGCCTCGGACCGAAGCGCACGAAGAAGATCGCAGACGCCTGGGAGGAACAGAAGGCGATCAAGGAGGTCATGCTCTTCCTCCAGACCGTCGAGGTGTCCACCTCCATCGCCGTGCGGATCTACAAGAAGTACGGCGACGCCTCGATCTCGGTCGTGAAGAACCAGCCGTACCGGCTGGCGGCCGACGTCTGGGGCGTCGGCTTCCTCACCGCCGACAAGATCGCCCAGTCCGTCGGCATCCCGCACGACAGCCCGGAGCGGGTCAAGGCGGGCCTGCAGTACGCGCTGTCGCAGGCCACCGACCAGGGCAACTGCTACCTCCCCGAGGAGCGCCTGATCGCGGACGCGGTGAAGCTGCTCCAGGTCGACACGGGGCTCGTCATCGAGTGCCTGGCCGAACTCGCCCAGGTCCCCGAGGACGGCGGCGACCCCGGTGTCGTACGGGAGAAGGTGCCCGGTCCCGACGGCCACGCGGAGCCGGTGACGGCCGTCTACCTCGTCCCCTTCCACCGGGCCGAACTCGCCCTGTCCGCCCAGCTGTTGCGCCTGCTGCGCACCGACGAGGACCGGATGCCGGGCTTCCACGACGTGGCCTGGGACAAGGCGCTGGGCTGGCTGGAGGGCCGGACGGGCGCGGACCTCGCCCCCGAGCAGGAGGCCGCCGTCAAGCTGGCGCTGACGAAGAAGGTCGCCGTTCTCACCGGCGGCCCCGGCTGCGGCAAGTCCTTCACGGTCCGCTCGATCGTGGAGCTGGCCCGCGCGAAGAAGGCCAGGGTCGTGCTGGCAGCCCCCACCGGCCGCGCCGCCAAGCGTCTTGCCGAGCTGACCGGAGCCGAGGCCTCCACCGTCCACCGCCTCCTGGAGCTCAAGCCCGGCGGCGACGCGGCGTACGACAAGGACCGCCCGCTCCAGGCCGACCTGGTGGTGGTCGACGAGGCGTCCATGCTGGACCTGCTGCTCGCCAACAAGCTGGTGAAGGCCGTACCGCCGGGCGCCCATCTGCTCTTCGTGGGCGACGTCGACCAGCTGCCCAGCGTCGGGGCGGGAGAGGTCCTCAGGGATCTGCTCGCCGACGGCAGCCCCATCCCGGCCGTCCGCCTCACGCGCGTGTTCCGCCAGGCCCAGCAGTCGGGTGTGGTGACGAACGCCCACCGGATCAATGCCGGGCAGCACCCCGTCACCGACGGCATGAAGGACTTCTTCCTCTTCGTCGAGGACGACACGGAGGAGGCCGGACGGCTCACGGTGGACGTGGCGGCCCGTCGGGTTCCGGCCAAGTTCGGCCTCGATCCACGCCGGGACGTCCAGGTCCTGGCTCCCATGCACCGGGGGCCGGCGGGCGCGGGCACGCTGAACGGCCTGCTCCAGCAGGCCATCACCCCCGGGCGCCCTGATGTCGCGGAGAAGCGGTTCGGCGGCCGGGTCTTCCGTGTCGGCGACAAGGTCACCCAGATTCGCAACAATTACGAGAAAGGGAAGAACGGCGTCTTCAACGGCACCGTGGGCGTGGTCACCTCGCTCGACCCGGTCGACCAGCGCCTCACGGTGCTGACGGACGAGGACGAGGAGGTTCCCTACGAATTCGACGAACTGGACGAGCTGGCGCATGCGTACGCGGTGACCATCCACCGTTCACAGGGAAGTGAATATCCCGCCGTGGTGATCCCCGTCACCACGGGAGCATGGATGATGCTCCAGCGGAATCTGCTCTACACGGCGGTCACGCGAGCCAGGCAACTGGTCGTTCTCGTCGGTTCACGCAAGGCGATCGGCCAGGCGGTGCGCACGGTGTCGGCGGGGCGGCGCTGCACGGCGCTCGACTTCCGGCTGGCGGGCTCCTGAACCTGTTTTCGGGCCTCCGTCGGGCACCCCTCTGACCTGGCGGTTCGTGAGGCGTCCCAAAAAATGATCGATCAAACGAGTCGTGAAGGTCACAGACCACTTCCAGATGGGGAAAACAGGGGGCAGGATGACAGGTTGGCGGCACTCAGTGCCGCCAATAGGCCCAATGGTCGACCCCGAGTGCACTCTCCTGAGCCGAATGGGGGAGGGTAGAGACAGTCAGGGCAACCTCGAAGATGAGGCACAACGTCGGTGAGGGAAGACGTGAGCGACAACTCTGTAGTACTGCGGTACGGCGACGGCGAGTACACCTACCCGGTGATTGACAGCACCGTCGGCGACAAGGGCTTCGACATCGGCAAACTCCGCGCCCAGACCGGTCTGGTGACGCTGGACAGCGGATATGGCAACACCGCCGCCTATAAATCCGCCATCACCTACCTCGACGGCGAGCAGGGGATCCTCCGGTACCGCGGCTACCCGATCGAGCAGCTGGCCGAGCGCTCCACCTTCCTGGAGGTGGCCTACCTGCTGATCAACGGTGAGCTGCCCACCGTCGACGAGCTCTCGACGTTCAAGAACGAGATCACGCAGCACACGCTGCTGCACGAGGACGTCAAGAACTTCTACAAGGGCTTCCCGCGCGACGCCCACCCGATGGCCATGCTGTCGTCGGTGGTCTCGGCGCTGTCCACGTTCTACCAGGACAGCCACAACCCGTTCGACGAGCGGCAGCGCAACCTCTCGACGATCCGTCTGCTCGCCAAGCTTCCGACGATCGCGGCGTACGCGTACAAGAAGTCGATCGGTCACCCGTTCGTCTACCCGCGCAACGACCTCGGTTACGTCGAGAACTTCCTGCGCATGACCTTCTCGGTCCCGGCCCAGGAGTTCGAGCTGGACCCGGTCGTGGTCTCCGCCCTCGACAAGCTCCTCATCCTGCACGCCGACCACGAGCAGAACTGCTCCACGTCGACGGTCCGCCTGGTGGGCTCGTCGCAGGCGAACATGTTCGCGTCGATCTCGGCCGGCATCTCCGCCCTCTGGGGCCCGCTGCACGGCGGTGCCAACCAGTCCGTCCTGGAGATGCTCGAGGGCATCCAGGCCGGCGGCGGCGATGTCGACTCCTTCATCCGCAAGGTGAAGAACAAGGAGGACGGCGTCCGCCTGATGGGCTTCGGCCACCGGGTGTACAAGTCCTTCGACCCGCGCGCGAAGATCATCAAGGCGGCGGCGCACGACGTCCTCTCCGCCCTCGGCAAGTCCGACGAGCTGCTGGACATCGCCCTGAAGCTGGAGGAGCACGCGCTCTCCGACGAGTACTTCGTCTCGCGCAACCTCTACCCGAACGTCGACTTCTACACCGGCCTGATCTACCGGGCCATGGGCTTCCCGACCGAGATGTTCACGGTCCTGTTCGCCCTCGGACGCCTCCCGGGCTGGATCGCCCAGTGGCACGAGATGATCAAGGAGCCGGGCTCCCGCATCGGCCGCCCGCGCCAGATCTACACGGGCGTGGTCGAGCGCGACTTCGTTCCGGTCGAGGAGCGCTGACAGCTGCCGGTGGGGTGCCGCGATCGCCGGCGCCGTCACTCGGATCTCGTATGCAGAGCCCTGCGCACGACTTCGGTCGGGCGTGGGGCTCTTGTGCGTGCGGGGTGGTTCCCGGGCTCCCGCGTCGAGTGCGGGGTGCTCGTGGCAGGTGGCGCGTACGGGGAGCCGGTGCTCGCGGGGAGTGCCGGTGTCCGACGGCGGGGCGCAGCTTTTCCGGTGTCTCGCCGGTGGATGGCCGGGCCGGTGACGGTCGGCTTGGCGGGAGGTCTGCCGCCGGTGGGCATGGGCGCGGGCGTCGGGGGAGCGCGACTGGGTCCGGGCGGGTGCGGATAGCAGAAGGCGCCCTGGCGGCGGTCCCCCCACGGGCCGACGTCCAGGGCGCCTTCCCATGTCCCGGTGCGGATTCCCCCCACGGGATCCGGCCGGGCGTCTGAGAGAACAGCGCCTGAATCGCTGTGTTACTGCTGTGCAGTTGAGCAAAACGAGCAGAACTCGCCGTACTACTGCTGTGTGCGGTCTGCCGGGACAGCGCACGGGCGGGAGGGCCGCTCAAAGCTTCCCGACGTACGTGCCCCGGCAACGCAACTCTGAGGAAGTCCCCCAAGACATCCTCAGATGCCAACCAGCGCCCCCCAAGACGCTGCCTGACATCGTCAACTTAGACCTTCGAACCCCTTCGATGGTTACGTTCACATCACTGTGATCTGCGTCTCTTGCATATGTCCGTTAGATACGCAAGAGCCCCGATATGGCGATCGGGACCCAAGCGTAAGGACGATGCGCGAGTCTTGTGAAGAGCTTATGTGAGCCTGGCGCCGGACTCCAGAGGGGTTCTTACTCGGACTTCGCCGAAAAGTCCGTAGCCTTCACCGAAAAGTCCGAAGTCGCAGGCTGTTCGACACCACGAAAACCGACGAAAAGGCCATCGCTGCCCCCGCGATCATCGGATTCAGCAACCCCGCCGCGGCCAGCGGCAACGCGGCGACGTTGTACCCGAAGGCCCACACGAGGTTGCCCTTGATCGTGGCGAGCGTCCGCCGGGACAGCCGGATGGCGTCCGCGGCCACGCGCAGATCGCCGCGCACCAGCGTCAGATCGCTCGCCTCGATCGCCGCGTCCGTCCCCGTCCCCACGGCAAGACCCAGATCGGCGGTGGCAAGCGCGGCCGCGTCGTTGACGCCGTCGCCCACCATGGCCACGCAGCGCCCCTCGCGCCGCAGCCGCCGTACGGCCTCGACCTTGTCCTCGGGCAGGACCTCCGCGATCACAGAATCGGTATCGATACCGACCGCGGTCGCCACCGCCTCGGCGACCGCCCGGTTGTCCCCGGTCAGCAGTATCGGAGTGAGCCCCAGCGCGCGCAGCTCGCGCACCGCCTCGGCGCTGGTCTCCTTCACCGCGTCGGCGACGGCGACGACACCGCGGGCGGCCCCGTCCCACCCGACCACCACGGCCGTACGACCGCCCCTCTCGGCCTCTTCCTTGGCACGGGCAAGTCCGGCGGGCAGCACGTCGTAGAGGCGCCCCACGGCCACGTCACGGCCTTCCACGCGTCCGCGTACGCCTCGCCCCGGCATGTTCTCGAACCCCTCGACCTGCGGCAGCCGCCCGAGCCGCTGCTCCGCGCCCACGGCGACCGCCCGGGCGACGGGATGCTCGGAGGCGTGCTCCACAGCCCCCGCGAGCCGCAGCACCTCGTCCTCGTCGGCGCCCTCGGCGGCGTACACCTTCTGGAGGGTCATGCGGCCGGTGGTGACCGTGCCGGTCTTGTCCAGGACGACGGTGTCGACCCGGCGCGTGGACTCCAGCACCTCGGGGCCCTTGATCAGGATGCCGAGCTGCGCGCCCCGTCCCGTGCCGACCATGAGGGCCGTGGGCGTGGCCAGGCCCAGTGCGCACGGGCAGGCGATGATCAGTACGGCGACGGCCGCGGTGAAGGCGGCGACCGTGTCGTCGGTGAGGCCGAGCCACGCGCCGAAGGTGGCGACCGCGAGGAGGATGACCGCCGGCACGAACACCGCGGAGATCCGGTCGGCGAGCCGCTGCACCTCGGCCTTGCCGTTCTGTGCGTCCTCCACCAGCTTCGCCATCCGTGCGAGCTGCGTGTCGGCGCCGATCCGGGTCGCCTCGACGACCAGCCGCCCGCCCGCGTTGACCGTCGCACCGGTGACCGCGTCCCCGACCGTCACGTCGACCGGTACGGACTCGCCGGTCAGCATGGACGCGTCCACCGCGGAGGCACCCTCGACGACGGTGCCGTCGGTGGCGATCTTCTCGCCCGGCCGTACGACGAACCGGTCGCCGACCGCCAGCCGGCCGACCGGGACGCGGACCTCGCGTCCGTCGCGCAATACGGTCACGTCCTTCGCGCCGAGCTCCATCAGGACCCGCAGTGCCGCTCCCGCGCGGCGCTTGGAGCGGGCCTCCAGAAAGCGGCCGAGGAGGATGAAGGTGACCACCCCGGAGGCCACTTCGAGGTAGATCTGCGAGCCGCCGTCCACACGGGAGACGGTGAACTCGAAGGTGTCGTGCATGCCGGGCATGCCCGCGTCGCCCAGGAACAGCGCCCACAGCGACCAGCCGTACGCCGCCAGCGTGCCCATCGAGATCAGCGTGTCCATGGTCGCCGCGCCGTGCCGGGCGTTCGTGAACGCGGCCCGGTGGAAGGGCAGTCCGCCCCAGACGACGACCGGCGAGGCGAGGGTGAGCGCGAGCCACTGCCAGTTGTCGAACTGCAGGGCCGGGATCATCGACAGCAGGATGACGGGTACGGCGAGCAGGGCCGAGACGGTCAGACGCCGGCGGTAGCCGGTCAGTTCGGGGTCTTCGGCGGACTCCTCGGGCGCGGGTTGCGGGGGAGCCGGCTCCTCGGCCGTGTACCCCGTCCTCTCCACGGTGGCGATCAGGTCGGCGACCTGGATGCCCGAGGGGAAGCTGACCTTCGCCTTCTCCGTGGCGTAGTTCACCGTGGCGGTCACGCCGTCCATGCGGTTGAGCTTCTTCTCGACGCGGGCCGCGCAGGAGGCGCAGGTCATCCCGCCGATGAGCAGCTCGACCTCCGAGGGGGCGGCCGTCGCGGGCGCGGCCGGCGCCCCGGTTATCGGAGGTTGGTCGGTGGCGCGGGTCATGGCCAGTCTCAGCCCTTGCCGACCAGTTCGAAGCCCGCCTCGTCGACGGCCGCGCGTACGGCCTCCTCGTCCAGCGCGGCCGCGGAGACGACCGTGACCTCGCCGGTGGACGCGACGGCCTTCACCGAGCTGACACCGGGGAGTTCGGAGAGCTCGCCGGAGACGGCGCCCTCGCAGTGTCCGCAGCTCATGCCGCTCACCTTGTAGACGGCGGTGACGGAACCCGGGGTGTCGGTGTGGGCGGTCATGTGGTTCTCCTCGTCGAGGCATGTGGGGCTGACGGGACCCAGGGGTCCCTCCATTCCCAAGGTATACCCCTGCGGGGTATTTCCCCAAGGGGGGTCGGCGCCTGACGGTACGGCGTGCGGCGTCCGAGGGTGCGGTACGAACCGCCCGGGGTGCGGCCGAACATGAGTGCCTCCGGCGTCTTCACGGGAGTGCCTTCGGTGTCTTCACGGGAGTGCTCCGGCGTCTTCACAGGAGTTTTCCGGCGTCTTCGTCCGGGATGCGGGGCGGCGCCGGGCGACGGAGAGTGGGTCGAGGCGGGGGGTCTTCGTACTCCGGAGCTGATCTATGCGCACCTTGCAGCAGTGCTGCGTCACGTCGCCGTTCGGGCCGGGCCGGGGTGGCCGGGGAGGGCGGGGAGTTCGCCCACCAGCGGGTCGAGGTAGCGGATCAGGGCGTTCTTCAGCTCCTGGACGTAGGCGTCGCGTTCGGCGCCCTCGTGGCCGAGAACCAGCTCCAGACCCGCCTTGTACATGCCCAGGCACATATGGGCGGTCCGGGTGAGGTCGGCCGGGACGGCGTCGGGCAGGAACGAGGAGAGCAGGCCCTCGATCCGGGACAGCAGCGTCGCGTGCAGGGCGTCGTGCTCCTCGGTGATGCGGCCGGGGATGTCGGGGCCGTGCATCAGCGCGAAGAACACCGGGTGCTCGCAGTTGAAGGCGATGAACCGGTCGACGGCCGAGCCGACCGCCTCGTCCAGGGGTGTGGCCGGGTCGACCGGGGCGAGTGCCTCGCCGTACGTCTCGCGCATCTCGTGCATGAGGCGGTCGCCCAGCTCTATCGCGATCGCTTCCTTGTTCGGGAAGAACTGGTACAGCGTGCCCGGTGACACGCCCGCCTCGCGGGCGATGGCGTTGGTGCTGGCGGCCGTATAGCCCGTGGTGGTGAAGACGGCAGCCGCGGCTTCGAGCAGCTGGGCGATACGGCGCTCGCCGCGGGCCTGACGGCGGCGCGGCTGCTCCTTCTCCTGCTGGACCTGGTCGTCCTTCTCCCGGTTGGCGGACACGCGTTATCCCCAGTTCTCCGAACGCGATTGACAAACGCGAGCGGTCGCTCGCATTCTTGAGAAACGCGAGCGATCTCTCGTGTTTGTCAGTCTATGGCAGTGACGGCTTCATGCTGCCGGGCTGCGCACAGCATGGATCAGGGTGAAGGGGACACCGCACAATGACCGAAGTCAACAGGCCGCCCCGCGTCGGAGGCTGGACCCGTTTCGTGACAGCCCGCCCACGGTTGTCGCTGCTCGCGGCCCTGGTGATCACCGCGCTCGCCGTGTTCGCCGGCAGCGGCGTCGCCGACCGGCTGGGCAGCGGCGGCTGGGAGGACCCGCACGCCGAGTCGACCTATGCGACCAAGGCGCTGGAGCGCGAGTTCCCCGCCTCCCAGCCCAACCTCCTGCTCCTCGTGGACGCGGGCGACGCCTCGGTGGACGACCCCGCCGTCGCTGCGGAGGCCCGGCGGATAGCCGCGCGCCTGGCCGACGAGAAGGGGATCACGGGGGTCGGTTCCTACTGGCAGGCGGACCCCTCGGCGGCTGCCGCCCTGCGCGCCCAGGACGGCCATGAGGCGCTGATCGCCGCCCGCATCACCGGCGAGGAGAAGGAGGCCGGGGAGACCCTGGACCGCATCGCGCCCGAGTTCCGCGGTGCGCACGGACCGGTGGAGGTCAGCGTCGGCGGCCCGGTCGCGGTCCGTCACGAGATGCAGACGATCATCCAGGAGGACCTGATCCGGGCCGAGGTGATCGCCCTGCCGGTCACCCTGGTGCTGCTGGTGATGGTCTTCGGCAGCGCGGTCGCGGCGATGCTGCCGCTCGGCATCGGCATCGTCGCCATCCTCGGCACGAACGCGGTGCTGCGGGGCCTCACCGAGGTCACCGACGTCTCGGTCTTCGCGATGAACCTCACCACGGCCCTGGGCCTGGGCCTGGCCGTCGACTACGCCCTCTTCATCGTCCGGCGCTTCCGCGAGGAACTGGCGACCGGCGCCGAACCGCTGACCGCGGTCGGCACAACCCTGCGCACGGCCGGCCGCACCGTCCTCTTCTCGGCCCTCACGGTCGCGGTGTCCCTCGCGGCGATGCTGCTCTTCCCGCAGTACTTCCTGCGGTCCTTCGCCTACGCCGGTATCGCGGTGGTGCTGCTGGCCGCGGCGGCCGCGCTGATCCTCCTCCCGGCGGCACTGGTGCTGCTCGGCCACCGGGTCAACTCGCTGGATCTGCGCCGCCTGTTCCGGCGCGGTCGGCGCGCGAGCGGGCCGCAGGGCCCGAAGACGTCCGCTCAGGTGCCCGGCACGTCCGGCGCCTCAGGCACGACCGGCTCGTCCCGCACCCCAGAGGGCAAGGCCTGGGCCCGCACGGCGAACCTCGTCATGCGCCGCGCCCCCTTCTTCGCCCTGGGCACCACCGCCGTCCTGGTCCTGCTCGGACTGCCCTTCCTGGGCGTGAAGTTCGGCACCGCCGACGACCGTCAGCTGCCGTCGAGCGCCGAGTCCCATGTCGTGCAGCAGCACATCCGCGACGGCTTCCCGGGCAGCCCCGGCGGCGGACTGGAAGTGCTGGCCGAGGGACGCGCGACCGAGGCGCAGTACGCCGACTACAAGGAGCGGATCGCCGACCTCCCGGAGGTGCTCCGGGTCGACGGGCCGCTGGTGCAGGGCGACTCGGCTTACTTCACCGTGCTCCCGAAGGGCGAGGCGGTGGACGACCCGGCCCAGGGCCTGGTGGACGAACTGCGTGCCACACAGGCGCCGTTCGACACCAAGGTGACCGGCGCGGCCGCGGTCCTGGTCGACTCCAAGGACGCGATAGCCGAGCGCCTGCCCCTGGCGGCCGCCTTCATCGCGATCGTCACCCTGCTGCTGGTGTTCCTGCTGACGGGCAGCGTGCTGATCCCGATCCAGGCGGTGGTGCTCAACGCGCTGAGCCTGACGGCGATGTTCGGCGCGGTGGTCTGGATCTTCCAGGACGGCCATCTGTCCGGCCTGCTCGGCTTCACCACCCCCGGCTCGATCGAGACGACCCTTCCGGTGCTGATGTTCTGCGTCGCCTTCGGCCTGTCGATGGACTACGGCGTGTTCCTGCTGTCCCGCATCAAGGAGGAGTACGACACGACGGGCGACCACGACCAGGCGGTCCGCCACGGATTGCAGCGCACCGGCGGACTGATCACCGCCGCGGCCGTGATCCTGGCGGTGGTGATGGTCGCGATAGGCACCTCGCGGGTGACCAACACCAAGATGCTCGGCCTCGGCATCGCCCTGGCGGTGCTGATGGACGCGATGATCGTCCGCAGCCTCCTGGTGCCGGCGGTCATGCGCCTCACGGGCCGGGCGACCTGGTGGGCCCCGGGACCGCTGCGGCGCTTCCACGAGCGGTTCGGCGTCAGCGAGTCGGGCGACGAGCCGGCGCCGGCCCCGGCGACCGAGCCCACCCAGGAGCGGGACAAGGTGAGCGCGCACCGCTGACCTGCGAGCGTGCGTGGGTGCCGTACCCCACACCCGTGGGAGCGTCTAGCGTTCCTGATGATCTCCGTGCAAGTGGCGCGGCGCGGCCGAAAGGAGACGGGGATGCGGGCAGTGGTGTTCGAGCGGTACGGCGAGGCGGCCGAGGTGCGTGAGGTGCCCGACCCGCACCCGGCTCCCCACGGAGTGACCGTGCGGGTCGAGGCGACGGGGCTGTGCCGCAGTGACTGGCACGGCTGGCAGGGCCACGACCCCGACATTCAGCTGCCGCATGTGCCAGGTCATGAACTCGCCGGCGTGGTCGAGGCGGTGGGGGACCGGGTGACCGCGTGGCGCCCCGGCGACCGGGTCACCGTGCCGTTCGTGTGCGCCTGCGGCAGCTGCGCGGCGTGTGCGGCGGGCGACCAGCAGGTCTGCGAGCGCCAGACCCAGCCCGGCTTCACCCACT
Source organism: Streptomyces sp. NPDC012935 (assembly GCF_042900345.1). NCBI lineage: Bacteria > Bacillati > Actinomycetota > Actinomycetes > Kitasatosporales > Streptomycetaceae > Streptomyces > Streptomyces sp. NPDC012935. The sequence goes on from NZ_JBIBBC010000008.1 coordinate 389,188, forward strand.
GGGGCTCGTTCGCCCAGTTCGTGGCGCTGGACCACGCCGACGTCAACCTCGTTGCCGTACCCGAGGAGATGTCGTTCGCGACGGCGGCCTCGCTGGGCTGCCGGTTCGCCACGGCGTTCCGGGCGGTCGTGCAGCAGGGCCGGGTGGCGGCCGGTGAATGGGTCGCCGTGCACGGCTGTGGCGGGGTCGGTCTGTCGGCGGTGATGATCGCGGCGGCGTCGGGTGCGAGGGTCGTCGCGGTGGACGTGTCGCCGCAGGCCCTGGATCTGGCACGGAAGTTCGGGGCGGCTCATTGCGTGGACGCGTTGAGCACACCGGATACAGCGGCGGCGATCCACGCCGTGACCGACGGCGGCGCTCACCTCTCCCTGGACGCCCTAGGCTCGCCCACCACCTCCGCCGCCTCAGTCAACAGCCTGCGCCGCAGGGGCCGGCACATCCAGGTGGGCCTGCTGCCCTCGGAGTCCGGCACGACCCCCGTCCCCATGGCCCGCGCGATCGCCCTCGAACTCGAACTGCTGGGCAGCCACGGCATGGCCGCGCACACCTACCCGCCGATGCTGGAGCTGGTGCGGGCGGGCGCCTTGCGGCCGGATCTGCTGGTGACGTCGACGATCACGCTGGACGCGGTGCCAACGGCACTGACGGCGCTCGGGACGGCGCCGGGGGCGGGGGCGGGGGTGACGGTCATCGAGCCGTGGAGCTGAGATCGGGGGAGTTGGGATCCGTGGAGCTGGGATCCGTGGAGCTGGGATCGTTGGAGTTGGGATCCACGGAGTCGAGATCCGCGGAGTCGAGATCCACGGAGTGGAGCGCGGCCCACTCGTGGTCGAGGAGAGCCATCAGCACCTCGTCGACCCATTCGCCGTCCCTCAGCTCGATCTCCCGCCGGATGCCCTCGACCGCGAATCCGACCTTCTCGTAGACGTGCAGGGCACGGAGGTTGTAGGCATACGCCTCCAACTGAATGCGGTGCAGCCCGAGTTGCTCGAAGCCGTGGCCGACGATGAGCCGGGTGGCCTCGGTGCCCAGGCCCCGGCCCCGGCCGCGCGGTCCGATCAGGGTGCGGAAGGTGCAGCTGCGGGCGTCAGGGTCCCACTCGTACAGCACGACCTCTCCCACCAGTCCGCCGGTGGCGCGGTCGATGACGGCGAGGTCGAGGCGGTCCGGCTGGTCGGAGCGGGTTCCGTACCAGGAGCGCAGCCGTTGCGGGGTGAGTTCGTTGGGCGAATCGCCGGTGAAGCGTTGGACCTCCGGGTCGCCGATGATCTCCCACATGCCTTCGGCGTCAGCCTCGGTGAACGGGCGGAGCACGGTCCTGTCGCCGGTCAGGGTGGGTTTGACGGAGAAACTCATGGGGCGACTGTGCCCCACAGGGCGGCGGGGGCACAGCCGAATTTCCGGGAGGTCAGTCCGATCTGCGCCCTCGGTTGCCCGGACGTGACGCGACCCAGGCCCGCACGGTGTCGGCGTACCAGAAGGGCTTGCCGCCCTCCACATGGTCGGGCGGCGGCAGCAACCCGTGCTTGCGGTAGGACCGTACGGTGTCCGGCTGCACCTTGATGTGAGCCGCGATCTCCTTGTAGGACCAGAGCCTTCGGTCGGTCATCGGTTGCACCTCCCTGCGCGCGCCGCGGCGGCGACCTGGGGCGGTCGTCGGGGGTACCGTGCGCTGCGCTGGCGATCACAAAGCCTGCGCCCGGTCAACGACGCACCGTGAGAAGGGGACAGTGCCTGTGCACCGGGTGTGACGCAAGACCTGCGTACATGCGACATGTGTGACACGGGAGGTGCCTTTGTGACACGAGTGCTGCAAAGGCGCATGAGTAACTCAGGGCGCGCCACTTTGACAGCAACCCCTGCGGCACCGCCGCAAGGGGCGCGGGGCTGTGTTGACTTGCGGCTCCGTCGCGTGGGCGCGACCAGCCCCCACACCCCGCACACGCCTCACCGCCGCCCCCGGCAGAGTCCCAGGCGCCCGGCTCACCCCGGAGGCCTCGTTCGAATGTCCGGACAAAATATTGACAGCCCTCCCCGGTCAGGCTAGAAAGCCGAGGAGAGCCGAAGCACAACGCTGACAGAAGCGCCGCCACAAGGGAGACCGAGGGAAGCCGATGGCGTACGACTTGATCACCATGGGGCGGATCGGAGTGGACCTCTACCCCCTGCAGACCGGCGTCCCGCTGCCGCAGGTCACGTCCTTCGGCAAGTTCCTCGGGGGCTCGGCGAGCAACGTCGCGGTCGCCGCGGCCCGACTGGGACGCCGTACCGCGGTGATCACCCGCACCGGCGACGACCCCTTCGGCACCTACCTTCACGAGGCCCTTCAGGGCTTCGGCGTCGACGACCGCTGGGTCACCCCGGTCCCCGGCCTGCCCACCCCGGTCACCTTCTGCGAGGTCTTCCCGCCGGACGACTTCCCGCTGTACTTCTACCGGCAGCCCAAGGCCCCGGACCTGGAGATCGACGCCCACGAGCTGGACCTCGACGCCATCCGTGACGCCCGTGTCTTCTGGGTCACCGGCACCGGCCTGAGTGAGGAGCCCAGCCGTACGGCGACGCTGGCGGCGCTCGCCCATCGCGCAAAGTCCGGTACGACGGTCTTCGACCTCGACTGGCGCCCCATGTTCTGGAAAGACCCAGCCTGCAGCGGCCCCGACGCGGCCCGCCCCTTCTATGCCGAGGCCCTGAAGCACACCACCGTCGCCGTCGGCAATCTCGACGAGGTGGAGGTCGCGACGGGCGTGCGCGAACCGCATGCCGCGGCCCGCGCGCTGCTGGACGCCGGTGTGGAGATCGCGGTCGTCAAGCAGGGCCCCAAGGGTGTTCTCGCCGTCAACAGCAAGGGCGACCAGGCCGAGGTGCCACCGCTGCCCGTGAACGTGCTCAACGGCCTCGGCGCCGGTGACGCCTTCGGCGGTTCGCTCTGCCATGGCCTGCTCGAAGGCTGGGACCTGGAGAAGATCATGCGGCACGCCAACGCGGCCGGCGCCATCGTCGCCTCCCGCCTGGAGTGCTCCTCCGCGATGCCGACGCCGGACGAGATCGAGGCCGCGATCACCGCGGGGGCCGTCAAGTGACCGTCGACATCGGGGAACTCGTCCGCCTGCGCACCCAGCGCCCCGAGGCGATCGCGGAGGCGGCCGCCCGTCGCACCCGCCGCCCGCTGCTCGGCGACTCCGGCCGGCTGATGATCGTCGCCGCCGACCACCCGGCCCGTGGCGCCCTCGGCGTCGGTGACCGCAAGCTCGCCATGGCCAACCGCGCCGACCTGCTGGAACGCCTCTGCCTCGCGCTCGCCCGCCCCGGCGTCGACGGTGTCCTCGCGACCGCCGACATCCTGGACGACCTGTTGCTGCTGGGCGCCCTCGACGGCAAGGTCGTCATGGGGTCCATGAACCGCGGCGGCCTGCAGGGCGCGAGCTTCGAACTCGACGACCGCTTCACCGGCCACCGCCCCGAGGACATCCGGCGCCTCGGCTTCGACGCCGGCAAGCTGCTTCTGCGTATCGACTACGGCGACCCGGGTTCCCTCACCACGCTGGAGTCCACCGCCCGCGCCGTAGACGAGATGGCGGCGCGCGAACTCCCGGTCTTCGTCGAACCGTTCATCAGTCACCGCACCCCCGAGGGCAAGGTCGCCAACGACCTGTCCGCCGAGGCCGTCACCAAGTCCATCGCCATCGCCTCGGGCCTCGGCGGCACCTCCGCCTACACCTGGCTGAAACTCCCGGTCACCGAGAACCCCGACGACATGGCCGAGGTCATGCAGACCTCCACGCTGCCGGCCGTTCTGCTGGGCGGCGAGGTCGGCGACGACCAGGACGGGGCATACGAGAAGTGGCGGGGTGCACTCCAACTGCCCACCGTGCGGGGCCTGGTGGTCGGACGCTCGCTGCTCTACCCGGTGGACGGGGACGTGGCCGGCGCGGTCGACACCGCCGTAGGACTGCTGTGAGGGCCTTATGACGAACCACGAGCCGCACACCGGGACGAACCACGAGCCGCACACCGGGACGGGCAACGGGCCGAATGCCGGGACGGGCAACGGGCTGTACGTCCCGGCGGGCACCACCGCCGACGCGAACTACGTGCTCGACATCGACCCCAAACGGGCCGGGTGGACCCACAGCAGTCTGCGGATCGTCGAGTTGGAGCCCGGTGGCACGCACATGTTCACCACCGGGGACAGTGAATGGATCGTGCTTCCGCTGAACGGCGGATGCACCGTGGACATCGAGAACGAGAAGTACCAACTCCTGGGCCGGGACAGCGTATTCAGTGGAGTCACCGACTTCGCCTACGTGCCCCGTGACGCCCGGGCACAGATCGCCTCCGGCGCGGGTGGCCGCTTTGCTTTGGCAGGAGCGAAGTGCGAGCGAAGACTCCCCGCCCGCTACGGCCCCGCGCCGGAGGTCTTGGTCGAAGAGCGAGGCAGCGGCTCCTGCACGCGCCACGTCCGCAACTTCGCCTCCGCCGACGCCTTCGACTGCGACAAGCTCATCGCCGTCGAGGTGATCACCCCCGGCGGCAACTGGTCCTCGTATCCGCCGCACAAGCACGACGAATCCCGGCCCGGCGAGGAGTCCGAGCTGGAGGAGATCTACTACTTCGAGATCGACGGCCCGAACGGTTTCGGCTATCAGCGCGTATTCCCCTCGCGTGAGGGCGGATCCGACGTCCTCGCGGAGGTCCGCTCCGGTGACGCCGTGCTCGTCCCCGACGGATGGCACGGCCCGTCCGTCGCCCAGCCCGGTCACGACATGTACTACCTGAACGTGATGGCCGGTCCGGGCGAGACGCGGGAGTGGCGGATCTGCTTCCATCCGGACCACGTAGAAGGCACAGGGGGTTACCGATGACCTCAACGACGAGGCTCACGGTCGCGCAGGCGCTCGTCCGCTTCCTGGCCGTCCAGTACACCGAGCGTGACGGCGTACGGCAGCGGCTGATCGGCGCCACCTGGGGCATCTTCGGCCACGGCAATGTCGCAGGGGTCGGGCAGGCGCTCGTCGAGTTCGGCGAGGTCATGCCGTACCACCAGGGCCGCAACGAGCAGGCGATGGTACACGCGGCGGTCGGTTACGCCCGCCAGTCGAACCGCCTCGCCACGCACGCCGTGACCACGTCCATCGGCCCCGGCGCGACCAACCTCGTCACCGGCGCGGCGCTCGCGACCATCAACCACCTTCCGGTCCTGCTCCTCCCCGGCGACATCTTCGCCACCCGCCCCGCCGACCCGGTCCTCCAGCAGCTCGAAGTGCCGTACGCGGGCGATATGTCGGTGAACGAGTGTCTGCGCCCGGTGTCGAAGTACTTCGACCGGATCACCCGGCCCGAGGCCCTGATTCCGTCGGCCATCCAAGCCATGCGCGTGCTCACGGACCCCGTGGAGACGGGCGCGGTCACCCTCGCGCTGCCGCAGGACGTCCAGGCCGAGGCGTACGACTGGCCGGAGGAGTTCTTCGCCGAGCGCGTCTGGGCCGTACGGCGTCCGGGCGCCGATCCGACCGAACTCGCCGAGGCCGTACGCATGATCCGTGACGCCCGGCGGCCGCTGATCATCGCCGGCGGCGGCGTCCACCACAGCCGCGCCGAGGAGGCCCTCGCCGAGTTCGCGGAGGTCACCGGCATCCCGGTCGCCTCCACGCAGGCCGGCAAGGGCTCCCTGCGCCACGACCACCCGCAGGACGTCGGGGGAGTGGGCCACACCGGCACCGCCACCGCCGACGAACTCGCCCGCACGGCCGACCTGGTGATCGGCATCGGCACCCGGTACACCGACTTCACCACCGCCTCCGGCACCCTCTTCACCGGCGAGGGCGTGCGCTTCCTCAACCTCAACGTCGCGCCCTACGACGGCCACAAGCTCGCCGGCATGCCGCTCATCGCGGACGCACGCAGCGGTCTGGCCGAGCTGACCCAGGCGCTGGAGATCCACGACCACCGGGTCGCCGACACCTACGTCACCGAGTACACCGAGGACAAGGAGCGCTGGGAGCAGCGCGTCGACGCCTGCTACGAGGCCGACGAGCCGGACGTACGGCCGACGCAGCCGCAGCTCCTCGGCGCGCTGGACGCGATCGTCGACGAGACGGACGTGATCATCAACGCGGCCGGCTCCCTCCCCGGCGACCTGCACAAACTGTGGCGGGCCCGCTCGCGGGACCAGTACCACGTGGAGTACGGCTACTCCTGCATGGGCTACGAGATCCCGGCCGCGATCGGCGTGAAGATGGCAGCGCCCGAGCGCAACGTGTGGGCGCTGGTCGGCGACGGCACCTATCTGATGATGCCGACGGAGATCGTGACCGCAGTGCAGGAGGGCGTCGCGATCAAGGTGGTGCTCGTGCAGAACCACGGGTACGCGTCCATCGGCGGCCTCTCGGAGGAGATCGGTGCCGAGCGCTTCGGCACCGCCTACCGCCACCGTGCGGCCGACGGCACCTTCACGGGCGCCCCGCTCCCCGTCGACCTGGCCGCCAACGCGGCCAGCCTGGGCATGCGGGTGCTGCGCGCCAAGACCGTACGTGACCTGCGCGAGGCGCTCGCCGAGGCCCGCGCGGCGGACACTCCCACATGTGTCTACGTCGAGACCGAAACGGCAGACACTGTGTCGGGCGCGCCGCCCGCGCATGCCTGGTGGGATGTTCCTGTGGCCGAGACCGCGACCCGACCGTCGGCGGTCAAGGCACGGGAGCTGTACGAACGGCACGTCTCGACCCGACGCCGCCATCTGTGAAGGAGTTACCGGTCATGACGAAGATCGTCAACCATTGGATCGGCGGCAAGACCGCCGAAGGCGCGTCGGGCACGTTCGGGCCGGTCACCGACCCGGCGACCGGCGCGGTCACCACGAAGGTCGCGTTCGCCTCGGTCGACGAGGTGGACGCCGCGGTCGCGGCCGCCAAGGAGGCCTACGCGACCTGGGGCCAGTCGTCGCTGGCGCAGCGCACCTCGATCCTGTTCAGGTTCCGGGCGCTGCTGGACGCCAACCGGGACGCGATCGCCGAGCTGATCACCGCAGAGCACGGCAAGGTGCACTCCGACGCCCTAGGCGAGGTGGCGCGCGGTCTGGAGATCGTCGACCTCGCGTGCGGCATTAACGTGCAGCTGAAGGGCGAGCTGTCGACGCAGGTCGCCAGCCGCGTGGACGTCTCCTCGATCCGGCAGCCGCTGGGTGTCGTCGCGGGCATCACGCCGTTCAACTTCCCGGCGATGGTCCCGATGTGGATGTTCCCGATGGCCATCGCGTGCGGCAACACCTTCGTGCTGAAGCCGTCCGAGAAGGACCCGTCGGCGTCCATCAAGATCGCCGAGCTGCTCGCCGAGGCCGGTCTCCCGGACGGCGTCTTCAACGTCGTGCACGGCGACAAGGTGGCCGTCGACCGCCTCCTGGAGCACCCGGACGTCAAGGCCGTGTCCTTCGTCGGCTCGACCCCGATCGCCCGCTACATCCACACCACCGCCGCCGCCAACCACAAGCGCGTCCAGGCCCTCGGCGGCGCCAAGAACCACATGCTGGTCCTGCCGGACGCCGACCTGGACGCTGCCGCCGACGCGGCCGTGAGCGCGGCGTACGGCTCCGCGGGTGAGCGCTGCATGGCCATCTCGGCCGTCGTCGCCGTCGGCTCCATCGGCGACGAGCTGGTGGAGAAGATCCGCGAGCGCGCCGAGAAGATCAAGATCGGCCCCGGCAACGACCCGACCTCCGAGATGGGCCCGCTGATCACCGCCGTGCACCGCGACAAGGTGGCGTCCTACGTCGAGGGCGCGGCGGCCGAGGGCTGCGAGGTCGTCCTCGACGGCACCGGCTACACGGTCGACGGCTTCGAGGACGGCCACTGGATCGGCATCTCGCTGCTCGACAAGGTGCCGACCACCGCGAAGGCGTACCAGGACGAGATCTTCGGCCCCGTCCTTTGCGTGCTGCGCGCCGAGACGTACGAGGACGGCATGGCGCTGATCAACGCCTCGCCCTTCGGCAACGGCACCGCGATCTTCACCCGGGACGGCGGCGCGGCCCGCCGCTTCCAGCTGGAGATCGAGGCCGGCATGGTCGGCGTGAACGTCCCGATCCCGGTCCCCGTGGGCTACCACAGCTTCGGCGGCTGGAAGGACTCGCTCTTCGGCGACCACCACATTTACGGCAACGACGGCACGCACTTCTACACCCGCGGCAAGGTCGTCACCACCCGCTGGCCCGACCCCGCCGACGCCCCCACCGGCGTCGACCTCGGGTTCCCGCGCAACCACTGACGCCGAGCACGACCACTGCCACCTGGCTTCGGGGCCGTCCGCATCGCGGACGGCCCCATTTTTTTGCGGGCCAGCGCTGCGGTTCCCGCACGCCCGGAAGTCGCGCTGCGCACGGCCTTGACGCAACGTTAACGCGTGAAATTTGGCCACATGGCAACGGATTCCGTAGGTGAACACCCATTGACGTGACGGTTTCCGTCGATGTTGCATCCCCCTCGTGACCGACACCCTCACCCCTGCCGAGGGCGCCGTCGTCGAGGCGTCCGACAGCCCCAAGAAGCTCAAGCGCTCCATCGGCGTCGTCGGCGGCACGCTCCTCACGATCTCCTGCGTGACGCCGGCCTCCACTCTCTTCGTGGTCGTCCCCGACCTGTTCGGCTCGCTCGGCACCGCCACCGCCCTGACGATCGCCATCGGCTCGCTGCTCTGCATCGCCGTGGCGTTCTGCTACTCGGAGCTGGGCACCCTCATCCCCAGCGCGGGCGGTGAGTACGCGATGGTGTCCACGCTGGCCGGACGGCTCGCGGGCTGGCTGGTCTTCGTGCTGTCCCTGCTGGTCGTCATGGTCGTCCCGCCGGTGATCGCGATGGGCACGGCCGACTACCTCGCCCCGATCGTCGACCTCGACCCGTCGATGGCCGGCGCCGGCGTCATGCTGCTCGCCACGCTCGCCGGCCTGCTCGACCTGCGCGCCAACGCCTGGATCACCGGCGTCTTCCTGGTGCTGGAGGTCATCGCCGCGGCCGTGGTGGCGGTGCTGGGCTTCGCCCACGCCGAGCGCGGCCCCGCGAGCCTGGTCTCGATGGAGGTGGCCGGCGCGGACGGCCGTACGGACACCGTGACGGCACTGCTGGTCGTCTCCGGGCTCGCGATCGCCCTCTTCGTCACGCAGGGCTTCTCGACCGCCGTCTACCTCTCCGAGGAGCTCGAGAACCCGCGCCGCAACGTCGCCCGCACGGTCCTCGCCACCCTCGCCATCTCCGCCGTGATCATCCTGGTCCCGGTCGCCGCCATCACCCTGGGCGCCTCGGACCTCGGGGAACTGACCGGCGGTGACATCGGCACCATGGTCACCGCCTGGTCCAACTCGGCCGTCGGCACCTTCGTGAGCCTGTGCGTGGCCCTCGCGATCATCAACGCCGGCATCGTCATGGTCATCCAGAACTCCCGCGTGCTGTTCGCCTCCGCCCGCGACAAGGCCTGGCCCGAGCCGGTCAACAACGTCCTCGCCAGGCTCGGCCGTTTCGGCTCACCGTGGGTCGCCACCCTCGCCGTCGGAGTGCCCGGCGCCGCACTGTGCTTCGTCAACCTCGACACCCTGTACGGCGTGACGGGCGTCTCGGTGACCGGCATGTACCTCCTCGTCGCGGTCGCCGCCCTGCTCGCCCGGCGCGGCTCGCACCGGCACACACGCGCGTGGCGGATGCCGCTGTGGCCGGCGATGCCCGCCCTGCTGATCGTGGTCCTCGGCTACATCCTCACCCAGCAGGAGCCGGCCCATCTGCTGTGGACCGGCGGCATCACGGCCGCCGCCACCCTCTACTGGGCCCTCTACCTGCGCCCGCGCCGCGAGACCCGCTGGCTGGTGACGGTGCCGGAGGACGCGCGCTCTTGACACCGGCCGAAGTACCGCACGCTCAGCCGCTGTCCGGGACCTCAGCCGAACTCCCAAGTCACCACCGAGCACGACCCGTCGTCCTTGCCACCCGCACTCCGGTAGGTGGCGAGGGCGACGTCGTTCCCGCTCTCGACCAGCACCCACATCCCGTAGCACCCCAGTTCCCGGCCCAGCAGGTCGAGGCGGCGCACCAGCGCCCGCCCGATGCCCCGCCGCCGACAGGGCTCGGCCACCCCGAGCTCGTACAGGAACATCTCGGCCCCCTTGTCGGGGTGCACGGTCTCGACCCCGCTGACGAAGCCCACCGGCTCACCGTCCACGTAGGCCACGAGGAGATGGTGTCCGCCCGTCCCGAGGAACCGCTCCGCCCACTCCGTGCGCACCGGATGATCAAACAGATGCTCGGCGGCGGCGACCTCGGCGAGGGCGGTGGCCCGGCGGATGTCCATGTGCCTTCGTACCACGGCTGGTGTACGCGGGAGCGGGCTCGTACTCCCGTGGGAGGGGCCGTGGTTCGGTCTCCGGTCGATAACTTGCCGACAGGTTCGCCCCGTACCGTTGAAGCATGGATCTTCGACTGCCCGCGCTGCGAGGGCTGCGGAAGCCGCGGCGGCTGCTGGCCGCCGCGGCCGCCGTTGTCGTTCTCGCCGGTGCCGGGACATGGACGGCCGTCGCCGACGACGACGCCCCGGCGGTACGGCGCGCCGACCGGATCATGGACATGGGCGACGGGGTGCGGATCGACACCTCGTACTTCACGGCCGCCGACAGCGGCCGCCGCCCCGCCGTCCTCCTCGCGCACGGCTTCGGCGGCAGCAAGGACGACGTGCGCCAGCAGGCCGAGGACCTCGCCCGGGACGGGTACACGGTGCTGACGTGGTCGGCCCGCGGCTTCGGGAAGTCGACCGGCAAGGTCGGCCTGAACGACCCGGAGGGCGAGGTCGCCGACGTCTCCCGGCTGCTCGACTGGCTGGCGAAGCAGCCCCAGGTCGAGCTCGACAAGACCGGTGACCCGCGCGTGGGCATGGCGGGCGGCTCCTACGGCGGCGCCATCTCGCTGCTGGCCGCCGGACACGACGACCGGGTGGACGCCATCGCCCCGGCGATCACGTACTGGAACCTCGCGGACGCCCTGTTCCCGCACGGCGTCTTCAAGAAGCTCTGGGCGGGCATCTTCGTCAACACCGCCGGCGGCTGCGACAAGTTCGAGACGCGGATCTGCGAGATGTACGAACGGGTCGCCGAGTCCGGCACCCCGGACGCACCGGCCCGCACCATGCTGGAGGAGCGCTCCCCCTCCGCGGTCGGCGACCGCATCGACGTGCCGACCCTGCTCATGCAGGGCCAGTCCGACTCCCTCTTCACGCTCGGCCAGGCCGACCGGGCGGCGAAGGCGATCCGCGCCAACGGCGCCCCCGTCGACGTCGACTGGATCTCCGGCGGCCATGACGGCGGCGACATGGAGACGAGCCGTATCCAGGGGCGCGTGCAGTCCTGGTTCGACCGCTACCTCAAGGACGACAAGAGCGCCGACACCGGCCCGACCTTCCGCGTCACCCGCACCGGAGGCGTCGACTCCACCGACGGCCAGGCCCTGCTGCGGGGCGCGAGCGCGGACGCCTACCCCGGCCTGGAGAGCGGGCGGAAGTCCATCGCCCTCACCGGCCGCGACCAGAGCTTCGCCAACCCGGCCGGCGCCAACCCGCCCGCCGTCTCCGCCCTGCCCGGCCTCGGCGGCTCCGGCGGCCTCGCCCAGCTGTCCTCGCTCGGTGTCGGGGTGTCGCTGGACTTCCCGGGCCAGTTCGCCGCGTTCGAGTCGGCGCCGGTCACCGACAACCTGCACATCACCGGCTCCCCGACGGCGACCGTCCACGTCAGCTCGACCAGCGAGGACGCGGTGCTGTTCGGCAAGGTCTACGACGTCGGCCCCGACGGCACCCAGCAGGTGCTGCCGTCGCAGCTGGTCACACCCCTGCGCGTCGAGGGCGCCAAGTCCGGCAAGGACGTGACGGTCACGCTCCCCGCCATCGACCACGACATCGAGAAGGGCCACCGCCTGCGGCTGGTCCTGTCCTCCACGGACCTCGGCTACGCCTCCCCGGCCTCCCCGGCGGCGTACACGGTCTCCCTGAAGGGCGACCTGTCGGTCCCGACCGCGCCCGGTGTGAGCACCGCCGAGGCCCCGCTGCCGGCCTGGGTCTGGTGGCTGCCGCTGACGAGCGCGGTCATCGCCCTGGCCCTGCTGCTGACGGCCCGCCGCCGCACCGCGTCCCCCGCGCCCGACCCGGAGCTGGCCGAAGTGCCGCTCCAGATCACCGACCTGAGCAAGCGGTACGCGGGCTCGCCGGACCGTTACGCGGTACGGGACCTGTCGTTCCGCGTCGAGAAGGGCCAGGTCCTCGGCCTCCTCGGCCCGAACGGCGCGGGCAAGACGACGACCCTGCGCATGCTGATGGGTCTGATCAAGCCGGACGCCGGCGAGATCCGCGTCTTCGGCCACGCCATCCGCCCCGGCGCGCCCGTCCTGTCCAGGGTCGGCGCCTTCGTGGAGGGCGCCGGCTTCCTCCCGCACCTCTCGGGCCGGGAGAACCTGGAGCTGTACTGGCAGGCCACCGGCCGCCCGGCCGAGGACGCACACCTCGACGAGGCCCTGGAGATCGCCGGCCTCGGCGACGCGCTGGCCCGCGCGGTGCGCACCTACTCCCAGGGCATGCGCCAGCGCCTGGCCATCGCCCAGGCCATGCTCGGCCTCCCGGACCTCCTCATCCTCGACGAACCGACCAACGGGCTCGACCCGCCCCAGATCCGCGAGATGCGCCAGGTGATGATCCGCTACGCCGCCGCGGGCCGCACGGTGATCGTCTCCAGCCACCTGCTGGCGGAGGTCGAACAGTCCTGCACCCACCTCGTGGTGATGGACCGCGGGCGCCTCGTGCAGGCGGGCCCGGTCGCCGAGATCATCGGCTCGGGCGACACGCTGCTCGTCGGCACCGCCACCGCCGTCGATGAGCCGGTGGTCGAGAAGGTCGCCGCCCTGCCGGGCGTCGCCTCCGCCGTGCGCACCGACGACGGGATCCTGGTCCGGCTCGACGCGGACGGCAGCGCACAGCGCCTGGTCACCGAACTGGTCCGCCTCGAGGTGCCCGTCCAGTCGGTGGGCCCGCACCGCCGCCTGGAAGACGCCTTCCTCACCCTGATCGGAGGCTCCGCATGAGCACGCTCACCGAGCGCACCGAGGTCGCCTCCGGCTACCGGGCGGGCCGTACGCTGCCGCTGCGGGTCGAACTGGTCCGCCAGCTGAAGCGGCGCCGCACGCTGGTGATGTTCGGCATCCTGGCCGTGCTGCCCTTCGTGCTGGTTGCCGCGTTCGCGATCGGCGGCGAACCGGACGGCGGCGGCAACCGCATCACCCTGATGGACACGGCCACGGCGTCCGGCGCCAACTTCGCCGCCGTGAACCTGTTCGTCTCCGCGGGCTTCCTGCTGGTCATCCCCGTCGCGCTGTTCTGCGGGGACACGGTGGCCTCCGAGGCCAGCTGGTCCTCCCTGCGCTATCTCCTCGCGGCCCCCGTGCCCCGGGCCCGCCTGCTGTGGTCCAAGCTCGTGGTCGCCCTCGGCCTGAGCCTGGCCGCGATGGTGCTGCTGCCCCTGGTCGCGCTGGCCGTCGGCACGGCGGCGTACGGCTGGGGCCCGCTGCAGATCCCGACCGGCGGCTCGCTGGACACGGCCACGGCGGCGCAGCGCCTGCTGGTCGTGGTGGCGTACATCTTCGTGTCCCAACTGGTGACGGCAGGCCTCGCGTTCTGGCTGTCGACCAAGACGGACGCCCCGCTCGGCGCGGTCGGCGGCGCGGTCGGCCTGACTATCGTCGGCAACGTCCTCGACGCTGTGACCGCCCTAGGCGACTGGCGCCACTTCCTGCCCGCGCACTGGCAGTTCGCCTGGGCGGACGCCGTCCAGCCCCGCCCCGAGTGGTCCGGCATGATCCAGGGCACGGCGATTTCCGTAACGTACGCCCTCATCCTGTTCGCCCTGGCCTTCCGCGGTTTCGCACGCAAGGACGTGGTGTCGTAGGTCACCGGAAGATCACCCACCGGTCTCGACGGGCCGTCCCCGTGCCCTCTTCGAGACTCATCCGCAACGCTCCGTAGCGCACGTTCCGGCCCCCTGGCCCGTCACAGTCGCAGAAGTCGACGTCAACGGACCAGGGGGCACGGACGATGGAGCGGTACCGAACACGCAGGCTGAACGTCGCCCTGCTCGCGCTCACCACGGCGGGCGCCCTGCTGCTCACCGGATGCAGCGGGAGCGGCGGCAGCGACAGCGGGGGGCACTCGGCGGACGGCGCCAACAACGGAGGCGGCAACAGCCGGGACGCCTTCCCCGCCCCCGAATACAACGGGGACGACCGGCACGACGACGATCAGGGAGAGGACTCCCGCGACTTCGCGCCCGACCCCGACCTCCTCTCCACCTTCGCCCTCGACGTCGACACCGCCTCCTACGGCTACGCCCGTCGCACCCTCGCCGAGGGCCGCCTGCCCGACCCGTCGACGGTCCGCCCCGAGGAATTCGTCAACAGCTTCCGGCAGGACTACGACCGCCCCGACGGCAACGGCTTCTCGGTCACCGTCGACGGCGCCCGCACCGACCGCGAGGACTGGTCCCTGGTCCGCGTGGGCCTGGCCACCCGCCCCGCCCCCGACCACGGCGAACGTCCGCCCGCCGCCCTCACCTTCGTCATCGACATCTCCGGCTCCATGGCCGAACCGGGCCGCCTGGACCTCGCCAAGGACTCCCTCGGCGTCATGACGGACCGGCTGCGCGACGACGACTCGGTCGCCATCGTCACCTTCAGCGACGAGGCCGAGACGGTACTGCCGATGACCCGCGTGAACGACAACCGCGCCGAGATCCACGAAGCCATCGACATCCTGGAACCCACGGACTCCACCAACCTGGGCGCGGGCATGGAGACGGGCTACGAAACGGCCGTCGAAGGGCTGCGCAAGGGCGCCACCAACCGCGTGGTCCTCGTCTCCGACGCCCTGGCCAACACGGGCGACACCGACGCGGACACCATCCTCGAACGCATCTCCACCGAGCGCCACGAGCACGGCATCACCCTCTTCGGCGTCGGCGTCGGCAGCGATTACGGCGACGCCCTGATGGAACGCCTCGCCGACAAGGGCGACGGCCACACGGTGTACGTCTCGGACGAGGACGACGCCCACGAGGTCTTCAGCCGCCAACTCCCGCAGAACATCGACCTCACCGCCCGCGACGCCAAGGCCCAGGTCGCCTTCGACCCCGAGACGGTGCGGGAGTTCCGGCTCGTCGGCTACGACAACCGGCAGGTCGCCGACGAGGACTTCCGCGACGACAGTGTCGACGGCGGCGAGATCGGTCCCGGGCACACGGTCACAGCCCTCTACGCGGTCCGCACCGAGCCCGGGGCGGAGGGGCACCTCGCCACGGCGAGCGTCCGCTGGCTCGACCCCAAGTCCCGTGCTCCGCACGAGGAGTCCGGCCGGCTGGAGACCGGGTCCCTCGAGGACTCCGTCTGGAACGCGAGCCCCCGCTTCCAGGTCACGGCCACGGCCGCCTACTTCGCCGACGCCCTCCGCCTCGGCGACGAGGGCCGGTCCACGTTGCCCGGCGCCACTCGCCTGCACGAACTGGCCGACCGTGCGGACGAGTTGGCCACGACAACGGAGGACACGGCAGTCCGCCACCTCGCAACGGCCATCCACCAGGCCACCAACCTGACCTGACCGCCCGGGTCTCCTCGCCCCCGCCGCCCCTACCCGTCCCACCTCCAGGGGCTCCGCCCCTTCGACCCCGCCAGGGGGCTGCGCCCCCTGGACCCCCATCGGCCTGAACGGCCTCGTCCTCAAACGCCGGACGGGCTGAATTGCCCGGACCGGCACCGAGAAGCACCGTCCGTCCTCATCCCAGTGCCGGACGGGCTGGAATGCCGGGACCGGCGCCGAGAAGCACCGTCTGAGTGCCGTCGGATTGCCGGGACCGGCGTCACACTTGGCCATGGCGGTGGCGCGCCCCCACCGGGCGGCACTCGCCCACGGCGGCAAGGGGACGTGCCGGGGGGTGTCCGCCCGCAGTGGCCGGCGTCAAGAAACGGCACCACCCTGCCCAACTCCCACCGCCGGTC
>NZ_JBIBBC010000009.1:0-332580 GCF_042900345.1 Streptomyces sp. NPDC012935
GGACCGGCGGTCGCCTTAAGCCAGGAGGGGCCGCGTGTTGACGCCGGCCACTGCGGGCGGACACCCCCCGGCACGTCCCCTTGCCGCCGTGGGCGGGTGCGGCCCGGTGGGGGTGCGCCACCGCCATGGCCACTGTGTGACGCCGGTCCCTGCAATCCGGCGGTTGGGGGTGCCGACGCCACTTCTCGGCGCCGGTCCCGGCCTTTCAGCCAGTCCGGCACAGACGGCACTTCTCGGTGCCGGGTCCGGGCATTTCAGCCCGTCCGGCGTTTGAGGACGAGGCCGTTCAGGCCGATGGGGGTCCAGGGGGCGCAGCCCCCTGGCGGGGTCGAAGGGGCGGAGCCCCTTCAAGGATGGGACGGGTAGGGGCGGCGGGGCGAGGGAGTCGAAGGTGCGGCCCCTGAAGTGTCAGACCGCGTCGCCGTCCTGCCGCTGGGCCCCGGTCGACTGAAGGTCCGCGTCCAGGGCCGACAGGTCCGCGTTCAGGGCTGCCATCAGCTCCTCCATCTGCTGCAGCAGTCCGTTCGGCCGGCCGGCGCCGCTGGTGGTCTGCTGTGGCGCGAATTCCTCGGACATGACGGCCTCCTCGGGCCTCCGGCCCCCCAGTGGCAGTGGGCCGACACGGTGACACTCCGGCCGCCAGGGGCCGACGCGAGGGCCGGGCAGTCCGGCTCCGATCGAGCCAACGATCACCGTGAGGGGCGGTCACTGGCCCGGGCGGGGGGCGGCTCCGGCGTTGACGGAATTCACCCGACCGGGGAGGCGGGGGGCAGGGGGACCCGCGCGGTTGACGGGTGCCGCGGCGTGCAGGATGGAGTCATGGATCTTCGCATCTTCACCGAGCCCCAGCAGGGGGCCACCTACGACACCCTCCTCACCGTGGCGAAGGCCACCGAGGACCTCGGCTTCGACGCGTTCTTCCGGTCCGACCACTATCTGAAGATGGGTTCCGGGGACGGCCTGCCCGGGCCTACCGACGCCTGGATCACACTTGCCGGTCTCGCACGTGAGACCAAGCGCATTCGCCTCGGCACCCTGATGACCGCCGGCACCTTCCGGCTGCCCGGCGTGCTCGCCATCCAGGTCGCCCAGGTCGACCAGATGTCCGGCGGCCGTGTCGAACTCGGCCTCGGGGCGGGCTGGTTCGAGGAGGAGCACAAGGCGTACGGCATCCCGTTCCCGAAGGAGAAGTTCGCGCGGCTGGAGGAACAGCTCGCCATCGTCACGGGGCTGTGGGCGACCGAGGCCGGCGCGACCTTCGACTTCCACGGCAGCTTCTACGACCTGACCGAGTCGCCCGCCCTGCCCAAGCCCGCCCAGGACAGGATTCCGGTTCTGATCGGCGGGCACGGAGCCACCCGTACGCCGCGGCTGGCCGGCAAGTACGCCGACGAGTTCAACATGCCGTTCGCCTCGGTCGAGGACAGCGAGCGGCAGTTCGGGCGAGTGCGCGCCGCCGCCGAGGACGCCGGGCGCAAGGGCGACGACCTCGTCTACTCCAACGCCCTTGTGGTCTGCGTCGGCAAGGACGAGCAGGAGGTCGCCCGTCGTGCCGCCGCGATCGGGCGGGAGGTCGACGAGCTCAAGGTCAACGGGCTCGCCGGGTCTCCGCAGGAGGTCGTCGACAAGATCGGCCGGTACCAGGAGATCGGCTCCCGGCGGATCTACCTCCAGGTCCTGGACCTGGACGACCTGGACCACCTGGAGCTCATCTCCTCCCAGGTTCAGTCGCAGCTGTCGTAGAGCCTGTTCTGTCCTGAACTGCCCGAACTGCCTGAGCTGCTCTTAACTGTTTGACCTCTTCGCGGCCCCCGGGAGCGTGGCTTCCGGGGGCCGTTTCGGGTTCGAAACTCACACGCCCGGGAGCGGGCGGCATCGGGTGGGACGAAAACCCCGGGTGGTTGCGGCGTCTGCTCTGTACGTTGTACTGGCGGCGCACATGCGCAGCTCAGACCCTATCCAAAGGCCGACCCACCGTGTTCCTGACCATCACTGCCACCGGCACCCCAGAACGCCCCGCAACCGATCTCGGCTTCCTGTTGCACAAGCATCCCGAGAAAGCGCAGGCGTTCTCCACCTCCTACGGCAAGGCGCACGTCGTCTACCCCGAGGCCGATGCCGAGCGCTGCACGGCGGCGCTGCTGTTGGAGGTCGACGCGGTGGCACTGGTCCGGCGCGGCAAGGGCAAGGGGCGCGGCGGCGCGCCCGACGCGGCTCTCGCGCAGTACGTCAACGACCGGCCGTACGCCGCCTCCTCGCTGCTCGCGGTCGCGCTCAGCGGCGTGTTCTCCAGCGCGATGCGGGGCGTGTGCAACGCCCGACCGGACCTGCCGGCTCAGCCGCGGCCGCTGCGGATCGAAGTGCCCGCGCTTCCGGCCCGGGGCGGACCCGAGCTGGTACGGCGGCTGTTCGAGCCGCTCGGCTGGGCGGTGAGCGCCGAACCCGTGCCGCTGGACGCGCAGTTCCCCGAGTGGGGCGATTCACGGTACGTGCGGCTCGTGCTGGAGTCGGAGGCGCTGACCCTCGCCGAGGCCCTGCGTCACCTGTATGTCCTGCTCCCTGTCCTTGACGACGCCAAGCACTACTGGGTCTCCTCCGAGGAGGTCGACAAGCTGCTGCGAGCCGGTGAGGGCTGGCTGGCGGAGCACCCGGAGCAGAAGCTGATCACCAGCCGGTATCTGTCGCGCCGCTGGTCGCTGACCCGGCAGGCGATGGAGCGGCTGGAGCTGGTGCGGCTCGCGGAGGCAGACGACAGCGAGGTCGAGGACATCGACAACGCCGTCGGGGCGGAGAGCGAGACCGAGGACAAGCCGACGCCGCTCGCCGTGCAGCGCCGGGACGCGATCATGGCCGCGCTCAAGGCGTCCGGCGCCGCGCGCGTGCTCGATCTCGGATGCGGGCAGGGGCAGTTGGTGCAGGCGCTGCTCAAGGACGCGGCGTACACCGAGATCGTCGGCGTGGACGTGTCGATGCGAGCGCTGACCATCGCCGGGCGGCGGCTGAAGCTGGACCGGATGGGGGAGCGGCAGGCCTCGCGCGTGCAGCTCTTCCAGAGCTCCCTCGCCTACACCGACAGCCGCCTCAAGGGCTACGACGCCGCTGTGCTCAGCGAGGTCATCGAGCACCTCGACCTACCGCGGCTGCCTGCCCTGGAGTACGCGGTGTTCGGCTCCGCGCGTCCGCGGACGGTGCTGGTGACGACCCCGAACGTCGAGTACAACGTCCGCTGGGAGTCCCTCCCGGCCGGCCACGTCCGGCACGGTGACCACCGGTTCGAGTGGACGCGCGAGGAGTTCAGGTCGTGGGCGCAGGCGGTGGCCGACCGGCACGGGTACGGCGTGGAGTTCGTACCGGTCGGACCGGACGACCCGGAGGTGGGGCCGCCCACGCAGATGGCCCTGTTTGAAATCAGCACAGCCGGCATGAAGAGCAGTGTGAACGACGAGAAGGAGGCGAAGGCGGCATGAGCGAGAACACCCAGGCGACCAAGGGGCGGGTCCTCCCCGTCACCGACCTCTCCCTCGTCGTGCTCGTCGGCGCCTCGGGCTCCGGCAAGTCCACGTTCGCCCGCCGGCACTTCAAGCCGACGGAGGTCATCTCCTCCGACTTCTGCCGCGGCCTGGTCTCCGACGACGAGAACGACCAGAGCGCGACCAGGGACGCCTTCGACGTCCTGCACTACATCGCGGGCAAGCGCCTGGCCGCCGGACACCGCACGGTCGTCGACGCCACCAGCGTGCAGCAGGACTCCCGGCGGCAGCTGATCGAGCTGGCCAGGCAGTACGACGTGCTGCCGATAGCCATCGTGCTCGACGTCCCGGAGGAGGTGTGCGCCGAGCGCAACGCGGGCCGCACCGACCGGGCCGACATGCCGCGCCGCGTCATCCAGCGGCACACCCGCGAACTGCGGCGATCCCTGCGGCACCTGGAGCGCGAGGGCTTCCGCAAGGTGCATGTCCTGCGCGGGGTGGACGATGTCGAGAGCGCGTCCGTCGTCACCGAGAAGCGCTTCAACGACCTCACCCACCTCACCGGGCCGTTCGACATCGTCGGCGACATCCACGGCTGTGCGTCCGAACTGGAGTCGCTGCTCGGTAAGTTGGGCTACGTCGACGGCGTGCACCCGGACGGCCGTACCGCCGTCTTCGTCGGCGACCTCGTCGACCGCGGCCCGGACAGCCCGGGCGTGCTGCGCCGCGTGATGTCGATGGTGAAGTCGGGGAACGCGCTGTGCGTGCCGGGCAACCACGAGAACAAGTACGGCCGCTACCTCAAGGGCCGCAAGGTCCAGCACACGCACGGACTCGCCGAGACCATCGAGCAGATGGAGGGCGCGAGCGAGGAGTTCCGCGCCGAAGTAAGGGAGTTCATCGACGGGCTCGTCAGCCACTACGTCCTCGACGGCGGCCGGCTCGTGGTCTGCCACGCCGGTCTGCCGGAGAAGTACCACGGCCGCACGTCGGGGCGGGTGCGCTCGCACGCGCTGTACGGCGACACCACCGGGGAGACCGACGAGTTCGGGCTGCCGGTGCGCTACCCGTGGGCCGAGGACTACCGGGGCCGCGCGGCCGTGGTGTACGGCCACACTCCGGTGCCGGAGGCCACCTGGCTGAACAACACCATCTGCCTGGACACCGGTGCGGTCTTCGGCGGCAAGCTGACCGCGCTGCGCTGGCCGGAGCGGGAACTGGTCGACGTACCGGCCGAGCAGGTCTGGTACGAGCCGGCCAAGCCGCTGCGTACGGAGGCACCGGGCGGGCACGACGGACGGCCGCTCGACCTGAACGACGTCCACGGGCGCCGGGTGGTGGAGACCCGGCACGCCGGGCGGGTGTCGGTCCGTGAGGAGAACGCGGCCGCGGCCCTGGAGGTCATGAGCCGCTTCGCCGTCGACCCGCGTCTGCTGCCGTACCTCCCGCCGACCATGGCACCCACGGCGACCAGCCACATCGAGGGCTACCTGGAGCACCCGGCGGAGGCCTTCGCGCAGTACGCGGAGGACGGTGTCGAGCGGGTGGTGTGCGAGGAGAAGCACATGGGCTCGCGGGCCGTGGCGCTGGTGTGCCGGGACGAGGAGGCCGCCCGCAAGAGGTTCGGGGTCGACGGTCCCACCGGGTCGCTCTACACCCGCACGGGGCGCCCGTTCTTCGACGACGAGTCCGTGACGGAGACGATCCTGGAGCGGCTCCGGACGGCGATCGGCGAGGCCGGCCTCTGGGAGGCTCTCGAGACCGACTGGCTGCTGCTCGACGCCGAGTTGATGCCGTGGTCGCTGAAGGCGCACGGTCTGCTGCGGTCGCAGTACGCCGCGGTCGGCGCCGCATCCGGGGCGGTGTTCCCGGGTGCGCTCGCCGCACTGGAGGGCGCGGCGGCGCGCGGCGTGGACGTGTCGGACCTGCTCGCCCGCCAGCGCGGACGGGCGTCGGACGCCGCCGCGTTCACCGAGGCGTACCGCCGCTACTGCTGGACCACGGACGGCCTGGAAGGCGTACGCCTGGCGCCGTTCCAGATCCTGGCGGTCCAGGGCCGCAGCCTGGCCGCGCTCCCGCACAACGAGCAGCTCGCCCTCCTCGACCGGCTGGTGGAGCACGACAGCACCGGCCTGCTGCAGACGACCCGGCGTCTCTATGTCGACACCGGTGACCCGGAGTCGGCGCAGGCCGGCGTCGACTGGTGGCTGGAGATGACGGGCCGCGGCGGCGAGGGCATGGTCGTCAAGCCGCTCGGTGCGGTCGTGCGCAGTACGGAAGGGCGCCTGGTCCAGCCCGGCATCAAGTGCCGGGGCCGTGAGTACCTGCGGATCATCTACGGTCCCGAGTACACGCGGCCGGACAACCTGGCCAGGCTGCGGCAGCGGTTCCTCAACCACAAGCGGTCCCTCGCCATCCGCGAGTACGCGCTGGGCCTCGAGGCTCTGGATCGGCTGGCGGAGGGCGAGCCGCTGTGGCGGGTGCACGAGGCGGTGTTCGGGGTGCTGGCGCTGGAGTCGGAGCCGGTGGACCCCCGGCTGTGAGCCGGGGGAGCGGCTTCAGCCGACCAGCCGCAGCCGCTCCCGGCACACGCCGACCCGGACCGTCTGCCCCCAGGTCAGCTCGACCGCATCCGTCTCCATCCCGTCCCCGAAGGCGACGAGCCGCTCGGACTCGACGGTGAGGTGGAGACGGGCCGCGGCGGCGAGTTCCCCAGCCACCCGGGACGTACCGGTGGCCGGGGACGGCCAGGCCTCGCGGACGTACCACAGCAGGCGTTCCTCTGTCGGGGAGGGCAGCCGCAGCTGCCCTCCCCGCTCCTGCCACACCGACCGGAGCCAGCCGGTCGCCCCCGTCCCGGTGCCGATCAGCACCCCGGACGAGGCCTGGGCCTCGACGACACCCCCGTCGTCCTCCAGGCCCAGGCGGTATCTGGCCGTCTGGTGTCCGACGGCGCCCAGGTAGATCTCGTTCAGCGCCACGAGCCGCTGCGTGTCGTCGGCCACGGCCTCGACCATGGTGAGTTCGTCGAAGGTGCCCCTGCCGGATTGCGCTGCGGTGAGAAGCGGGCCGGTGTCGTCGGGGCGGTGGCGCACCAGGACTCCGGGATTGCGGCCGGGGTCCGAGTCGATGCCCACCACCGGCTGCCCGGCGAGGTACTTGGCCACGTTCGCGACCAGGCCGTCCTGCCCGACCACGACCACCACGTCCTCCGGCGCGAACAGGAACCGGTCCAAGTCGGCTCGCTCGACCCGGCTCTGACGCCAGGTCAGGGGGATCGCCGACGTCACCTCCGCCATGGCCCGGCCCGTCCGGTGGTGGCGTTCGGCGACCTCCGCGATGTCCCGGTTCCGGGAGGCGAGGAAGAAGGCGGCTTGGCCGTGCGTGCCGTGCCGGGCCACCAACTCCTCGTACTCTGTGGTGCGATGGACGAGGACGACCCGGGGAGCGAGGCTCACGCCTGCTCCTGGGTGCCGAGCCTGGCGAGCAGTCCCGTCAGCACGTCCGGCGACACCGTCACACTGTCGATGCGCGGCAGGTTCTCCGCGAGCCGCGTCCCGGTCAGGGCGTGCAGCGTCGCCACGTCCACGTCGCCGTGCACCCGCAGCCAGGCCGCCTGCGCCTGAGCCCGCGCTTCACCGACCTCGCGGGCGCCCTCGGCCTCCGCCCGGGCCAGCCGTACGGACCGAGCCGCCTCGGCGTCGGCCAGCCGTACCGTCCGTGCCGCCTCCGCCTCGGCCCGGACCGCGTCGGCCGCCGCGTGCTCCTCGGCCTCCCGCCGTGCGTTGGTGCCTCGCTGGTCCACCAACTGCTCCTCGCGGCGGGCGAGTTCGATCTGGCTGGCCAGTTCGTTCTCGGCGATCGCGCGTTCCCGCTCGACGGCCACCGCGCGGCGCTCGTACGTCGCCCGGTCCGCCTCCTGCTGGATCTGCTCGCGGGCCGGGGTGCGCAGCGCCCGCTCCACCTCCGGTTCGGGGCGCAGTGCCATGACGCGTACGGCGACCACCTCGATGCCCGTCGACGGGAGCCGAGGCTCGCCGGCCAGGCCCGCCGCGATCCGCTCCCGCACCGCCGACACGCCGTCCACCAGCGCCGCCGACAGCGGCGTCCGGGACAGGACGTCCAGCGCGTGCTGCTGGGCCGTCTCCGTCAGGAGCGTCCCCAACTGCTCCAGCGGCGTGCCCCGCCATGCGCCCGTGTCCGGGTCGATGGAGAAGTCCAGGCGCGAGGCGGCCACCGCCGGGTCGCTGATCCGGTAGGTGACCGTCGCCTGCACGGCCACGTCCTGGAAGTCGGACGTACGGGCATGGAAGGTCATCGCCAACTCCCGGTCGTCGACCGGCACTTCGGAGAGCGCGGCGGTCAGCGCCCGGAACCAGAAGCTGAGCCCGGGGCCGTCGTGCAGCAGCTTGCCGCTGCGGTGATGGCGGATGTGCGCCGTGGGCGCGCCGCGCAGATGGCGCCAGCCGAGGCGCCGGGTGATGTCGGCCATGGGACCCCCTCGCTTTTCGTCATGCAGACGATAACGGTGGGACTTGCTTGTCGTCAAGAGGACGAAAACAGAAACGGGCAAGCAGGGGGTGAACCCGGTCGGCGATGGTCAGGATGGAGGCATGGGATTCCATGTCGACTCCGAGGCCGGGCGGCTGCGCCGCGTCATCCTGCACCGGCCCGATCTCGAGCTCAAGAGGCTCACCCCCAGCAACAAGGACGCCCTGCTCTTCGACGACGTGCTCTGGGTGCGCCGGGCGCGCGCCGAGCACGACGGGTTCGCCGACGTCCTGCGCGACCGTGGGGTCACCGTCCACCTGTTCGGCGACCTGCTCACCGAGGCCCTGGAGATCCCGGCGGCCCGGAAGCTCGTCCTGGACAGGGTCTTCGACGAGAAGGAGTACGGGGTGCTGGCCACCGACCACCTCCGCGCGGCCTTCGAAAGCCTGCCCTCGCCCGAACTCGCCGAGGCGCTCGTCGGCGGCATGACCAAGCGGGAGTTCCTGGAGGCGCACCCCGAGCCGATCTCCGTGCGCTTCCATGTCATGGAGCTGGACGACTTCCTCCTCGCGCCTCTGCCCAATCACCTCTTCACCCGGGACACCTCCGCCTGGATCTATGACGGCGTCTCCGTCAACGCCATGCGCTGGCCCGCCCGGCAGCGCGAGACGGTCCACTTCGAGGCGATCTACCGGCATCACCCGCTGTTCCGAGACGAAACGTTCAACGTCTGGTCCGAGGGGCAGGCCGACTATCCCTCCACCATCGAGGGCGGGGACGTCCTGGTCATCGGCAGCGGGGCAGTGCTCATCGGGATGAGCGAGCGGACCACGCCCCAGGCGGTCGAGATGCTCGCCCACAAGCTGTTCGCCGCCGGGTCGGCGCAGACGATCGTGGCCCTCGACATGCCCAAGCGGCGCGCCCTCATGCATCTCGACACCGTCATGACCATGGTCGACGGTGACGTCTTCACCCAGTACGCAGGGCTCGGCATGCTCCGCTCGTACACCATCGAACCGGGCGCCGGCGACAAGGAGCTCAAGGTCACCGACCACCCGCCGGAGCACATGCACCGGGCGATCGCCGCCGCGCTCGGCCTCAGTGAGATCCGCGTCCTGACCGCGACCCAGGACGTCCACGCGGCCGAGCGTGAGCAGTGGGACGACGGCTGCAATGTGCTGGCCGTCGAGCCCGGTGTGGTCGTCGCCTATGAGCGGAACTCCACCACCAACACGCATCTGCGCAAGCAGGGCATCGAAGTGATCGAGATTCCGGGGAGCGAACTGGGGCGGGGGAGAGGCGGGCCGCGCTGCATGAGCTGCCCTGTCGAGCGCGAGGCCGTATAGGCCGACGGCTGCACATGGGGCCGAGAGCTGCTCGGCAGGGCCGGAGACTGGTCTGTATATAAATGCCGATGGTCGTATAGACTTCCAAGGTCCCTGTTCACGTACCTCTGGAGCGCCCCCATGGCGACTGTCCCGACCGCCCTCGCCGGGCGCCACTTCCTCAAGGAGCTCGACTTCACCGGGCAGGAGTTCCTCGGGCTGGTCGAGCTGGCCGCCGAGCTGAAGACCGCCAAGAAGGCCGGGGCCGAGACGCAGTACCTGCGGGGCCGCAACATCGCGCTGATCTTCGAGAAGACCTCGACGCGCACGCGCTGCGCGTTCGAGGTCGCGGCCGCCGACCAGGGTGCCTCGACGACGTACCTCGACCCGTCGGGCTCGCAGATCGGCCACAAGGAGTCCGTGAAGGACACCGCGCGGGTGCTGGGGCGGATGTATGACGGGATCGAGTACCGCGGGGACAGTCAGGCGAACGTGGAGGAGCTGGCGGCGTACGCGGGAGTGCCCGTCTTCAACGGTCTGACCGACGACTGGCACCCGACGCAGATGCTGGCCGACGTGCTGACGATGACGGAGCACAGCGCCAAGCCCCCGAAGGAGATCGCCTTCGCGTACCTGGGCGACGCCCGCTTCAACATGGGCAACTCGTACCTGATCACCGGAGCGCTGCTCGGCATGGACGTGCGGATCGTCGCCCCCCAGGCGTACTGGCCCGCCCAGGCGGTCATCGGGCAGGCCCTCAAGCTCTCCGAGACCAGCGGGGCCCGCATCACGATCACGGAGAAGGTCGACGAGGGGGTCCTCGGGGCGGACTTCGTCGCCACGGACGTCTGGGTTTCCATGGGGGAGCCCAAGAAGGTGTGGGACGAGCGGATCGCTGCGCTTGCTCCGTATGCCGTGACCATGGATGTCCTACGGGCCACCGGCAACGCGGACGTGAAGTTCCTCCACTGTCTGCCGGCTTTCCACGACCTGGGTACGAAGGTCGGCCGCGAGATCTTCGAGCGGCACGGCCTGGAGTCGCTGGAGGTCACGGACGAGGTCTTCGAGTCGGTGCACTCCGTCGTTTTCGACGAGGCGGAGAATCGGATGCACACGATCAAGGCCGTTCTGGTGGCGACCCTGGCCTGAGACGGTTACAGCGGGCGGCGCTGAGCCGGCACGACCGGCAGTCTGAACCAGACCGCCTTGCCGGAGCCCGTCGGGCGGTGGCCGCAGGACGAGCTGAGGGTGCGGATCAGCAGGAGGCCCCGGCCGTGCTCCTGCCAGGGGTCGGGCTCGCCGTTGGTGGGACGGGTCAGATCGCCGGGCGGGGCCGGGTCCGGGTCGTGGACCTCGACCTGGCAGCCGGACGGCAGCAGCTCCACGACCAGCTCTATGGGGCCGTCGCCCGCGGTGTGCTCCACGGCGTTCGCGACCAGCTCCGCCGTGAGCAGCTCCGCGGTGTCGCTGTCGGCGGCGTGCTGCAGCTCGGCCAGCGCCGTACGGACCAGGGCACGCGCGACGGGCACGGCTGCGACCGTGTGCGGCAGCGCGATGCGCCAGGAGGCGGAGGCTGAGGGGCGATCTTGCAAGGCGGGTCCGTTCATGAGCAGGCTGTCCTGCTTTCAACCTTATGAATGGTACGGCGCCACCCGGTGAAGGGCCTCCGGAGGGCACCGTTCGGAACCTTCGGCCCCGACTGCTGGGCGACTTACCCAGGTGAACGGCCGACCTCGCGCGGCTGATCCCGTCGTTACGGGGGTGTCGACGATCCGTGACGGATGTGACCGGGCAAGGTCACACCCGGTTGGCTTATTGCGTGCTCGTGACGACAGTCAAAGTTGAGTGATAGCTTCGAAGGGCAGAGCTCGCAGGACAGAGCTCGCAGGACAGAGCTCAGCGAGGCAGTGCCCGCCGTCCGCCCGAGGAGGCCGCACGTCATGAGTCCCTTCACCGGCTCCGCCGCCCGCACCCCGGACTGGAAACATCTGCGCGTCGAGCATGCCGACGGGGTCGCCACCGTCACCCTCGCCCGTCCCGAGAAGCTCAACGCGCTGACCTTCGGTGCCTACGCCGACCTGCGCGATCTGCTCGCCGAGCTGGCCCGGGAGAGGGCGGTGCGGGCCCTGGTGCTGGCCGGCGAGGGCCGCGGCTTCTGCTCCGGCGGCGACGTCGACGAGATCATCGGCGCGACCCTGGCCATGGACACCGCCCAGCTCCTCGACTTCAACCGGATGACCGGGCAGGTCGTGCGGGCGGTACGGGAGTGCCCGTTCCCGGTGATCGCGGCGGTGCACGGGGTGGCGGCCGGGGCCGGGGCGGTACTGGCGCTCGCGGCCGACTTCCGGGTCGCCGACCCCACCGCCCGCTTCGCCTTCCTCTTCACCCGGGTCGGCCTGTCCGGCGGCGACATGGGCGCCGCGTATCTGCTGCCCCGGATCGTCGGTCTGGGTCATGCGACCCGGCTGCTGATGCTGGGTGAGCCGGTCCGGGCACCGGAGGCCGAGCGCATCGGTCTGATCAGCGAGCTCGCGGAGGAGGGGAGCGTGGATGAGGCCGCGCAGACGCTCGCCCGCCGCCTGGCCGAGGGCCCGGCCCTGGCGTACGCCCAGACGAAGGCCCTCCTGACAGCCGAGCTGGACATGCCACTGGCGGCATCGGTGGAACTGGACGCCTCGACGCAGGCCCTCCTGATGAACGGCGAGGACTACGCGGAGTTCCACGCGGCCTTCACGGAGAAGCGCCCGCCCAAATGGCAGGGGAGGTAGGGATGCTCTCGACCCAGGGGACCGTCCCAACCCCAGGGGCGCGGGGTTGTACTGAATCTGCGGCTACCGCCGCGCGGGCGCGACCAGCCCCCGCCAACCCGCAGCCGCCCGCGGTGGCCAGCCACCCCCAACGAGTCGCCATCATCGGCGGCGGCCCCGCCGGCCTCTACGCCGCCGCCCTCCTCAAACGCCTCGACCCCACCCGCGAACTCACCGTCTGGGAACGCAACGCCCCCGACGACACCTTCGGCTTCGGAGTGGTCCTCTCCGACGAAACCCTCGGCGGCATCGAACACGCCGACCCGCAGGTCTACCAGGCCCTCCGCGACGAATTCATCCGCTGGGACGACATCGACATCGTCCACCGCAGCACCCGCCAGACCTCCGGAGGACACGGCTTCGCGGCACTGGGCAGAAAACGCCTCCTGGAGATCCTCCACGACCGCTGCCGCACCCTCGGCGTGGAGCTCCGCTTCCGCTCGGACGCCCCGTACCCGGCCTGGCTGGCAGAGACGTACGACCTCGTCATCGCCGCAGACGGTGTGAACAGCACCACCCGCGAGGCCTACGCCCATGTGTTCCGCCCCCATGTGGCCACCCACCACTGCCGTTACATCTGGCTGGCCGCCGACTTCGCCTTCGACGCCTTCCGGTTCGAGATCGCCGAGACCGAGCACGGCGTGATGCAGCTGCACGGCTATCCCTATGCGCCCGACGCCTCCACCGTCATCGTCGAGATGCACGAGGACGTGTGGCGAGCCGCCGGATTCGACGAGCTCGACGAGCAGGAGTCGATCGCCCGCTGCGCCAAGATCTTCGCGGACGCACTGGGCGGGCGGCCCCTCAAGTCCAACAAGTCGGCATGGACCACCTTCCGCACCGTCGTCAACGAGCGCTGGTCGCACGACAACGTCGTCCTGCTCGGCGACGCCGCCCACACCGCCCACTTCTCCATCGGCTCCGGCACCAAGCTGGCCGTCGAGGACGCCCTCGCGCTCGCCGCCTGCCTGGAGGAACAGCCCGACGTCGCCGGCGCGTTGAGGGCCTACGAGGAGGAGCGCAAGCCCGTCGTGGCTTCCACGCAGCGCGCCGCCCGGGCCAGCCTGGAATGGTTCGAGAACCTCGCCCTCCACCTCGATCAGCCGCCCCGCCAGTTCGCCTTCAACCTCCTCACCCGCAGCCGCCGCGTCACGCATGACAACCTCCGCCTGCGGGACGCCGGTTTCACCGAGGCCGTGGAGCGCGACTTCGGCTGCCCGGCCGGCACGCCCCCGATGTTCACGCCGTTCCGGTTGCGCGGCCTGACCCTGCGCAACCGGGTCGTCGTGTCCCCGATGGACATGTACTCGGCCACCGACGGCGTCCCCGGCGACTTCCACCTCGTCCACCTCGGCGCGCGTGCCCTCGGCGGCGCCGGGCTGGTGATGACCGAGATGGTGTGCGTCAGCCCGGAGGGCCGTATCACCCCCGGCTGCACCGGCCTCTACACCGGCAAGCAGGGCGAGGCCTGGCGGCGGATCGTCCGGTTCGTGCACTCGCAGGCACCCGGCACCGCGATCGGTGTGCAGCTCGGCCACAGTGGGCGCAAGGGCTCGACCAGGCTCATGTGGGAGGGCATCGACCAGCCGTTGGAGGACGGCAACTGGCCGCTGGTGGCCCCGTCCCCGCTCCCCTACAAGCCGTACAGCCAGACACCGCGTGAGCTGACGCGGTCCCAACTCACCGACATCCGGGAGCAGTTCACCGCCGCCGCCTGGCGCGCCGCCCGCGCCGGATTCGACCTCCTCGAACTCCACTGCGCACACGGCTACCTGCTCTCCGGCTTCCTCTCCCCGCTGACCAACCAACGCACCGACGCCTACGGCGGCTCCCTGGAGAAACGGCTCCGCTTCCCGCTCGAGGTCTTCGACGCCGTACGGGCCGTCTGGCCGGAGGAACGGCCGATGACCGTCCGTATCTCCGCCACGGACTGGGCCGAGGGCGGGACGACGGCCGAGGACGCAGTGGAGATCGCCCGCGCCTTCGCCGCGCACGGCGCCGACGCGATCGACGTGTCGACCGGACAGGTCGTGGCCGACGAGCAGCCGGAGTACGGGAGGTCGTACCAGACGCCGTACGCGGACCGGATCCGCCACGCCACCCGCCTGCCGGTGATCGCGGTCGGTGCGATCTCCTCCTGGGACGACGTCAACTCCCTGATTCTTGCGGGCCGTACGGACCTGTGCGCCCTCGCCCGTCCCCACCTCTACGACCCCCACTGGACACTGCACGCGGCGGCCGAGCAGGGCTACGACGGCCCGGGTGTCGTCTGGCCGGCGCCGTACCGGGCGGGTAGCCGGCGTCCGCAGACGGGGCGCACCGACGCACCCAGACCCCGGCTCAGTCTGGGGAGCTGATCTCGGCCATGCCGGCGGTCAGCGTCGCGCCGTCCGCCGGGTCGATCAGGATGAACGCGCCGGTGCGCCGGGAGACCGCGTAGTCGTCGAGGGCGAGTGGCTCGCCGGTGCGCAGGGTGACCCGTCCCAGGTCGTTGGCCCTGAACTCGGCAGCCCCGCCGAGGTCCTTGACCACGGCCTTCACGGTTCGGGTGGTGTGCCGCACCAGCACCCGGTCGCCGACCCTCAGCGGGCGGTCGGCCAGATGGCACACCCTCGCCCGGACGTCCCGTGTGAGCGCCGGGACATCGACGCCCGTGGTGATCAGGTCGCCGCGCGAGATGTCCCGCTGGTCGGCGAGGCGCACGCTGATCGACTGCGGCGCGTACGCCACGTCGACGTCCCGGCCGAGTACGTCGATGCCGGTGATCTCGGATGTCGCGCCGGACGGGTGCACGGTCAGCCGGTCGCCGACCCGCAGCGATCCGGACGCCAACTGGCCCGCGTAGTGACGGGCTTCACCGTGCCGGATCACGTACTGCACGGGGAAGCGGGCCGGGGCGTCGGCGGGGTCGGTGCCGACCGGGACGTTCTCCAGGAACTCCAGCAGCGCCGGGCCGCCGTACCAGTCCAGGTGGGCCGAGCGCGCCACGACGTTGTCCCCGACGAGCGCCGAGACCGGGATCGGGGTGAAGCCGGGCAGTCCCAACTCGGCCGCGTGAGCGGCGAAGTCCTCGACGATCGCGTCGAACTGTGGCTTCCCGTACCCGACCAGGTCCATCTTGTTGACGGCGAGGACCACATGGGGAACCCGCAGCAGGGCGGCCACGGCGGCGTGCCGGCGGGTCTGCTCGACGACGCCGTTGCGGGCGTCGACGAGGATGATCGTCAGCTCGGCGGTGGAGGCGCCGGTGACCATGTTGCGGGTGTACTGCACATGGCCGGGCGTGTCGGCGAGGATGAAGCGGCGCCGGGGTGTGGCGAAGTAGCGGTAGGCCACGTCGATGGTGATGCCCTGCTCGCGCTCGGCGCGCAGGCCGTCGGTGAGCAGTGCGAGATCGGGGGTGTCCTGCCCGCGGTTGCGGGAGGCGTGCTCCACGGCCTCGAGCTGGTCGGTGAGGACTGATTTCGAGTCGTGCAGCAGACGTCCGACGAGGGTCGACTTGCCGTCGTCGACGGACCCTGCCGTGGCGAACCGAAGTGTGTTCACGGTCATGCTCAGAAGTACCCCTCGCGCTTACGGTCTTCCATCGCGGCCTCGGACAGCTTGTCGTCGGCGCGGGTCGCGCCACGCTCGGTCAGCCGGGAGGCGGTGATCTCGGCGATCACCTTCTCGATGCTGTCGGCGTCGGAGTCCACTGCTCCGGTGCAGGACATGTCGCCGACCGTGCGATAGCGGACCTGACGCTTCTCGGCGACCTCGTGCTCGCGAGGACCACCCCACTCACCCGCCGTCAACCACATGCCGCCCCGCTGGAACACCTCGCGCTGATGGGCGTAGTAGATCTCCGGCAGCTCGATCTCCTCGCGGGCGATGTACTGCCACACGTCCAGCTCGGTCCAGTTGGACAGCGGGAAGACGCGGACGTGTTCGCCGGGCACGTGGCGGCCGTTGTAGAGGTTCCACAGCTCGGGCCGCTGGCGGCGCGGGTCCCACTGCGAGAACTCGTCCCGCAGGCTGAACACCCGCTCCTTGGCCCGTGCCTTCTCCTCGTCCCGGCGCCCGCCGCCGAAGACCGCGTCGAACCGCTCGCTCTGGATCTTCTCCGTCAGCGGCACCGTCTGCAGCGGATTCCGCGTCCCGTCGGGACGCTCACGCAGCACACCCCGGTCTATGTAGTCCTGTACGGAGGCCACATGGAGCCGCAGCCCATGTGCGGCCACCACACGGTCCCGATGGTCGATGACCTCGGGGAAGTTGTGCCCGGTGTCGACGTGCAGCAGCGTGAAGGGCACGGGCGCCGGCGCGAACGCCTTCAGCGCCAGGTGCAGCATGACGATGGAGTCCTTGCCGCCGGAGAACAGGATCACCGGCCGTTCGAACTCACCCGCCACCTCACGGAAGATGTGGACGGCCTCGGACTCCAGCGCGTCCAGGTGGGAGAGACCGAACCCGTTCACACCAGCCCCCGCTCCGCCAGCACGGCGTAGACGGCGGCCGCCGATTCCTGGGGTGTCTGGAGCTGTGTGGGAAGGACGAGGCAGGGGTCCTCGGGCGGCTCGTACGGGTCGTCGACGCCCGTCAGCCCGGACAGCTGTCCTGCGGCCTGCCGGGCGTACAGCCCCTTCACGTCCCGCTCGCTGCACACCTCCACCGGGGTGGCGACATGCACCTCGAGGTACGGCGTCCGGCTCGCCTCGTGCCGCCTGCGCACCGCCTCGCGGCTGTCGGCGTACGGGGCGATGACCGGGACGACGGACAGCACGCCGTTGCGCGCGAGCACCTCCGAGACCAGCCCGATGCGCTGCACGTTGGTGTTCCGGTCCGCACGCGAGAAGCCGAGGCCGGCGGAGAGGAAGCGGCGGATCTCGTCGCCGTCGAGGACCTCCACGCGATGTCCCTCGGCCTTCAGACGGGCACCGAGCAGGCGGGCGATGGTCGTCTTGCCCGCGCTCGGCAGCCCGGTGAGCCAGATGGTGGCCCCCTGAGCCCTTGGGCCTGCCTTCCGGGCCGTGGTGGTCATGCGCACCAGTCCTCATCTCTCACTCCGCGTCCTACCTCGCGACGACTCCATGGACGCTAGGTAGGAAAGTTGAGAGGAGACACAGAGGAACCTGAGGGTTCCGTGAGTGGCGCATGCGAGGTCACAGACCGGCGAACACCGCTCCCGCGTCCCGCAGACGCTCGTGCAGTCCCCGGAAGACGGTGGCCGAGCGCGCGCCCGGCCAGTCCGCGGGCAGCAGCCGGGCGGGCAGTCCGGGGTCGGTGTAGGGCAGGTGGCGCCAGGAGTCCAGGGCGAGGAGATAGTCGCGGTACGCCTCCTCGGGCGGGGTGTCCCGCCGCTGCTCCCAGTCGTGCAGCACGCGCGCGTGGCGGTCGAGGAACGCGTCGTGCTCCTTGGCGATCGCGGCCAGGTCCCACCAGCGGGCGACGGCCTCGGCGGTCGGCGTGAAGCCGAGATGCTCGCCGCGGAAGAAGTCGACGTACCCCTCCAGGCGCAGCCGCTGCAGGGTGTGCCGGGCCTCCTCGTAGAGCCGCGCCGGTGCGATCCACACGCCCGGTGCGGCCGTTCCGAAGCCGAGGCCGGCCAGCCGGGAGCGCAGCACATGGCGCTTTTGCCGCTCCGACTCCGGCACCGAGAACACCGCGAGCACCCAGCCCTCGTCCTCGGGCGGCGCGGTGGCGTAGATGCGCCGGTCGCCGTCGTCGAGCAACTGGCGGGCGTCCGGGGAGAGTTCGTAGCCCGCCGCGCCCTGTGCCGTGCGGGCCGGCAGCAGCAGCCCGCGCCGTTTGAGCCGCGACACCGACGAACGTACCGAAGGAGCGTCCACGCCGACCGCGGCCAGCAGTCTGATCAGCTCGGCGACCGGCACCGGGCCGGGCATGTAGCGGCCGTAGGCGCCGTAGAGCGTGACGATGAGAGACCGTGGTGCATGCTGGTCGGACACGTTGATCATCTTAGGTCGTACGGATCACTGCTGGTCACCCGGCGGGTCACCGCCGTCGCGCAAACGGAAGCGCTGGAGCTTGCCGGTCGCGGTGCGTGGCAGCGCCTCCAGGAAGACGATCTCACGCGGGCACTTGTACGGCGCCAGCTCTGCCTTCACGAACGCGCGCAACGCCTCCGCGTCCTGGCGCGCACCCTCCCTGAGCACCGCGTATGCCACCACGACCTGTCCGCGCGCCTCGTCGGGCCGGCCCACGACCGCCGTTTCCAGCACGTCGGGGTGGCGCAGGAGTGCCTCTTCGACCTCCGGGCCCGCGATGTTGTAGCCGGCCGAGATGATCATGTCGTCCGCGCGGGCGACGTAGCGGAAGTAGCCGTCACTCTCCCGGACGTAGGTGTCGCCGGTGATGTTCCAGCCGTGGCGCACGTACTCGCGCTGCCGGGGATCGGCGAGATAACGGCAGCCGACGGGCCCGCGCACGGCGAGCAGCCCGGGCTCCCCGTCGGGCATCGCCTGACCTTCGTGGTCGACCACGCGTGCCTGCCAGCCCGGCACCGCCACCCCTGTCGTCCCGGGCCTGATGTGCGCGTCGGCCGCGGAGATGAAGATGTGCAGCAGCTCGGTGGCGCCGATGCCGTTGATGATGCGCAGCCCGGTCCGCTCCCGCCAGGCCTGCCAGGTGGCGGCGGGCAGGTTCTCGCCCGCCGAGACGCAGCGGCGCAGTGAGGAGACGTCGTGCGAGTCGAGCTCGTCGAGCATCGCGCGGTACGCCGTCGGCGCGGTGAACAGCACGGACACCCGGTGCTCGGCGATCGCGGGCAGCAGTTGCTTGGGGCCGGCCTGTTCGAGGAGCAGGGAGCCGGCGCCGGCCCGCAGCGGGAAGATCACGAGTCCGCCGAGGCCGAAGGTGAAGCCGAGTGGGGGACTGCCGGCGAAGACATCGTCCACATGTGGTTGCAGCACATGTTCCGAGAAAGTGTCGGCTATCGCGAGCACATCCCGGTGGAAGTGCATACAGCCCTTGGGCCGTCCGGTGGTCCCGGAGGTGAAGGCGATGAGGGCCACGTCGTCGGCTGCCGTGTCGGCGGCGGCGTACGGCGTGTCGGGCGCCGATCGGTGCAGCAGGTCGTCGGGGGCGTCGCCGCCGTACGTCGCGATCCGCAGCCCGGGTATCTCGGCCTTGGCGAGGTCGTCGACGGCCCGGATGTCGCACAGCGCGTGCCGCACCTGGGCTATCTCGCACATGGTCTTCAGCTCGTGCGGCCGCTGCTGGGCCAGCACGGTGACGGCGACCGCCCCCGCCTTCAGCACCGCAAGCCAGCAGGCGGCCAGCCAGGGCGTGGTCGGGCCGCGCAGCAGCACCCGGTTGCCCGGGACGACGTTGAGGCCGCCGGTGAGGACATGCGCGAGCCGGTCGACGCGGGCGCGCAGTGTGCCGTACGTCCATGTGTCGCCGGACGGGGTGTGGAACACGGGCCGCTCGTCGGGCGGGCCGTCGAGCAACTCGGCTGCCGCGTTGAGCCGATCGGGGTAGTCCAGCCCCGGCAGGTCGAAGCGGAGCTCGGGCCACTGGTCGGGCGGTGGCAGATGCTCGCGGGCGAAAGTGTCGACGTGGGCGGAGCGGTGCAGACCGGCCATGGCGGTTCGCCCCCTTGCCTTGTGGGCTGCCTGTGGGCGTCGTGGTGGGCCAGGGCCTGTTGCGAAAGCGGCCCTGAGCGGGTCCCAGCACAGGGAGCGTATCGTGTTGGTGACGACAGTCAATGGTGCGCGATATCGTCGAGGAGGTCCGTCGAGAGGGTCCGTCGCGCACGGCCCCGCAGGGAGGTCGGCAATGCCCGCATTCTCGCTCGATCCGGCGCAAACCGCCTGGTGTGCCGAGCTGCGCACCCTGGCCGCCGAACGGCTGAGCCCGCTCGCCGAGAAGGGGGAACCCGGGCGGGTCAACCGCCCGCTGGTCGCCGAGCTCGGTCAACTGGGGCTGCTGCGGCGGCTTTTCAGTGCCGGCGCGGTCGACCTGTGCCTGATGCGGGAGACCCTCGCGTACGCCTGCACGGAGGCGGAGACCGCGCTCGCCCTCCAGGGCCTGGGCGCGCACCCCGTCCACGCCCACGGCACCCCCGCCCAGCGGGAGCGCTGGCTGCCCCGGGTGGCCGAGGGCAGCGCGGTGGCGGCCTTCGCGCTGAGCGAGCCGGGCGCCGGGTCGGACGCGGCGGCGCTGGAGCTGCGGGCGGAGCGGGACACCTCGCGGCCGGGAGGGCCGGGGGAGACGCCGGCTGCCTCGGTCGCCTCGGTCGCCTCGGTCGCCGCCGAACCCGACGGCCCCGCCCGCTGGCGCCTCACCGGTGAGAAGTGCTGGATCTCCAACGCCCCCGAGGCCGACTTCTACACCGTCTTCGCCCGGACCACCCCCGACGCCGGTGCCCGCGGCGTCACCGCCTTCCTCGTCCCCGCCGACCGTCCCGGTCTCACCGGAGCAGGCCTGGAGATGCTGTCCCCGCACCCCATCGGCACCCTCGACTTCGACGCCGTTCCCGTAACCGCCGACGATGTCCTCGGCGAGCCCGATCGCGGCTTCCGGGTCGCGATGGGCACCCTCAACCTCTTCCGGCCGAGCGTCGGTGCCTTCGCCGTCGGTATGGCGCAGGCGGCTGTGGACGCAACCCTCGCCCACACCGCCCGACGGGACGCGTTCGGCAGCAAGTTGAAGGACCTTCAGACGGTCGCCCACCAGGTCGCCGAGATGGCCCTGCGTACGGAGGCGGCCCGTCTCATGGTGTACGCGGCGGCGACGGCGTACGACGTAGGCGCCCCGGACGTCCCGAAGCGCGCGGCGATGGCGAAGCTGCTGGCGACGGAGACGGCGCAGTATGTCGTCGACAAGGCGGTCCAGTTGCACGGTGCCCGTGCCCTGCGCCGCGGCCATCTGCTCGAGCACCTCTACCGCGAGGTGCGCGCCCCGCGCGTCTACGAAGGGGCCAGCGAGGTCCAACGCGGCATCATCGCCAAGGAGCTGTACACCAACATGGAGGCCGGTCAGTGAGCACCGAGCGTGTCAACCCGCCCGAGCTGTCCCCGCCCACTGGCTTCTCCCACGCGGTCGTCGCCACCGGGTCCCGGGTCGTGTTCCTGGCCGGGCAGACCGCGCTCGACACCGACGGCAAGGTGGTGGGGGAGACGTTGCCGGAGCAGTTCGAGCGGGCGCTCGGCAATCTGCTGGCCGCGCTGGCGGCGGCCGGCGGCGCCCCGGCCGACCTCGCGCGGGTCACCGTCTATGCCACGGACGTCGCGGCGTATCGCACCCAGGTCGCAGAACTCGGCCGGATCTGGCGGCGGTTGGCGGGACGGGACTACCCGGCGATGGCCGTCGTCGAGGTCGTACGGCTCTGGGACGAAGAGGCCATGGTGGAGCTGGACGGGTTCGCGGTGCTGCCGTAGGCCGTGTTCAGGCGGCCATCGCGAGCCGGTCGGCCGGCACCCGGTGCGGGGCGACCACGCTGCCGTCGGGCAGCAGCTCACCGCTGTCGTCGAAGACGATGGCGCCGTCACACAGGAGGCTCCAGCCCTGCTCGGGGTGGGCGGCCACCACATGTGCGGTGCGGCTTTCGGAGGAAGGGCACGAAGGCTGGTAGGAACACATGGCGCACCTCCATATCGGGCGGACGAACCGTATGCGTCGTCCATATGGGTAGACCATGCTCCCGCCGCGAACTCATCGGAACGGCGCGCTGTGAACCGTGACAACACGCGGACAACTCTCTGACCGATCCACGAAGGTCGCAGCGGACTCGCCACCGAAGGGGTGACGGTCACGCCCAACGGCACACCCGCCGGGTACCAGTGGAAGCCCCCACTCCGCCCACCGGGAGGTCATCCCATGCCCCTGCGCCCCGCTCTCGCCACCGCCGTCGGCACCGCGCTGTTCCTGCTGCTCGCCGCGCCCTCGGCGCCCGCCGACTCCGACGCTCCCACCGAGCCCGAGGAGACCGTCACCGTCGTCACCAAGACCCCCATGGCCGCGGACGGCACCATCACCGTCTCCGGCACCTACCGCTGCATCGACAGCACGGGACCCACGTTCGTGAGCGCCTCCATCGGCCAGAAGGACTCCACCACCCGGTACGCCATCGGTGGCACCGTCGCCGAGTGCGACGGCAAGCAGCACCGCTGGCAGAACAAGAGCAAGGCCCCCGCGGACGCCACCCTCAAGCACGGCAAGGCGAACGTCGAGGTCACCGTCGTGGAGCTGCGCCCCGTGGGCGGCCTGGGCGGCCTGCCCCTGCCGCACTTCCACGCGGTACTGAAGAAGGACATCACCCTGTCGAAGCCCACGGTGTGACGGTTGCACGGCCTCCCGTCGCCCCCCCCGCGACCGCGCCCCTTCCGGCCGACCGGAAGGGGCGCGGTCATGTCGCGCAGGCGCGGGCGACCAGGTCCAGCGCGATGTCGGTGATCATGTCTTCCTGGCCGCCGACCATTCCGCGCCGGCCGGCCTCGACGAGAATGCTGCGGGTGTCCAGACCGTGGCGGGCGGCGGCGGTCTCGGCGTGCCGCAGGAAGCTGGAGTACACCCCCGCGTAGCCGAGGCTGAGGGTCTCGCGGTCCACCCG
The DNA here is from genome assembly GCF_042900345.1 of Streptomyces sp. NPDC012935. Lineage (NCBI taxonomy): Bacteria > Bacillati > Actinomycetota > Actinomycetes > Kitasatosporales > Streptomycetaceae > Streptomyces > Streptomyces sp. NPDC012935. The sequence continues at coordinate 22,646 of NZ_JBIBBC010000009.1, forward strand.
CACCTCGCGGTCCTGCAGCGGGCGTACGAGGTCGTCGGCCGCGTCCATCAGGGGGAACAGGTCGCAGCCGTGCTCCCAGCCCATCAGGTCGGCGACCGCGACGAACGCCTCCAGCGGGCAGTTGCCCGCGCCCGCCCCCTGCCCGGCGAGCGAGGCATCGACCCGGGTCACGCCGCTCTCGACGGCGACGACGGTGTTGGCGACGCCCAGCGCCAGGTTGTGGTGGGCGTGGATGCCCAGCTCCGTCGCCGGGTCGAGGACGTCGCGGTAGGCGCGGAAGCGGTCGCGGACGTCGTCCATGGTGAGGCGGCCGCCGGAGTCGGTGACGTAGACGCAGTGGGCGCCGTACGACTCCATCAGCTTGGCCTGGCGGGCCAGTTCGGCCGGTTCGGCCATGTGGGACATCATCAGGAACCCGGCGACGTCCATGCCCAACTCCCGCGCGGCGGCGATGTGCTGTGCGGAGATGTCGGCCTCGGTGCAGTGCGTGGCGACGCGCACCGAGCGGATACCGAGGGCGTGCGCCCGCCGGAGGTCGTGCAGCGTGCCGATGCCGGGGAGCAGCAGAGTCGTGGGCACCGCGCGTTCGGCGGCGTCCACCACCGCCTCGATCCACTCCCAGTCGGTGTGGGCGCCGACGCCGTAGTTGATGCTGGAGCCGGCGAGGCCGTCGCCGTGGGCGATCTCGATCGCGGCGACCCCGGCGGTGTCCAGCGCGGCGGCGACGGCGCGGGCCCGGTCGACGGTGTAGCGGTGCCGGACGGCGTGCATGCCGTCCCTGAGGGTCACGTCCTGGACGTACAGCCGGGTCATCGGGAGGCCACCTCCGTGGCGACGGGGGTCCCCCCGCTGGAGCGGAGCCGAGAGTGGGCGGCCATGCGTTCCGCGGTGCGCAACGCGGCCGAGGTCATGATGTCGAGGTTCCCGGCGTACGCCGGGAGGTAGTGCGCGGCGCCCTCGACCTCCAGGAAGACGGAGACCTTCAGGGCCTCGCCCGCGCCGGGGACGAGGGTGTGCAGCGGGTCGTCGGACGGCACCCGCTCGAACTGCACCTTCTGCTTGAGCCGGTATCCGGGCACGTACGACTGCACCCGCCCGACCATCTCCTCGACCGACGCGGTGACCGCCTCCGTGGCGCAGTCGGAGACCAGGCAGTGCACGGTGTCCCGCATGATCAGAGGCGGTTCGGCCGGGTTGAGGACGATGATCGCCTTGCCGCGCGCGGCGCCGCCGACCTGCTGGATGGCGGACGAGGTCGTCTCGGTGAACTCGTCGATGTTGGCGCGGGTGCCGGGGCCTGCGGAGCGGGAGGCGATGGACGCGACGATCTCGCCGTAGTGCACCGGCGTGACGGCGTTCACGGCCGCGACGACCGGGATGGTGGCCTGGCCGCCGCAGGTGACCATGTTGACGTTCGGGGCGTCGAGGTGGGCGTCGCCGTTGACCGGCGGGACGACGTACGGGCCGACAGCGGCCGGGGTGAGGTCGACCAGAGTGCGGCCCAGGGGGCGCAGCACGTCGTCGTGGTGGCGGTGCGCGCCGGCCGAGGTCGCGTCGAAGACGATCTCCACATCGGCGAACTCGTCCAGCGCGACTAGCCCTTCGACGCCCTCGTGGGTCGTGGCGACCTTCAGGCGGCGAGCGCGGGCCAGACCGTCGGAGTCCGGGTCGATCCCGGCCAGCGCGGCGATCTCCAGCGACTCCGACAGCCGGAGAATCTTGATCATGAGGTCGGTTCCGATGTTGCCCGAGCCGATGACGGCGACCTTGGTGCTCACAGCCCGCCCCCTTCCTTCGCGAAGCCGACCCGCACGGAACCCAGCCCGCAGACACGGGCCTCGAACACGTCGCCCGGAGCCGCTGGCGACATCGGACCGAGCGCGCCGGTCAGCACCAGGTCGCCCGCGCGCAGCGGATCGCCCCGCTCGGCGAGCGCGGAGGCCAGCCACACGGCCGCGTTGAGGGGGCTCCCGAGACAGTCGGCGCCGGTGCCCTCGGAGACGGTCTCGCCGCCCCGCGTCATGGTCATCGTCACCGTCCGCAGGTCGACGGCGGTGAGGGGTACGGGAGTCGCGCCCAGGACGTACAGGCCGCAGGACGCGTTGTCGGCGACGGTGTCGACCAAGGAGATGTCCCAGCCCCGCACCCGGCTGTCGACGATCTCCAGCGCGGGCAGCGCGAAGTCGACCGCGCGCAGGACGTCGACGACCGTGCACGCCGGGTGCGGCAGGTCCCGCCCGAGGACGAGCGCCACCTCGGCCTCCACCTTCGGCTGGAGCAGCCGCCCGGCGGGCACCTCATCGCCGTCCGGTACGGCCATGTCCGCGAACAGCGCGCCGAAGTCGGGCCGGTCCACGCCGAGTTGGCGCTGTACGGCCACGGAGGTCAGGCCGATCTTGCGGCCGACGATCCGGCGGCCGGCATCCAGTCCGCGCCGCACGTTGAGCTGCTGCACGGCGTACGCGGTCTCCAGATCGGCGCCGGCGTCGAACAGGTCACGCACCGGAGGGCAGGCGGTACCGGTGCGGGCGGCCTCCGTCAGCAGATCGGCGGCCTTGACGACGGTCGGCGGGGCGGCGTCCGGGCGGACACCGTCGGGTGGGGTCGACACGGGATACCTCCGGGGAAGGCGCAGTGGCGGGTGAACCGATGGGAAGGAGCCGGTCGGCACTCGCAGCGGCTCGACACCGATATAGACACGCCCTGCCGTGAAGCGACAAACTTTGTTCCGTGACACGGAACAACGCGGGCGGCAGCATGTTGGAGAAGGCCGCGATTATCCTGGAGTGCTTCAGTCCGAGTGGCGGCCCGTACCGTCTGTCGGAACTTTCGGAGCGCACCGGCCTTCCCAAGCCCACGGTCCACCGGCTGGCTGCGGACCTCGTCCGGCTGGGCTGGCTGGAGCGCTCGGGGCCCGAGTACCGGCTCGGGGCGAAGCTGTTCGAGCTCGGCTCGCTGGTGCCGCACCGGCTCGATCTGCGCGAGGCGGCCCTGCCGTTCCTCCAGGACCTGTTCGAGGCCACCCGAGAGACCGTCCACCTCGGGATCCGGGAGGGCCTGGACGTTGTCTATCTCGAACGCATCCACGGCCACGAGGCTCTCCAGCTGCCCTCCCGCATCGGCGGCAGCCTGCCGCTGACCTGCACCGGTGTCGGCAAGGCCCTGTTGGCCTTCTCCGGCGCTGAGCTGACGGAGGAGGTGCTGTCCCGGCCGCTGCCGAGCCTCACGCCGCACTCCATCACCGACCCGGACCGGCTGCGCATGGCCCTGGAGAAGATCCGGGTCTCCGGCCTGGCCTACGAGGAGCAGGAGGCCGCCCTCGGCGTGGCCTGCATCGCGGCTCCCGTCTTCGCCGGCGGCACCACGGTCGCCGCCCTCTCGGTGGCGGTGCCGCGCTCCCGGTTCAGCCCCGCCCAGTTGGCACCCGCGGTACGGACCGCGGCCCTGGGTTTGTCCCGGGTGCTGCGCGGGGGCGGCTGACAGCGGCCGGCGCGCGCGCCGTACGGACTGAGGCGCCCGCGTGAGCGGCGTAACGTCGTGTGTGTGGAGCCCACCCCCGACGGTCTTCTCTCGCGTGCGGCGCGCGAGCTCGGTTCGCGAGCGGACGAGCTCACATCCGACGTGCAACGGCGCCTGCTGCGCGAACTCCCCGCGCTGTGGGAGGACCCGGACGTGGCCCGGATCGCCGGCGAGAACGTCGCCGAGCACATCGCCGCGGCCCTGTCCGGCCTGGAGCGCGCCATCGAGCCGAGTCTGATCGAACTGCCGCCCGCCGACGTCGAACGCGCGCAGGTGCTGGCCCGGCACGGCACACCGCTCAGCGAGATGCTGCGCGCCTTCCGGCTGGCGGAGGAGATCGTCATCGACCGGCTGCTCACGGAGCTGTCCCGGCTCAGCGACGACGCCGAGCAGGTCACCGAGGCGGCCCGGCAGCTGAACGCGATGTCGACGATGTATGTGGACCGGGTCTCGGAGCAGGGCGTCGCGGCGTTCCAGGAGGAGCGGGACCGGCGGCTGCGGTGGCGGTCGGCGATGGTGAACGAGGCGGGCATGCGCATCGGCACCACCCTCGACATCGCCCGCACCACACAGGAGCTGGCGGACCTCGCCACCGACCACTTCGCCGACGTCGTCACCGTGGACCTGCTCGACGCCGTGCTGCGAGGAGAGGACGTGGTGGAGGAGGGCCCGCCCGTGCTGCGCCGGATGGCCCGGGGACCGGCGGACGGGAGCGATCCTCAGGGGGCGATCGCACCGCAGCAGCTGCACACCCCGGCGGACGGCTCGCCGTCGGCGCACGCCCTGGCCAGTGGGCGTCCCTCGCGACACCAGCACGGCAGGGCCCGGGGCGCCGCGCGAACCCACTCGACCCTCGCCGTCCCGCTGCGCGCCCGCGGCATGACGCTGGGCGTGGCCGAGTTCCACCGTCTCGGCAACCCTGCCCGCTATGACGACGAGGACCTGCTCCTCGCCCAGGAGATCGCCGCGAGGGCCGCCGTCGCCGTCGACAACGCCCGCCGCTACACCCACGCCCGCGCCACCGCCGTCACCCTTCAGCGCAGCCTGCTTCCCCAGGAGGCGCCGGAGCAGTCGGCCGTGGACGTCGCCTACCGGTACCTGCCCGCCGGCTCCGGCGCCGGCGTGGGCGGCGACTGGTACGACGTCATCCCGCTGTCCGGCGCCCGGGTCGCCCTCGTGGTGGGCGACGTCGTCGGTCACGGTATCCGGGCCGCCGCCACGATGGGTCGGCTGCGGACAGCCGTACGCACCCTGGCCGACATCGATCTGCCGCCCGACGAGCTCCTCACCCACCTGAACGACGTCGTCGTGCGCGTGGCCACCGAGGCGTGCACGGACCCCGACGCCGAGCCCGGCGCTGACGTCGGCGGAGACAGCGGCGCCACCTGCCTCTACGCCGTCTACGACCCCGTCTCCCGCCGCTGCACTCTGGCCCGCGCGGGGGATGTGCCCCCGGCCGTGGTGGTCCGGGACGGCACGGCGGAGCTGCTGGATCCGCCGCCCGGCCCGCCGCTCGGACAGGGCGGGCTGCCCTTCGAGACGGTGGAGGTCGACCTGCCCGAGGGCAGCCTGCTCGCTCTGTACACCGACGGTCTGATCGGGGCCCCCGACCACGACGCCGACGCGGGGCTGACCGCGCTGCGGCAGATCCTCGCCCGGCCGGCGACCTCCCTGGAGGCGGCCTGCGACACCGTGCTGGATGCTCTGCTGCCCGCCCGGCCCGACGACGACATAGCCCTGCTCCTGGCCCGCACCCGCGCGCTCGGAGCCGACCGGGTCGCCACCTGGGACCTGGAAGCCGACCCGGCGGTGGTGGCCCGGGCACGTTCGGACGTCTCCCGCCAACTGGCCGCCTGGGGGCTGGAGAACCTCGAGTTCACCGCCGAGCTGGTGGTCAGCGAACTCGTCACCAACGCCATCCGCTACGGCCGTTCGCCGATCAGCCTGCGCCTCATCCACGACCGCACCCTCCTGTGCGAGGTCTCCGACGCCAGCAGCACCACCCCACACCTGCGCCGGGCCCGCGTACTGGACGAGGGCGGGCGGGGTTTGCTCCTGGTCGCGCAGCTCGCCGGGCAGTGGGGGACGCGTCACGCCCGGCGTGGCAAGACGGTCTGGGCCGAGCTGGATGAGTCGGTCGAGTTCCCGGCACTGGCCATCGGGTAGGGCGTACGGCTGTCGGGCGCTCAGTAGGTGCCGGGCTGGACCAGCTTGAACAGGGCGCGGGCGGCGGCTCGCCGGGCGGAATGCCGTAGACGTGCCGGGAGGGGACGGGACGGGGCCGGGGCGGGGGTGCCGCCCGCCAGACGGGGGAACAGGGCCTCGGCGTTGGTGCGGTTGATCGCTGCGAGGGTGCCGGGGTCGACGCCGGCGGCGAGGCCGCCCGCGAAGTACTGGCCCGCGGGTGCGGGCGCGAACGGCCAGTCGCTGCCGAAAAGGACGCGTCCGGGGCGCGCGAACGCCAGCAGGGTGGGCAGGGCGGCGGGGCTGGAGGACAGCGCGGTGTCGAAGTAGAAGCCGCGGAAGTCGTCCAGGACGTCGAGGGGGCTGCGTCCGAGGTCACTGGCGAGGGCGACGGCCATGCGGTGGGAGGCGTACGGCACGAAGCCGCCGGCGTGGCTGAGGACGAACCGGATGTTCGGGTGGCGGCGCGGGATGCCGTTGCGGACCAGGAGGTAGGCCGCGCGGGTGGTGTCGAGGAGGAAGTCGGCGGCGAACGGGGGAATGCCGTCGACGGCGGGGGCGGGGAGGTCGGCCGGGTGGACGAACACGACGGCTCCGTGTTCGTCGAGGACTTGCCACAGGGGCTCCTGGTCCTCGCTTCCGAGGTAGGCGCCCCGGTTGTTGGCGAGCAGGGTGACCCCGTCGGCGCCCAGCTCGGCCAGGGCCCGCTCGGCCTCCTTCGCCGCCGCCGCCACGTCCGGCATGGGCAGGGTGGCGAACCAGCCGAGGCGGGCCGGGTGTTCGGCGGCGACGCCGGCGGAGAAGTCGTTGAGCCGCCGTGCCAGGCCGGCCGCCTCGTCGGGGTCGGTGAGGAAGCCGGTGCCGGGGGTCGAGACGGAGAGGATCGCCGTCTCGGTGCCCAGCAGGTCCATCGCCTCCAGCGCGGCGCCGGCGCTCCAGCCGGGCAGGGCACGGCCGCCCGCCTCGGCGATACCGGCTTCGGCCAGGGCATCGCGGTAGAGGGGCGGGACGAGGTGCTGGTGGACGTCGATCCGGCGGGATGCGGTGGTCATGGGCGGCTCTCTCGGCTCTCTCGGCTCTCGGCTGCTCGGGGAGTGGGGCTGTTGCGCGGGCCGGGAGGAACTCCGCGGCCGTGGGAGGAAGTTCCACGCCGTCACACGAAGGTCACCGACACCGGCCCGAGGCCGTCGAACCTTGCCTCGACCTTCTGGCCGGCCCTGACGAAGGGGGCGGTGGTCATGGCGCCCGGCAGCACGACATGGCCGGGCTCCAGAGCGGCGCCGGACGCGGCGAGGGTGTCGGCCAGCCAGGCGACCGCGGCCGCGGGGTGGCCCAGCACCTCGCGCCCGCTGCCCGACCCCGCCAACTCGCCGTCCACGATCAGGTCGGCGGTGACGGCGGCGAGGTCGGGCGCGTCCCGGACCGGGATCCAGGGGCCGCAGACGAGGCCTGCGGAGGAGGCGTTGTCGGCGACGGTGTCGACGAGGGTGATCCGCCAGTCCCGGATCCGGCTGTCGACGATCTCCAGCGCGGGCGCGACGGCGTCGGTCGCCCTCAGCACGTCCTCGACCGTGACGCCCGGGCCGGACAGCCGCTCGGTGAGGTGGAAGCAGATCTCCGGTTCGATCCGGGGCCGGCAGTAATGTGCCGCGAAGACGGGGGCACCGTCACGGTGGACCATGTCGTCCAGCAGATGCCCGAAGTCGGGTTCGTCGACGCCGAGGAGCCGCCGCACGGCCGGGGACGTCAGGCCGACCTTGTGCCCGATGACCGTCGCCCCGTCGGCCAGCCGCCAGGCGACGTTGTCGCGCTGGATTGCGTAGGCGCCGGCCACGTCGAGGCCGGGAAGCCGGGCGGACAGCGGGTCGATCGGCACCGCACGGTGCTCCGCCTCCCGCAGCAGCCGCGCCGCCTCCTCGCGCTGGACGTAGGTCAGGCTCATCCCTGGCTCCTCCCCGCCATCCGGACCGCCGCGTCATGGACGAGCCGCGCGTGCAGCTCGAACATCGCCACCAGGTCGACGCAGTCGCCCTCCACCTCGCGCTGCACGAACAGCCCGTCGGCACAGGCCACGGAGTACGTGGTCAGGAGGCGGACGGCGTCCTCGTCCAGGGCCGGGAACAGGGCGCCGATCATTTCCGATATCCGCTGCCGGGAGAGCTCACGGACCTGGAGGAACACGGTGCGTCCCCGGCGCTCGGCAGGCCGCCGCTCCAGGGCGAGCATCAGACCGAGACGCAGGAAGTCGGGGGCGTCGACCAGGGACTTCGCCACGTTCGCGGCCATCGTCATGACCCGCTCCAGGGGTGTGCCGGCGTCCTCGCCGGGCAGTTCGGCGGCCGACAGCCAGGCCGTGAAGCCGCGCTCGATGACGGCCGCGATCAGGTCGTCCTTGTCCTCGAAGTGCCAGTAGATCGAGCTTGCGGGCAGCCCGCACCGGGCGCTGACCGTGGCGATCGACGTGCCCTCGTATCCGCGCTCGCCCGCGATCTCGACGGCGGCGTCGAGGATGCGCCGCCGCGACTCCAACCCGTTCGCACGCTTCCTGCGCGCCGTGTGCGGCCTGGTCATGGGAGACGCCCTTCCCGTCGTGCCGGCACTTGACCGTCCCGGAAGCCGAGCTTACCGTAGCGGTCATTCCAATTGGAGTAAACGCTACAACAAAGAGCCGCGACAGGGACGACAGTGAGGTGGCCTGGTGAGTGGGAGCAGTGCCGGGAGCAGGACCGACGACAGAGCCGGCCAGGACGCGTACGACGTGGCGGTGATCGGTTACGGACCGACGGGGGTGACCGCGGCGAACCTGCTGGGCGCGGCCGGCCTGCGGGTCGTCGTGCTGGAGCGGGACGCCGAGATCTACTCCCGGGCCCGGGCGATCTCCACCGACGAGGAGGTCCTGCGGATCTGGCAGCGCGCCGGCCTGGCCGAGCGGCTGAAGCTGGACATGCTGGCCGACCGGCCGCTGGACTTCGTCGACGCGCGGGGCCGCACGATCCTCAGCGCGCACCCCACGCCGCGCGGGCACGGTCACCCGCCGCAGATGTTCATCTACCAGCCCGCGCTGGAGCAGGTCCTGCGGGGCGGCGTCGACCGTTACCCCAACGTCGAGGTGCTGCTGCGGCACGAGTGCCTGCGGCTGCACCAGTCCGCCGACGGCGCCGGGGTGGAACTGACGGTGGCGGGCACCGCCGACGACTCCGTACGGCGGCTGCGCGCCAGGTACGTCATCGCGGCCGACGGTGGCTCCAGCCTCACCCGCGCACAGCTCAACGTGGGCTACGAGGGACGGACGTACGAGGACCGCTGGGTCGTGATCGACACGAAGATGATCGAGCCGTGGCCGGACCACGACCGGCTGCGCTTCCGCTGCGACGCGAACCGCCCGGCGGTGGACTGTCCGACTCCGCTGGGGCACCACCGGTGGGAGTTCCCGATCCTGCCGGGCGACGACGAGGAGCACCTGACCACAGACGAGGCGATCCACGCGCTGGTGTCCCGGTACGGGATCGGCAAGCACCAGATCAAGATCCTGCGAGCCACCGTCTACCGCCACCACGTCCGCTTCGCCGCCCGCTTCCGGGTGGGCCGGGTCTTCCTCGCCGGCGACGCGGCCCACGCGATGCCGCCGTGGATCGGCCAGGGCATGGCGGCCGGGGTGCGTGACGTGGCCAACCTGTGCTGGAAGCTCGACGCCGTGCTGCGCGGCGAGTTGCCCGAATCGGTGCTGGACAGCTACGAGACGGAGCGCAAGCCGCACGTCAAGGAGATCACCGAGCGGGCGGTGTTCGTCGGCCGGATCATCACCGAACGGCGGCGCGCGGTCACCCGGGTCCGGGACTTCGCGCTTCCGATCCTGAACCGCGTGCCAGGTTTCGCCCGCCTCCTTCAGGACTCCAACTGGATCCCCGCCGCCCACTACGCCGAGGGCCTGCGGGCCCGCCCCCGCACCAAGGCCTGCGGGCACCAGATACCCCAGCCCTGGGTGACCGGCCCCGACGGCATCCGGGCCCGCCTGGACGACGTACTCGCCGGGCGCTGGCTGCTCCTGCACGGCGGACCGCCCACCCCGCAGCCCGCGTGGGACCGCTGCGGCGTCCCCTCCCTGACCGTCCTGCCGGCCGGCTCACGTCCGACCAGGGGCGCGGTCGTCGACGACGAGGACGTGCTGCGGCCCTGGATGACCGAGCACCGCGCCGCCACCCTCGCCCTGCGCCCCGATGCCTACGTCTACGCCGCCGCTCCCTCGGCCGCCCGACTCCCGCCGCCCCCGGCCGGGTTCGCACCGGCATCGCGCACCGCCACCTCGCCCGCCACCCAAGGAACGCCATGACCACACACACCTCACCCCCGCCGATGCGGGAACGGCTGCTCGACGTCCTGGGCAGGAAGATCTTCGTCGCGGAGACCGGCGACGGCCCGCCCGTCATGCTGCTGCACGGCGGCGGCCCCGGCGCCTCCGGCGTCTCCAACTACACCCGCAACATCGCCGAGCTGGCCAAGGAGTACCGGGTCATCGTCCCCGACCTGCCCGGCTACGGACGCAGCACCAAGGGCGTGGACGGCGCCGACCCGTTCGGGCACCTCGCCGCCGGCATCCGCGGACTGCTCGACGAACTCGGCCTGGACAAGGCCCACCTGGTCGGCAACTCCTACGGCGGTGCCTGCGCCCTGCGCCTCGCCCTGGACACGCCCGACCGGGTCGACCGCATGGTGCTGATGGGCCCCGGCGGCATCGGCACCACCCGGGCCCTGCCCACCCCAGGTCTGAACAGCCTCCTCGCGTACTACGCCGGGGACGGCCCTTCACGCCTGAAACTGGAGAGGTTCATCCGCACCTACCTCGTCTTCAACGCCGCCGACGTCCCCGACTCCGTGATCGACGCCCGCTACGAGGCGAGCATCGACCCTGAGGTGATCGCGGCCCCGCCGCTGCGCCGGCCGTCCGGCCCGAACGCGCTGCGCACGCTGTGGAAGATGGACTTCACCCGCGACGACCGCCTGTCCCGGCTGCCCGTGCCGACCTTGGTGCTCTGGGGCGCGGCCGACAAGGTCAACCGCCCCTCGGGCGGCCGGATGCTGGCGGACCGCATGCCCGACTGCGATCTGTACGAGGTCGCCAACACCGGGCACTGGGTGCAGTTCGAGCGGGCCGAGCTGTTCAACCGGATCTGCGCCGACTTCCTGGCCGGCCGGCGATGACCGCACACCAGGGGTATGACGCCGCGTCCGTCTTCGGCGCCGTCCACCTCGGCTACCTCGTCATCGAGACCAACCGCTTCGCCGACTGGCGCCGTTTCGGCACCGACGCCATCGGCATGCACCTCGACGACCTGGACACCGGCCTGATGCGCTTCCGCATCGACGACCACGAGTGCCGCTTCCTGCTGCGCCGGGGCCCCGCCGAGGATGTCGTCGCCATCGGCTGGCATCTGGACGACCACATCACCTTCGAGCAGATCGAGGCCCGCGTCCGCGCCCACGGCGTCCCCACCGCGGAGGGCAGCGCAGAGGAGGCCAGGCTGCGCGGTGTCGAACGCCTCCTGCGCTTCCCCGGCCCCAAGGGCATCACCCAGGAGATCTACACCACCCCGGTGATCTCCCCGGAACCCTTGCGGATGCCGGCCTCGGGCTGGGTCACGGGCGACTCCGGCATGGGCCATGTCGCCATCACCTCGACCCGACCGACCCTGATGCGCGGCTACTTCAACACCGTCTTCGACGCCCGCCTCACCGACTACATCGACGAGACGATCAGCGGCGTCAAGCTCAAGATCCGCTTCCTGCGCGTCAACGAACGCCATCACTCCATCGCGATCGCCGCCGTCCGGGGCCTGCCCATCGACCCGGTCCGCACCCGCGTCCAGCACCTCAACGTCCAGGTGGCCGCACTGGACGACCTCGCCCGCAGCTACGACCGTGTCCACGAACTCGGCTTCGACATGGCCCTGTCCGTCGGACAGCACACCAACGACAAGGAGCTCTCCTACTACGCCCGCACCCCCTCGGGCTTCGAGTGGGAGGTCGGCTGGAACCCCATCGTCATCGACGAGACCACCTGGCAGCCCAGCACCCACCAGGGCATCAGCGTCTGGGGCCACACCCCGGTCGGGCAGACGATCGTCGACAAGCTCGACCAGTTCCGCGTCGGCGCCCGCTCCCTGGCCCGCCCGGAGCGGACCGTCCCGGCCCTCAGTGGCAGCGGGATCCCGGACGACTGAGCATGGCAGCGGACGGGGGCGCCCACCTCGTGAGCGCCCCCGTACGGGGCCGGTTCGGACAGCTTCCGCAGTGTGCGCCGCAGCGGATCAAGGGCGTGCGGGGGCGCCCACGGGGGCCCATGGGACAGGGCCAGCGCCCGCGAACTCAGCCTGTGGCGTCACCTGTTGGTGGCCGCGTGGCGATCCGGCCGGCCAGTTCGTCCAGGGTCGCTGCCAGGACCGTGCCGATCTCGGCAAGAGGGCCGGGCTGCATGAGGCCGTCGTGGGGGCCGCCCACCACGACGTTCTCCAGGTTCCCGGTGACGTGCGGGCGCCAGGCCTCGTAAGTGGCGCCGTTGACGGGACGGCTGTGGTCCGCGGTGAAGAAGAGCAGGTCACCGTCGAAGCGTCGGTCCAGCGGCTCCTGCAGCAACCGGACATGGCGGGTGTAGAGGTCCGGCAGCGCGGCGAGCGTCTCGGGCCCGAAACTGGACACCGTGCTGTCGGCGGCCTTGAGCCGTTCGACGAACTGGGCGCGGCCCACAGTGCCGTCGCCGAAGTCGGCGGGCGTGAGCCCCAGACTGGTCAGCAACTCGGCCAGCAGGTCCGGCTCGTCGAGGGAGGCCGCCAGCTCCTGCCACTCGGGCGGGAAGGAGTCGAGCATGGCCAGCAGCGCGACCTCCTCGCCCTGCTCGCGCAGCCGGGAGGCGATCGTGTGTGCCACGTTCCCGCCGAACGACCAGCCGAGCAGATGGTAGGGGCCGGCGGGCTGGACCAGCCGGATCCGGTCGAGGTACTCCTCGGCGAGCCCGGCCATGGACCGTGCCGTGGGCCGCCCGGCCAGAGCGGGGGCCTGCAGGGCGTACAGCGGCTGGTCCGGGCCGAGGTGGCGGCTGAGCCCCGCATAGGACCACGCGATGCCGGTGGCCGGGTGGATACAGAACAGCGGGGGCCGGCTCCCCCTGGTGCGCAGCGGAAGCATGATCTCCGGCTGTTCCCCACCTGGAACGGCGCTCAGCACGTCGCCGAGCCGGGCCACCGTGGGAGCCTTGATCAGGTCGCCGATCGTCAGCTCGGCGCCGAGCGCGTCGCGGATCGCCACGACGAGCCGCATGCCGAGCAGGGAGTGGCCGCCCAGTTCGAAGAACCCGTCGTCGATGCCGACCGACGGGACGCCGAGCACATCGGCGAACAGCGTGCAGAGCAACTTCTCCTGCGGCGTGCGGGGCGGGCGACCCGGCTCCAGGTCGGCCCCGGCGGCCGGTGCGGGCAGCGCCTTCACGTCCAGCTTGCCGTTGGCCGTCAGCGGGAGCGAATCGACCGGGACGAACGCGGTGGGCAGCATGTACTCGGGAAGCGCGGCCGCCATGTGCCGGCGCAGCGCGGCGGGGTCGGCGGGCGGTCCGTCCGCGATCACATAGCCGACCAGCCGTCGGTCGCCCGGCCGGTCCTCGCGCACGACCACGGCGGCCCGGGCCACCCCGGGGGCGGAGCCGAGCACCGTCTCGATCTCCCCCAATTCGATCCGGAATCCCCGGATCTTGACCTGCTGGTCGGCCCGGGCGACGAACTCGAGCTCCCCGTCCTCGGTGTGGCGTACCAGGTCTCCGGTGCGGTACATCCGCGTCCCGGCCGGGCCGTGTGGGTCGGCGACGAAGCGCTCCGCGGTCAGCCCCGGGCGGCCCAGGTAGCCCCGGGCCAACCCGGCGCCTGCCACGTACAGTTCGCCGGTCACGCCCACCGGGACAGGCCGCAGCCGGTCGTCGAGGACGTAGCTGCGGGTGTGGTCCAGCGGGGTGCCGATCGGGATGGCACCCCGGTAGTCATGGGGTGTGCGCAGACGATGACTGGTGGCGAAGGTGGTGGTCTCGGTCGGGCCGTATCCGTTGTTCACCGCCGTGCCGGGGCAGGCCTCGGCGACCCGGCGCATCGCGACCTGCGACGCCGCCTCGCCGCCCGTCCAGATCTCGCTGAGCAGGGCCAGCGTCGAAGTGCCTTCCTCGGCGAAGAGGTTGAACAGGGAGGTGGTGAGGAACGCGGCGGTCACGCGCCCCTCGCCGATCACCTTGCCCAGCACCTCGAGGTCCAGGTCGCCCGGGGGTGCCACGACCACTTGGCCGCCCGAGAGCAGCGGCACCCACAGTTCGTATGTCGAGGCGTCGAAGGCGAGCGAGGAGTGCAGCAGCACTCGGCGGTGGTCACCGGCGGCGAAGGCCGAGTCGGCGGCCAGCTCGGCGACGTTGCGGTGGGTGACGGCGACCCCCTTGGGGGTGCCGGTGGAGCCGGACGTGAACATCACGTAGGCCAGCCCGTCCGGGTGGGTGGGCGGCCGCGGTGCGTCGGGCGCCACGGGGGAGCCGTTGGCCGTGGACAACAACTCGGCGAGCCCGAGCACCTTGCAGGCCTCAGGGAGGTCCAGGTCGCCGAGGGCGCGGTCGGTGATGACGAGGGGCGGCGCGCAGGTCCGCAGGATGGTCTCGATCCGGGACTTCGGGTACCGGATGTCGAGCGGAACGTAGGCGCCGCCGGCCATCAGCACGCCGAGGACGATGGTCACAAGGTCGACCGAGCGGTCGAGGAAGAGCACCACCGGGGTCTCGTCCCGTACCCCCTCGGCGGCCAGACGCCGCGCCAACTTGGTTGCCCTGGCGTCCAGTTCGGTGTAGCTGAGAGTTTCGTCGCCCATGCTCACGGCCGGGGCTTCGGGGGTGCGGGCGGCCTGTGCCCGGAACAGTTCGGGGAGTGTACCGGCGGTGGGCGAGCGGTCCACGGCGCGCCACCGGTCCTCGAACGCCTGCTCCTCCGCCGCGGTGAGGAGGGGCAGTTCACCGATCGCCGCGCCGGGCGCCGCTGTCGCGCACTCCAGGAGCCGCACCAGGTGCGCCGCCAGCCGCTCGACCGCGACCGCTTCGAACAGGTCGCTGTCGTACTCGAAGTACGCCCGTACAGCGCCCGCCTCCTCGACGAAGCTGAGCATGACGTCGAAGGCCGCGGTGGGGTTCGGCAGCGGGCGCCGTTCCATCGCGAGGCCGCCGGCGACGGTGCCGCTCTCGCCGTGCTCCCAGTGGTTGATCACCATCTGGAACACCGGGTGGCGGTCGGCCGCGCGCGGCGGGTTGACCTCCTGGACCAGCCGGCCGAACGAGGTCCCCTGGTGCTGCAGCGCCTTGACGACCTTGGAACGCACCTGCTCGACCAGCGTGTTGAAGGAGGTGTCGGGCCCGATGGCCACGCGCACCGGCATGGTGTTCACCAGCAGGCCGACCACCTCGTCGGTGCCCGGCGTCATCCGGCTGGACAAAGGCACGCCGAGGACGAGGTCGCTCTGTGAGGTGTAGCGGTGCAGCAGGGTGAATGCCCCCGCGGCGAGGGCCATGAACAGGGTCGCGGACTTCTGCCGCGCCAACTCGCTCAGCTGCCGGATCAGTTCGGCCGGGATGTCCTGGCGGTGGGTGACCGCACGGCGGTCACGGTCCGGCGGTGGGGTGCGCATGAAGGGCAGTTGCAGCGGCGGCGGTACGGTCCGGAACTCCTCCAGCCAGTACGCCAATGCCCGCTGCGCGCGGGGCCCGGTGGACCGCTTCTGCTCCTGGAGCACGTGCTCCTGGTAGCTCAGACGGGGCGCGGGGACGGGGGCCGCCTCGGCCCGGGCCCCGTACAGGGCGGCGAACTCGCGGGCCAGGACGTCGCAGGAGGCGCCGTCCGAGACGATGTGGTGCATGACGAAGAGCAGGATGTGGCGCTGCTCCGCCGAGCGATAGAGCGTCACCCGGAACAGCGGCCCCTCGTCGAGCCGGAACGGCTGCTCCTGCTCTGCCGCGATCAGCCGGTCGAGCGTCTCTTCCGTTGCCTCGACGTCGGCGAACTCCGACGGCACGGCGGTCGCGATGAGTTGAATCGGTTCGCCCGACTCCGCCACCACGCGGGCGCGCAGCGCGGCATGCCGGCCGATCAGCTCCCGCAGTGTCCACGTCAGGCGGGTGCGGTCGAGAGCGCCGTCGAGGTGAAGGGCGAAGGACACGTTGTGGGAGCTGGGCCTGGCCCCCTCGACGAACCACAGGCCCTTCTGCGCGGGCAGCAGCGGCAGCCGCTCCTCGCCCGGGCCGTCCGGGCCACTCGGTGCGGTCTTCGTGGCGTTGCTCACGCGAGTTCTCCCCAAAGACGTGCCGTGACGTCGTCCAGCACGGCGAACCGCTGGTTCAGGCGTCCCATCACGGCGTCGGAGCCGGTCGCCTCGTACCGGAGGGCAAGCACTCCGAGGGCACGCCAGTGGCGGATCGCCTCCTCGCAGAGTTCCCTCGCCGCCTCGGACGCGCCGGCCGCATCAAGAGAGCGGCTCATCAAAGTCAGGCTCGGCACGGAGTAGAGAACCGTGCTGTGGATGAAGAGCCGCCTCGCGCCGAATTCGGTACTGCGGTCGGGGTCGACGAAGCACTCCACGCAGAGCCGCTGGTATTCCTTGATCGCATCGCGGAACCGGTCCTCTTCCGCGAAGCGCCGGGCCTGCTCGCGCAGGCTCCCCTGCAGCCCGCCCCGGCCCTCGGCCACGACCGTCCCGGTGACTACGTAGAAGAAGCCCATGCAGTCGTGGGCGTCGCTCTTGATGCGGTCGCTGATGGCCTTCTCGAACTCGGCGAAATCCAGCCGGGCCCGGCAGCTGAAGCGTTCTGCGTCGACCACCATGCAGTCGAATACCCGCAGGTCACTGAGGTCTTCGGCGACCTCGTCGATCACTATGGAGTGCAGATAGGAGCTGGTGCGCCCATAGACCTCGGCATAGCCCAGGTGGGAGGTGTTCACCCAGACGACCACCCCGCCGAACCGGTCGACCAGCCCCTTGAGCTGGGTGCCAACATCTCCGTACGAGATGGGAACGGCCTGGATCTCAAACCCCGTGCGGCGCATGCCGAGAAGGCCGGCCTCTTCGACCGGGAAGATGTACTCGGGGTAACCGGATTCGTCCAGACCGGCCTGGAAGAGGTAGGCGTCGCCCCGCTCGAAAAGGCTCTGTTCGGCGATGGGGTGGCCCTTCATACCAGCCAGGGCGCTGAAGCTGCCGGTGAAGCAGTTCACGGCGAATTCGGGGTACTGCTCGATGATATGGCTGTCCATCAGGGCCCTCCTGGCCTGTCGTCGGGGATCGGCTGTCCGTACGGCCGGTCCTGCGCGCGGAGAAGAGTGAGCGGCTGCTCCGAGACCCCGGCTGCGACGGCCCCCGAGTCCCCGGCGGTCCACTCGCGCACCCGCCGACCGGCGTCGGCTGCGCCGGATCCTGCTGTCGGGGGCCCGAGCAGGGACCCGTGTCCCGCCTTCACCAGCGCCTCCTTGCGGACCCAGCGGCGAAGGAAGGCGAGTGCGGGGTGGGGTGCCGCGTCGACGGCGGCGACCTCTTCGGGGGCGAGGACCCGCTCGGCCAGACGCCGGTCGTAGATGAATCCGGCCGTGGTCTCCACGTCGACGCCGACGACCGACCAGCCGGCGGCGGCCGCGACAGTTCCTCTGGTGTGCGAGAGGCTCACCGAGAGGCCGGGGTGGTCCCGGACGAACGGCTTCCCATGGTCTGTGGCCCCGCACCCGGGACACCGCTGGTCGATCACCAGCGACCACGGTGGCACCTGGGCGAGCCGGGCCGCGCAGATCCGCACCAGCAGGTGTGCGGCCACGTAGTCGAGCCGGTCCATCCCGACGAGCAGCGCGGCGCGGACGCGCTCCAGGGGGGTCAGCACGGTTTCGTACGAGTCGATACCGGTGCCGTACGACGTCGTGCCGCGGAGCACGCTGCGGCTGTCCTCGACCATCATCAGCGGGGCCGAGGGCGAGGCCGTGTTCAGTGGCCCATGCCCATGCCGCCGTCGACCGGCAGGACCGCCCCGGTGATGTAGCCGGCCTCGTCGCTGGTCAGGAACTCCGTTGCGGCGGCGACCTCGGCGGGCTGTGCCATCCGGCCCATCGGGACCCGGCCGAGCAGCTTGCCCTGCTGCTCGGCGGAGAGCACCGCCACCATGTCGGTGTCCGTGAGCCCCGGCGAGACGACGTTCACCGTGATGCCGCGACCGCCGAACTCCCGGGCCAGGGAGCGCGCCATCCCGATCAGCCCCGCCTTGGAGGCCGCGTAGTTGGCCTGCCCCGCCTCGCCGGAGAGGGCCACGACGGAGGAGATGAAGACGATCCGCCCGAAGCGGCTCCTGATCATGCCGCGGGCGGCGTGCTTGGCGGCCAGGAACGCCCCGGTGAGGTTGGTCCGCAGGGTGGCCTCGAAGTCCGCCTCCGTCAGGGAGAACAGCAGTCCGTCCCGGGCGATGCCGGCGTTGACCACCAGGACCTCCACGGGGCCGTGCGCCTCCTCGGCCTCCTTGACGGCCCGCTTGAGGTCCTCGGAGCGGGTCACGTCGCACCGCACGGGGAGCGTTCCCGGCGGGCAGCCGCCCGTCCGGTAGGTGGCCGCGACCCGGTCGCCGCGCTCGGTCAGGCGCTGCGCGACGGCTCGGCCGATCCCTCGGTTTCCGCCGATCACCAGAGCGGAGCGTGACAAGGTTTCCTCATTTCACAGACGGGCGAGAGGCGGAAGAACGGGGCCGCATGTCGGTCCAGTGCCGGTCGATGCGCTCGACGCACTCCTGACGGCCGGCCGGGCCGAAATCGACCTGCCAGCCCGCCGGCACCTCGAGGTGCTCCGGCCACAGGGAGTGCAGGCCCTCGTCGTTGACCAGAACCAGGGTGGCCCGATCCGCGGCGTCAAACGGGTTGGACATCGCCCTCCGCGTTTCTCTTCGCACCGGGCTTCGCATCGGACTCGGAAGCGGGCGCCGAGTCCGGCTGCGGCTGCACGAGCTGGTTCTCGCCTGACGCGGCGGCCCGCCGGATGCGCCAGAAGTAGAGCGCGCCCATCACGCCCTCGAAGAGCGAGTACACGACCCAGATGAGCACCAGAACACCGGACTTGTCCTCGTTGAGCAACGCGATGACCAGGATGGTCGGCACGCTCAGTACCCAGACGACCCCGATTCGGGTCAGGAAGACGAAGCGGGGGAGCCCGAAGCTCTCCAGTACGGCGCCGCCGAACATGGAGAACATGAAGGCCACCGAGTACATCCAGAGCACCCGCGAGGTGTCGACCGCCGTGTCCATCGTCGCCGGGTCGGCGCCGTCGAGGCCGAACGGGGAGAGCAGCAGGGTGGGCAGGAAGATCTGGAAGACGGCGACGGTCAGGACGTACACCGAGCCCACCGCCAGGGCGGCCCGCAGGATGTGCGGCACCCGGTCGTGCTTGTTCTCGCCGACCGAGTTGCCCGACAGGATGCTGCACCCGATGCCCAGGCCGATCAGCGGGATGATCGCCACGTAGTTGAGCGACAGGGCGGTGTTGTTGGCGGCCAGCGCGACCGGTCCGAGGATGCCGGCGATCCATACGAAGGACGTGTGGCCCATCTCCTCCAGACCGCTGGAGCCGCCGGACGGTGCACCCTTGCGCAGCCGCTGCCCGATCAGCGTCGCGACCTTGCGGACGCCGTTGCCGAACAGCCGGCTGAAGCCCGCGTAGAACGTGCGGGGCAGGCAGACCACGTACCCGACGAACATGACGGACACGGCGATGAAGGTGGCGATGCCGGAGCCGCGCATGCCGAGTTCGGGCAGCCCGAAGTTGCCGAAGATCAAGCCGATGCACATGAGGACGCCGACAGCCTGGCCGATCAGGCCGACCACCATCGGCACCCGGGTCTTGCGGGTGCCGTTGAAGTACGAGGCCAGCGCCATGTTGAGGGTCATCACGGCGCCGAAGCGGACCGACCACTCCAGGAAGACCGACTCCAGCGCGACACTGCCGGCCGGCCGGTTGCTGAGCTCGGGGATCCTGGTGATCAGCGGGGTGGCGAGCAGCATCAGCACGGCCAGGCCCACGGCGAGGAGTACCCCTGCGGCGCCCTCGTCGACGGTCCCTTCGTGGTCGCCGCGGCCATGGGCCTGGGCGACGTAGGAACGTGTGATGCCGGCGATCCCGGTGACGAACATGATGATCGTCATGCCGGTGAAGACGGCCGGGCCGGAGGCTATGAGGGTCGCCTCCGAGTAGCGGGCCAGCGCGATGCGGTCGACCAGCATCATCACCAGGTTGCCGGCCATGCCGAACATCAGGGGAAGCGACACCTTGACGACGTCACGTGCGATGGACAGGTCGACCCAGGTCCGCGGCGCCTTCATTCCGAGGCTTCCGCGACCAGCTCGGTGACACTCTTCACCAGGTTCTCGCGGGAGGTCAGGTCGAAGGGGAAGACCTCCCCGACCTCGAGCACCGTGTCGAGGCGCTCCTCCACCGCGACCAGGAAGCGCATCTGGTCGAGCGAGCTGACGACGATCTCGGTCGGGTCGGAGTCACCGGGGACGTCCCGGGCCGCCGCCAGCTGCGCGAGCAGTTCGTCCACGAGTACTGCGATGTTCTGCATTGCCAAGAATCCCTACAGGTATGGGGGAGTGGCGCACCCCTGCCGGTGCGCCACTCGGCGAGTCGTTCAGGGAAGCAGGTCGTACGCCTTGAGCGCGTACGTGAGCCGTTCCAGCCCGATGCCCGCGCAGCAGGTCGCCTGGACCTTGCCGCCCTGGCTCAGCTCGAAGGAGTCGACGAACGCCGCCCCGTGCGAGTTCACGCTGGCGACGGAGAGCTCGCCGTCCTGCATGGGAATCCGCACCTCGAACTTGCTGCCGCTCATCAGTTGCGCGTTGCGCGTGAGGGTGGGGTCGTCGCCGAAGAAGGCGTCGGACGCACTGACGATCCGGTGCGGAAGGCCGAGTGCCGCGAAGAGCTCGGTGTACGCCTCGATGAGGCTGTGGAAGTACTTCTCCACTTCCTCTTCCGTGCCCATGCCGACGAGTTCGTACATGGTGAACTCGGCGAGCCGGGTCGCCGAGTGGTTGTGCGACTCGTGGCGGAACACCGGGCCCTCGATGCCGAACAGGCCGACCGGGTACCGCTCCATCAGCGTCTGCGCCTTGGCGTACACGTGGTAGCAGGTGACCGGGTTGAGGACCATGTCCGACGCCACGTAGAACGACGCCAGCGCCTCATCCTGACCGGGCCGGAGCTGGGCCACCGAGACGCCGTCCCAGTAGTCGGACCTGATCCGGGAGACCGCGTTCACCAGGTTCGGGAACTTGCGGTAATACCCGGCCCTGACCAGGACGTCACGGGAGATCAGCGCGGAGCCCCGCAGCTGCGGCACGTCGAACCGGGCCGCCAGGTGTCCGCGCACCAGCGCACGGGTGGCCTCCATCGCGTCGGTCCACTCGGGTCCCTGGAGGTACGCCCCGGGGCCGACCTCCAACCGGTCGTCGTGCGGCAGCCCGCACCGGGCGCCCGGCCGGCCGCCGTTCTCCGCCACGGTCTTGCCGGGCACTACGCGCTGACCTCGCAGGAAATGCCGTACGACATCCCCCAGCTCCTTCTCGGAGAGGTCCGCGGGCACAGTGACGGTGAATCCCGGGGCCGTCTCCTCCACGGTCGCGTCGCCGTAGAAGAAGACCAGCGCCTTCCGCAGCTCCTGCAGCGCCGACTCGTCGGTCGCCCGGGCGTGGTGGAACCGCATCAGATGAGCTGCCGCATCGGAACGAAGTCGGTGAGGAGGATGGCGCGCTCGCCCGGACCCTCGCCGTCGCTCTTCCTGATCGGACCGACGTAGTGGCTGACCAGCTTGTCGGTGATGCCGTACGCCTCGAGCGGGCGGGTCAGTTCGAAGGAGGCCATGACCTCGTCGTCGGGCACCTGGTGGGGCTGCATGCCGCGGTACTTGGGCGGGGCGATGACGTTGTCGCCGCCCTCCGCGTTGCGCCGGTACATCAGGTGGGCGAAGACGAACGGCTCGCCGTCCTGGTGCAGTTCGTTCGGGGACGAGACAGCTTCGCCGCCGTCCTCGTCGATCGAGAGCTTGATCAAGTGCACACCGACATGCAGCGGCCACACCGCGTCGACGTCGTTCCAACGGGTCTGCTGGAAGTCGAAGTCGATGATGTCGAGCAGGAGTTGGTTGTTGCGGGCCCGCTCGCTGATGGCGGGGAGGTTGCGCACCACGCCCACGTACTCGGGGTTGTGGTTGCCCTGGTAGTAACCGTTCATTCCGTCGCGCGACTGGTCCTCGGTCGCCGGAATCCAGCTGAACTCCTTGGACCACGGCAGGTAGAGACCGCGGGCGTAACGGCGATAGCGCCCGGAGCCCGCTGCGTACGGGTCCTCCGGAAGGTTGTCGTACTCGCCGGCCAGCGCCTGGTAATTACTGTCACTCTCCGAGATGCCGAAGACGTCGGCGAGGTTCCACTTGGCGAAGCCATTTTTGGAGAGTTCCGATTCCAGTACGGACACTGTGTAAATCCCCCTAGATTCACAAACATTTGAACCGCCGCAAGAAGATCACAGCCCATCGAATTCCGCAAACCCTGTGTGATCTTGCCCACCGAGCCGGGATGTCCGGTTGGTGTGATTTGCTGGAATGGCGGCACCGAGATGCGCATGAACCGGCAAATGAGGGTTGGACATTTGGGCGCAAACCTCACCCGGGCACTCCTTGCGTGCACGTTCCGCACACCCTCGAACGGCTGGTACGGTGACGGGGCGTCAGGCGTTCCTTGTGATACACCTGATTCGCGAAAACGTCGGGGGACACACTTGATTCAAAGCATTCTTCCCGTGGGGGCGTTCGGGGAGGAACTCTTCGTTGACCTGCCAGCAGCGGGCCTCTATGCTGTCGAAGCTGCCGCGCTGGGTGCGGTATCGGATGGGCGGCGAATGGAGTTCGCCTCGGTCCGGCATTGCGCGAGACGGGCAATGGCCGGGCTGGGCCTTCCGGCGGCACCGGTCGTGCCGTCTTTGGATGGCGCGCCGCAGTGGCCCGCCGGGGTCGTGGGCAGTATGACCCACTGTTCCGGCTATCGGGCCGCGGCGCTCGCTCGAAGCTCTGACCTGCACAGCATCGGCATCGATGCGGAACCTCACGGTCCGCTGCCCGGCGGGGTCCTCGCCAAAGTGGCGCTTCCCTCGGAGCGTGCCATGCTGCACGAGCTCTCTGCGAGAGATCCCCGTATCCACTGGGACAGAGTTCTTTTCACCGCTAAGGAATCGACGTTCAAGGCATGGTTCCCGCTGGCCCGAAGTCCACTCGGGTTCAATGACGCGGAAATAACCCTGCACCCCGAACGGGGTACATTCGAGGCCCGTCTCCGCGTACCGGGGCCGCTCGTCGCAGGACGCGAAATCGACAGGTTCCACGGGCGCTGGACCGTTGGGGACGGTCTTGCCATATCGGCGATCACAGTTTCAAATATTGAGGGGATTTCAGATGTCGAACACGATCGACTCCAGGATTTCTGATGTTCTGCGCAGCGTTGCCGAGCGCGACGACTCGTTCGAAATTTCCGGTGAACAGCGCCTGAACGCGGACCTTGGAATCGACTCGCTGAAGTTCATCGATGTCATCGTCCACGTCGAGGCGGCGTTCGACATCGAGCTCGGCGACGACTTCTCGCGCGACCTGGTGACGGTGGAGGACCTCGACAAGTACATCGCGGGCATCGCCGCCAAGTAACCGCACCCGCTGCTGCACCCGTTTTGCGGTATCAGCGGCTCTGCCATGGAGAGACACGTGTTTGAGTTCAGCCTTGACCGGGTCGCTATATGTGCGGTGGATCAGGCACAGTCACCGGACGGCGTTCCCGTGGGCGCGCCCGACGACTTTCACCTCATCGTCAAGACCGCCGGCGACCAGTTCCGCGACTGGTTCACCCGGCTGTGTCTGTACCTCGTACTGCAGGACGAGTACGAGCGGGAGAGCGGCGAGACGGTGATCATCGGGACCGAGTACGGGAACTTCGGTGCCATGGCGGGGCTGCAGCGCACGGCGGCGGCCAAGGGGCGGCTGATGTCGGCCCAGTACTTCCCCAACGCCCTGACCAGTTCCGCGTCGGCCTTCGTCAACCTGGCGATCGGCGCCACCGGCCGCAACATGACCCTGAACGCCGCTCAGCTCACCCCGGTCATCACCCTCTGGCAGATGCTGTCCGCGCTCAGCAAGGGCAGTTCGTCGACGGGCCACCTCCTGATCGGCGACGTCTACTCCCCGGAGGCCCTGGGCGACGCCCGGCGTGAGGACGCCGCCCTGCGCTGCGAATCCGGTGTCGCGTATGCCCGGTTGCGTGCGGGTGGCGACTACTCGGCGCGCTTCGACTTCTGGCAGGAGGACGCGGCTTCGGCCGAGCCTTTCCCGGCGGGCGGCCGGGCCTGGGCCGTACCGCGGGGGGCGGCCCCCGAAGCGGTCGCCGAACCGAAGGAACACCTGGGCAGGAACGGCGCGTTCATCACCGCCGACTTCCTCCGGATGGTGCAGGAGCTCGCCCCCGGCGGGAGTGCGGTCGTCGAATGCCGCGCCACATCCGGCAAGCGCGCCAGTGTGACCGTAACGAAGAGGAGCTCGTGATGGCCGGAGGAACTCAACCCGTATTCGTCACCGGGCTCGGAGCGATCTCGCCCGCCGGAGCGGGCAAGGAGCGTCTCTGGGACGACCTGTGCTCCACCACGGCCCGCTTCGAAGAGCTGAAGCCGATCTACCCGGGCATGAAGCCGGGCATACTCAGCGGCCGCGTCCCCGACGCGGCCCGCGAGCGCGCCCATGAACTCACCGGCCACCGCACCCGGTACGGGACGGCTCGCTCGGCCTCCCTGTTCGCCGAGTACGCGGCCCGGGAGGCGCTCGCCGACGCCGGGCTCACCCCCGGGCACCCGGCGCTGCTCGACGCGGTGGTGTGCGTCGGCAGCAGCGACGGCCAGGCGGACGCCCTCGAGGACGTCGTCGCCGGACGCTGCGACTCCGCCACCTCGGGCGGCTACTCCAGCTACTCCATCTCGGACGACGTGGCCCGCACCGTCGGCTCGGTAGGCCCCACCTTCACCGTGCACAACACCTGCGCCTCTGCCAATGTGGCGCTGTCGTGCGCGCTGGAGATGCTCCAGGCCGGGGTGGCCGACACCGCGGTCGTCGGCGGAGTCGACCCGTATTCCGAGAAGAACCTGATCGGCTTCAACACGCTGCAGGCGATCGGGCCCCACGCCTGCCGCCCATTCGCCAAGGACCGGCGGTACGTGACGCCCTCCGAGGGCGCCGGCTTCCTGGTCCTGCAGACCGAACGGTCCCTCACCGGCGTCCGCCCGCCCTACGCCGAGCTGCTGGCCTCCGCGGTCAACAACGACGCGAGCCACCCCACCGCGCCCGACCCCGAAGGCGTCGCGTCCTGCCACCGTCTGGCGCTCGCCCAGGCCGGCCTCGAAGAAGCCGACATCGACGTGATCTTCGCCCACGGGACCGGCAGCCGCGCCAACGACACCATCGAGGGCGCCATCTTCCAGGAGCGCTACCCGCGCGCGGCGATCACCGCCATCAAGGGAACCGTCGGCCATCTGATGGGCGCCGCCGGAGCAGTGGGCGCCGTGGCGTCCTGCATGGCCATCGAGCGGCGCCTGGTGCCGCCGACCAACATCGCCCGCGAGGACGTGGAGTTGGACATCAACCTCGTCACCGACAGCCCCTTGGCGCTGCCCCGGTTGCGTCACGTACAGAACAACGCCTTCGGCTTCGGCGGCAACAACGCGATCAGCATCTTCCGGAGCACCTCGTGACGGAGCTGTTCTCCGAGGGAGCCCCTCTCAAGCTGGCCATGGACGGTCCGCTGGCCGTCCTGACCATGGACAGTCCGCCCAAGAACCTCTTCGACATCGCGATGTGGGACGCCTGGAAGGCCGCGCTGAAGTGGCTCGGCGACAACCCGCCGCGAGGGCTGCTGATCCGGGCCAGCGGCACCGTCGTGAGCGCCGGGGTCGATGTCGAGGTCTTCCGCCGAATGGCCCTGGAGGAGGCCGAGTCGTTCTGGGCCGAGCAGCTGGCCACGACCCGGGCACTGGAGCGGCTCCCCTTCCCCACCGTGTTCGCGGCACACTCCCTGACGCTCACCGCCGCCTTCGAGCTCGCCCTCGCCTGCGACCTCATCGTGGCCACCGGCTCGGCAAGGTTCGGCCTGGTCGAGCGGGTGGTCGGGTTCACCCCCGCCATGGGCGGCACCCAGCGCCTCGCCGCGCTCGCGGGCCCGGCCCGGGCCCGCGAGCTGGTGATGACCGGCAAGCTCTACCGGGCAACCACCCTGGAACGCTGGGGGGTTGTCAACCAGATCTTCGAACTGGCCACCTTCCAGAACGACGCCCACGCCTACGCGATGGACTTGGCCACCGGGCCCACCGTCGCGTACGCGGCGACCAAGCAGGTCGTCGCGCACTACCTGGCCGGCGGCACCGAGGCGGCGGATGCGGCCCTGCCCGGCATTGCCGCCTCGGTGGCGAGGAGCGAGGACCACCGCCGCTCGGTGGAGGCTTTCCTGACCGAGGGACCGGATCATGCGACCGACTGCCACGGCCGGTAGGTACGCGATCGGGGGCCCTCGATGCCGGTGACCTCGGACCTGGTCGGGCGGCGCTACCCGACCACCGCACCGTACGAAGTGTGCCGGGAGAAGATCCGGGAGTTCGCGGCCGCCATCGGCGACCCGCACCCGGCCTACCGGGACGCCGGGGCCGCCCGCGCGCTCGGTCACCCCGACGTGATCGCACCACCCACGTTCGTCTTCGCTGTGGTCCATCGGGCGATGGCCGAGGTGCGCGGCGACCCCGCGATCGGCCTCGACCTCGACCGTGTGGTCCACAGCGACCAGCGCCTCGAGTTCCACCGCCCGGTACGGGCCGGTGACCGGCTCACCGTCACCGTGCACATCGAGGCGGCCAGGCAGCTGGCGGGCAACGGGATCGTCTCGACGCGCAGCGACGTGGCGACGGAGAGCGGCGAGCCCGTCGTGACGGCGCACATGACGCTGATCTCCCGTGCACCAGAGAACACCGACTGACCCACACCTGAGGAGCAAGTCCCGTGCCCATCACCGATGCGATCCATCCGGCACCGCGCACCGGCCAGCCCGTCACCGGTCGCGTGGCAACCCCGCGCCGTCTTCTGATGTGCCGCCCCAGCCACTTCGACGTGACGTACTCGATCAACCCGTGGATGCACCCGGACAAGCCCTGCGACGGCGGTCTCGCGCTGGTCCAGTGGGAGAGGTTGTACGAGCTCTACAAGTCGCTCGGCCACACGGTGGAGGTCATCGACCCGATCCCCGGCCTGCCCGACATGGTGTTCGCGGCCAACGGCGCAACTGTCGTCGACGGCAAGGTACTCGGCGCCCGTTTCCGGCATGCGGAGCGCACGGCCGAGGGCCCCGCGTACCTCAACTGGTTCGAGCGGCAGGGCTTCCAGGAGACCCTGTGGCCGGAGTTCATCAACGAGGGCGAGGGCGATTACCTCGTCGTCGGCCGCCGCATCCTGGCCGGCACCGGCTTCCGGACGGACCCGCGTTCGCACGCAGAGGCCCAGGAGTTCTTCGGCCTGCCGGTCACCGGGCTCACCCTGGTGAACCCGAACCACTACCACCTGGACACCGCCCTGTCGGTGCTCTCGGACACAGAGATCATGTACTACCCGGAGGCCTTCTCGAAGGGCAGTCAGGCGGTACTGAAGGCGATGTTCCCGGACGCGATCCTGGCCCGCCCCGAGGACGCCGCGGTGTTCGGCCTCAACGCCTTCAGCGACGGTTACAACGTACTGCTGCCGCAGGCGGCCACGAACCTCGTCGCGCGGCTGAAGAACGTCGGTTTCAACCCCATCGGCGTGGAGCTGTCCGAACTTCTGAAGGCGGGTGGCAGCGTCAAGTGCTGCACTCTGGAGCTTCGATGAAGGTACTTGTACTCGGCCGCGAGGAAGACTCCCTCGACTACCTGCGGTACTGCGAGAACCACGGCATCGAGGCCACGTTCGTCGAGCCGCCCTCGCTGGCCGAGATCGACCGGGACGCATGGCAGGAGGCCCTGCCCGCCCTGGTGGCCGGGACGGTCGAGCTCGACTCTTTCGACGAGATCGTCTCCTTCCGGGACGGCTACCAGGTGCACACCGATGTGCTGCGCCACCACCGCGGTTGGCCGGTCCGGGACATCGACGCGGTGAACTGCCTCACTGACAAGTCGCTTTTCAAGTCCCACCCGGCGGTACGGGAGTTCGTCGCCCAGCACATCGAGATTCCGCAGACCACCGACCCGCGCGAGGCGCTGGGCCAGGTCCAGACGACGCTGGGCTTCCCGGTCGTACTGAAGCCCTCGAACGGCTTCTACAGTGCGGGCGTCGTCCGCGTCGACCGGCCCGAGGACTTCCGCAAGGCCTTCTTGTCGGTGAGGCGCGTCTGCGGCCTGCTGCGCGACAGCCGCGGCCCCTCCCAGATCATCGCGGAGCGCTATCTGGACGGCGACGAGGTGATGGTCGACGGCTTCGTCGTCGACGGCAAGGTCACCTGTCTCCTGTTCCACATGAAGCTGCCGCGTCTGACGGGTCTGCCGTCCTTCCACGAGACGGGCTGCGTCACCCAGCCCTTCGACGGCGAGAAGGGCCCCGAGTTCCAGGAGATGCTGGAGCGCGTCATCGGCGGCGTCGGCCTGGACAACTCCGCGTTCAACGCGGAGTTCCGCTACGACGGCGACGGCCGCCTGCACATCCTGGAGTGTGCCCCGCGCATCTCCGGCGGTGGCGCGTCGGTGCAGAACCTCCTGCGCATCTGCACCGGCCTCGACGCGTACGGAGTCCAGCACCGCCTCGGTCGCGAGCAGGTCGACCTCACGCCCATCAGGCGCAGTGCCGCGCTGGAGTACGATTTCTGCGCAGCCAAGAACGGTCACCTGGTGCGCCTTGAGGACACGGTGGCCCTCCTGGAGGACCTGTCGGCCGACACGATCCTGC
Source organism: Streptomyces sp. NPDC012935 (assembly GCF_042900345.1). Lineage (NCBI taxonomy): Bacteria > Bacillati > Actinomycetota > Actinomycetes > Kitasatosporales > Streptomycetaceae > Streptomyces > Streptomyces sp. NPDC012935. The sequence continues at coordinate 51,399 of NZ_JBIBBC010000009.1, forward strand.
AGTACCGCGAGAACGGCCAGTTCGTCTTTGCTCCCCCGCTCAACGTCGAGACGGTCCTCACCGCGTACTTCGCGTGCGAGACGGCTCAGAGTGCGGAGGAACTGCTGGACGTGGTCCAGCACAAGTGCGTCATCGAAACCACCGACCAGCCTCAGGCGTGACACCGCCGCGCCCTTCCTGACCCGGTTCACTGCAGGTCAGGAAGGGCGCGGTGGCATCGCACGTCAGATGTCCCGGAAGATCTCGATCTGCGCCCCGATGGAGTTCAGCCGCTCCGCGAGGTCCTCGTAACCGCGGTTGATGACATAGACGTTGCGCAGCACGGACGTGCCCTCCGCCGCCATCATCGCCAGCAGCACGACCACGGCGGGCCGCAGGGCGGGCGGGCACATCATCTCGGCGGCGCGCCAGCGGGTCGGGCCCTCGACCAGGACGCGGTGCGGGTCCAGCAACTGCAGTCGGCCGCCGAGACGGTTGAGGTCCGTCAGATAGATCGCGCGGTTGTCGTAGACCCAGTCGTGGATCAGCGTCTTGCCCTGTGCGGCGGCGGCGATGGCCGCGAAGAACGGGACGTTGTCGATGTTCAGGCCCGGGAACGGCATCGGGTGGATCTTGTCGATCGGCGCCTCCAGCTTGGAGGGCCGGACGGTGAGGTCCACCAGCCGGGTACGGCCGTTGTCCGCGAAGTACTCGGGCGTACGGTCGTGGTCGAGGCCCATCTCCTCCAGGACCGCGAGCTCGATCTCCAGGAACTCGATCGGCACCCGGCACACCGTCAGCTCCGACTCGGTGACGACGGCGGCGGCCAGCAGGCTCATCGCCTCGACCGGGTCCTCGGACGGCGAGTAGTCCACGTCGACGTCGATGTTCGGCACGCCGTGCACGGTCAGCGTGGTCGTGCCGATGCCCTCGACCCGGACGCCGAGCGCCTCCAGGAAGAAGCAGAGGTCCTGGACCATGTAGTTGGACGAGGCGTTGCGGATGACCGTGACGCCGTCGTGCCGCGCGGCGGCCAGCAGCGCGTTCTCGGTCACGGTGTCGCCGCGCTCGGTCAGCACGATCGGCCGGTCGGGACGCACGCCACGGTCCACCACGGCGTGGTACTGCCCCTCGGTCGCCGCGACGTCCAGGCCGAACCGGCGCAGGGCGATCATGTGCGGCTCGATCGTCCGCGTGCCGAGGTCGCAGCCGCCGGCGTACGGCAGCTTGAAGTGGCTCATGCGGTGCAGCAGCGGGCCGAGGAACATGATGATGGAGCGGGTGCGCACGGCCGCCTCGGCGTCGATGGCGCCCATGTCCAGCTCGGCCGGCGGCACGATCTCCAGGTCGACGCCGTCGTTGACCCAACGGGTGCGCACACCGATGGAGTTGAGCACCTCCAGCAGGCGGTACACCTCCTCGATGCGGGCGACCCGGCGCAGCACTGTGCGCCCCTTGTTGAGCAGCGAGGCGCACAGCAGGGCCACGCAGGCGTTCTTGCTGGTCTTGACATCGATGGAGCCGGACAGCCGACGCCCGCCGACGACCCTCAGATGCATCGGACCGGCGTAGCCCAGCGACACGATCTCGCTGTCCAGGGCTTCACCGATTCGGGCGATCATCTCAAGGCTGATGTTCTGATTGCCGCGCTCGATGCGATTGACGGCGCTCTGAGAGGTGCCGAGCGCCTCGGCCAGCTGCGTCTGTGTCCAGCCCCGATGTTGCCGGGCGTCACGGATGAGCCTGCCGATGCGTACGAGGTAGTCGTCTGCCATGAGGTTGAGGTTATCTCAGATATGAGATGGGGGATCGCAGGGGGAGCCATTCGGGTGACGTGCCGTCAACGCCGCCTGGTGTTACGGGTGCGACGCCATCCGAAAGGTCCGGGCAAATCCATCGATGTCGTACGACGTCCGGTACTGCTGTGTGTGCGGCGCGGTCCGTTTTTGCCACCGGTGGTGATGGACCAGGAGCGCCGGTTGATGTTCAGCCGCACTCCGGGCAGGATCCGAAAACTCTTGCGGAATGTGAGGGGCATGGACGCCTCCGTTCGGGGTTGTGATGCGTACCTCTCGGTTACCCCGACTTGGCGAACTGATGGCATCTCGGAAACAGCAGAAGGGCCGGCTCGGCGTTGTATGCGCCGAGCCGGCCCTTCCGGGGGTCCGTTCCCTCGAGCCGGATCCGTCCGTACCTGATCAGTCCGTGCCGGACTCCATCGCGGCGCGGTCCAGCAGCGCGTCCTCCTCGGAGACCTCGCCGCGCGAGGCGATGGCCTCGGCGCCGCCCTCCGGCATGCTGCCGATCAGGCCGGTCGCGGCCGCCTGGGCGGCGCCGACGGCGGGGCTGCCGGTGCCGATCAGGCCGATTCCGGCGTACTGCTCCAGCTTGGCGCGCGAGTCGGCGATGTCGAGGTTGCGCATGGTGAGCTGGCCGATCCGGTCCACCGGGCCGAACGCGGAGTCCTCGGTGCGCTCCATGGACAGCTTGTCCGGGTGGTAGCTGAACGCCGGGCCGGTGGTGTCGAGGATCGAGTAGTCCTCGCCGCGCCGCAGGCGCAGGGTGACCTCGCCGGTGACGGCCGCGCCGACCCACCGCTGCAGCGACTCGCGGATCATCAGCGCCTGCGGGTCCAGCCAGCGGCCCTCGTACATGAGGCGGCCGAGGCGCCGGCCCTCGTTGTGGTACTGGGCGAGGGTGTCCTCGTTGTGGATCGCGTTGACCAGGCGCTCGTACGCCGCGTGCAGCAGGGCCATGCCGGGCGCCTCGTAGATGCCGCGGCTCTTGGCCTCGATGATGCGGTTCTCGATCTGGTCCGACATGCCGAGCCCGTGGCGGCCGCCGATGGCGTTGGCCTCCATCACCAGATCGACGGGGGAGGCGAACTCCTTGCCGTTGACGGTGACCGGGCGGCCCTGCTCGAAGCCGATCGTCACGTCCTCGGCGGCGATCTCGACCGACGGGTCCCAGAACCGCACACCCATGATCGGCTGGACGGTCTCGATGCCGGTGTCCAGGTGCTCCAGCGTCTTGGCCTCGTGGGTGGCGCCCCAGATGTTGGCGTCCGTGGAGTAGGCCTTCTCCGTGCTGTCGCGGTAGGGCAGCCGGTGCGCGACCAGCCACTCCGACATCTCCTTGCGGCCGCCGAGCTCGGTCACGAAGTCCGCGTCGAGCCAGGGCTTGTAGATCCGCAGGTTCGGGTTGGCGAGCAGGCCGTAGCGGTAGAACCGCTCGATGTCGTTGCCCTTGAAGGTCGAGCCGTCGCCCCAGATCTGGACGTCGTCCTCCAGCATCGCGCGCACGAGCAGGGTGCCGGTGACCGCGCGGCCGAGCGGCGTGGTGTTGAAGTACGCCCGCCCGCCCGAACGGATGTGGAACGCCCCGCAGGTCAGCGCGGCCAGCCCCTCCTCGACCAGCGCCGCGCGGCAGTCGACCAGGCGCGCGACCTCGGCGCCGTAGGTCTTCGCGCGGCCGGGCACCGAAGCGATGTCGGGCTCGTCGTACTGGCCGATGTCGGCGGTGTAGGTGCACGGAACGGCGCCCTTGTCGCGCATCCAGGCAACCGCGACCGAAGTGTCGAGGCCGCCGGAGAAGGCGATGCCGACGCGCTCGCCGGTGGGGAGGGAGGTGAGGACCTTGCTCATAGGAAGAGTATGCATCATCTCGCATGGTCATGCAATGGGGTCATGCGGAACCCGGGGAAACCCAAGGAAATGAGGCATGCCGAAGCCCGGGCATGACCATCTCGGCCCTATGTACTAGAGTTATCTCGACATCGAGATATCTGCCGAGGTGCACCGCAGCCGCGCGGCGCCACCGGTCCACCGGTAAGGGTTACCTAACTTAGCCTTACCTTAGCGGATCGGCCAAGTAGCCGTGGCGGCAGGATCGTGGTGGTACGCGCACATCAATGAAGGAGACTGTCGTGTCGGCGAACAGCTTCGACGCCCGCAGCACGCTGCAGGTGGGCGACGAGTCGTACGAGATCTTCCGGCTGGACAAGGTCGAGGGCTCCGCGCGCCTCCCCTACAGCCTGAAGGTGCTGCTGGAGAACCTCCTCCGCACCGAGGACGGCGCGAACATCACCGCCGACCACATCCGCGCCCTCGGCAGCTGGGACTCCCAGGCCCAGCCGTCGCAGGAGATCCAGTTCACGCCGGCCCGCGTGATCATGCAGGACTTCACCGGCGTGCCCTGTGTCGTGGACCTCGCCACCATGCGTGAGGCCGTCAAGGAGCTCGGCGGCGACCCCGCGAAGGTCAACCCGCTCTCCCCGGCCGAGCTGGTCATCGACCACTCCGTCATCGCCGACAAGTTCGGCACCAACGACGCCTTCGCGCAGAACGTCGAGCTGGAGTACGGCCGCAACCGCGAGCGCTACCAGTTCCTGCGCTGGGGCCAGACCGCGTTCGACGACTTCAAGGTCGTCCCGCCGGGCACCGGCATCGTCCACCAGGTGAACATCGAGCACCTGGCGCGCACGGTCATGGTCCGTAACGGCCAGGCCTACCCCGACACCCTCGTCGGCACCGACTCGCACACCACCATGGTCAACGGCCTCGGCGTCCTCGGCTGGGGCGTCGGCGGCATCGAGGCCGAGGCCGCGATGCTCGGACAGCCGGTCTCCATGCTCATCCCGCGCGTCGTCGGCTTCAAGCTGACCGGTGAGCTCAAGCCCGGCACCACCGCCACCGACCTCGTGCTGACCATCACCGAGATGCTCCGCAAGCACGGCGTCGTCGGCAAGTTCGTCGAGTTCTACGGCGAGGGCGTCGCCGCCACCTCGCTCGCCAACCGCGCCACCATCGGCAACATGTCGCCGGAGTTCGGCTCCACCGCCGCGATCTTCCCGATCGACGGCGAGACCATCAAGTACCTGAAGCTGACCGGCCGTGACGCCCAGCAGCTCGCGCTGGTCGAGGCGTACGCCAAGGAGCAGGGCCTCTGGCTGGACCCGGCCGCCGAGCCGGACTTCTCCGAGAAGCTGGAGCTGGACCTGTCGACGGTCGTCCCGTCGATCGCCGGCCCGAAGCGCCCGCAGGACCGTATCGTCCTGGCCAACGCCGCCCAGCAGTTCGCCCAGGACGTCCGCAACTACGTCGACGACGTCGACGAGGCGGGCAAGGAGTCCTTCCCGGCCTCCGACGCCCCGGCCGTCGCCCCGAACGGCGCCCCGTCCAACCCGGTCACCGTGACCGCCCCCGACGGCTCGACGTACGAGATCGACCACGGCGCGGTGACGGTCGCGGCCATCACCTCCTGCACCAACACCTCCAACCCGTACGTCATGGTCGCCGCCGCCCTGGTGGCCAAGAAGGCGGTCGAGAAGGGCCTGACCCGCAAGCCGTGGGTCAAGACCACCCTCGCCCCGGGTTCGAAGGTCGTCACCGACTACTTCGACAAGGCGGGCCTGACCCCGTACCTCGACAAGGTCGGCTTCAACCTCGTCGGCTACGGCTGCACCACCTGCATCGGCAACTCCGGCCCGCTGCCGGAGGAGGTCTCCAAGGCCGTCAACGACCACGACCTCGCGGTCACCTCGGTCCTCTCCGGCAACCGGAACTTCGAGGGCCGTATCAACCCCGACGTCAAGATGAACTACCTGGCCTCCCCGCCGCTGGTCGTCGCGTACGCCATCGCGGGCTCCATGAAGGTGGACATCACCAAGGACGCGCTCGGCGTCGACCAGGACGGCAAGCCGGTCTACCTGACCGACATCTGGCCGACCGAGGCCGAGGTCAACGACGTCGTGGCCAACGCCATCGGCGAGGACATGTTCAACAAGTCCTACCAGGACGTCTTCGCGGGCGACGCCCAGTGGCAGGCCCTGCCGATCCCGACCGGCAACACCTTCGAGTGGGACGCGGACTCGACGTACGTCCGCAAGCCCCCGTACTTCGAGGGCATGACGATGGAGACCACCCCGGTCTCCGACATCACGGGCGCCCGCGTCCTGGCCAAGCTGGGCGACTCGGTCACCACCGACCACATCTCCCCGGCCGGCGCCATCAAGGCCGACACCCCGGCCGGCAAGTACCTCACCGAGCACGGTGTGGAGCGTCGTGACTTCAACTCCTACGGCTCGCGCCGAGGCAACCACGAGGTCATGATCCGCGGCACGTTCGCCAACATCCGCCTGCGCAACCAGATCGCGCCGGGCACCGAGGGCGGCTACACCCGCGACTTCACCCAGGCCGACGCGCCGGTGTCGTTCATCTACGACGCCTCGCAGAACTACCAGGCCGCCGGCATCCCGCTGGTCATCCTGGGCGGCAAGGAGTACGGCTCCGGCTCGTCCCGCGACTGGGCGGCCAAGGGCACCGCCCTCCTCGGCGTCAAGGCCGTCATCACCGAGTCGTACGAGCGCATCCACCGCTCGAACCTCATCGGCATGGGCGTCCTGCCGCTCCAGTTCCCGGCCGGCCAGACCGCCGACTCGCTCGGGCTGACCGGCGAGGAGACCTTCTCCATCGCGGGTGTCGAGGAGCTGAACAACGGCACCACCCCGAGCACGGTCAAGGTCACCACCGACACGGGCGTCGAGTTCGACGCGGTCGTCCGCATCGACACCCCCGGTGAGGCCGACTACTACCGCAACGGCGGCATCATGCAGTACGTGCTGCGCTCCCTGATCCGCAAGTAAGCGCTCAGGCAAGCGGCCAAGCAAGCGGTACGGCAGGGCGGTTGAGAACCCTGTAGAGGGCCGCATCCCCGGTGACGGGGGTGCGGCCCTTCGCCATGTCCGCGCCGGGAAACCCCACGTCATCACCCACCCTCAGGTGGAACACAGCGTTCCCTCAGCGGACCGGGACACGATCCGGACATGACTGGCATCGCAGGGCTGCGAAACGACCGCGTCCGTGTGCTCATCGTCGACGACGAGCCCGCGCTCACCGACGTGCTCTCCGCGGCCGTCGAGGAGGCGGGCTGGCGCGCCTGTCAGGCCCCCGACGGGCAGAGCGCGCTGAAGATCGCGCGCGGCTGCGCACCGCACGCCGTCGTGCTCGACGGGATGCTGCCCGACCTGGACGGTCTCCAGGTGCTGCGCCGCCTCAGGTACGAGAACCCGAAGCTGCCCGTCCTCATGCTCACCGCCCGCGACGCCCTGGAGCACCGGCTCGACGGGCTCGGCGCCGGCGCCGACGACTACGTCACCAAGCCGTTCTCCCTGGAGGAGGTCGTGCTGCGGCTGCGGGGACTGCTGCGCCGGACCGCGGCCGGGCAGACCCGGATCCGCGACCGCGAGCACGTCCTGGGCGACCTCGTGCTGACCGAGGAGACCCGCGAGGTGCAGCGCGCCGGCGTCCCCGTCCAGCTCACAGCGAAGGAGTTCGAGCTGCTCAGCCTGTTCATGGGCCACCCGAGGCAGGTGCTCAGCAAGGCGCAGATCCTCGACCACGTCTGGAGCAGTTCCTTCGACGGCGACGGCAACCTCGTGGAGGTCTACGTCTCCAGCCTCCGCCGCAAGATCGACAGGGGCCGGGCGCCGATGATCCACACCGTGCGTGGCCTCGGCTACGCCATCCGGCCGGCGGAGGACGGAAGATGAGCCTCCGCCCGCGTCGCAACCGACCGCAGGAGCGCACCGCCGGGTGCCGCCCACGGCCGCGTACCCGCTCGCTGCGCACCCGCCTGCTCGTGTTCGTCAGCGCCGCCCTCGTCCTCGTCTGCGCCACGATGGCGCTGACCACCGCCTTCGTCCAACGCGCCTACCTCATGGGCGACCTGGACGGCCGTGTCGCCGCGGCCGCCTCGCGCAGCCTGGGCGGGGCCTCACTGCACCCGGAGATCGAGGACGACCTCGGCTTCCTCAACGAGAACGGCCACGCCACCGGCATGCTCGCCGCCCGCCTCGACGAGGACGGCAGGATCGTCGCCGCCGAGGTCGTCAGCCAGGACGCCGCTCCGAAGAGCCTCACGGCCGCGCAGATCGACGCCCTGGCGGACATCGCGACGGACGGCTCCAAGCACACCCGGACCGTGCCGGGGCTCGGCATCTACCGGCTCACCGCTGTCGACAGCGGCGGCGTCCGCGTCCTCGCCGGGCTGCCCATGGACGACGTCCAGCGCATGATCGGCGGACTGGTCGTCGCCGAGGCCGCCGTCGCGGTGGCCGGTCTCTTCGTGGCGGGCTGCATCTGCACGGTGGTCATACGACGCCAACTGCGCCCCCTCGGCCGGGTCGCCGCCACCGCCGCCGAAGTCTCCCGCGCCCCGCTCGACCGCGGCGAGGTCACCGGCCTCACCCGGGTCCCGGCCCGGGACACCGACCCCGCCAGCGAGGCCGGACAGGTCGGCGCCGCCCTCAACCGCATGATCGACCACGTCGAGTCCTCCCTCTGCGCCCGTCAGCGCACCGAGGAACGCATGCGCCGCTTCCTCGCCGACGCCAGCCACGAGCTGCGCACCCCGCTCGCCTCGATCGCCGGATACGCCGAACTCATGAACCGCGGCACCGACCGGATCGAGCCGATGCTCGCCTGGCGCCGCGTCTCGGCCGAGTCGGCCCGGATGACGGGCCTCGTGGAGGATCTGTTGCTGCTGGCCCGGCTGGACGAGGGCCGTCCCCTCCAGTGTGCCGAGGTGGATGTGGCGGCGCTGGTCGCGGAGGCCGTGTGGGACGCGCGGGCCGCCGGGCCAGAGCACGACTGGCAGCTCGAACTCCGCGTCGACGAGGCCCCGTTGGTCCTGGGTGACGAGGCCCGGCTGCACCAGGTGGTGGCGTGCCTGCTGTCCAACGCACGGGTCCACACCCCTCCGGGTACGACGGTGGTCGCCGCTGTGGAGACCGGCGCCGGCCGCTGTGCGGTCCGGATCCGCGACGACGGCCCGGGCATTCCGCCCGACCTCCTGCCACAGGTCTTCGACCGCTTCACCCGCGCCGACACCTCCCGTGCCCGCGGCGGCGCGCGGGGCGGCGGCTCCGGTCTCGGCCTCGCCATCGCGGCGGCGATCGTGTCCGCGCACGGCGGCCGTATCGACGTGCGGAGCGAGCCGGGCCGTACGCAGTTCACGATCGAACTGCCGCCCGCGGGCACCGAGCCACCACCGCCGGACACGGCCTCGGACACGGCCTCGGACACGGCCTCGGACACGGCCTCGGACACGGCCTCGGACACGGCCTCGGGCCCGGCCGTCCCGGCAGCGCTTCCCGCGCTGTGCGCCGCCCGCCCGTGGGCGCGGAGCTAGTCCGGCACGGGGGCGCAGGGAAGCGCGCCGGTCTCCGGCAGTGCCTGTTCGGCCCAGATCACCTTGCCCTGCGGGGTGTACCGGGTGCCCCAGCGCTCGGTCATCTGCGAGACCAGGAACAGACCCCGGCCTCCCTCGTCGGTCGTCGCGGCGTACCGCAGATGCGGGGAGGTGCTACTGCCGTCGGCGACCTCGCAGATCAGCGTGCGATCGTGGATCAGCCGCACGTGGATCGCCCCGCAGCCGTAGCGGATGGCGTTGGTGACCAGCTCGCTCAGCACGAGTTCCGTGGCGAAGTCCAGCTCGGACAGGCCCCATTCCGCGAGCTTCCCGGACACGGCTTCGCGCATCCCTGACACGGCGGCCGGATCGCGGGGCACGTCCCAGTCGGCGACCCGGTCCGGCGGCAGGGCCCGCGTGCGTGCAATGAGCAGAGCGACGTCGTCCTTGGGCCGGCCGGGCATCAGTTCGTCCACGACCGCCTGGCAGCTCTCCTCCGGGGGGCGGCCGGGATGGCCCGTCAGCGCCTTGCGCAGCAGCTCCATGCCCACGTCCAGGTCCCGCGACCGGTCCTCCACGAGGCCGTCGGTGTACAGCACGAGCTGGGAGCCCTCGTCGAGTTCCAGCTCGGCCGTCTGGAACGGCATCCCACCGAGGCCGAGCGGCGGCCCGGCCGGCAGCTCGGGGAAGGTCACGCTGCCGTCGCGGTCGACCAGCGCCGGCGCCGGATGCCCCGCCCGCGCCATGACGCAGCGGCGCCTCGTGGGGTCGTAGATCGCGTACAGGCAGGTGGCGCCCACGAGGTCCGAGGCCGTCTCCGCACTCGAGGACTCGTCCTGGTCGATACGGCCCACCAGGTCGTCCAGATGACTCAGCAGCTCGTCGGGCGGCAGGTCGAGCGTGGAGAAGTTGTGCACCGCGGTGCGCAGTCGTCCCATCGTGGCGGCGGCGTGCAGGCCGTGGCCGACGACGTCGCCGACGACCAGCGCCACCCGGCTCCCCGGCAGCGGAATCACGTCGAACCAGTCTCCGCCCACGCCCGACTGGGCCGGGATGTAGCGGTAGCCGACGTCGAGGGCGCTCTGCTCGGGCAGGGCCCGCGGCAGCAGGCTGCGCTGCAGGGTGACCGCCAGGGCATGCTCGCGGGTGTACCGGCGGGCGTTGTCGATGCTGACGGCGGCCCGGGCCACCAGCTCCTCCGCCAGCGACAGGTCCTCCTCGTCGAAGGGGGCGTGCTCGGCACGCCAGAAGTTGGCCATGCCCAGCACGACCCCGCGGGCCTGGATCGGGGCGGTGATGAGCGAGTGGATTCCGTACTCGAGGATGTCCCGGGTCCGCTCGCGGTCCTGTTCGTGCCAGTCCGTCGCGGCCGACAGGTCGGTCACCAGCTCGGAGCGGCCGGTGCCGTAGCCGCGCCCCTGGGGCGTGGAAGGCAGGAAGTCGATCAGCCGGCCTTCTTCGTAGAGCGGATGGTCGTCGTGGATGCCGCGCACGGTGACGCGTCGTATGTCCGTGGCCGTGGGAGTCGGCTCGTCGCCATGCACGACGCCGTCGGCCAGGTCCACGGTGACGAAGTCGGCGAAGCGGGGGACGGCGACCTGTGCCAGCTCCTCGGCCGTGCGGATGACGTCCAGGGTGGTGCCGATGCGCAGTCCCGCGTCGTACAGCAGGTTCAGCCGCTCACGGGCCAGCTGTGCCCTCCCGGACACCGCCTGGAGCTCCGTGGTGTCGCGGAGTGTCACCACCGTCCCCCTGGGGCCTCCGTCGCGGTCCGTGATCCGCTGGTTGACCGCCAGCAGCCGTCCTCCGGCGACGTGCACCTCGTCGGTGGCCTCGCGCCCGGAGACGAGCAGTGCCGCCGTTTCGGGGTCGAGACCGGAGAGCTCCCGGACGGGCCGGCCCTCGGCGTCGGGCGACAGCTCCAGCAGCCGCCTGGCCTCGTCGTTGGCGAGGAGCAGCTGCCCGTCGTCACCGATGATGAGCACCCCTTCCCGCACGGAGTGCACCACCGCGTCGTGGTGCTCGTACATGCGGCTCATCTCGTCCGGGGCCAGGCTGTGGGTCTGCCGTCGCAGCCGCCTGCCCACCAGCGCCATCCCGCCGGTCGACACCACGAGCGCGCCGGCCCCGGCGCCCAGGATGATCGGCAGTTGCCGGTGCACCTGGCTGGTCACGTTCTCGACCTTCATGCCGGAGGAGACGAGGGCGGTCACCCTGCCGGCGGCGTCGTGGACGGGAACCGTCGCCTGTACTTCGTGGCCCAGCGGGCCCTGGACGCTCTCGGTGTAGACCTTCCCGGCCAGCGACGGCTCGATCCGGCCCACGAACCGCTCGCCGATCCGGTCCGGGATGGGGTGGGTGTAGCGGATGCCGTTGGTGTCCATGACCACGATGAAGTCGACGCCCGCTGCCTTGCGCCCGGCCTCCGTGAGGGGCTGAAGGGCGCTCGACGGGTCGGCGGCCTGCAGCGACGCCTCGACGCCCGGAGCGTGCGCGAAGGTCTGCGCGACGGCGACGGAGCGGCGCTTGGCCTCGGCATTGGTGTCCCGTTCCGACTGCAGGACCAGCGCCACGACGGCGCCGGCCACGAGCAGCACCACGAGCGCCACCTGCAGCACGAAGACCTGTCCGGCGACGCTACGGGGGCTCTTGCCGATCAGTGATCGCAGGGAGTGGCGCCCAAACAGGGCGAAACGCTCCGCCATGCGGGCATTTGTAGCACTGCTTATGCCTGGTGGCTATGGCCGTCCAGTCGGTGGACGGCGTCGCGGGAGGGCATACGCCGAGGTCAGAACCCTACGAGCGCGTCGAGGTCGATCTCGATCGGGAAGGGCAGCTCGGTGACCAGCTTGTCGTGGTGCACCGGGTGCGACGGTGCGGGGAAGTAGGAAAAGGTGTCCGCGTTGAGCCAGTACTCGTGCACCGCGAGCTTCTGGTCCCGATCCAGTTCCACACGCCAGTAGTACGGGACCTTGTGTGCGGCGAAGAGTGCGGGCTTGCGTACGCGGTCGTCCTGGCGGGAGCCGGGGGAGACGACCTCCACAGCCAGGGCGACCTTCGCTACCGGGATGCACTCAGCCTCGAAGAAGTTCAGATTCCGAGGATCGTAGATGATCGCGTCGGGTTTGGGTGTGTTCCGGTCGTCCACCATTACGCACTGTTCCGTCAGGACCCGATAGGGCGACACTCGCGCAGCCTTGAGTGCGTCGGTGATCCCGTCCCGCACTTCGTTGTGCCAGACATTGGTCTGCCCACGAGCCACGATCACTCCGTCCACGAGTTCCCAGTCGAAGGGCAGCTCCAAGGCCTTGACCTGGTCGAAGGTCCAGCCGTCGGCCGGAGGGAACATCCAGGTGTCCTCGGTCGCCGGTCCCCGCTGGGGTGTGGTCATCACTGCTCCCATGGACGCCAGTGTGGACGCCGATACGCGGCGTGATCGTACGTACGAAGGTATCGCCACCCGAACCGGCGATGCCATGACATGCCCTTGACGCTCGCGAAGGCGTTTACAACCACGCCCCACGGCGCTACCTTCCGCAACAGACGGGGTGGGAGCGCTCCCATCGTCGGTGGACCGGAACCCGCCGCCCGGACCGCTCCCGCCCCGCGCGCCCGCATCGCGGCAGCTGTACTTCCATGCACGCATCCACGCAGCCCCGTACCTGAAGGGACGGACTCGACTGTCATGATCCTGACAACGCATGACTCGGGGGCGACGACCCCGCCGCCCCGCCGATTAACCCTCCCCACCCGCGCCAGAGCCCTCTTCCTCGTCCTGATCTCCCTGCTCGCGACCGTCCCGGCCGTTGCCCTGGTCATGAGCGCCAGCGGCGAGGCAGAGGCTCACGGCACGCCCATGAAGCCGGGCAGCCGCACCTTCCTGTGCTGGCAGGACGGCCTGACCGACACCGGTGAGATCAAGCCCGTGAACCCGGCCTGCCGGTCGGCCCAGCAGGCCGGCGGCACCACGCCGTTCTACAACTGGTTCTCGGTGCTGCGCTCCGACGGCGCCGGCCGCACCCGCGGCTTCGTGCCCGACGGCGAGCTCTGCAGCGGCGGCAACGCCAACTTCAACGGCTTCGACACACCGAGCAAGGACTGGCCGCTCACCCACCTCACCTCGGGTGCGGCGGTCGACTTCTCGTACAACGCCTGGGCGGCGCACCCGGGTTGGTTCTACGTCTACCTCACCAAGGACGGCTTCGACCCCACCCAGCCCCTCACCTGGGACGACATGGAGGAGCGGCCCTTCCTGAGTGTCGACCACCCACCGCTCAACGGCTCCCCGGGCACGGTCGAGGCCAACTACTCCTGGAGCGGGCAGCTTCCGGCGAACAAGTCCGGCCGTCACCTCATCTACATGGTCTGGCAGCGCTCGGACAGTGCGGAGACCTTCTACTCCTGCTCCGACATCGTCTTCGACGGCGGCAACGGCGAGGTGACCGGCATCAAGGAGCCCGGCAACCCGACCGACCCGGTGCCCGGCGAGTGCTCCGCCACCCGCCGCACGACCGGCAGCTGGTCCGGCGGCTACCAGTCCGAGGTGACCGTCACCAACAGCGGCGACGTCCCGATGCTCGGCTGGATGGTCGACTGGACGCTCGCGAGCGGCCAGAAGGTCGAGAGCCTCTGGAGCGGCAACGCGACCTACACCGGCCAGGACGTCATGGTCCACAACGCCGACTGGAACGGCTCTCTCGATCCTGGGGAGAGCACGACGTTCGGCTACGTCGTCTCCGGCCCGGGCGGCGACAGTGCGACGACCCTGCCCTGCCGGGTGGGCTGATCCGCAGGGCCTGATCCCCAGGGTCCGATCCCAAGGGCCCGATGCCCCGGAGGGCCGTGGCTCCGGGCGGACCCGGTGGACGCTGAGCCGCCATCCACCGGGTCCGCGAGCCGGACGGGCCAGAGGGGGGAAGTAGGACCGTCCGGATGGTGCGTGGCTGGTGCGATGCCGCGATGCGACAACGTTGTCGATTGGTCTGCACATGACTCTATCGCCTCAACGGACAACGATGTCAACTCAGTTGGGCCGCTCAGCCGTTCGGGTGCCCCGCCTGTGTGCCCTCGCGCCCCGCAGGCACTCTTCCGTGGCTCACCGCGCGCCCGGCCGTCCGCCCAGAACAGTGACCCGCCGGCGTACCCGCGGGTTGACGATCGCCGTGGAACGCGGCCTCCCCGAGGCGCACGACATGGAACAGGCCGTACAGCAGCCCGGACGCGCCGGACGCGGTGACGGTCGTACGACTGTCACCGCGTCCGGAGGTGAACCCCTCGCCGCCCTCGGTGCCGGCCAGCTCCAGCACCAGGTCGCAGGGACCGGGACCGGGAGCCGCCGCGCTGTCGCGCCTGACGCTTCCCCCGAACCGTCGGCAGGCCTCCGCCACCTCTGCGCGCACCGTGTCCACCAGCGGAACCGAACCACGGATCATGGTCCGCCGGTGCCGATCGGCCGGAACGCCTCGTCCGGCAGCCAGGCCGGATCGACACCCTGCATGAGACCCCCGATGCACCTGCTCAGGCGAGCAGTTCGACTTCCGACATCACCGCCTCACCGTCGAGCACGAGGCGGTACTTCCCGTACGTACCCGGTGACCCCACGGAGAACGCCCGTGTCTGCCGGTCCCACGCGAAGGACTGCCCGGTGCGCTCGTCGAGGGTCCGCCACGTGGTGCCGTCGTCCGACCCCTGGAGCTTCCAGCCGGTCGGAGCCTTCGCCCGCTCGGCCGGCGACGTCAGGGTGTACTGCACGGCCTTGGTCCGCTCCGGCACCGGCAGCTCGAGCGAGGTGACACTCGCCTGCGTCGCCGACGTGTTGTCGAACAGCGCACCGTCACCCTTCAGTACGTCCGTCCGCGGCGTCGGCACCTCGTCGTCCTTGGTGATCGACACCGGAGCGGCGTTCTTGCCGGTGCCCCAGGTGGAGGGCCGCGGGCCCATGTCGAACTCCAGGACGCCCCCCTTCGCGATCAGCGAGTGGGGGAGCGAAGTCGACTTCCACGGAACGCCGTTGACCTTCAGGCCCTGGACATACACATTGCGGGCGTTGTTCTTCGGCGCCTTGACGACCAGCTTGCGGCCGTTCTCCAGCTGGACCGTCGCCTTGGTGAACAGGGGCGATCCGATGGCGTACTCGCCACTGCCCATCACCAGCGGATAGAAGCCCAGCGCGGAGAACAGGAACCAGGCCGACTGCTCGCCGTTGTCCTCGTCGCCGTGGTAGCCCTGCCCGATCTCGCTGCCGACGTACAGCCGGGACAGCACCTCGCGGACGTTCTTCTGCGCCTTCCAGGGCTGCCCGGCCGCGTTGTACATGTAGTTCGCGTGGTGGGCGACCTGGTTGGAGTGGCCGTACATGCCCATCCGGACGTCCCGCGCCTCCGTCATCTCGTGGATGACACCGCCGTAGGAGCCGACGAAGTCGGGCGAGGCCGTCTCCGGGGTGGCGAAGTACTCGTCGAGCTTGTCCCCGAGACCGCTACGGCCGCCGTAGAGGTTGGCCAGGCCCCGGCTGTCCTGCGGGGCGGTGAAGGCATAACCCCACCCGTTCGTCTCCGTGTAGTCGTAACCCCACACACGCGGGTCGTACTTGGAGGACTCGACGCGCCAGTCGCCCTTCTCGTCGCGGCCCTGGAAGAAGCCGGCCTTGGAGTCGAAGAGGTTGACGTAGTCCTGGGCACGGTTGAGGAAGTACTCGGACTCCTCCTTGTACCGCTTGTCGCCGGTCTTCTTGTAGAGCGCCTGGCCCATCCTGGAGATGCCGTAGTCGTTGAGGTAGCCCTCCAGCGCCCACGACAGGCCCTCGTGCGTCTCGGTGTTCGTGTAGCCGAGGAAGGGCGAGGTCGCCATGCCCTTGCGGCCCACGCCCGAGGACGGGGGCACGACCGTCGCGTTCTTCACGGCCGCGTCGTACGCCGACTTCGCGTCGAAGTCGACGCCCTTGACGTAGGCGTCCGCGAAGGCGACGTCCGAGGACGTGCCGGTCATCAGGTCCGCATAGCCGGGGGAGGACCAGCGGGACGTCCAGCCGCCGTCCTTGTACTGCTGGACGAAGCCGTCGACCATCTCGCCCGCCTGGCTGGGCGTGAGGAGCGAGTACGCCGGCCAGGTGGTCCGGTAGGTGTCCCAGAAGCCGTTGTTGACGTACACCTTGCCGTCCACGATCTTCGCGCCGGTGTGCGTCGGGGTGTCCGGGTTCGGCATCGGGGAGAACGGCGACGCGTACCGGTACTTCGAACCGACCTTCTCGAAGCCCGAGTTGGGGTACAGGTACAGCCGGTACAGGCTGGAGTACAGCGTGGTCAGCTGGTCCTGCGTCGCGCCCTCCACCTCGACCTTGCCGAGCAGCTTGTCCCACTGGCGCTGGGCGCGCGACTTCACCGCCTCGAAGGAGGCGTCGTCGACCTCCTGGCGCAGGTTGTCCTTGGCCTGGTCGACGCTGATGAGCGAGGTGGCCAGGCGGAGCGTCACGGTGCGGTCGTCGCCGGCGTCGAAACGCAGGTGGCCCTTCACCCCGCTGGAGGACCCCTCGGTCACGGGCTTGTCGAAAGTGCCGTACACGAACAGCCGGGTGGCCCCTGTCGACAACCCGGACTTCACGTCCGAGTAGCCGGTGAAGGTTCCGCTCTCCTTGTCGAGCGTGAGTCCCGCCTGGTCGGTCACGTTGTCGAAGAGGACGCTCGCGTCGTCACCCGGGTAGGTGAAGCGCAGCACCGCCGCATGGTCGGTCGGCGCCATCTCCGCCTTGAGCCCGTTCTCGAACCGCACCCCGTAGTAGTACGGCCGCGCGGTCTCGTTCTCGTGCCGGAAGGCCAGCTCACGCGCCTCGCGCCCGGTGTCCGGGGTGCCGGAGGCGGCCGACGGCATCACCTGGAACGTCTGCCGGTCACCCATCCAGGGGCTCGGCTCATGGCTGGCGCTGAACGCCTGGATCGTCGGCAGGTTGTCGTCGTTGTTCGCGCGGGCGTAGTCGTACAGCCAGCTCAGCGAGCCCGCGTTCGTCACCGGCGTCCAGAAGTTGAAGCCGTGCGGGACGGCGGTCGCCGGGAAGTTGTTGCCGCGCGAGAAACCGCCGCTGGAGAGGGTGCCGCGGGTGGTGAGCGCGTAGTCCGACTTGTGGGCCTTCGGCTTCTCGGGCGCGACGGACTTCAGCGAGATGTCGTCCAGCCAGCCCCGGAACTTCGCCGGGCCCTTGGGGGAGTCGTACGCCACGAGTATCCGGTCGACCGTCCTGCCGGCCGCGACCGACCCGATGCGCGAGGCGACGGCGTTCCACTGGTTGACGTACAGCACCTTGGCCGCGCCCTGTCCGCGCGGGGAGAGCGGGAAGCCGTGCTGGTCGGTGGCGCCGAGGTCGCTGAGGTAGGTGCCGTCGGTGAAGGCCAGGTCGACCGAGACGTTCGTGGCGTCGTAGTCGCGGTCGCCGTCCGCCATCGAGGGGAAGACGCGGTACGACAGCCGGGTGTCGCGGCCGACGGCCACGTTCACGTCGTAGACCTTGTTGTACGAGTACGCCCGCCCGTCCGCCGTGTGCCGGCCGGCGTAGCGCAGCGCCCGCTTGCCGGTGAATCCGGCGCCCGCCTTCGCGGTCGGGGAGCCGCTCGGGCCGCGGTCGACGAGGGAGAGCATGTCTTGCGGGACCGGGCCGTCGCTGCCGCCCGTGGAGAACTGGACGTCCGCGAGCTGAAGGATGTCGGAGGCGCCGTTGTTCTGGGTGATTTCCAGCCGGAAGTGCTGGTATTCGGCCGGTTCCGAGAGGTCGTACGTCTTTGTCTGGAACCGTTCGGCGAACGTCTCGCCCGATCGGGTGTCGACGGTCTTCCAGTCCTTGCCGTCCGTGGAGCCCTTCAGGGTCCAGTCCCGCGGGTCACGTTCGGCGTAGTCGTTGGCCGAAGTGAGCGCGTATTTAGCGATTTTCATGGGTTTGTCGAGGTCGAATTCCACCCATCCGGTGGCTTCGAAGACCAGCCACTTGCTGCTCGACTCCCCGTCGGAGAGGTTCTCCTTCACCTCGCCGCCGCCAGTGTTCTCGCCGCTGGCCCGGACGTCGGTGACGTGGTCGGTCACATTGCCCGGTATGCCACTGCTGTAGCCGCCGTCGACGCCCGAGGCGCGCTTGCCGCCGTCCGGGGCGGTGTCGACGGTATTGAGCCAGTCGGGTGCCGGATCGTCGGCCTCGAACGAGGACGCGAAACTCCGGTCGGCCTTCGCGGGGGCCTCGGGCAGGGCGACCGCCACGCCCTGCGAGCCCACGGTCAAAGCAAAGGCGGTCGCCGACACGACCGCCGTACCCCATCTGTGCCGAGCTCTCTGCTGCATAAGCCGGTACCCTCCCTGCGCACGGGACAACGTTGTCAACTTCGCTGCGCAAGGATCAGTTGTGGCTCAAGTGCCGGGTATTGTCAAGGGTGTTGGGTGCGGCATACGGGGCCTATGTCGCGGATTATTCCGGGCAAGCCACACACAGGCCGCTCATATTTCCGCGAGGTCTCAACTCGGAAAAGACCATCGGCCAACCTTGCATTCGATCTTGCTCCGCTGGCGGGAAGTGGACTATACCTGTCGGCACTTCACATGATTCCGCACTTCCTGCACAACCCAGCGTGACCCGACCGCGGTGCCGGGGAGGATCCGGTTCACCGCCTGAGTCCTGGAGAAGGCGAGGACTTGAGCATGGGATCCACTTCCGCCGAGAACACCGAGAACAACGGCTCCGCAAGTGTGGGGCGCCGCGATCTGATCAAGCGGTCCGCCGCCCTCGGTCTGATCTCCGTACCGACGATGAGTTTCCTCTCCGCGTGTGCCACCGGCGGGGGTGGCGGCAGCGACGAGGAGAGCAAGGCCCCGGGTGGCGCGAAGTCCGCCACCAACCCCCTCGGGGTGAAGGAGGGCACCGCGCTGGAGGCGTTCATCTTCAAGGGCGGCCTGGGTGACCAGTACGCCAAGGACGCCGAGGCCGACTACAAGTCGAAGTACAAGGCCGAGGTCAAGCACACCGGTACCCAGCAGGTCGGCCCGAAGCTGACCCCGCGCTTCGCCGGCGGCAACCCGCCGGACGTCATCGACAACTCCGGCGCCGACCACCTGGACATGAACAAGCTGTCCACACAGGGCCAGCTCCAGGACCTCAAGGCGCTGCTCGACGCACCCTCGCTGGACGACGCGAGCAAGAAGATCTCGGACGTCATCCACCCGAGCACCATCGAGAAGGGCAAGCACGGCGAGACCTTCGACGTGCTCTACTACGCCTTCACCATCTACGGCACCTGGTACTCGCAGAAGGCCCTCGACGACAACGGCTGGGAGTACCCCAAGACCCTCGACGAGATGGTCAAGCTCTGCGGCGAGATCAAGAAGAAGGGCATCGCGCCCTGGACGTACGCCGGAAAGTATCCGTACTACGTCCACTTCAACCTGTTCGCGCAGATCGCGAAGATCGGTGGCATGGAGGGCTGGATCGCCATCGACAACCTGGAGCCGAACGCCTGGACCAGCAACGACGCGGTCAAGCAGGTCGTGGAGCACTACGAGGAGCTGGCCGCCAAGAAGTACTTCCTCCAGGGCAGCCAGGGCCTGACGCACATTCAGTCGCAGACCGCCTGGAACAAGGGCAAGGCCGTCTTCATCCCGAACGGCTCCTGGGTGGAGAACGAGGCCGCCCCGACCACGCCCAAGGACTTCGGGATGTCCGTCGGCGCCCTGTTCGACGGCTCCGCCGGCGACAAGCTGCCGAACGGCACCCTGCGCGCCGAGCCCAGCGAGCCGTACATCGTGTCCGCCAAGGGCAAGAACCCGGCCGGCGGCATGGAACTGCTGCGCATCATGCTCTCCAAGAAGCACGCGCAGAACTTCGCCACCAAGGTCAAGTCGCTCACCTGTGTGGTCGACGCGACCGAGGGCATGACTCTCTCGCCGGGCCTCGCCTCGGCGAGCAAGGCGTTCAAGGACGCCGGCGACAACATCATCAGCCTCCAGCTCCAGGAGTGGTACCCCTCGCTCACCGACGAGAAGATCGGCGGTCTCACCGGGCAGCTGCTCACCGGTGAACTGAAGGCGGCCGACTGGATCAAGAAGACGCAGCAATACGCCGACGCCGTCCGGAAGGACGACTCGGTGAAGAAGTTCACGCGCGAGAAGTAAGAGTCCGGTCCGGCGCAACGGCACTCGAAGGGGAAGGGGCCGGGAAGCTCCATGCAACACGGCAAATACCGATTCATCGTGGGCTTCCTGGCCCTGCCCGTCATCGTGTACGCGGTCTTTGTGATCTCGCCGTTCGTCCAGGCGTTCCAGATCTCGCTGACCGACTGGTCGGGCCTGGTCGGCACGGCGAAGTTCGTCGGCCTCGAGAACTTCGAAAAGCTCTGGCACAACGAGGACTTCTGGAACGCGCTGTGGCACAACGTCTACATGCTGATCGCGGTGCCGATCGTGACGCTGGGACTCGGCCTGTTCTTCGCCTTCATGCTGAATGTCGGCGGAAAGCGACGTAAGAACGAAGTCATCACCGGTGTCGCCGGTTCGAAGTTCTACCGTTTCGTCTTCTTCTTCCCCCAGGTCATTTCCATCACCATCATCGCCGTCATCTGGTTCAACATCTACAACCCGGACCCGCAGGACGGCATGCTCAACTCCCTGCTGGGCGGGGTCGGTCTGGACGGCTGGCAGAACGCCTGGCTGGGCGAGAAGAGCCTCGCCCTGCTGTGCATCATGGCGGTGATGATCTGGTCCCACGTCGGCTTCTACGTCGTGCTGTTCTCGGCGGCGATGGCCTCCATCCCGCGGGACATCTACGAGGCGGCGCTGCTCGACGGCGCGGGCCGCTTCCACACCTTCTTCAGGATCACCCTGCCGCTGCTGTGGGACACCGTGCAGACCGGCTGGGTGTACATGGGCATCATCGCCCTGGACGGCTTCGCCCTGGTGCAGATCATGTCGGTCAACATGGGCGGCCCCGACGGAGCCACGGACGTCATGCCGCTGCGTCTGTACCTGACGGCGTTCCGCGACAGCCAGTTCGGCTATGCGTCCGCGATGGGCGTCGCGATGCTCATCGTCACCATGACGTTCGCAGTGCTCACCCTGCGCTTCGCGCGGCGTGAGCGGATCGAGTTCTAGGGGTACGGGGCGATGACGACCGACACGAACACCGGCACGGTCACCAAGACGGACGAGGCGGACCGGCCGAGCGTCACCAAGAAGCTCGGCGCGACCGACGGCCGCAGCTCCGAGGGCGGCGTCCTGCACGTCTTCTCGCACGGCATGCTCGTCCTGTGGGCGCTGATGGTCGGCGTGCCGCTGCTGTGGGTGCTGTGGAGCTCCTTCAAGACGAGCAACGGCATCCTCTCGGAGCCGTGGGGGCTGCCGACCTCGTTGCACTTCGAGAACTGGGCCAACGCCTGGAACAAGGCGAACATGGGCCAGTACTTCCTCAACACCGCCATCGTGGTGGGCGGTTCGGTGGTCGGCACCATGGTGCTGGGCTCGATGGCCGCCTATGTGCTGGCCCGCTTCACCTTCCCGGGCAACCGGTTCATCTACTTCATGTTCGTGGCCGGCATGTCCTTCCCGGTCTTCATGCTGGTCATCCCGCTGTTCTTCGTGCTGCGGGACTTCCCCGGCAGCTCGCTGCTGGCGACGTACCACGGACTGATCCTCGTCTACATCGCCTATTCGCTGCCGTTCACGGTCTTCTTCATGACCGCGTTCTTCCGCACCCTGCCGACCTCGGTCGCGGAGGCGGCGCTGATCGACGGGGCGTCGCACACGCGAACGTTCTTCCAGGTGATGGTGCCGATGGCCAAGCCGGGTCTGATCAGCATCGGGATCTTCAACTTCCTGGGGCAGTGGAACCAGTACCTGCTGCCGATGGTCCTCAACCAGAACGAGGACAAGTACGTGCTCACCCAGGGCCTGGCGATGATCGCCCTGCAGCAGGGCTACGAGAACGACTGGGGCGCCCTGATGGCCGGCATGATGATCGCGATGCTGCCGGTGCTGATCGTCTACTTCATCTTCCAACGACAGGTGCAGGCGGGCCTTACGGCAGGTGCGCTGAAGTAAACGCTCTCTGTTGGCCCCACCGTAGGCACCACGTCACCCCACGTCACACGTGAGCCGTCCCACACCGGGGCGGCTCACGCGCGCGTGTGCACACTCCCGGATCCGGTTCAACCTCTTGACGGGAGGCAACCCGAACGGCTCAGCTTAGAGTTCACTAGTTGGACACGGACGGGGCCTCATCGAAGCGGTCCCGCGCGCAGGAGGTCGTCGTGGAGACTCCGGGGTCGCAGTCGTCGCTGCACCGAGCCAACCTGGAGCGGGTCGTCCGGGCCGTCCGGCTCGCCGGATCGCTCACCCAGGCGGAGATCGCGAGGACCACGGGTCTGTCGGCGGCGACGGTCTCCAACATCGTCCGCGAGCTCAAGGACGGCGGCACGGTCGAGGTCACGCCCACCTCGGCGGGTGGCCGACGGGCCCGCAGCGTCTCCCTGAGCGGTGACGCCGGGATCGTCATAGGGGTCGACTTCGGGCACACCCATTTGCGCGTCGCGGTCGGGAACCTGGCCCACCAGGTGTTGGCCGAGGAGGCCGAGCCGCTGGACGTCGACGCCTCCTCGACGCAGGGCTTCGACCGGGCCGAGGAGCTGGTCAACCGGCTGATCGCGGCGACCGGTGTCGACCGGTCCAAGATCGCCGGGGTGGGCGTCGGCGTGCCCGGCCCGATCGACGTCGAGTCCGGCACCCTCGGCTCGACCGCCATCCTGCCCGGCTGGACCGGCACCAAGCCCGCCGAGGAGCTGCGGGGGCGGCTCGGCGTGCCCGTGCACGTGGACAACGACGCCAACCTGGGTGCCCTGGGTGAGCTGGTCTGGGGCAGCGGGCGGGGCGTGCGGGACCTGGCGTACATCAAGGTCGCCAGCGGTGTCGGTGCCGGCCTCGTCATCAGCGGCAAGATCTACCGTGGCCCGGGCGGCACAGCAGGAGAAATCGGGCATATTACTCTGGATGAATCCGGCCCGGTCTGCCGCTGCGGAAACCGGGGCTGCCTGGAGACCTTCGCGGCCGCGCGCTACGTGCTCCCGCTGCTCCAGTCCAGCCATGGCACCGACCTCACCATGGAGGGCGTCGTGCGGCTGGCCAGGGACGGAGACCCGGGCTGCCGTCGGGTGATCGCTGACGTCGGCCGCCACATCGGCAGTGGAGTCGCGAATCTCTGCAATCTCCTGAACCCGAGCCGCGTGGTCCTCGGCGGTGATCTCGCCGAGGCCGGTGAGCTGGTCCTCGGGCCGATCCGGGAGTCCGTCGGCCGCTACGCCATTCCCAGCGCGGCGCGCCAACTGTCCGTTCTCCCCGGGGCACTTGGCGGTCGTGCGGAAGTGCTCGGAGCCCTCGCGCTCGCGCTCAGCGAGATGGGGGATTCGACCCTTTTGGACAGCACGCTGCACGCGGCCACGCCTGCCTTCACTTAGAGAACGGATGGCACCGTTGCCAACCCGTTAAGGATTTACTTCTTGACGTCGCACGTGTGGCCGAGTTGACTTCCAGCCACCTCGGCCGCAACGTCGCGGCCTCGTCAGGGAGGTTTCTGAAGTGAACACGCGTATGCGTCGTGCCGCCGTTGCCATTGCCGCAGGTGCGATGGCCGTCTCGCTGGCTGCCTGTGGCAGCGCCGAGGAAGCCGGTGGCGACAACGACTCGACCGCCTCCGCCGCCAAGGGCAATGACATCAAGGTCGGTCTCCTGCTCCCGGAGAACCAGACCGCGCGCTACGAGAAGTTCGACCGTCCGCTGATCGAGGAGAAGATCAAGGAGCTGACGGACGGCAAGGCGAAGATCGACTACAACAACGCCAAGCAGGACGCCAACCTGCAGGCCCAGCAGGTCGACACCATGATCACCAACAAGGTGGACGTCCTCATCCTGGACGCCGTCGACGCCAAGGCGATCAAGAACTCCGTGCAGAAGGCCGTCGACGCCGGCATCAAGGTCGTCGCCTACGACCGTCTGGCCGAGGGCCCGATCAGCGCCTACACCTCGTTCGACAACGTGTCCGTCGGCAAGACCCAGGGCGAGGCCCTGCTGAAGGCGCTGGGTGACAAGGCGACCAAGGACTCCAAGGTCGTCATGATCAACGGATCGGTCACCGACCCGAACGCCGCGCAGTTCAAGGAAGGCGCCCACTCCGCGCTCGACGGCAAGGTCACCATCGCCAAGGAGTACGACACCAAGGAGTGGAAGCCGGAGAACGCCAACTCCGAGATGGAGGCGGCGATCTCGGCGGTCGGCAAGAACAACATCGCCGGCGTCTACTCCGCCAACGACGGCATGGCCGGCGGTATCATCACCGCGCTCAAGGCCGCGGGCATCAGCGTCCCGGTCACCGGTCAGGACGCCGAGCTGGCCGCCGTGCAGCGCATCGTCACCGGCGAGCAGTACATGAGCGTCTACAAGCCGTACGCCCCCGAGGCCGAGGCCGCCGCCGAGATGGCCGTCGCGCTCGCCCAGGGCAAGTCGCTCGACTCCATCGCCAAGGACAAGGTCGACAGCGGCAGCGAGAAGGGCATCCCGTCCGTGCTCGTCCCCGTCACCTCGCTGACGAAGGACAACATCAACGACACCGTCATCAAGGACGGCGTCTACACGGTCGACGAGATCTGCACCGGCAAGTACAAGGCCGCCTGCGACAAGGCCGGCGTCACCGGCTGAGCCGTATCGGCGAAAGCAGCCACAGGTCCCTTTCCAGGTGCGGGAATTCGTCCTTGAATTCACGCACGGGACATGACTGCTCAAGACTCCTCCGGCGCCCCGCGCATACGTCAGCCCCGCAAGCTCGGCGCGGGGCGCCGGACGGAACCCCCCAACTTTTCTCTGCACAACCCTTCCGCCGGGTCAGGCGGCGAAGGAGATGGTTCACGTGTCCGCTACGCCCGTGCTGGCGTTGCGCGGGGTCTCCAAGCGGTTCGGTGCCGTTCAGGCGCTCACCGACGTAGAGCTTGAGGTCCACGCCGGTGAAGTGGTCGCCCTGGTGGGCGACAACGGCGCCGGAAAGTCCACGCTGGTCAAGACGATCGCCGGCGTGCACCCCATCGATGAGGGCGTCATCGAGTGGGACGGCAAGTCCGTCCAGATCAACCGGCCGCACGACGCCCAGAGCCTGGGCATCGCGACGGTCTACCAGGACCTCGCGCTGTGCGACAACATCGACGTCGTCGGCAACCTCTTCCTGGGCCGCGAGCTGAAGAAGCGCGGTGTCCTCGACGAGGTCGAGATGGAGCGCCGCTCGCTGGAGCTGCTCCAGACGCTGTCGATCCGCATCCCCAGCGTGCGTATCCCGATCGCCTCGCTCTCGGGCGGTCAGCGCCAGACCGTGGCCATCGCGCGTTCCATGCTCGGCGAGCCCAAGCTGGTCATCCTCGACGAGCCCACCGCCGCCCTCGGCGTCGAGCAGACCGCCCAGGTCCTCGACCTGGTCGAGCGGCTGCGCGAGCGCGGGCACGCCGTGATCCTCATCAGCCACAACATGGCCGACGTCAAGGCAGTCGCGGACAAGGTCGCCGTGCTGCGGCTCGGCCGCAACAACGGCGTCTTCGAGGTCAAGACGACCTCGCAGGAGGAGATCATCTCCGCCATCACCGGCGCCACCGAGAACGCCGTGACCCGCCGTGCGGCGCGCACGAACGGGGAGGTTTCCAAGTGAGCATCGACAAGACCTCCACGACGTCGCAGGACCACGAGGTTCTCAACACCGAGGCCGCCGCGGCCGCGGTGACCGCCGTCGACCCCCGCCTGCTCGTGCAGGAGCAGGGTCTGGCCGGCTACGTCACCGAGTTCCGGCGCAAGCTGAAGGCCGGTGAGCTGGGCTCCCTGCCGGTCATCCTCGGCCTGGTCGCCATCTGCGTGATCTTCCAGAGCCTGAACTCGGCCTTCCTGTCCGCGCAGAACATCAGCGACATCACCGTCACGATGGTCGGCACGGGCATGATCTCCGTCGGCATCGTCTTCGTGCTGCTGCTCGGCGAGATCGACCTCTCCGTCGGCTCGGTCAGCGGCGCGTCCAGCGCGATCGCGGCCGTCCTCGCGGTGAACCAGGGCTGGCCCGAGTGGGCGGCCGTGCTCATCGCCGTCGCGGCGGGTGCCGTCATCGGCGCGGCGCACGGCTTCTTCTTCGCGGTGCTCGGCGCTCCCGCGTTCGCCGTGACGCTGGCCGGTCTGCTGTTCTGGCTCGGCTTCATGCTCCAGACACTGGGCGAGAACGGCACGATCAACCTCGACAGCGACGGTCTGATCGGCAAGCTGACGACGTACTTCTTCACGGACGTGGCGGCCGCGTACGGCCTGGCGGCCGTGGTGACCGCGGTGTTCTTCATCACCTCGTTCCTGGGCAACCGCCGCCGTCAGGCCGCGGGCATCCCGTTCCGCCCGATGAGCGACACGATCATGCGGACGGCACTGCTGGGCGTCGTCTCCTTCGCCGCGGCGGTCATGTACAACCAGTACAAGGGCCTGCCGCTGGCCACGGTGATCTTCCTGGTGTTCCTGGTGGGTACGGACTTCCTGCTGCGGCGTACCTCGTACGGCCGAAAGGTCTTCGCCCTCGGTGGCAGCGTCGAGGCCTCGCGTCGTGCGGGCATCAACGTCACCATGGTGCGGATCACCGTGTTCGCGATCTCGGGCGGGTTCGCCGCGATCGGTGGCCTGTTCCTGGCCTCGAAGATCGCCTCCGCCAACCAGAGCGCCGGTACCGGTGACCTGCTGATGAACGCCATCGCGGCGGCCGTCATCGGTGGTACGTCCCTGTTCGGTGGACGCGGCCGCACCTGGAACGCGCTGCTCGGTGTGCTGGTGATCGTCTCGATCCAGTACGGCCTGCAGCTGGAGTCCATCGCCGAGCCGGTGAAGTACATGATCACCGCCGGTGTCCTGCTCACGACGGTCGTGATCGACTCGATCACCCGTAAGACGCAGAAGACCGCGGGTCGCGCATAGCACCCTCGCGCACAGGTCCTGTGCCCGGCACCAATGGCGGTGCCGGGCACAGTCATGTCGTAGGAACGGCACAAATTGGGTACAGCCGATCGCATGGCCCACGACGGGTGGGCCGGGAACCTTCCGCCTGAGCGGAACATTAGACTCGACAAGCCCGGCAACAGCTCTACTGCAAGGAGGCACGGGTGCCGCTGCTGACCCGCATCACGGGACCGCGCGATCTGGACCGGCTCAGCCCTGAGCAGCTGGACCAGCTGGCCGAGGAGATCCGGACCTTCCTCGTCGAGGCGGTTTCCAAGACCGGCGGCCACCTCGGCCCCAACCTCGGTGTGGTGGAGCTGACCATCGCCCTGCACCGGGTCTTCGACTCGCCCAAGGACAAGGTGCTCTGGGACACCGGCCACCAGTCCTACGTCCACAAGCTGCTCACCGGCCGTCAGGACTTCAGCCGGCTGAAGATGAAGGGCGGCTTGTCCGGCTACCCCTCGCAGGCCGAGTCCGAGCACGACGTCATCGAGAACAGCCACGCGTCCACGGTCCTCGGCTGGGCCGACGGTCTCGCCAAAGCCAACCAGCTGCGCAAACGCGACGACCACGTCGTCGCCGTCATCGGTGACGGCGCGCTGACCGGCGGTATGGCCTGGGAGGCGCTGAACAACATCGCCGAGGCCAAGGACCGCCCGCTCGTCATCGTCGTCAACGACAACGAGCGGTCGTACGCGCCCACCATCGGCGGCCTCGCGAACCACCTTGCGACCCTGCGCACGACCGACGGCTACGAGCGCTTCCTGACCCGCACCAAGGAGATCCTCGACCGCACCCCGGTCGTCGGCCGGCCCCTCTACGAGACGCTGCACGGCGCCAAGAAGGGCCTCAAGGACTTCATCGCGCCGCAGGGCATGTTCGAGGACCTCGGGCTGAAGTACGTCGGGCCGATCGACGGACACGACATCGAGGCGCTGGAGTCGGCCCTCGCGCGCGCCAAGCGCTTCGGCGGCCCGGTCATCGTGCACTGCCTCACCGAGAAGGGCCGCGGCTACCAGCCCGCCCTCCAGGACGAGGCCGACCGCTTCCACGGCATCGGCCCCATCCACCCCGACACCGGTCTGCCCGTCAAGGTCTCCGGCGCCGACTGGACGTCGGTCTTCGGCGACGAGATGGTCCAGCTCGGCAAGGAGCGCGAGGACATCGTCGCCATCACGGCCGCGATGCTGCAGCCCGTCGGCCTGAAGAAGTTCGCGGACACCTTCCCGGACCGCATCTACGACGTCGGCATCGCCGAGCAGCACGGCGCCGTGTCCGCGGCGGGCCTGGCGACGGGCGGCGTCCACCCCGTCTTCGCCGTCTACGCCACCTTCCTCAACCGCGCCTTCGACCAGGTCCTGATGGACGTCGCGCTGCACAAGTGCGGCGTCACCTTCGTGCTCGACCGGGCCGGCGTCACCGGCACCGACGGCGCCTCCCACAACGGCATGTGGGACATGTCGATCCTTCAGGTCGTGCCCGGCCTCAGGCTCGCCGCCCCGCGCGACGCCGACCAGGTGCGCGCGCAGCTGCGCGAGGCCGTCCAGGTCAAGGACGCGCCGACCGTGGTCCGCTTCTCCAAGGGCGCCGTCGGCCCCGCCGTCCCCGCCGTCGGCCGCGTCGGCGGCATGGACGTGCTGCGCGAGCCCGGCACCGACACCCCGGACGTGCTGCTCGTCTCCGTCGGCGCCCTCGCGCCGATGTGCCTGGAGATCGCCGGTCTGCTCGACAAGCAGGGCATCACCACCACCGTCGTCGACCCGCGCTGGGTCAAGCCCGTCGACGAGGCCATGGCCCCGCTCGCCGAGCGGCACCGCGTGGTCGTCACCGTCGAGGACAACTCCCGTGTCGGCGGCGTCGGCTCGGCGGTCGCGCAGGCCCTGCGCGACGCGGGCGTCGACGTCCCGCTGCGTGACTTCGGCATCCCGCCGCGCTTCCTCGACCACGCGTCCCGCGCCGAGGTCCTGACCGAGATCGGCCTCACCGCACCCGACATCGCCCGCCAGGTCACCGGGCTGGTCTCCAAGCTGGACGGCCTCCCCCACTCTCGGCTTCGCTCGAGCGGGGGGACCCCCACCGACCGGACGACGGCCGACGTCGACTCCGTGGAGCCCGCCCGGGACTGACAACACCGGTACGGCCGGATGGGCCGGTTCCGCCACCCGTGTCGGTGGCGGAACCGGCCCATCTGTGTGAATCCCCCCGCGCCGGGGCAGGCGTACCACGCCCCCTCTCGATCATGTCGAGGACGACAAGTGGGAGGTACGACCGTGAGCAGCACACTCTTCCGGACGAAGAGAGTAGAGCAGTCCATCCTCGATACCGAGGAGCCAGAGCACGCGCTCAAGAAGTCCTTGTCCGCGCTGGATCTGACCGTCTTCGGTGTCGGTGTCATCATCGGCACCGGCATCTTCGTCCTCACCGGCACCGTCGCCAAGGACAACGCCGGGCCCGCGGTGGCCCTGGCGTTCGTCGTGTCCGGCGTCGCCTGCGCGCTGGCCGCGCTCTGCTACGCCGAGTTCGCGTCCACGCTCCCGGTCGCCGGGTCGGCGTACACGTTCTCGTACGCCTCCCTCGGTGAACTGCCCGCCTGGATCATCGGCTGGGACCTGGTCCTGGAGTTCGCGCTCGGGACGGCGGTGGTGGCCGTCGGCTGGTCCGGCTACATCCAGTCGCTCATGGACAACGCGGGCTGGACGATGCCCGACGCGCTGGGCAGCCGGGAGGGCGCCGACGCCTTCGGCTTCGACATCCTCGCCGCCGCGCTCGTCCTCGTCCTGACCTTCATCCTCGTCCTCGGCATGAAGCTGTCCGCACGGATCACGTCCCTGGTCGTCGCCATCAAGGTGGCCGTCGTCCTGACCGTGATCATCGCCGGTGCGTTCCTGATCGACGCCGACAACTACGACCCGTTCATCCCGAAGACCCAGACGGTGGAAGCCGCCAGCAATCTCGACGCCCCGCTGATCCAGCTCATGTTCGGCTGGGCCCCGTCCAACTTCGGCGTGATGGGCATCTTCACCGCCGCGTCCGTCGTGTTCTTCGCCTTCATCGGTTTCGACGTCGTGGCCACGGCGGCCGAGGAGACCAAGAACCCGCAGCGCGACATGCCACGCGGCATCATCGGCTCACTCGTGATCTGCACCACGCTGTACGTCCTCGTGTCGATCGTCGTCACGGGCATGCAGCACTACAGCCGGCTGTCCGTGGACGCCCCGCTCGCCGACGCGTTCAAGGACACCGGGCATCCCTGGTTCGCGGGCTTCATCAGTTTCGGCGCCGCGGTCGGCCTGACGACGGTCTGCATGATCCTGCTCCTCGGCCAGACCCGTGTCTTCTTCGCGATGAGCCGGGACGGACTGCTGCCCCGCTTCTTCTCGCATGTCCACCCCCGGTTCAGGACCCCGCACCGGCCGACGATCCTGCTCGGCGTGATCATCGCGGTCCTGGCCGGCTTCACCCCGCTGACCGAACTCGCCGCACTGGTGAACATCGGCACGCTGTTCGCCTTCGTGGTCGTGGCCATCGGCGTGATCATCCTCCGCAAGACCCGCCCCGACCTGCACCGGGCCTTCCGTACCCCGTGGGTGCCGGTCCTGCCGATCCTGTCGGTGTGCGCCTCGCTGTGGCTGATGATCAACCTGCCCGCCGAGACCTGGGTGCGGTTCGCCATCTGGATGGCCGCCGGCTTCTTCGTGTACTTCCTCTACGGCCGGTCCCACAGCCGCCTCGGACGGCACGAGGAGACGACAGTGGCCGAGGTGGAGAAGGGGCAGCCCGGGGACACCGCGTAGGCGGAACCGACGTCTGCAGGGGCCCCGTACGGCAGCCGGCTACGGCCGGACCGTGCGGGGCCCGGCCACGTCCGCCCCCAACTCGGACACGCGCCGCCGCAGTTCCCGATCTGCGGTCACCACCAGGCAGGGCCGTCCGTCCGCCCGCGCGACCAGCTCGACCATGTGGTCGTCGCCGCTCGCGGCAGCCGACTCCACCCGCACCCCCGGCACGCTCTCCACGCCCCTGGCGGCCCCCTCGACCACGAGCACGATCTCCACGGGCCCCGCACGCCCCGGCACGCCGTCCGCCGCCAGCCGGTCCCGCAGCCGCTCCGCGGCCCCCCGCCGGTCCCGCCACCATCCGTCGGGCACCGACCCGACGACGTTCGCGGCGTCGACGACCACGAGCAGGGGCACGCCGCCGGGCAGCGGGACGTCTTCGGTCGGGGGGACGTCGTCAGTCATGGGGCAAGGGTCGCACGGCTCACCCGGAGGCCTTGTCCTCCTCGAAGCTGGCGAAGTAGGCCGCCGCCATGTCCTCGTCCCCGTGCCCCTGTTCAACGGCCCGCTCGAACCGCTCCGCGCTCGCCGCAGCCACATCCAGGCGTACGCCGTTCCGCTCGCCCGCCGCCACGATGAGCCGCGCGTCCTTCGCCGCCGTGGCCACCGCGAACTGGGCCGGGGTCAGCCCTCCGTTCAGCACCAGGCCGGTCTTGGCCCGCAGATACCCCATGTCGAGCGGACCCCCGTCGATCACCTCGAAGAACCGCTGCGGATCCACATCCAGCGCCTTGGACAGCGCCAGCACCTCACCGGCGGCGTTCGTCACCGCGAGCACCCAGCTGTTGGCGACCAGCTTCAGCCGCGTCGCACTGCCGGCCCCGCCGTCCTCGCCGGTCCATACCGTACGGGCGCCGACGGCGTCGAACACCGGCGTCACCGTCTCACGTCCCTTGACGGGCCCCGCCGCCAGGACGGTGAGCTGACCGGCCTCGGCGGGCTGGCGGGTGCCGAGCACCGGGGCGTCGTAGAAGACCAGGCCGTGGTCGCGGGCGAAGGCGGCCAGGTCGGCGATCCCCTCGATGCCGGCGGTCGTCGACTGCACCCAGACGGCACCGGAGCGCAGTGCGGGCGCCGCGTCCCGCATGACGTCCAGCGTCGCGGGACTGTCGTACAGCATGGTCAGGACGACGTCGGCGCCGCGGACCGCCTCGGCGGGGGTGTCGGTGACGAGGGCGCCGTCGGCGACCAGGGGTTCGGCCTTGGTGCGGGTGCGGTTCCAGGCGCGGACGGTGTGCCCCGCCTTGACGAGGTTGCGGGCCATCGCGGCGCCCATGATGCCGGTGCCCAGGACGCTCACGGTGAGCTTGTCGGTCATGACGTCGACTTCCTGTTCTCGTGCGGACGTTGCTGTGATCCAGCTTGCCCGGGGTCGGGGCACGCCGTCCGCACGCCCCCGAATAGAGTGAACCGGTGAACGGCGACTGGCTCATCCGCGGCCGCGACGGCCGCCTCAGTGTCTATCTGCCGACCGACGACGCCGTCCTGTGCCGGGCGGAACTCGGACCCGGCGGCCCCTGGGAACCCCCGCGTCGGCTCGGCGGCGAGCAGCAGCTGCGCCCCGGCCCCGCGGTCGGCCAGGGCGCCGACTGCTACGCCCATCTGGCGGCCTGGCGACCCACCAAGCCGGGCGAGGCGGGCCTCGTGCATTCCACGCACTTCCGCCCGCGCCTCGCCGCGCTGGACTGGATCCCCATCGGCCACCCGAACCGGACCGGCGACCGCACGGGCATGCCGGCCGTCACGGTCGACGCGCAGGGGCGCTGCCATGTCTTCGTCCGCAACAAGGGGGGCGGGGTGAGCATGCTCGGCCAGAAGGCGGTGGGCGGCTGGGGCCCGTGGCGTGACCTCAAGGGGCGTGAGGTCGACGAGCGGCTGGCCGCCGTGACGGGGGAGTCCGGGCTCGTCGAGCTGTACGCGGCCGTCCCCGGAGCCATCCTGCACTGGCGGCAGGAGAGTCCGGGCGCCGTCCCGGTCCTGGAGGAGGCGATGGAGACCCCGGTGCGCCCGGGCACGCTCCGCGCCCTCGCCACCTCCGCCGAGCACACCACGCTCTTCTACGCGGACGACTCCGGCGACCTGTGCGCCTGGCGCCCCGGCACCAAGCCGGTCACGTTGCTGGCGTCCGCCGGCCCCGGCTCGGTCTCCGTGATCCGCTGTGAACTCGACGGCCACGACTGCACGTTGCTCGCCCAGCGCTCGGCGAGCGGGCGCGTCGCCTTCGCCGCGTATCCGACGGAGCAGGAGTCGGCGGGGGCGTGGTGGACGGAATCGGGACCGCCGCTCGCGTCCGACGCCGTGGTGGCGCTGGCGCTGGACGAGGACGAGCGGGTGGTGGCGGCCACCATGTCGCCGTCGACCGGGCAGCTGCTGATCACGCGGCGCAAGGAGGAGCCCGGGCTGGCGCTGGAGGCCTGGCGAGAAGTCTGACCCCGGGAGGCCTGACCCCCACCTACGCGAACGGCTGCCATCCCCGCGAACGGCTGCCACCCCCGCGAACAGCCCCCACCCACGCGAAAGGGCCCCTGCCGGAGCAGGGGCCCTTTCTGGCGTACGAGTCGGGGTTACGCCGGAACCGACGCCACGCCCGGCGCCAGGAACTTCTTGCCGTTGACGCGCTCGGAGACACCCTCACGGTCGAGGTACGGCGTGATGCCGCCCAGGTGGAAGGGCCAGCCGGCACCCGTGATCAGGCACAGGTCGATGTCCTGGGCCTCGGCGACGACGCCCTCGTCGAGCATGAGCCCGATCTCCTGCGCGACGGCGTCGAGGACGCGCTCGCGGACCTGCTCCTCGGTGAGGACGGAGTCGCCCTGCTTCAGCAGCGCGGCGACCTCCGGGTCCAGCTCCGGCTTGCCGCTGTCGTAGACGTAGAAGCCGCGCTTGCCCGCCTTGACGACGGCCGCGAGGTTCGGGGAGACCGTGAAGCGGTCCGGGAAGGACCGGTTGAGGGTCTCGGAGACGTGCAGACCGATCGCGGGACCGACCAGCTCCAGCAGCACCAGCGGCGACATCGGCAGACCGAGCGGCTCGATGGCCTTCTCGGCGACCTCGACCGGCGTGCCCTCGTCGATGACGTTCTGGATCTCGCCCATGAAGCGGGTGAGGATGCGGTTCACGACGAACGCCGGGGCGTCCTTCGTCAGGACCGCGGTCTTCTTCAGCTTCTTGGCGACGGCGAAGGCCGTGGCCAGGGAGGCGTCGTCCGTCTTCTCGCCGCGGACGATCTCAAGGAGCGGCAGGACCGCGACCGGGTTGAAGAAGTGGAAGCCGACGACCCGCTCGGGGTTCTTCAGCTTCGACGCCATCTCGGAGACCGACAGCGAGGAGGTGTTG
Organism: Streptomyces sp. NPDC012935; assembly: GCF_042900345.1. Lineage (NCBI taxonomy): Bacteria > Bacillati > Actinomycetota > Actinomycetes > Kitasatosporales > Streptomycetaceae > Streptomyces > Streptomyces sp. NPDC012935. The sequence continues at coordinate 85,748 of NZ_JBIBBC010000009.1, forward strand.
GTGGCGAGGATCGCGTGCGCCGGGGCGACCGCCTCGACCTCCGCGAACACCGTCTGCTTGACGCCGATCTCCTCGAACACGGCCTCGATGATGAAGTCCGCGTCCGCGAAGCCCTCGGCCTTGTCCAGCACACCGCTGACCAGGGCCTTCAGGCGGTTGGCCTTGTCCTGGTTGATACGGCCCTTGCCGAGCAGCTTCTCGATCTCGGCGTGGACGTAGCCCACACCCTTGTCGACGCGCTCCTGGTCGATGTCGGTCAGGACGACCGGCACCTCCAGGCGGCGCAGGAAGAGCAGCGCCAGCTGCGAGGCCATCAGGCCCGCGCCGACCACGCCGACCTTGGTGACCGGGCGGGCCAGGTTCTTGTCCGGGGCGCCGGCCGGGCGCTTGCCGCGCTTCTGGACCAGGTTGAAGGCGTAGATGCCGGAGCGCAGTTCGCCGCCCATGATCAGGTCGGCGAGCGCCTTGTCCTCGGCGTCGTAGCCCTGCTGCAGGTCGCCGTTCTTGGCGGCGGCGATGATGTCGAGGGCGCGGTAGGCGGCCGGAGCGGCCCCGTGCACCTTGGAGTCCGCGATGAAACGGCCCTTGGCGACGGCCTGGTCCCAGGCCTCACCGCGGTCGATCACCGGGCGCTCGACCTCGACGTCGCCCTTCAGCACCTGGGCGGTCCAGATCAGCGACTGCTCCAGGAAGTCGGCGCCCTCGAAGATGGCGTCGGCGATACCCAGGTCGAAGACCTGCTGGCCCTTGAGCTGCTTGTTCTGGTTGAGGCTGTTCTCGATGATCACCGAGACTGCCTTGTCGGCGCCGATCAGGTTCGGCAGGATCGTGCAGCCGCCCCAGCCGGGCACCAGGCCGAGGAAGACCTCGGGGAGCGAGAAGGCCGGGAGTGCCTTGGAGACGGTCCGGTACTTGCAGTGCAGACCGACCTCGACGCCGCCGCCCATCGCGGCGCCGTTGTAGTACGCGAAGGTCGGGACCGCGATACCGGCGAGGCGCTTGAAGACCTCGTGGCCGCCCTTGCCGATGGCGAGCGCGTCCTTGTGCTCCTTGAGGAGCTCGACGCCCTTGAGGTCGGCGCCGACGGCGAAGATGAACGGCTTGCCGGTGATGCCGACGCCGACGATGTCGCCGGCCGCGGCCTCCGCCTCGACCTGGTCGATGGCCCTGTCGAGGTTGGCCAGCGACTGCGGGCCGAAGGTGGTCGGCTTGGTGTGGTCGAAGCCGTTGTCCAGCGTGATGAGCGCGAAACGCCCGGCGCCGTACGGCAGGTCGAGGTGGCGTACGTGCGCGGACGTCACGACCTCGTCGGGGAACAGCTCGGCCGCACCCTTCAAAAGCTCAGCGGTGGTGCTCACTTGCTGCCTCCGGCGTTTTCGAAGTGCGGGTTCTCCCAGATGACCGTCGCGCCCATGCCGAAGCCGACGCACATGGTCGTCAGGCCGTAGCGGACCTCCGGCTGCTCCTCGAACTGGCGGGCCAGCTGCGTCATCAGGCGGACGCCGGAGGAGGCGAGCGGGTGGCCGTAGGCGATGGCGCCGCCGTACTGGTTGACGCGCGCGTCGTCGTCGGCGATGCCGTAGTGCTCCAGGAAGGCGAGCACCTGGACGGCGAAGGCCTCGTTGATCTCGAAGAGATTGATGTCCTCGATCGACAGGCTGGCCTTGGCGAGGGCCTTCTCGGTCGCCGGGATCGGGCCGTAGCCCATGACCTCGGGCTCGACGCCCGCGAAGGCGTACGAGACGAGGCGCATCTTCACCGGCAGGTTGTTCTCGCGGGCGAAGTCCTCGCTCGCGATGATCGACGCCGTGGCGCCGTCGTTCAGACCGGCCGCGTTACCGGCGGTGACCCGGCCGTGGACGCGGAACGGGGTCTTGAGGCCGGACAGGCTCTCCAGGGTCGTACCCGGACGCATCGGCTCGTCGGCGGTGACCAGGCCCCAGCCCGTCTCACCGGCCTCGGCGTTCGTCCGGCGCACGGAGACCGGCACCAGGTCCTGCTGGATCTTGCCGTTGGCGTAAGCCTTGGCGGCCTTCTCCTGCGAACGCACCGCGTACTCGTCGGCGCGCTGCTTGGTGATCGTCGGGTAGCGGTCGTGCAGGTTCTCGGCGGTCATGCCCATGAACAGCGCCGACTCGTCGACCAGCTTCTCGCTGACGAAGCGCGGGTTGGGGTCCACGCCCTCGCCCATCGGGTGGCGGCCCATGTGCTCGACTCCACCGGCGATGACGGCGTCGTAGGCACCGAAGGCGATCGAACCGGCGACGGACGTCACGGCGGTCAGGGCGCCGGCGCACATACGGTCGATGGAGTAGCCGGGCACCGACTGCGGGAGGCCCGCGAGGATGCCGGCCGTGCGGCCGAGGGTGAGGCCCTGGTCACCGATCTGCGTGGTCGCGGCGATGGCGACCTCGTCGATCTCCTTCGGGTCGAGACCGGGGTTGCGGCGCAGCAGCTCCCGGATCGCCTTCACGACGAGGTCGTCGGCGCGGGTCTCGTGGTAGATGCCCTTCGGGCCCGCCTTGCCGAACGGGGTGCGGACGCCGTCGACGAAGACGACGTCCCTGACGGTACGAGGCACGATGGCTCTCCTCCAGAGGTGCGGGATCTGCACTGCTGCGCTGCGCAAGCGCTGAGCGCGCGCTCAGGCCCATGCTACTTATGAGTAACGTAGCTGCACAGTCCTGGAGGGGGGAGCGGCGAAGGTCACATCCCGAGAGTCGTCCGAGCCACCTCCGCCTCGAACCCCTGCCCGTCATGACTCATCGCCGGCACCTACTCCGGCATTCCGGTCCCCATGCGGCGTCTGAGGATCTTGGCGTGATCTCGACGCCGCTGTTCCGCAGGGGGCGACCAGATGAGGCGCTGCTAGGCGGACAGAGCAGCAACCAGCATCGGCGTGACCTGCTCGACCTGCCAGGCCCGAGCCCCGTAACCGGCCAGCGCCTCCGCGACCGACTCGGCGTCGACGACCTTCGGCGGCTCCCAGCAGACCCGCCGCACGGTGTCCGGCGTGATCAGGTTCTCCTGCGGCATGTTGAGCTGCTCGGCCAGCGCGGACACGGCGGCGCGAGCCGCGGAGAGCCGGGCCGCGGCAGCAGGGTCCTTGTCGGCCCAGGCGCGCGGCGGCGGCGGCCCGGTCACCGGCTGCCCCGGTGCCGGCAGCTGCGACTCGGTCAGAGCCCTCGCACGATCGACGGCGGCCTGCCACTGCTCCAGCTGCCGCCGCCCCATGCGATGCCCGAACCCGTTCAGCGCGGTGAGAGCGTGCACATTGACCGGCAGGGCGAGCGCGGCCTCCACGATGGCCGCGTCCGAGAGCACCTTGCCGGGCGAGACATCCCGCTTCTGGGCGATACGGTCCCGCGTCTGCCACAGCTCCCGCACGACGCCCAGCTGCCGACGCCGCCGCACCTTGTGCATCCCGGACGTCCGCCGCCACGGATCCTTGCGCGGCTCCGCGGGCGGCGCGGCCGCGATCGCCTCGAACTCCTGCCGCGCCCACTCCAGCTTCCCCTGCCGGTCCAGCTCCTTCTCCAGCGCGTCGCGCAGATCCACGAGGAGCTCGACATCCAGCGCCGCATACCGCAGCCACGGCTCCGGCAGCGGCCGCGTCGACCAGTCGACGGCCGAGTGACCCTTCTCCAGCACGAACCCGAGCACACCTTCGACCATCGCGCCCAGGCCGACTCTCGGGAAACCGGCGAGCCGCCCGGCCAGCTCGGTGTCGAACAGCAGGGTCGGCACCATGCCTATCTCGCGCAGACAGGGCAGATCCTGGGTGGCCGCGTGCAGCACCCATTCGACGCCGGACAGCGCCTCGCCGAGTCCCGACAGGTCGGGACAGGCCACGGGGTCGATCAGCGCGGACCCCGCGCCCGCGCGGCGCAGCTGGACGAGATAGGCACGCTGGCCGTATCGGTACCCGGACGCGCGTTCGGCGTCGACGGCCACGGGGCCGGAGCCGGCGCCGAAGGCGGCGATCACTTCAGCGAGCGCGTCCTCGTCGGCGATCACGGGCGGAATGCCCTCGCGGGGCTCCAGCAAGGGGATCGGCGCCTCCGTAACAGAAGACCCGTCGTCTTCCGGAGGGGCGCCTCCGGTGGTTCGCAGTGAACTGTCTGCTGCGGTCTCTTGGGCGTCGGTCACATGTCAAGGGTATCTGTGTATGGACAGCGCCCGCCGACGGAACGTTCCGTCGGCGGGCGCCTGAGGGTCGTAAACCAGTCAGCCACGTGAAGGTTCCGGTCCACGACAGATAGGGGACGCGGGCGGGATCAGCGATCGATCCCGTTCACGTCAGTGAATGATCAAGTGTTCATTGAGTTCAGTGGATGATGCCCGTCCGCAGGGCCACGGCGACCATTCCGGCACGGTCACCGGTCCCGAGCTTGCGGGCGATGCGGGCGAGGTGGCTCTTGACGGTCAGGGCGGACAGGCCCATCGAGACGCCGATCGCCTTGTTCGACTGGCCCTCCGCCACCAGCCGCAGTACCTCGACCTCGCGACCGGACAGCTCGCGGTAGCCGCCCGGGTGGCTCGGGGCACCCGGGTGGCGACGGTGCATACGGGCTGCGGCAGCGCCGATGGGGGCGGCACCGGGCCGGGTGGGGAGCCCGACGTTGGTGCGGGTGCCGGTGACGACGTAACCCTTCACACCGCCGGCGAGGGCGTTGCGTACGGCGCCGATGTCGTCGGCGGCGGAGAGAGCGAGGCCGTTGGGCCAACCCGCGGCGCGGGTCTCGGACAGGAGGGTGAGGCCGGATCCGTCGGGCAGGTGGACGTCGGCGACGCAGATGTCGCGGGGGTTGCCGATGCGGGGACGAGCCTCCGCGATGGACGAGGCCTCGATGACGTCGCGCACACCGAGCGCCCAGAGATGACGGGTGACGGTGGAGCGGACGCGGGGATCGGCCACGACCACCATGGCGGTCGGCTTGTTCGGGCGGTAGGCGACCAGGCTTGCGGGCTGCTCGAGGAGAACGGACACCAGGCCTCCTGGGGTGCGGGGACGGCTTTCAAGGTCACAGTCGTCTTCGGCACCAAACCCGTGGCCCTTTAGAGAAAGATCACGATTTAGTGAGTAACAATCGGGGCAATTCAGACACACGGTCGATCGACTGGCGAGGAAATCGGCTCGATCAAGGGCGGTTCCTGACCGAAAGTGGCCGTATCGACAAAGTGACGGTCAAGTCGGTGGCGGTCACCGCGCGTGGTGATCACAACGAGGAGCCGTCACAGCAAGTGACGGCCGCAGGGTCGGTTGGGGTTATTGGGTCGACGGTGGGTCAGGGGGCCGACGACGACGGTCAGCGGGACTGCGGGTCCCGCCGCTGTGGCAGCGTCACCACCGACGCGTCCCCCGGGCCCGCCGGGGGCAGCCCAGCGACCTGTGCGAGCAGATCGCACCACGACGTCAGGTGGGCCGAGGTGTCCGGAACGCCGCCGAGGCCCTCGCGTGGCGTCCACGAGGCGCGGATCTCGATCTGTGAGGACGCCGGACGCTCGGACAGCCCGCCGAAGTAGTGGGAGCTCGCCCGCGTGACGGTGCCGCTCGGTTCGCCGTACGACAGCCCCCGCGCCTGGAGCGCGCCGGTCAGCCAGGACCAGCACACGTCGGGCAGCAGCGGGTCGACGGCCATCTCCGCCTCCAGCTCCGCCCGCACCAGGGTCACCAGCCGGAAGGTGCCCCGCCAGGCGTCGTGGCCCGCCGGGTCGTGCAGCAGCACCAGGCGGCCGTCGGCCAGGTCGTGGTCGCCGTCGACGACGGTGGCCTCCAGCGCGTACGCGTACGGAGCCAGGCGCTGGGGCGCCTTGGTCTGCTCGACCTCGATCTGCGGCCGCAGCCGGCTGCTGCGCAGGGCGTCGACCGCGGCGCGGAACGCCGGTGGAGCCGTACTGCTCGAATGCCGGTCCGCCTCCCCGTTGTCCCTCGCCTCATCCATTCCGCCACTGCCGTCCGACAGTCTTCCCTGAGCCGCAGCCATGCCGGGAAGATTAAAGGGAACCGGCGCTTCGTGCAGGGAGGGACACCCGGACAACACGGCAACCCCAGCGCCGGGCCTGTTGCGGCCGTGCGAGACTTGCCCCCGTGAGTGCCAACCAGACGCCGCCGACCGCCACGTACGACTCCGCCTTCCTCAAGGCGTGCAGGCGCGAGCCCGTGCCGCACACGCCCGTGTGGTTCATGCGGCAGGCCGGGCGCTCCCTGCCGGAGTACCGCAAGGTCCGCGAGGGCATCGGGATGCTCGAGTCCTGCATGCGGCCGGAGCTGGTCACCGAGATCACCCTGCAGCCCGTACGCAGGCACAACGTGGACGCGGCGATCTACTTCAGCGACATCGTCGTGCCCCTCAAGGCCATCGGTGTCGACCTCGACATCAAGCCCGGCGTCGGCCCGGTCGTCGAGCGCCCCATCCGCACTCGTGCCGACCTGGCCCAACTGCGCGACCTCACCCCCGAGGACGTCTCCTACGTCACCGAGGCCATCGGCCTGCTCACCCGCGAGCTCGGGGCCACTCCGCTCATCGGATTCGCCGGCGCGCCTTTCACCCTTGCGAGTTACCTCGTCGAGGGCGGTCCGTCCCGCACGTACGAGAACGCCAAGGCGATGATGTACGGCGACCCGGAGCTCTGGGCCGACCTGCTCGATCGCCTCGCGGACATCACGGCCGCCTTCCTCAAGGTGCAGATCGAGGCCGGCGCCTCCGCGGTCCAGCTGTTCGACTCGTGGGCCGGAGCGCTCGCCCCCGCCGACTATCTGCGCTCGGTGATGCCCGCCTCCTCGAAGGTCTTCAAGGCCGTCGAGTCCTACGGCGTCCCGCGCATCCACTTCGGTGTCGGCACCGGTGAGCTGCTCAAGCTCCTGGGCGAGGCCGGCGCGGACGTCGTCGGCGTCGACTGGCGCGTCCCGCTCGACGAGGCCGCCCGCCGCGTCGGACCCGGCAAGGCGCTCCAGGGCAACCTCGACCCGACCGTCCTGTTCGCCGGGACCGACGCCGTCGAGGCCAAGACCCGCGAGGTCCTCGACACGGCCGCCGGCCTGGAGGGCCACGTCTTCAACCTCGGCCACGGCGTCATGCCGTCCACGGACCCGGACGCGCTGACCCGCCTCGTCGAGTACGTCCACACGCAGACGGCTCGCTAGCGGGCGCTCACCACGTGTGGGGCCGCGCTCTCCTGCCGAACAGCAGGCCGCGCGGCTCCGGCGGCGGTGGGGTGCCCGGCTTGAGCGGCCAGGCGAGCGCCATGCCGGCCAGGAAGCCGACGATGTGCGCCGCGTAGGCCACGGTTCCCGCGTCGGAGACGCCCTCGCCGTTGGAGTACACCGCCTGCAGCACGAACCAGAACCCGAGCACCAGCCAGGCGGGCAGCCGTAGCGGCAGGAAGATCAGGAACGGCACGAGGACCCACACTCTGGCTTTCGGATACAGCACCAGGTAGGCGCCCAGCACGCCCGCGATGGCCCCGGAGGCGCCGATCAGCGGTTCGGCGGAGTCGTCGTTGAGCAGGGCGAAGCCGTACGACGCCGCGTATCCGCAGACGACGTAGAAGAGCAAGTACCGCACGTGGCCCATGCGGTCCTCGATGTTGTTGCCGAAGATCAGCAGGAACAGCATGTTGCCCAGCAGGTGCAGCCAGCCGCCGTGCAGGAACATCGCCGTGAAGACCGACAGCACCGGGGACTTGTCGTAGCCGGGCGGGCCGATCACACAACCCGGGCCCCGCGGGCCGACGGCGACCTCACCGGTCGGCACCACTCCCGGCAGCTGACCGTGGATCAACTCCCTCGGCACCGCCGCGTACTGGTCCAGGAACGCGTGCAGATGGCACAGCTGGGACAGGTTGCTCTCGCCGGCCACGGCGCCGGCCGTGCCGGGCGTGGACAGGAAGACGAGGACGCTGGCGGCGATCAGTGCGTATGTCACCCAGGGGGTGCGGCGCACCGGGTTCACGTCATGGACGGGGATGACCACGAGGTGTATCTGCCCCGGATGTGTGCCGCGAACCGGTGAACGGGGCCGTCCCCGCGCGCGTATGACTCGGCAACCGCCCGCGGCACGGGGAAGGCGGGTCGCGGGGTCTACGTGAGGAACAGGCGATGAACGACCGAGTTACTCCTCCGATTCACGCGTTGCCCGACGGGGAGGCCGAGATCGCGGTGGTGGTGCGGCTGCCGTGGGAAGACGTGGCTCGGCTGGGGCAGGAGGCGGGACGGCTTGCTTCGCAGATGCAGCGGCCGGTGACGCTGGACGAGGCCGTCAGCCATCGGTTGCGGTCGGTTCGGCCGGGGGCCGCGCATGCGAAGCCGGCGGGGGAGCAGCCCGCTGCCGCCGCGGCCATGCCGCCCAGTGTGAGTGCGTCTGTTTCTTCGTTGCCGTCGAGGCCGCCGGCTGAGCAGGCTCGGCAGGCCATTGAGCGGATCAACGGGAGCGCGTAGCGGCTTTGTTCGGGTAGCGCCGTACGGGTGTCGGCGCGCTGCGGGCTGCGCGCAGTCTGTGGCTGGTCGCGCCCACGCGGCGGAGCCGCATATCGATACAGCCCCGCGCCCCTGTGGGGTTGGCCGCGCCGTCCCTCATGAGGGTCCGGCGTTCACCGCCTTTACCGCCTTGCGGGCTGCCACCAGCACCGGGTCCCAAACCGGCGAGAACGGGGGCGCGTATCCCAGGTCCAGGGACACCATCTGTTCCACCGTCATGCCGGCCGTCAGGGCCACCGCCGCGATGTCGACCCGTTTGCCCGCGCCCTCCCGGCCGACGATCTGGACGCCCAGGAGGCGGCCCGTGCGTCGCTCGGCGAGCATCTTGACCGTCATCAGCGAGGTGTTCGGGTAGTAGCCCGCGCGGCTCGTCGATTCGATCGTGGCCGTGACGAACTGAAGGCCCGCCCTGCGGGCGTCCTTCTCGCGCAGCCCCGTGCGGGCGATCTCCAGGTCGCAGACCTTGCTGACGGCCGTGCCGACGACGCCGGGGAACGTGGCGTAGCCGCCGGCGGCGTTCGTGCCGATGACCTGGCCGTGCTTGTTGGCGTGGGTGCCGAGGGCGATGTGGCGCTCCCGGCCGACGACCAGGTCGAGGACCTCCACGCAGTCGCCGCCCGCCCAGATGTTCTCGTGCCCGCGCACACGCATGGCGAGGTCGGTCAGAAGGCCCCCGTGGTCGCCGAGGGGGAGGCCGGCGGCCCGCGCGAGCGTCGTCTCGGGGCGGACGCCGATGCCGAGGACGACCACGTCCGCCGGGTATTCGGCGTCCTGCGTGGCCACGGCCCGGACCCGGCCGTCCTCGCCGGTGAGGATCTTGGTGACCTCGGAGTCGTTGACCATGGTGATGCCCAGACCCTCCATGGCCTCGCGCACCAGACGGCCCATGTCCGCATCGAGCGTGGACATGGGTTCGCTGCCACGGTTGACGACCGTGACCTCGTAGCCGCGGTTGATGAGCGCCTCGGCCATCTCGACACCGATGTAACCGGCGCCGACGACCACCGCGCGCCGGCCACGTGTGCGTTCCAGCGTGTCGATCAGGGCCTGGCCGTCGTCGAGGGTCTGCACGCCGTGCACCCCGGGAGCCTCGGCGCCCGGCATGTCGGGGCGGATCGGGCGGGCGCCGGTCGCGATCACGAGTTTGTCGTACGACGTCCAGGACTCCGCGCCGGAATCGACGTCACGCGCGCGTACCCGGCCGCCGGCCACGTCGATCTCCGTGACCTCCGTCCGCATCCGCAGGTCGATGTCCCGCGCGCGGTGCTCCTCGGCCGTACGGGCGATCAACTGGTCGCGTTCGGGGACATCGCCGCCCACCCAGTACGGGATGCCGCAGGCCGAGAAGGAGGTGAAGTGGCCGCGTTCGAACGCCACGATCTCCAGCTCCTCGGCGCTCTTCAGGCGCCGCGCCTGCGACGCCGCGGACATCCCCGCGGCGTCGCCTCCGATGACGACCAGTCGTTCTCGCGTTCCCGACCCACCACTCGCAGCGCTCATGTTCATGCGAACACGCTACGAGCGCCGGGCATTTCAGTCCCGCTCGCCGCCCTGTTCGGCGCCACGCCCGTCCCCCGCGCGCGTGCGCTCGGGTGCCGGGCGGGCCGTCGGCAGCGGACCCAGGGCGGTCGTCGTGGGCGCGGTGGCCGGGCGGCGGGGCATCCGGGGCCGCAGGACCTTCAGCCACAGCAACACGATCAGTGCCGCCACCGCGGCGAACGGCAGCACGGCGCCGAACGCGACCGCGAGCCAGCGCAGCATCGTCACGAACGCGCCCCAGCCGCCCGCGAGCGCGTCCAGGAAGCCGGGGTCCTCGTCCTTCGGGGCCGCCTTCTTCACCGGCGTCTCCGACAGGGAGAGGGTGATCGTGGCCAGGCTGGTGCGGTCCTTCAGGGACGCCTGCTGGGCCAGCAGCGCCTCGAGGTCGGCCTGGCGCGAGCTCAGCTCGCCCTCCAGCGTGACCACGTCGCTGAGCTTGGTCGCCCGGTCCATCAGCTCGCGGATGCGGGCCACGCTGGCCCGCTGGGACGTGATGCGGCTCTCCACGTCCACGACCTGGTCGGTGACGTCCTGCGCCTTGGCGCTGCGCTCGATCAGCTTGCCCGCGCCCTCCAGATCGGCGAGGACCTCGGCGTACTCGTCGACGGGCACGCGCAGGACGACGCGGGTGCGCTCGTGGCCCTTCCCGTCGCTGGTGGTCGTCTCGTTGCCGACATAGCCACCCGCGTTCTCGGTGGTGGCGCGGGCCTCGTCGAGGGCCTTCGGTACGTCCTTGACCTGCACGGTCAGTGAGGCCGTACGGATGATGTGGCTCGCCGTGGCCTTGGGCGGCGCGGTCGCCCGGTCCGCGCCGGAGCCGCTGCCCGGGGCGCCCGCGTCCGCGCTCGCCTGGAGGTCCTCCTTGGCGGCCTCGCCCCCGGCGGCGCGGCTGTCGGACCCCGAGTCGCCCGTGCCGCTGCAGCCGGTGAGCGCGAGAGCGGCGGCCAGCAGGAGGCCGGTCAGGACCTGAACCGGTCGTACGGATGGTGCGGATCGTGCGGCTCGTCGTGCGCGCATGTGGGCGTACCCCCGAGGGTTGTCGTGGTGACTGACGCTCCTTCGACGCCGGGGCCCGGCAGAACGTTGGCGGGAAACGGTCCCGATGCGGTCACGGTCGGGACTCGTACGGGACACCGGGGCGCGAACGGGCTGTCAGTGGGGTCTGAGAGGCTGGGGACATGCGCGAAACGGAGACTCGTAGAGGTGCGGGCCAGGTCGTCGTCATCGGCGGCGGGATCGCCGGTCTGGCGGCCGCCCACCGGCTGCTGGCCGACGGCAGGCGGGTGACCGTCCTGGAGGCGTCGGACCGGGTCGGCGGAAAGCTGCTGCCCGGCACGATCGCCGGTGCGCGCGTGGACTTCGGCGCCGAGTCGATGCTGGCCCGCCGCCCGGAGGCGGTCGCCCTCGCCCGCGAGGTGGGCCTCGCCGACCGCCTCCAGCCGCCCGCCACCGCGACGGCCTCGATCTGGACCCGTGGCGCCCTGCGCCCCATGCCCAAGGGCCATGTGATGGGCGTCCCCGGCACCGCCGCCGCCCTGACCGGCGTCCTGTCCGACGAGGGGCTGGCCCGCATCGAGCGCGACGCCGACCTGCCCCGCACCGAGGTCGGGGACGACGTGGCGGTCGGCGAGTACGTGGCGGCACGCCTCGGCCGCGAGGTCGTCGACCGCCTGGTCGAGCCCCTGCTGGGCGGCGTGTACGCGGGCGACGCGTACCGCATCTCGATGCGCTCGGCGGTCCCGCAGCTCTACCAGGCGGCGAAGACGCATGACTCCCTCACCGAGGGCGTCCGCGAGATCCAGGCCAAGGCCGCCGCCGGCCGGCAGACCGGGCCGGTGTTCATGGGCATCGAGGGCGGCGTGGGCCAACTCCCGCTCGCCGTCGCGGAGTCGGTGCGCGCGCGAGGCGGCGAGATCGTGACCGGGGCACCGGTGACGGAGCTGCGCCGGGAGGCGACCGACGGGTGGCGTGTCGTCGCCGGTGACCGTGTGCTGCACGCCGACGCGGTCGTCGTCGCCGTACCCGCGCCGGCCGCCGCCGGCCTCCTGCGCGCCGAGGTCCCCGAGGCGGCCGCCGAGCTGGACGGCATCGAATACGCCTCCATGGCCCTGGTCACCCTCGCCTACCGCCGCGGCGACACCGACCTCCCGGCGGGCAGCGGCTTCCTCGTGCCGCCGGTCGACGGGCGCACCATCAAGGCGTCGACGTTCGCCTCCCAGAAGTGGGGCTGGATCGCCGACGAGAACCCGGACACGGTCGTGCTGCGCACTTCCGTCGGACGGTACGGCGAGACGGAGATCCTGCAGCGCGACGACGACCACCTCGTCGACGTCTCCCGCCGGGACCTCCGGGCGGCGACCGGCCTCGACGCCACCCCTCTGGAAACCCGCGTCACCCGCTGGACCGACGGCCTGCCGCAGTACCCGGTCGGCCACCACGCACGCGTGGCCCGCGTCCGCGAGCACGTCGCCAAGGTGCCGGGCCTGGCGGTGTGCGGCGCTCAGTACGACGGGGTGGGCATCCCCGCGTGCATCGCGAGCGCGTACGCCGCCGTGGACCAGCTCGACGGCGATCTGAGCGGTGTCGAGGACCTCATCGCCAACCCGGTGCAGAGTCTGCACGGCGGAGCGGGAGAATAAGGGACATGAGTGACGACGCCTCCACCACCGAGTCCGGCAGGATCCCGAACAAGGGCAAGCTGGCCAAGGACCTCAACGAGGTCATCCGCTACACCCTCTGGTCCGTCTTCAAGCTGAAGGACGTCCTCCCCGAGGACCGCGCGGGCTACGCCGACGAGGTCCAGGAGCTGTTCGACCAGCTCGCCGCCAAGGACGTGACGATCCGCGGCACCTACGACCTCTCCGGGCTGCGCGCCGACGCCGACGTCATGATCTGGTGGCACGCCGAGACCAGCGACCAGCTCCAGGAGGCGTACAACCTCTTCCGCCGCACCAGGCTGGGCCGCGCCCTGGAGCCGGTCTGGTCGAACATGGCGCTGCACCGCCCCGCCGAGTTCAACCGCTCGCACATCCCGGCCTTCCTCGCCGACGAGACGCCCCGTGACTACGTCAGCGTCTACCCCTTCGTGCGCTCCTACGACTGGTACCTGCTGCCCGACGAGGACCGCCGCCGCATGCTCGCCGACCACGGCAAGATGGCCCGCGGCTACCCGGACGTGCGCGCCAACACCGTCGCCTCGTTCTCGCTGGGCGACTACGAGTGGATCCTGGCCTTCGAGGCCGACGAGCTGTACCGCATCGTCGACCTCATGCGCCACCTGCGCGCCTCGGAGGCCCGCATGCACGTCCGCGAAGAGGTGCCGTTCTACACGGGCCGCCGCAAGAGCGTGGCCGAGCTGGTGGCCGGGCTCGCCTGATCAGTGCGGGAGCCGGGCGGTGGCCTGCTGAGGCCGGCCGCCCGGCTTCGTCGCGGTGTGCTGCCTCAGCTTCTTCGCCTTGCTCTCGCCCGGGCGCTCCGGCTTGGGCTCGGGGTGCCCCTCGCACGCCGCGCGCCGGGCCGGGAGGCGGCCCTCCAGCAGGTAGGCGTCGACGTGACCGTTGACGCAGGCGTTCGGGCCGTACGCGATGCCGTGCGTTCCGGCGTCCCGCTCGGTCACCAGCACTGAGCCCGACAGCCGCCGGTGCATCTCCAGCGCCCCGTCGTACGGCGTGGCGGCATCCCGCTCGGCGGCCAGGATCAGGATCGGCGGCAACTCACCCCGCCCGGTCCGCACATCGAGCGGCTCCTGCCGGGGCGCCTGCCAGTAGGCACACGGCAGGTTCATCCACGCGTTGTCCCAGGTCTCGAACGGCGCCACGCGCGCGAGCCGCGTGTTGTCCCGGTCCCAGACCGCCCAGTCCGTCGGCCAGGGCGCGTCGTTGCACTCCACGGCCGTGTAGACCGCGCTCGAGTTCTCGTCCGCGGCAGCGGCCTCCGTCGCCGGCGCGGCCAGCTCCACCAGCGGCTTCGGGTCGCCCTTCAGATACGCCGACAGCGCCTTCGCCCGCGACGGCCAGTAGTCGTCGTAGTACCCGGCCTGCAGGAACGCCTCCTGCAGCTGCCCGGTGCCGACCTTCCCGCCCGCCGGCTCCTCGGTCAGCCGGGCCCGTACCTTCTCGTAGCTGCGCAGCACCTCGTCGGACGTGGCTCCGAGGCCGTACACGTCGTCGTGCTCGGCGACCCACTCCCGGAAGTCCGCCCACCTCTCCTCGAACGCGGCCGACTGGGCGAGGTTGCTGCGGTACCAGATCTGGGCGGGGTCCGGATTCACCGCCGAGTCGAACACCATCCGCCGCACGTGCGAGGGAAAGAGCGTGGCGTACACCGCACCGAAGTAGGTGCCGTACGACGCCCCCATGAACGTCAGCTTCGGCTCGCCCAGCGCGGCCCGCAGGACGTCCAGGTCACGGGCGTTGTTGAGGGAGTTGTAGTGCTGCAGCGCGCTGCCCGTGCGCTGCGCGCAGCCACGCGCATACGCCTTCGCCCGGGCGATGCGCTCCTTCTTGTACGACTCCGAAGGGTGCGTCGGCGTCTGCACCGGTCCCTTGACGGAGTGCTTGGGGTCCTGGCAGGACAGCGGCGCGGACGGCGACACCCCGCGCGGGGCGTAGCCGACCAGGTCGTACGCCGCCGCCAGCCGCTTCCACGCCGGCAGCAGGCCGATCAGCGGGAAGTGCAGCCCGGAGGCGCCCGGCCCGCCCGGGTTGTAGACCAGCGCGCCCTGCCCCGGCACCCGGCGCTTGCTGTTGTTGGGGTCCTTGTGCGTGGCCCGCACCCGGCTGACGGCGAGCTTGATCTGCTTGCCGTCCGGACGGGCGTAGTCGAGCGGGACGGACACCGTGCCGCACTGCATCTTGCCCGGCAGATCCTGCTGCTTGGGGCAGTTGCCGAAGGTGATGCCGGCCTTTTCGGCGCGCGCGGCGGCCACCGTCGTGCCGTGCTGCTCGGCCGTGCCCGGGGCGGCCCCGGTGCTGCCGGCCGGAGCGGCGGAGAGGGTCGTCAGGAGCAGAGCCCCGGCGACCGAGTAGAGGGCGGCAGCTCTCATGGCGTATCCCTTCGGTGCACGGCAGCAACAAAAGGGATATTTCGTTCGTCTGTTGATGAAGGCAAGCACCACCCGGCCGGTGTCGGCCTCAATGCCCCCTATGCGTCACCGAGCCCATGGGCCGTCGCTCGCGGGTGTCAGTCGTGCCGGTGGAACGCGTGGTGCGGCTCGCGGTGCGCGAAGGCCGCGCGCAGGTCCGGCTCGCCGATCGCGCGCACGCCCCGCAGGGCTACGGAGGTGAGGTACGTACGGTCGTCCCCGCCCCGGGAGTGCCGGACCAGGGCGCTCAGCAGCCGCTGTCCGGCCGGGGAGGCCCATTGCGCGTACGGGTGGATCTCGATCCGGGCGATGGTGAGGCAGCTGAGGGTGAGCACGAAGGGGAGAGCGAACCAGAGCGCGATCAGATGGGCCGGCATGTCCGACCGGTCCGGCGCCAGCAGGGCCACCGCGCCCAGCGCCAGTACGGCCGCCGCGGCGAGCTGCACCTGCCGGATCGCGGCCGTGATCCCGCTGCGCGCCCCGTCGGGTACGGCGAGGCCCGCGCTGACCAGCCGGTCGGCGAGGCTGCCGACGGCGTCGGCGGCGGCCGCGGCGTCCCGCACCGGCGCGATCCGGGACTGGCCCTCCGGCCCGATGGCCCCTATCACCGAGCGCTCCATCTCGTCCCGGCCGCGCGGATCGACGACCGTCGCCCAGCCGGTGTGTGCGAGCAGCAGGCGTCGCTGTCGCGCCATGGAGACGAGGGTCAGATCGGCGACCCGCCGCGGTCCGCCGGACAGGAACGCGGCCTCGTACAGCGTCAGATCGTGCCCCTGGCCCGCGGTCGCCTCTTTCGCGTCCGAGGCCGCGGCGTGTACGGCGGCCAGGCACAGGCGCGTGCAGGCTGTGCCGGCGACGGCCCAGGCGAGCAGCAGGAGAAGGACCCAGAACATGCCGCGTTTCTATGCCAAAGGCCCGGTGAAACGCCATGCCTTGTTCACAATACGGACCGAGAGTTGCCGGGATGTGACGTTCCGGATCGGGCGTGGAGGGCGTCAGGTCCTTTGCGGGCGGGGGCTGGTCGCGGCAGGCGGCAGCGTGTACGTGGGTGACGGGGGCGGGCTCATCGGGACGGCCGGAGCGGGGTCTTCGGTCGGCCCGGGCGGGGCGGGGGAGGGCGTCAGCGGAGGGGTGCTGTCGGCGACCAGGTCCCGGGCCACGGCGTCGTAGTCGACGTAGCCGGTCGCCTCCAGGACCGTGATGTGGTCCAGCACCGTGGTGTTGGCGTCGTCGGCGAGCTTGCGGACGAGGGAGTTGCGGGTGCCGGCCCGCACCTGGGCGACGACGGAGAACACCTTGCCGTGCGCCAGGCGCAGGATGTTCGCGAACTGCCGGTCGTACTCCACGCTCTGGGCCGTGCTCAGGGTGTCCAGCCACTCCTGCTGCTGCTCGGTGGGCTCGTTCGGCAGCGCGAGGCTGAGCTTGGCGGCGACGTCGCGCACCCGCTCGTCGAGGAATGTGTGCCCCTCGATGAGGTGCTGACCGGCGGTCCGCACGGCCGGGGTCGTGCCCTTCTGCTGCGCCTGCTCACCGGCGGGCAGCTCCCACAGCCCGGCCAGCCGGACCTTCGTGATGAAGTCGCGGTCCAGCGCGGACAACGGCCCGTAGCCGGTCGAGACGGTCTCGGCATTGAGCACGTCGAGCCCGGTCCCGGACCGGTCGGCGTACGACCAGATCGGGAAGATCATCGCCAACAGCGTCGCGGTCAGGCCGGTGATGATGAGCCCGGTGCCGCTGAAGATGCCTCGGCCGTTGATGCGGGGTCGCGATCGCATGGTGCCTCCTGGTGCGGCACCGCACGTTAGTGCGCTTCGGGGGTGGGTTGGCATATTACTTCGGCGCCTACGCCAACTGTCGTACGGGGGCGAATGGTTGCAACAGGGGTGGTTGCGGGCGAATGGGGAGGGGAGATGAGGGCCATACGGCGGCGAAAGGTGGTGAAACGGAGTTCCCGGCGGTGCGCGGGGTCGGATGTTAGCCGCGGCACACTGGGAGGCCGCCGGCACGTTCCGCTGAACCACACACGGCACGTGTCACTCGGCACCCGGTACGGCCGCCGCGAACTCACGCCGCTCGCGCGTCGGGTCGCATCGCCTGTTCAGCGCGGTAACTGCGCGCGTGGAGCGGATCGTGGGGGGAGTCGGCGCCGGTGCCATCCGTTGTGCCGGGCACTGCATGGCGCCGCCGGGCATCCACTGGGGCGGCCGCCGCGTTCGCGTCGCTTGCGGCGTCGTAGCCCGCGGCCCGCTCCTGTGTGCAGCGCGCCCGTCGGCGTATCCGCTCAGCGTCGCAGCAGGACGCGTCGCGTGGCCCGGGCCAGCCGTACCCCCGGCCGTCGCGACCGCGGCGTCGGTCCCGAGCGCTCCAGCCACCACTCCTGCAACTCCGCCCGGATCCGGGCGTCTTCCAGTCGGCCCTCGGCCAGCAGGCACCCGGCGAAGTCCAGCGCATCACGCCGGTAGCCGTCGGTCATCGGGTGCCCGTGGCTGTAGCCGAGGAAGGCCCGTCGATATGTGTTCCCGAGAATCACCTGCAGCTCGGGCGCGACCTTCGCCACGACGTCCGCCCGTTTACCGGCGAGCGCCCGGGCCTGCACGCCGAGCCGCACCCGGTCGAACCCCTCCGGCACCGGCGTCCCGGCGACGAGCGCGGACAGCAGCGCGGCCTGCGCGAGGGCGAGCCGCTGACGGGCGGGGTCGGTGACAGCCTCGACCCGCACCGCCCCTGCTGCCCGGCCCGGCGCCGTTTCTCCGTGGCGGGTAGGCGTGCCGACGGCCGTCTCCGCCGGGTGGGCGGTGCCGGCGGGCTGTGTCTTCGGCGGAGTGGAATCGGAGCGGGCCCTCTCGGCGGAAACCAGGTCCCCCGGCGCCGTCCCTGCGGCGGCCTCCGGCTCGCCCGCGCGCGCGTCCAGCGCCGCCTCGGGCGAGGCCCCCGCCAAGCTCCCCGCGTCCGAGGCGGCTTCAGCCGGGGACTCCCCGTCCCGGCTCGGCATCTCGCGAGGCGCCTCGGTCGCGCGCGGCGTCTCCCGCGGCCCCTGCGCCCAGGTCCCCCGCTCCGCGGACGCCAGGCTCCCCAGCCCTGCCCCCTTCTCCGCTGCCTCCTTCTCCGCCGCCCCCCTCGCCAACGCCCCCCGAATCGCCCCCAGCTCCCCCTCCAGTTCCCCCGGTTCCGGGAAGTTCTCGTCGCGCTCCAGCAGAACCCCCGGCGGGGTCACGCGGGAGGCGAGGTCGGTCAGGATGTCGAGGACAGGCTGAGGGACGGGGTGGGCGTGGCTGTCGTGCCAGACGCCGTCGCGTTCGAAGCCGCCCGCCACATGGACGTACGCGATGGCCTCCAGCGGAAGTTCGGCGAGGGCCTTGGCGGGGTCCTCGCCCCGGTTGACGTGGTTGGTGTGGAGGTTGGCCACGTCGATGAGCAGCCGTACCCCCGTACGGTCGGCCAGCTCGTACAGGAACTGCCCCTCCGTCATCTCCTCGCCCGGCCACGAGATGAGGGCCGCGATGTTCTCCACGGCGAGCGGCACGGGCAGGGCGTCCTGCGCGATACGGACGTTCTCGCACAGCACGTCGAGGGCGTCCCGGGTCCGGGGTACCGGCAGGAGATGCCCCGCCTCCAGGCGCGGCGACGCCGTCAGCGGCCCTCCCGCCCGTACGAACGCGATGTGCTCGGTGACCAGCGGCGCCCGCAACGCCTCCACCCGCTCGGCGAGCGCGGCCAGCCGCTCGGCGTCGGGCCGCTCCGCACCGCCGAGACCGAGCGAGACGCCGTGCGGGATCACGGTCACGCCGCGCTCCCGCAGCCGTACCAGGGACTGCGGAAGGTGTCCGGGGCAGACGTTCTCGGCGACGGCCTCGACCCAGTCGATGCCCGGCATGCGCTCCACGGCGTCCGCGATCTCCGGACGCCACCCGATTCCCGTACCCAGTCGCTCCATCGTCCCCTCCTCGGCCTCTTCCGTACCCGCTGTCCCGTCTCCTCGGACGTGCCGGATGTGACGGGGGTATGGCCCCCCAGGACCGGCTCGAACCCCTCGGCCGACACCTTCAGAGCAACATTTGAGGTTGGGCGGCCGGGACCCGCGTCCCGCTGACCGCACCACGCGAACGGCCTGTGCAAGGTCGTACGCGCCCTGGGCCGACGACGTTCAAACGCCCGGAGACCCAATCTGGGAGCCGGTGAACGACCGGCGGAAGGTGGGTGCGCTCGTGATGGGTGTATCCGCACCTTCCACAGGTCATAGGGATGGCGCACGATGTCGTTCAGGGAGCAGCCGGAGCGGCCCAGGCCGGCGCCGGTGCGAACCCTCCGGCGAAGCCTGCGAAGGGCGTGGTGCGCCACCTGCGGAAAGCGACTCGAGCCCGCAGCTCCGGGAACGGCGACCACGGGACGGCGAGCAGCGGCGCCGTCTCGCCGCGCCGGCAGTGATCGAGGCCCTCGGGCGTCAGCACGACGCTCAGGCCCTCCCTGCGCGTCGGGTCCCCGGTCACCCACCGGTCCCCGATCACCCACCGGTCCCCGATCACCCACCGGTCCCCGATCAGCTCCAGCGGCACCAAGTACTCCGCCATGGCCTCTCCCCGCCGTCCGGACACCGATCCGGTCGCCCCGGCGCGCAGCAGGCGATCGCTTCCAGGAACGCCCCGAGTCCTACCGCAACGCCGGATGGTCGGCGACCACCGTGCACGACCCGGGTGCGATCTCCGTGAACCCCGCGTCGCGCACCAACGGCAGCCCCCTGGTCGTCAGCTCGGGCCAGCGCCCCGGATCCGCGGTCCGTACGGCCAGCGGGAACCCCGCGTCGCGCCAGGCGGCCCGCTCCTCGTCCGACAGCTCCCACCAGGCGAGTTGCGCCGCGTGACCGGTCTGCGCCATCGCCTTGCCGGCCGACATGTCGAGCTCGGGGTTCAGCCAGAGCACGGGCGCCGACGGGTCGGCGGGCACGGGCGGCTCCGGATCGTCGAGGTCGGTGCCGGAGACCTGCAGTTTCGCCAGTTCCTTGGGCCACCCGTCCAAGGGCACGGGCGGGAAGACCCGCACCTCGGCCGACTTGCCGGTGACGGTGATGCCCGGGAGCCCCTCCGCTCGCCGCCACTCGGCGCCGCGGGCCCGCCGCACGACCTTCCGGATCCGGGCGTCCTGCCAGTCCCGCATGGCTTCGGCCCACTCGCCGTCGCCGACGGAGCGCTCGTCGTCGAGGATCACCAGGACGGCGCGGGCGGAGGTTTCGAGGGCGTCGGTGCGAGCGGGTGGAGCGTCTCGCTCGATCCGCACGACGAGCGGCAGGACGAACTGCGGAGCGTCATCGCGAGCACTGGGCTCTGACCGGAAGGGACTGTCGCCGGTTTGCGTCGGATCTTGGCTCACGGCAACACCCTAAGGGGCGCGGGACCGTGCCGATTTTGCAGGTCCGCCTGCATGGGCGGGATCAGCCCCGACTCGGCCGCACGGGCCATGGGACAGGATGTCCTCCATGCAACGTGATCTTCGTCTGGACAACGTGGGCCGCCGCTACGGCCTACGTGGCCCATGGGTCTTACGCGGTGTCCACCTCACCGTCCCACCCGGCACCCTCATCCGCGTCGAAGGACCGAACGGCACCGGCAAATCCACCCTCCTCCGGCTCCTGGCCGGCATCGACGCCCCGACCGAGGGCCGGATCACCGGCCGCCCCCGCACCGCCTACGTTCCCGAACGCTTCCCCACGGCCCTCCCCTTCACCGCCGTCGGCTACCTCACCCATCTCGGCAAGGTGCACGGCCTCTCCCGTGCCGCGGCCACCCGGGCCGCCCTGGAGTGGCTCGAGCGCTTCGGCGCCGCCTCGTACGCCCGTACACCGATGGCGCAGCTGTCGAAGGGCAGCAGCCAGAAGGTCGCCGTCGTACAGGCATTCCTCGCCGAACCGGAGCTGCTCGTCCTGGACGAGGCGTGGACCGGCCTCGACGCCGACGCCCGCGCGGAACTGGAGCGGGCCGTCGCCGAGCGCACCGCGGGTGGCACCGCCGTGGTCTTCGTGGACCACGACCCGAGCCGCCTGGCGGGAGCGCCCGACGCCACGTACACCGTGCGGGACGCGGGCCTCGACCTGCGTACCGAAGAGGCGCCCTCGGAAGCCGCCGGCCCGCACGTGACCGTCGTCGTGCAGGGCCCGCGGGGCGGACAGCTCCCCGACGACGCGCCCCGCACGGTGATATCCGCCGAGGAGCCCACGCCCGGCACCCACTGCCTTACCGTCCCCGCGTCCCATTCGGACGTCCTCCTGCGCGCCCTGCTGACGGCCCGCCCGCCCTGGCATGTGGTGAGCGTGCGACAGGAGACGACCCCCGAGACCGAGAGCCGCCGATGACCGCCCTTCTCAGCTACGAGACCGCCCTGCTTGCCCGCTCACAGCGCTGGCTGCCGCCGTTCATCCTGTACGCCGTGTTCCTCGGGGTCGGTGTGTCGGGCGGGCAGCCGGTGCTCGACTCGCTCGGCTACACGGCCGCGGCCCTGCTGCCCGTCGCCGCCTGGCTGGTGCGGATCTGCGTCACCAACGAGCCGCCCGCCGCCCGCAGTTGCGTGTCGGCGGCGGTCGGGCCCGGGCGGGCTCACCTCGCCGCGCTGCTGGTCGCGCTGACCGCGGCGGCGGTTCTGGGCACGGTAGCGACCGTCGTCGTGACGCTGATCAGCGACCCGGTGAGCGCGGATCACCAGACGCGTGTGCCGCGGCTTGCGGCGGGCGCGGCCGGGCTGCTCGCCATGCTGGCCTGCGCCCTGCTCGGCACGGCCGTCGGCGCCCTCACCACCTGGCCGTTGCTGCGCTCCACCGGACGCGCGGTCCCCACGATGCTGCTCGCGGCGCTGCTGTCGGTGGTGGTGACCGGCTCCCCGGCGCAGGCGGCGGTCAGCGGGCTGGTCACCGGCTCCCGCTCGGGGACGGTCCCCATGCCCCTGCTGCCGTTGGCGGCGGCCGCCCTGCTCACGGCGGCGGCGATCGCCGTGGCCTGCGCGCTGACGTCCCGCAGGTCCCCCTGAGGACGGGGCCGGCCTGAACGGCCGGCGTCAGCCTGAACAGGCGGTGCGCTGCGCCTCCTGCCACTCACAGACCGGGCAGAGCGTGATCCCCTTGTACGACTCCGGGTACTCCGTCGGCTCCCGGCACAGCACGCACTCGGCGTACGGCGGCCCGTCGGCCTTGGGCGGCCTGGTCGCGTCGATCAGGCAGTAGTCGGTCGTGGCCTGTTCCTCGCTCATACGTCCAGCGTACGAGTATCAGGCCCGCCGGCCGGCCGCCCCGATCAGCTCGGACACCTTCACGAACCGAAAGCCCCTTTCGCGCAGCTCCGGTACGACGCTGCGGACCACCCGCTCGGTCGTCGGAGCGGCACTGAGCGTGCAGTGCATGACGACCACGGACCCCGCCCGCACCCCGTCCAGCACCTCTTGGGCGACGGCACGGGCGTCCGTCGCGAACGCGTCCCCGCTCACCACGTCCCACTGCACGGCGGTGACACCGACCGGGCCGATCGCCTTCAGGGCGCGCCGGTCGTAGCAGCCGCCGGGAAACCGGAAGTACGGCATCGCGTCACGGACGCCCACCTTCCGTAACGCCGTGTACGCCCGCTCCACGTCCACCCGCATCCGCTCCGCGCCGATCGTCGGCAGTCCGTAGCAGTCCTCGGTGAACGCGTAGTGGCTGTACGAGTGGTTGGCGACCTCGAACAGCGGATTCCGTCCGATGGCCCGGGCCTGCCCGGGATACTCCTCGGCCCAACGCCCCGTCATGAAGACGGTCGCCGGCACCTTCAACTCCCGCAGCGCAGCGACCAGCCCCGGATTGTCGAACCGTTCCCCGCGTGCCGCTCTGGGCCCCTGGTCCGCGGTCATGTCGGCGTCGAAGGTGAGCGCGACGGCCTTGTCCCGGCTGCGTGGGCCATGCTCGAAGACGGGCGTCAGACCGGCGGGACCGGGGGCGAGGGTCGGCGGCCCGGCCATGGGGGAGACGTCGGCGGTGGCGCTGGGTGCCGGCAGGGGAGCCCTGGTCGCCTCGTGCGGCGCACACGCGGCGAGCGCGCTGAGCGCCGCGCCCAGGCCGCAGAGGGCGGTGACGCGGCGTACGGATCTGATCACCGCATGAAGATATGAGGATAAAACGACTTCCTTGGTACGCCGATGGGTGTGCCGAGCCCGTGTCACCCACCCGGCGGGCCCGGTCGGCTCAGTCGGGGCGTGAGCAGGAGCCCGTCGGCGCGGCGGCCGGAGGGCGGCACTGGAGGCTGTAGTCGCCCGCGTCGGTGCTCAGGTAGCGGCCCATGCAGGTGCTCACCGAGGTTCGGCCGCGCTCGGCGCAGAAGGTCAGGGCGGCGCGGCCGTCGGTGAAGGGGCCGGGGGCGTAGATCACCCAGTAGCCGGGGCGCAGGGAGGCGTACTCGTCGCTGCGCAGGACGGCCGCCTCCGGCACCGACTGGCGGACGGTGGCGAGCCGCTTGTCCCGGGCCGCGGTGCCTGCGCTGAGGGGTTCGGAGTGGAGCTGGGCGATCCAGCGGCCGTCGGTTGTGGCGGGTGTGGTGGGGGGAGTGGGAGTGGGCGACTTCGTGGTGGGCGAAGGCGTCGGCTGTTGTTTCGCCGGGGTGGGGGCGGACGTGGTGGCCGGAGCGTTCGTGGTGGCGCGGGTCTTGTCGTCGCCCGGGTCGCCGGGGCGCAGGGCGAGCAGGACGAGAGCCGCCGCGGTGGCGATCGCGAGCCCCGCGGTCGCGGCCACCACGAGGGGGCGCCTGCGTCGGGGCTTGGGCATCCGCTGCGGAACCGTGGGCCGGGGAGTGTCGAGCTGCGTCGGCGTCGCGGGCGCGGGCGGGGCGGCGGCGGTCAGCGTCGGCTGGGCCCAGTACGGAGTCGTACCCGCCTCCACCTGCGCCAGCATCGCGTCCAGCCGGGCGGCGTCCGGGCGCGCCGCCGGGTCCCTAACCAGCAGGGCGTCGAGCACCGGAGTCAGCGAGCCCGAGCGGGTCGGTGGCGGGAGCGGCTCGTCGAGTACGGCGGCCAGGGTGGCCAGTGTGGTGGGGCGGCGCAGGGGGCTGACGCCCTCCACGCACACGTACAGCACCACGCCCAGCGACCAGAGGTCGGCGGCGGGGTCGTCGTCGCGGCCCCGGATCCGCTCGGGGGCCATGTACTCGGGCGAACCGACGAGTTCGCCGGTCGCCGTGAGGGCCGTCGTGCCCTGCAGGGCTGCGATGCCGAAGTCGGTGAGGACGGCGTCGCCGTCGGGGCGCAGGAGGATGTTGGCGGGCTTGACGTCCCGGTGCTGGATGCCCGCCGTGTGCGCGGCCCGCAGCGCGGCGAGCACCTGACGGCCGACGCGGGCCGCCTCGACCGGAGTCAACGGGCCGTCGTCCAGGCGCCGTTGGAGCGAGACGCCCGGCACCAGCTCCATGACGATCCAGGGATGCGGCTCGGCGGCCACGATCTGGTGGACGGTGACCACATGGGGGTGGCTCAGCCGGGCCAGCGCCCGCGCCTCCCGCAGCACCCGCTCGCGCACCACGCCGACCGTGTCCGCGTCGGACCGGACCGCCTTGAGCGCGACCTCGCGGTGCAGCACCGTGTCGCGAGCCCGCCACACGGTGCCCATCCCTCCGCTGCCCAGCCGCTCCACCAGCTCGAAACGGCCGTCGACGAGATCCCCCGGTGCGTTCATGCCGCACAGGTTAGAGGACGTTCCGGAGAGGCGGCCTCCACTCGTTCGGGGGACGGGGCGCTACCTGCGCCAGGGGCCCGTCACCGCGAACGTCGTCCCCGGCGTGTAGCAGTTGACGTACATCGTCTCGCCGTCCGGCGCGAAGGTGACCCCGGCGAACTCGCCCCACTCGGGCTCCTGCGGCGTGCCCAGGTTCTGTGCGTTGCGCGCCATCGCGTACACCTCCCCGCGCCGCGTCACGCCGAACACGTGCTGGGCGCCGTTGCCGTCCTCGCACACCATCAGGCCGCCGCTGGGGGCGAGGCAGATGTTGTCCGGGGACTCACCCGGGAGTTGGAGGTCGGTGTCGGGGCCGAAGACGATCACGAGGGTGAGGCGGCGCTCGGTGGGGTCGTAGCGCCAGATCTGGCCGTAGTGGTCTGCCGCCGAGCCCTCCGCGCTGCGGGCGAAGGAGGAGACGAAGTAAACGCAGCGGCCGCCCCAGTAGCAGCCCTCCAGCTTCTGCGCGTGGGTGATGCCCTTCGGGCCGAAGTCCTGGTGGCGGATGGGGGTTTGCGCGGCGAGGGGATCCGGTACGTCGACCCACTCGATGTTCTCGAAGCTCGCGCCCGTCTCCTGGATCGAGGAGAGGTCGGGTACGCCCGGGACACGCATCGCCTGGAGCCGGCCGCCCGCGCGCAGGGAGCCGAGGCCGCCGTGCGGGGTGTGCGGCAGGAAGCGGTAGAAGAGGCCGAAGGGGCGCTCGAAGGCGTCCTCGGTCTCGTAGACGATGCCGCGCCGTGGGTCCACCGCGATCGCCTCGTGCTGGAAGCGGCCCATCGCGGTCAGCGGGACGGCGCCGGAGCGGTGCGGGTTCGCCGGGTCGACCTCGAAGATGAAGCCGTGGTCCTTGGTGTAGCCGTTGGTGCCGGCCTTGTCCTCGGTCTCCTCGCAGGTCAGCCAGGTGCCCCAAGGGGTGGGCCCGCCCGCGCAGTTGACGGCCGTACCGGCGATGGCGACGCGCTCGGACAGGACGCGGTTGCGGGAGTCCAGGGTCAGGGCCGTACAGCCGCCCTTGCCTTCCGGGTCGTAGGTGAGGCCGGGGACCGTAGGGACGGGGACGGCCGCCGTGTTGCGGTTCTCGTGGTTGCGGACCAGGTGGACGCGACCGCGGGAGCCGGCCAGCGCTGTCATGCCGTCGTGGTTGGAGGGGACCGGACCCTCGCCGGAGCGGAGTTGGTCGCCCTCGCGGGACAGGACCCGGTAGCGGAAGCCTTCCGGCAGGTCGAGCAGGCCCTTGGGGTCGGGGACCAGGGGTCCGTATCCGGTGTCACCGAGGTTCTGCGCGGCGGCGGTGCCTGCGAAGAGCTCCGACAGGGACCCGGCGAACGTGATGCCGATACCCAGGGCGCCGGAGCGGGCGAGGACCTGACGTCGTGTTGCGGACATGGTGAGGAAACCTTCCTGCTGGCGGACAGGAACTTTGATTCCGCCGTGTCTATCACCTGGCGCCAGTCGCGTGAACCACGCGCGTAGCGTGTGTCACTTCAGTGGCGGTTGCCCAGGGGGGTCGGCAGGAGGTTCGGCCGGAAGTTCGGCTGGAGGTTCCAGGAATTCCTCGATGGCGGCCGGATCGGCAACGGCGGCCGGATCGGTGACGGCGGCCGACTCGCCGGCGGCCGACTCGGCAAGTGCGGCCGACTCGGTGGTGGCAGCCGGCTCAGTGGTCGCCCGGCTCGTGTGGTCCTGCGGTGGCTGTGCGCCGCGCTCCAGGAACCGCAGCAATTCCACCGGGATCGGCAGCACCAGAGTGGAGTTCTTCTCCGCCGCCACGGCCATCACCGTCTGCAGCAGCCGCAGTTGGAGGGCGGAGGGCGCGTCGGCCATCTGGTGCGCGGCCTCGGCCAGCTTCTTGGATGCCTGGAGTTCGGCGTCGGCGTTGATGACCCGGGCCCGCCGCTCCCGGTCGGCCTCGGCCTGGCGGGCCATGGACCGCTTCATCGACTCCGGCAGGGACACGTCCTTGATCTCGACGCGGTCGATCTGCACGCCCCAGCCGATCGCCGGACTGTCGAGCATCAGCTCCAGGCCTTGGTTGAGCTTCTCGCGGTTGGACAGCAGGTCGTCGAGATCGCTCTTGCCGATGATCGAGCGCAGCGAGGTCTGCGCCATCTGGGAGACGGCGAAGCGGTAGTCCTCGACGTTGATGATCGCGGCCGCCGCGTCCACGACCTGGAAGTACACGACCGCGTCGACCCGCACGGTCACGTTGTCGCGGGTGATGCCCTCCTGGGCGGGCACGGGCATCGTCACGATCTGCATGTTGACCTTGTGGAGCCGGTCCACGGCAGGGAGGATCAGCGTGAACCCCGGCTCGCGTACGGCGCCCCGCAGCCGCCCGAGCCGCAGGATCACCCCGCGCTCGTACTGCTTGACGACCCGCGCGGCAGCCGCGACATACACCAGCCCCACCGCTGCGACACCCGCGGCCGCACCCAGCAGTTCCTCGACCATGGCGACCTCCTCGCCGAGAGGTCCGATCCGTACGCTCCTGTAAGGGTATGTCCTGCAACGATATGCCCGGTGTCCGGTCCGGGGCCATGGACGGCCCCGGACCGGACACCGGGCCTGGGGTCACACCTCACCAGGGGGCACACGCCACCCGGAGTCGTACGCCGGTCAGGGCGCCGTGACCCGTACCGGATCCGTGCCTGCCGCACTGTGGCGCTCGGCCCAGCTCTCCAGGGCCGTACGGCAGGCGTGGTCGAGGTGGTGCAGTCCGGACAGGTCCAGCTCGACCGGGCGGTCCTGCGGCAGGGCCTCCAGGCTGTCGAGGATCTTCGGCAGCCTGAGGAAGGTCGCGTTGCCCGACAGGTACGCCTGGATCGGTCCGGCGCCCTTGTCGATGACCTCCAGCTTCACGTGCGAGGCCTCCCAGGCGGTCTTGGCGACCGACAGGGCCAGACCGATCAGCACGCCCTCGAACATGTTCACCATGACGATCGAGAGGGCGGTGACCACGAGGATCAGCGCCTCGCCCCGGTGCCCCCGCCACAGGGAGACGATCCCGCGGAAGGGGATCAGCTTGAAGCCCGCGTGGACCAGGATGCCCGCCAGCGCGGGGATCGGGATCAGTGCCAGCGTGGCGGGCAGCAGCGCCGCGAACAGCAGCAGCCACACGCCGTGCATGACACGCGACGCCTTCGTCTTGGCGCCCGCCTGGACGTTGGCGGAGCTGCGCACGATGACCGCGGTCATCGGCAGCGCGCCGAGGGCGCCGCAGACCGCGTTGCCCGCGCCCTGCGCCATCAGCTCCTTGTCGTACTCGGTGCGCGGCCCGTCGTGCAGCCGGTCCACGGCCGCGGCGCTGAACAGCGACTCGGCCGACGCGATGAGCGTGAAGGCGACGAGAGTGGCGAGCACGCCGACATTCGCAAGCTCACCGAAGGCCGTCAGGGACGGCGGCTGGATGGAGCCCAGCAGGCCCTTGACCTCGACGGTGGCGACGGGCAGGGAGAACACGGCAGCGACCAGCGTCGCCAGGCCGACCGCGGCGAGCGGACCGGGGATCGTGCGCACCTTGGCCGGCAGCCGCTTCCACAGCACCAGGACGGCGATGGTGCCGGCGCCCAGACCGATCGAGGCCAGTGCCCCGGTGTCGCCGAGAGCGTCGGCGAGCGTGCCGGGCAGCCCGGCTATTTTCTCCAGGCCGGAGGCGGGCGCCTTGGCGTCCGCGACCGAGTAGAGCTGTCCGGCGATGAGCACAAGGCCGATTCCGGCCAGCATGCCCTCGACGACGGAGACCGAGATGGCCCGGAACCAGCGCCCCAGCCGCAGGGCGCCCATGAGGAGCTGGAGCGCGCCGGTGGCGAGCACCAGCACACCGAGGACCGGCAGCCCGAACTTTTGGACGGCCTCGAAGACCAGCACGGTCAGACCGGCGGCGGGTCCGGAGACCTGAAGGCTGCTGCCGCGCATCAGGCCGGTGACGATGCCGCCCACGATGCCGGTGACGAGCCCGAGCTCGGCCGGCACTCCGGAGGCGACGGCCACGCCGACACACAGCGGCAGCGCGACCAGGAAGACGACCAGCGAGGCGGCGAAGTCCTGCCGCAGGTGGGGGAATTTGGTCATCATGGCGGTCACAGCGCCTCGAACGCGTCGGTCTCGTTGCTGTGGGCGCGCACGGCGCCCTTGTGCACCTCGTAGTACCAGGCGTGCAAGGTGAGTTGACGCTCCTTCAGCTTCTCCTCGATGAACGGGTACGAGCGCAGCCGCAGCAACTGCGTCAGCACATGGGCCTGGACGCCTTCGGCGACCTCCGGGTCCTCGGCGGCGCCGGTCGGGCGCGGGGTGGCCTGCGAGAGCCAGTCGCGCACGGCCGGTACGGCATCCAGGTCGTCGCCGCGCACGAGTGCGCCGACGGCACCGCAGTGGGAGTGGCCGCAGACCACGATGTCGCTGACGCCGAGGACCTCCACGGCGTACTCGATGGTGGCCGCCTCGCTGGTGGGGTGCTCGGAGGCATACGGCGGGACGATGTTGCCCGCGGTGCGCAGCTCGAAGAGCTCGCCGGGGCGGGCGCCCGTGATCAGGGCCGGTACGACCCGGGAATCGGAGCAGGTGATGAACAGGACCTGCGGAGACTGCCCTTCGGCGAGCCTGGCGAACTCCTCAGGGCGCTGTCCGAACATACGGGCGTTGTCGATGAGGGGCTGCATGTGGTGACTCCTCCTGGCGCGCCTCAGTGGCGCGTCGGGGTTTACATGACAGGGGTGGGGGGACTGCTACTGCTGCTCAGCAGCGGAAGATCTGAAGCCCCGCCGGAGTGTGGGACGTCGAGGATCTCGACGTGCGCTCGTGCGCGGCGCCGGCTTCGGCCGGCTGGTGCGCGGACGCGGAGTCCCGGGCGAGCAACGGTCGGTCGGGCGCCTGCGGCCCGGAGTCGGCGAAGCGCAGCTGGTCACGGGTGCGCAGTGGACCGGTCGGGTCCCCGTCACCGGACGGGACGCAGTGGCGTGACGTGAGGGTTTCGTCGCGCAGCGCCTTCCCGGAGAGCTTGGTTCCGGGTTGGGCCTTGGCCTCTGCCTGACTCGCTGTGTATGCGTGTGCGAAGGCCGCGCCGGGTGCGAAGAACTGGAGGGCGAGCAGGACCGCGGCGAGGATCGAAATCGGGGTCCGGACCGTCGTACCTCGGAACATGCGCCCCCCTCCACTCAGTCCACGCCTCATGCACGTGCCAACACTTGGTCAACCGTTGGTCAAGAAACACGTTAACCCGGCAACGTTGTTTGCAGGGTTAACTTAACGTTTCGAGCTGAAGAGAGCCTGAAATGCGAGGGTGGCTTGGCTTGAACCACCCCTTGACCAGGGCGAGTTACTGGGTTACCAGGCCCTTGGCGTCGCGGGCCAGCGCGGTGAGTCGCGAGATCGCGCGGAAGTACTTCTTGCGGTAGCCGCCCTTGAGCATGTCCTCGCTGAACAGCTGGTCGAACGGCAGTCCGGAGGCCAGCACCGGGACTTCACGGTCGTAGAGCCGGTCCGCGAGCACGACGAGGCGCAGGGCCGTCGACTGGTCGGGAATCGGCTGGACGTCGGTGAGGCACACCGCCTTCAGGCCGTCCGTCAGCGCGCCGTAGCGGCTGGGGTGGACGCGGGCGAGATGCTCCAGCAGATGCGGGAAGTCGTCGAGCGAGGCGCCCTCGGTGGCATACGCCGCCTTTGTCACCTGCTCGTCGGAGTACGGCGCGGGCGCTTCGGGCAGGCCGCGGTGGCGGTAGTCCTCGCCGTCGATGCGCAGGGCGCGGAAGTGGGCCGACAGGCCCTGGATCTCGCGCAGGAAATCGGCCGCCGCGAAGCGGCCCTCGCCCAGCTTGCCGGGGAGGGTGTTGGAGGTGGCGGCGAGCGCGACGCCCGCGTCCACCAGCTTGCCGAG
The DNA here is from genome assembly GCF_042900345.1 of Streptomyces sp. NPDC012935. NCBI lineage: Bacteria > Bacillati > Actinomycetota > Actinomycetes > Kitasatosporales > Streptomycetaceae > Streptomyces > Streptomyces sp. NPDC012935. The sequence goes on from NZ_JBIBBC010000009.1 coordinate 116,436, forward strand.
CAGCGTGGAGACCAGGACGGTGTCGCCCGGGTCGTCGAGCTCGAACTCGTCGATGCACAGCAGGCGGTGACCGGACAGGGTCTGCACCGTCTGCTGGAAACCGAGGGCGCCGACGAGGTTCGTCAGCTCCACGAAGGTGCCGAAGGCCTTGAGGGACGGCTCGGCCGGGGTGGCGTGCCAGAGGGAGGCCAGCAGGTGGGTCTTGCCGACGCCGTAACCGCCGTCGAGATAGACGCCGCGGGGACCCGCCGGGGTCTTGGGCGCCTTGGGCCTGCCGAACCCGAGGAAGCCGCGCCTGGCCTTGCCGGCGCCGCTCGCGTGCGCACCGCCGAGCCCGGCCGCGAAGGTCTCCAGGACGCCGACCGCCTCGGTCTGGCTGGGCTGGTTCGGGTCCGGGATGTACGTGCTGAAGCGGACCGAGTCGAAGCGGGGCGGCGGCACCATCTCGGCGACCAGCCGGTCCGCGGGCACGTGCGGCTCACGGGCGCACAGGGACAGCGGGCTCGCTTCGGCTATGGGGCTCGGCCCGGAGGCGGCGGGGGAGGACGACACGGGTCACCATGCTAAGCGCCGTGCCACACTCCATGACATGCGACGCCTGTTCCCTGTGACCGATGAGACAACAGCGAGGGCCTCCGGCGGTTCGGCCGGGGGCGACGGGGCTGGGGCCGCCGGAGGTGGGCCTGTGGCCGGTGGGGCCGGGGCCGGGCCTGCCGGCGTCGAGACCGGAGCCGGTGGTTCGGTGGCGGGGGGCCTTGACCGAGGGCCCGGCGGGTCGGTGGCCGGGGCACCCGATCGGGGTACCGGGGGCGGGAGATCCGGCGCGGACGCAGGGAGCGGTGCTCCTGGCGGGGTGCCTGATGAAGGTGGCGCGGGAGGCCTCGAGGGGGGTGGAACCGCTTCCGGCGCGGCCGGGGGTGGTCCGGGCGCCGGGTTCCCCGGTGGTGATCTCGTCGATCGTGAGTGGAGCCTCGCCGAGCTTGCCGCCGCGTATGCCTATCCCGAACCGGGTCCCGGCGGGCGGCAGCCCTGGTTGCGGGCCAACATGGTGTCCACGCTGGACGGGGCGGCCCAGCACGACGGGCGTTCGCAGCCCATCTCCACAGCGACCGACATGCGGATCTTCGGCACGCTGCGGGCACTGGCGGACGTCGTGCTCGTCGGCGCTGAAACGGTACGCCTCGAGGGGTACCGTCCGGCACGCGCGCGTGCGGAGTTCGCTCAGTCCCGCGAGGCGGCCGGGCAGGGGCCCGCGCCGGCCATCGCGGTGGTGAGCGCCGGCCTGGAGCTCGACTACAGCCTTCCGCTCTTCACCTCGCCCTTGGTGCCGACCCTCATCCTCACGGGTGCTGCCGCGGCCCCCGACCGCGTCGCGGCTGCGGAGAAGGCGGGCGCCCAGGTGGTGATCGCCGGTGACGGCGTCGGCGTGGACCCCGTGCGCGCCGTCCAGGCCCTCGCCGACCTCGGCCACACCCGCCTGCTGACCGAGGGCGGGCCACGGATGCTCGGGCAGCTGGTGGCCTCCGGAGTGCTCGACGAGCTCTGTCTGACGATCTCTCCGATGCTCACCGCGGGAGACGCCCAGCGAATCGCCGGCGGGCCGTCGGTGCCGGTTCCGAAACGGTTCGAGCTGGTGTCCCTGCTCGAGGAGAACGGCTTCCTGTTCAGCCGCTACCGACGGACGTGACGTTAGTTCGGTTCGGAAATGGGTTCTATGACTGCCGTGCACCTGAAACGGCGGAATCCACCGTTCCGTTTGGCTTCCGACGGGCACACTAAAACTCGCAGTCCCCGTGCCGGCACGGGGCAGGATGGTTTCCGCAGAAGGGGCGCCCGGTGTTCACAAGCGTTTTGATGATCGAGAAGGCCCTGACGTCCGCCGACGTGGAGTTCGTCACCACCTTGCACGGGGACGAGCAGGTCTCGTTCCATGTGCTGCTCCAGCCGCGGGGCGAGCAGGCCGACAGGTTGCTGCGCGCCATCGACGACATCGCGCTCGGCGAACTGGACGAAGCGGTCCGGGAAGGGAACACGCCGGAGGGGCAGGAGGCGCTGAGCACGGGGGAGCGGGCACTGGAGGTCTCGCTCACGGCGCTGCGAACGGCCGGGGCGGCGGCCGAGGGGCGGCTTCTGGAGGACCATCCGCTGGACGCGCTCAGAGCAGTGGTGGACGAGGTCGGGGCGGACGAGGTGATCGTGCTGACCGACCCCCACTATGTGGAGGAGTTCTTCCACCGGGACTGGGCGTCCAGGGCTCGGCACAAGGTGGGGGTGCCGGTGCTGAAGCTGTTCTCACACAGCAAGGTGTAGGGGGTTTCGGCGGAGGGCCGCCGTAGGGGGTGCTGGGTTCTGCCGGCTGCGGGTGGTACGCGGCTTGCCGCGCAGCTCCCCGCGCCCCCGGCGGGCCACGGTGCGCGAGGTCCGCAGCTCCACCCAATAGGCTGGGGCCTCACCGTCGTATCGCACTCCTGGGAGAACACGCATGGCACCCGGCATTCCCCACGCCATGGACCGACCGCACTTCATCGGCATCGGCGGGGCCGGGATGTCGGGGATCGCGAAGATTCTCGCGCAGCGTGGGGCCAAGGTGGCCGGCAGCGATGCCAAGGAGTCCGCGACCGCCGAGGCGCTGCGGGCGCTCGGTGCGACCGTGCACATCGGGCACGCGGCGGAGCACCTCGCCGACGACGCCAGCTGTGTCGTCGTGTCGTCGGCGATCCGGCAGGACAACCCCGAGCTGGCCCGCGCCGCCGAGCTGGGCGTTCCGGTGGTGCACCGGTCCGACGCGCTCGCCTCGCTGATGGACGGGCTGCGCCCGATCGCCGTCGCCGGTACGCACGGCAAGACGACCACGACGTCGATGCTCGCGGTCTCCCTGAGCGAGCTCGGGCTGCGGCCGTCGTACGCCATCGGCGGTGACCTCGACGCCCCCGGCTCGAACGCCCTGCACGGCGACGGCGACATCTTCGTCGCCGAGGCGGACGAATCGGACCGCAGCTTCCACAAGTACGCGCCCGACGTCGCGATCGTCCTGAACGTCGAGCTCGACCACCATGCGAACTACGCGTCGATGGACGAGATCTACGAGTCCTTCGAGACGTTCGCGGACCGCATCACTGAGGGCGGCACGCTGGTGATCTCGGCCGACCAGGACGGGGCGCGGGAGCTGACTCGGCGGGTCTCGGCACGGGATGTGCGGGTGGTGACGTACGGCGAGTCGCAGGACGCCGACGTACGGGTGCTGTCCGTGCTGGCGCAGGGGCTGAAGAGCCAGGTCACCGTCGTCCTGGACGGCCAGGAGCTCACCTTCGCGGTCTCGGTTCCCGGCCGCCACTACGCGCTCAACGCCGTGGCCGCTCTGACCGCCGGCGCGGCGCTCGGCATCCCGGCCGCCGAGCTGGCCCCGGCGCTGGCGGCCTACACGGGCGTCAAGCGGCGGCTGCAGCTGAAGGGCGAGGTCGCGGGCGTCCAGGTCATCGACTCCTACGCGCACCACCCGACCGAGATGACGGCCGACCTGGAGGCGATGCGCGCGGCCGCCGGGGACGCCCGGATCCTGGTCGTCTACCAGCCCCACCTGTTCTCCCGCACGCAGGAGCTCGGCAAGGAGATGGGCGAGGCCCTCGCCCTCGCGGACTCCTCGCTGGTCCTGGACATCTACCCGGCCCGCGAGGACCCGATTCCCGGTGTCACCAGCGAGCTGATCATCGAGGCGGCCCGGGCGGCGGGCGCCGAGGTGACGCCGGTGCACGACAAGGGCGAGGTGGCCTCGCGGATCGCGGGAATGTCGAAGCCCGGTGATCTCGTTCTCACCATGGGCGCGGGCGATGTCACGGACCTGGGCCCGGTCATTCTGGACCGCCTGTCGAAGTGAGGGGCAAGGACTCATGTCGTACGACATCGAAAAGCCGGACGAGCAGTGGCGCGCGGAGCTGACCCCGGCCGAGTACGCCGTCCTGCGCGAGGCCGCCACGGAGCCCGCCTTCACCGGTGAGTACACCGACACCAAGAAGACGGGCGTCTACTCCTGCCGGGCGTGCGGGGCCGAACTCTTCACCTCCACCACGAAGTTCGAGTCGCACTGCGGCTGGCCGTCCTTCTACGACCCGAAGGACACCGACGCGGTGGAGCTGATCCAGGACCGCTCGCACGGGATGGTGCGCACCGAGGTGCGGTGCGCGCGGTGCGGGTCGCATCTCGGGCACGTCTTCGAGGGCGAGGGCTACGCGACCCCGACCGATCAGCGGTACTGCATCAACAGCATCTCGCTGCGGCTGACGGCGGACGAGGACTGACGCGGGCGGGGCGCCGCCCGGGCGGCGCCCCGCTGCGCTGGCACGCCGGATGCCGGAGTTCCTAGACTCGAAGGGGACGTCCGGCCCCGGCGGTCAGTTCGGTGAGTCCGGTACGGAAGGCGGTGGCGCTGCATGCCGTACGTCGCTGTGAGTGCGATCAGCCATCCCGGACTGCTGCGCGAGCGCAACGAGGACAGCCTCGTCGTCGGGCCGTGGACGCTGTGCGCCACGGTGACCGAGAATCCGCAGACCCTGGTCTTCCCGCTCGGCACGCCCCTTGTCGTGGCCGTCGCCGACGGGCTCGGCGGGCATCCCGGCGGCGATGTGGCCAGCGCGCTGGTCGCCCGCCGGATCGCGTCGCTCGGACCCGCCATGACCAGCGAGGTCGCCGTCCGAGACGCCCTGAACGCCTGCAACCTCGCCGTGTACCAGGCGGCCGGCGGGGACGAGGGGGGCGACCTGGAGGCCATGGGGACGACGATCGCCGGGGTCGTCGTGCAGCCCGACTCGCTGCTGGTGTTCAACGTCGGCGACAGCCAGGTCTACGCGGCCGAAAGCGACGGACTGCGCCAGGTGAGCGTCGACGACAGCCCTCCCCACCCGGCCGGTCAGAGCACCTCACTGGTCACCCAGTGCCTGGGCGGCTCGCCCGCCTACCGAGCCGTCCATCCCCATGTCACGACCGCGCCCCTGTCCCCCGGCGAGCGCTACCTCATCTGCTCGGACGGACTCACGGACCCGGTGCCGACGGACGTACTGAGCGAGGTGCTGCGCGAGCACGACGACGGCCGGGCCGCCTTCGAGCTGTGGAAGGCCGCCATCGAGGCGGGCGGGCCCGACAACATCACGGTGGCGGTGGTGCGGGTGGGGGAGGAGTAGGTCGGCGCGCCGCGTGGGAGTTCCGGTTGCCGAATGCCGGTTGCCCGTCGTCAGTCCGAGGCCAGGGGATCGCGGTGGTCCGCCTCGTCCAGCTTCCAGTAGCCCTTGGCGTAGGCGTGCTGACGGTCCAGGCCGAGGTTCTCCGTGAGGTGGCGGCGGATCTCCCGTACGGCTCCGGACTCGCCGGCCGCCCACGCGGCGACGCCCTGCTGCGGAACGGCGGCCTTGAGTACGGCGTCCCGCAGGGCCTCGCCCTTGAACTGGCCGGCCTCCCGGTGGACCCAGATGACGTCCAGGTCGGCCCGCCGGGGCACCGGGATCTCGGCCTCGGGGCCGGTGACCTCCAGGTAGATGGCGCCGCGGGTGCCGGGCGGCAGGTTCTCGGCGATGGTGAGCACCGCGGGCTGGGCGCTCTCGTCACCCGCGAGGAGGTAGAAGTCGGCGCCCGGGGCGGGGCGGAAGGACCCCTTGGGGCCGCCGAACGAGACCTCCTGGCCGGGGAGGACGGCCTCGGCCCAGCGCGCGGCGGGGCCCTTTCCGTGCAGGACGACGTCGACATCCATCCGTGGCTCCGACGGGGACTGATGGCGGACGGTGTAGGCGCGGCCGACCGTCCGGCCGTCGAGCGGGTCGGTGACGAACAGCTTCACCCACTGCGTCGGTTCGTCGCACCGGAAGGCCGACATCCCGGGCCCTCCCAGGGTGATGCGCGTCATCCGCGGGGCGATCGGGGTGACCGCCTCCACCGTGGCGGTGTAAGGGGTTCGGCGTGCGCGGAACATACGGGGACAGCCTTTCAGCGGGTGGGGCCGGCGGTCGGCGCCCCGTCGGGCGGGGTGCCCTGCCGGCAGGTCAGGACGGTGGCGGCCAGACGCTCGGCGAACAGCGGGTCCGTCGGCCGACCCGTCATGAAGGCCCGGTAGAAGACGGGACCGGCCAGCAGGTCCAGGAGCCGGTTCGCCTCCTGCCGGTGCACGGCGCCGGGCGCCTCGCAGGCCAGGGCGTTCCGGAGCCGTGCGCGCGCGTGGCCGCGTCGGCGGTCCAGCACTTGGTTCCGGAGCGCGGACGCGGTCGTCGCGTCCTGGAGGGCGTGGCCGATGAGCACGAACAGGACGCGGCCCGTGTCGGACCGTGTGAAGACCCGGTTCAGATGCGTCACATGCCCCGTCAGGACTTCCTGCGCGGATTCCGTCCCGGGCGGCGGGGACGTGACGTCGTCCGGCAGGTCCTCCTCCAGGACGTCCAGCAGGATGTCGATCTTCGATCTCCACCAGCGGTAGATCGTCTGCTTGGAGACGCCCGCCCGCTCGGCGATCGAACCGACCGTGACGGCCTGGAACCCGCTGTCGACCAGCAGGTCGTCGGCGGCTCGCAGGACGGCGACGCGGGCGGCCTCACTGCGCCTCGGTCCGTTCCTGGTGCGGCGTGGTGCGTCTATGGCGGCTCTCCTCGATCGTCGATCGGTGCGAGCTAGACTAGACGCAACGGTGCGTATAGTCAAAGCCGAAGCCGTGGAGGGAAGCAGGGGAGGGACGCAGGGGAGGGAAGCAGGGGAGGGGCCCGCTTCTCCCCGGGCGGGGGAGGCTCGGGGAGAAGCGGGAGTCTGGTTGCGGCGCCGGTCCTCAGCTCCGCAGGGACACCGCGTCCTGCGCGGCGTCGGCCCGCTGTCCGCAGGCGAACAGCAGCCGCGTGCGCATCCGGTACACCGTCGCGCCCTCCTGGTTGTCCGCCTCGACGAGGAAGCGGATCGTGCCCGTGCCCGGACGCCTGGGATGTGGTGTGGCCTCCTCCACGGTGGCCCGGCCGCGCAGTTCGTCGCCGGGGCGTACCGGGCCGAGGAACCTGACCTCGTCCATGCCGTAGGACCCCTGGCAGGCGGAGTCCGCGAGCAGGGTGCGCACGAACTGCCCCATGATCACGGCACCGGTGTGCCAGCCGCTGGCCACCAGGCCCCCGAAGGCAGAGCGCCGGGCCGCCTCCGGGTCCAGGTGGAACGGCATGGGGTCCCAGGTGCGCGCGTAGCCGATGATGTCCTCGCTGGTCAGCCGCGTGGCCCCCAACTCGTGGGTGGCGCCTGCGGGGAAGTGCTCGAAGTACCGCACAGTGACTGTCCTCCGGATCGGAACTCGGCGGGCCGGGACGTGCCCGACGGGCGGGCAAGGACGGGCTCCTGGTGGGGGTGGCTCAGCCGGCGCTTCTCGGCGCTGTGCCACTCGGCGATCCGGAAGGCCAGGTCCATCGACTGCGCCCGGTTCAGCCGGGGATCACAGGCCGTCTCGTACCGCAGGTGCAGATCGTCGGAGAGGACCTCCCTGCTGCCACCCAGACACTCGGTGACGTCCTCGCCCGTCAGCTCCACATGGACGCCGCCGGGATGGGTGCCCAGCGCGCGGTGCACCTCCAGGAATCCGGTGACCTCGTCCAGGACGTCGTCGAAGCGCCGCGTCTTGTGGCCGCTCGGCGCGGTGCAGGTGTTGCCGTGCATGGGGTCGCACGCCCAGACCACTTGGGCGCCCTGCGCGCGTACCGCCTCGACCAGCACGGGCAACCGGTCGCGCACCAGGCCGCGTCCCATCCGGGCGACCAGCGTCAGCCGGCCGGGCGTGCGCTGCGGATCGAGGCGGTCCAGCAGCCGCAGTACGTCGTCGACGGCGGCGTCCGGGCCGAGCTTGACGCCGAGGGGATTGTGGACACCGGCGGCGAACGCCACGTGCGCGCCGTCGAGTTGGCGGGTGCGCTCGCCGATCCAGAGCATGTGCCCGGACAGGGCGTAGCGTCGCCCGGTGTCGGGGTCCGTGCGCACGAGGGCCGACTCGTAGTCGAGCAGCAGGGCCTCGTGGCTGGCGAACACCTCCGTGGTGCGCAGCGTCGAGGTGCTCATCCCGCAGGCCCGGATGAAGGCGAGCGCGGCGTCGATCTCGTCCGCCAGCCGCTCGTACCGGCGTCCCGCGCCGGACAGGGCGACGAAGTCGCGGTTCCACTCGTGCACCCGGTCGAGGTCCGCGTGCCCTCCGGCGGTCAGTGCGCGCAGCAGGTTCAGCGTCGCCGCGGACGCGTGGTACACGCGCCGCAGCCGGTCCGGATCGGGGGTGCGGGCCTCGGCGGTGAACTCCAGCCCGTTGACCGCGTCGCCCCGGTACGAGGGCAGGGTCACGCCGTCGCGCGTCTCGGTGGGCCGCGAACGGGGCTTGGCGTACTGGCCGGCGATACGGCCGACCTTGACCACGGGCACCCCGGCCGCGTACGTCAGCACTGCGGCCATCTGGAGCAGGACTTCCAGCTTGCCGCGCACGGACTCGGCGCTCACCGAGTCCAGCGTCTCCGCGCAGTCGCCGCCCTGGAGCAGGAAGGCCCTGCCGAGGGCCACTTCGCCGAGCCGGTCGAGCAGCGCGTCGCATTCGCGCGCGAACACCAGGGGCGGTGCGCAGGAAAGGGACGAGAGGGTGGCGTGCAGCGCGGCGGGATCGGGCCAGTCGGGCTGCTGGGCAGCGGGGAGGGCGCGCCATGCCTCTGGTGCCGCCCCGGGATTCGCCGACGCATTCGCTCCGCGAATGGGTTCGGGACCGGCCGCGGAATTCGCTGCGGCATCAGGTACCGGATTCGGCACGGGATCAGGTACCGGATTCGGCACGGTATTCGGTACCGCGTTCGGCACGGGCTTCGTTTTTGCTTTCGCTACGGGGTTCTCTATGGCTTCCACGGATTTCACGGCGACAACCTCAACGCCTTCCGCTGACGACGGCACGGTGGGGGCAGGTGGTGGGCGCAGCCTGTCATGCGCGAAGTACCGGCGGGCAGTGCGTCGTTGTGGCTAGAAGGGCGGATCTACTACCCGAGTACTAGCCCCAGTGGCCGACTGTCGGCGCAGGTCGCGCTCCTGGAGCATTTCGGCAGGCGCAAAAGTCCGCTCGAAAGGTGATCCCGCATGAGCAACACCGTGAACCCGTCCGGATCCGTCTCCCGCCCACAGACCGGAGACGAGTATCTGGAGAGCCTCCGCGACGGCCGCGAGGTGCGGATCTACGGCGAGCGGGTGGCGGACGTCACCAGCCACCCGGCCTTCCGCAACAACTCCCGGATGGTGGCCCGGCTGTACGACGCGCTGCACGACCCCGAGCGCAACAGCGCGCTGGTCGTCCCCACCGACACCGGCAACGGCGGTTTCACGCACCCCTACTTCAAGGCCCCCTACACCACCGGCGATCTGCGCGCCTCCGCGCGGGCCATGACGGAGTGGGCCCGTATGACGTACGGCTGGCTGGGCCGGACCCCGGACTTCAAGGCCGCGTTCCTGTCCACGCTGGGGTCGAACCGGGAGCACTACGCGCCCTTCGAGGACAACGCCGCCACCTGGTACCGCAAGGCCCAGGAGAACGTGCTGTTCATCGGTCACGGGATCGTCAACCCGCCGATCGACCGCAACCGGGGGCTCACCGAGCTCAAGGACGTCATGCTGACCGTCGACCGGGAGACCGACGCCGGCCTCGTCGTGTCCGGCGCCAAGGTCGTCGGCACCGGAGCCGCGCTCACCCAGCACATCTTCATCGGCAGCTACGGCGTCATACCGAAGGGCGCGAAGGAATTCTCCGCGTACTTCATCGTGCCGACGAACAGCCCCGGGCTGAAGGTCATCTCGCGGCCGTCGTACGAATTCGCGGCGGCTACCGTCAGCAGCCCCTTCGACCAGCCCCTGAGCAGCCGCCTGGACGAGAACGACGGTATTCTCGTCTTCGACCAGGTGCTGATTCCCTGGGAGAACGTCTTCTGCTACGACGTCGACAAGGCGAACAACTTCTTCTACGGCTCCGGATTCTTCTACCGGGCCATGTTCCACGCCTGCGTCCGCTTCGCCGTGAAGATGGACTTCCTCACCGGCCTGCTGGCCAAGTGCCTGGAGACGACGGGCACGTCCGAGTTTCGCGGAGTGCAGAGCCGGCTCGGTGAGGTGCTCGCCTATCGCAACATGTTCTGGGCGCTGGTGGACTCCATGGCCGAGAACCCGACCAAGTGGCCCGACGGCACCGTCACCCCCAACGGTGAGACCGCGCTGGCGTTCCGCGTCCTGTCCTCCTCGATCTTCCCCAAGGTCCGCGAGATCTTCATGCGGGACCTCGGCAGCGCCCTGATCTACAACAACTCCCACGCTGCCGACTGGTCCAACCCCGAGGTCCGGCCCTACCTCGACAAGTACGTCCGCGGCCTCGGCGTGGAGGCGGTCGACCGCGTCAAGCTGATGAAGCTGGCGTGGGACGCGGTCGGCACCGAGTTCGGTGCCCGCTGGGAGCTGTACGAGATGAACTACGCCGGCAACCACGAGCAGATCCGCTTCGAGGCACTGCACGCCCAGCAGGCGTCGGGGAAGTTCGAGGACTACAAGCGACTCGTCGAGCGGTGCCTGTCGGAGTACGACGAGAACGGCTGGACCGTTCCCGACCTGATCAACCCCAAGGACACGACCGTGATCGGCGGCGGGACCCCCACCGAGGCCGGGCGGTGAGCAGCCGCGCCCTGCCGGACGCCACGCAACTGCGCAGTGTGCTCGGGCAGTTCGTGACCGGCGTGTGCGCGGTGTCCACCCGGTTCGACACCCCGTCCGGCGTCCGGCACGACGCCATCGCGGTGAACTCGTTCACCTCGGTGTCCCTCGATCCGCCACTGGTGTCCATGTACCTGCGCGACGACTCCACGTTTCTGGAGCGGGTGCGCACGTCGGGACAGTGGGCCGTGTCGTTCCTCGGCAACCGGGCGCGGTCCCTGGTCGGTGTCCTGACCACACCCGCCGCCCGGCGCCCGGCCGTGGAGGACGCCGCGGACTGGACCGTCGGACCGCACACCGGCTGCCTGGTCCTGCCGGACGGGCCCGGAACGCTCGAATGCGCCCTGCACCTCACCCAGCCCCTCGGCGACCACGTGCTCGTCGTCGGGCGGGTGCTCGGCGCCGTCGGCCGCGACCACGAGCCCCTGGTCTTCCACCGGGGCACCTTCACGGGAATCTCGCCGGCCCGGTGACCGCGTGCGGCCCCGCGCACAGCAGCGTGCGGCCCGCACACCGAACAGCCCGCACACAGAATCAGGAGGAGGCGCCATGGCGCCCAAACGCCCGTACGTGGCCGTCGTCGGCGGTGGCATCGGCGGCCTGGCCGTCGCCATCGGACTACGGCGCCAGGGCATCGAGGTCGTCGTCCACGAGCAGGCCCGTGAACTGGCCCCCCACCACGGCGCCGGCATCGCCATCGGCGCCAACGGCCACCGCGCCCTGAGGGACCTCGGTGTCGCGGGACGGCTGGCCGCGGCGGCCGTGGAGCCCGTGCGTGCCGACTTCCGGCACTGGCGCACCGGGCGGTCGATGGTGACGCACACCCTGACCGGAATGTACGAGGAGAGGTTCAAGGCGCCGTTCTGGACCGTCGAACGGGCGGCCGTGCAGCAGGCCCTGCTCGCCGAGCTGGGAGCGGACCGTGTCCGGCTCGGTGCGCGCTGCACCGAGGTGGTGCAGACCGGCGCCGGTGCCGTCCTCCGCTTCGCCGACGGCACCGAGACCGAGGCCGACGCGGTCGTCGGCGCCGACGGAATCCACTCCGCCGTGCGCGACAGCGTCTTCGGGCCGGACGAGGCCGTGTTCTCCGGCACCAGCGGATACCGCGCCCTCGTCCCCATGGACCGGCTCGGGCACATCCCCGAACTCGCCGAGCGGGTGCTCTGGCTGTGGCTCGGACCCGGCCGGCACTTCATCGCCTACCCGGTGGCCGACGGCGCGGCGCTGAACTTCCTCGCCGTCGTCCCCGACACGGAGTGGACGATCGAGTCCTGGTCCACCGAGGGCGAGGGCGCCGACCTGCTCGCCGCCTTCGACGGCTGGCACCCGTTCGTCACCGAGATCCTCGCCGCGTGCGAACGGCCCGGCCGCTGGGCGCTGTACGACCGCGAACCCCGACGTGTGTGGAGCTCGGGCCGGGTCACCCTGCTCGGCGACGCGGCCCACGCGATGCTGCCCCATCACGGCCAGGGCGCGAACCAGTCGCTGGAGGACGCGGTGGTGCTCGCGCACTTCCTCGGCCGGGCCGGCGCCGACGAGGTCGCGACGGCCCTGCGGTCGTACGAGCAACTGCGCCGGCCGCGCACCCGGCTGCTCCAGGCGGGCTCCCGCAAGAACGCCACCTGCTTCCAACTGCCCGACGGCGCCGAGGCCCGGGCCCGCAACGAGCGGCTCACGCGGCTGCCCGACGACCTCGCCTGGATCCACGGCCACGACGCCCTCGGGCCGCTGCGCTCGGCGCCGACGCCGGTGTGAGCGACTCCGGCGACCATCGACGAACGGTGAGAATGACCATGGCACGGATCTACTCCTTCGAAGGCAACGTCCCCGCCGTCCACCCCACGGCGTTCGTCCACCCGGACGCCGTACTGATCGGCTCGGTCGACGTCGGGCCCGGGTGCTACGTGGGCCCGCTCGCCAGCCTGCGCGGCGACTTCGGGCGCATCGAACTGCGCGCGGGCTCCAATGTGCAGGACGGCTGTGTGCTGCACTGCTTCCCCGGTGCGGACACGGTGGTCGAGGAGGACGGCCACGTCGGTCACGGCAGCGTGCTGCACGGCTGCCGGGTGGGGCGCGACAGCCTCATCGGCATGAAGTCCGTCCTGATGGACGGAGTGGTCGTGGGGCGGCAGGCCTTCGTCGGCGCCGCGAGCTTCGTCAAGTCCCGCTTCCAGGTACCGGAACGGCACCTGGTGGCCGGCAGCCCGGCCAAGGTGCTGCGCGAACTCACGGCCGACGAGATCGCCTGGAAGGGCAACGGAACCCTCCAGTACCAGAAGCTGGCCCAGCGCTGCCTGACCGGCCTGCACCCGGCCGAGCCCGCGACCGAGCGGGCGCCCGACGAGGCCCCCGGCCACTCGGGCGAGCCCGAGCACGTGACCCTGCACGCCTACCGGGCCCGCTGAGGCGAATGCCCGGTCCCCCCGAACGACTCCCGCGGCCCCACCGGCCGCGGTTTCCCACCCAGAGCCAGGAGGCACGTTCATGACCAGCACGGCTACTTCCCGCCTCGTCGTCGGCGACCGGTTCCGCGATTTCGCCGAGGCCGTCGGGGCCGAGACGCTCACGGCCCTCACCCACGCGCTCGACGCCGGTGACCTGGACACCGTGGAAGGCCCGGTGCATGTAGTCACCGGCCAGGGGATAGGGGAGTTCGAACTCTCCTATCTCAAGGACGCGATCACCCGCCGGAACCTGGACGACCGGATCGTCCTGGTGCACTCCGCCGAGCGGCCGGCCCGCCGCCAGGAGCTGCACAAGGCCCGCGAGGACAACGTCCTCGTCGCCGGACTCCGCCAGGTCGACGAGGGCACGTACGAGGCCGGGCTGCGCCTGCACGACCACAACGAACTCCTCGTCGACGTGCAGGACCGGGTCCATGTGCAGGGCATGGTGGCCGTCGAGGCCGCCCGCCAGATGTTCCTCACGGTGATCGAGCACTACTTCACCTCGCGCTGGCCGCAGCAGCGCTACTACATCGTCCTCAACTCCATGAACACCTCGTTCTCCAACTTCCTGTTCCCTGTCGGGGCCACGCTGCGGCTGACGGTGGACGAGTCCGACCTCTCGGAGCCCAGCAGGCTCACGGTCCGTACGACGGTGGAGGTGGAGCAGGCCGGAAGGGTCGCCGCCAGTGTGACCATCGACGCCGCCGCCTTCGCCCCGGGACTGCTGGAGGAGAAGGAGCTTCGGCGCGCGAAGAGCGCCGTGGCGAGCACCATGGACGCGGCTCTCGCGGCCGTGTGACATGACACCGCCGGTACAGGACTCACGGGTACACGATCCACGGGCGCGGCCCGCCATGGACCGACCTCCGCGCCCGCAATGGCGGTTCGCCTATCTGGGGCCGCGCGGCACCTTCACGGAGCGGGCGTTGCGCTCGCTTCCCGAGGCCGAGGGTGCCCGGCTGACACCGGTCGCCTCGGCCTCGCAGGCCCTGGCGCTGGTGGTCCGGGCAGACGCCGACGCCGCCATGCTTCCCGTGCACAACACCGTGGCGGGGATGGTCCCGGAGACGCTGCGTGCGCTCGCCGAGTCGCCCGCGCCGAGCGTGCTGCGCGAGGTCGTGCTGGGCATCGAGTTCGCCCTGCTGGTCCGGCCCGGAACGCCACTCGCCCGGATCCGTACGGTGAGCGGGCACCCGCACGCGCTGCGGCAGGTCGGCGGCTGGCTCAGCGGCCGGGTGCCACGGGCACGCCGGCTGCCCGCGGCGTCCAACGCAGAGGCGGCGCGCCTGGTCCGGGACGGGGAGTGCGACGCCGCGGTGGCCGGAGAGTTCACCGCCGCCCCCTACGGTCTGCGGGTCGCCGCCTCCGGGATACAGGACACCGCGGGTGCCACCACCCGGTTCCTGCTGTGCGCGCGCCCCGGCGGGCGCGGCCTGCCCGCCCTCGCGCCCGCCGACCGCACCTCAATGATCGGGCGGCTCGACGGGCGGCCGCAGGACGTCGACGGGCTCCTGGCCGACCTGCGGCGCCACCCCTTTCTGCGGGCCGTGTGCCTGTACGCCGTGCGCGACGGCGGGAGGGGGGCGCTCCTCTTCGCCGACTGCCCGGGCCGACCTGACGAGCCGCCCACCGCGCGCGCCATCGGACTGCTCCGGCTGCGCGTACCGGGGCTGAGAACCCTGGGGTCGTACACGGCGGCGCAGGACCCGTCCCGGCCCCACGACCCGTCCCGGCCCCACGACCCGTCCCGGCCCCACGACCCGTGCCACTCCCACGACCTCAGCCACCCCAACGACTTGTGCCACGTCTACGACTCGTACGAAGGGAGCAGGACGATGCCCGCCGAGGCAGCCGACGAGACCACCACCGGGGCGCCCCGCCCCCCGCAGCCCGCACCCGAGGACATCGCACAGCTGCGGGAGCAGATCGACGACCTGGACCGCTTTCTCATCGGCACGCTCAAGGAACGGCTGCGCACTTCCCGGGAGATCCAGCGCCTGCGCACCGGTCGTGGCGGCACGAACCTGGACGCCGGGCGCGAGCACGCCATACGGGGCCGGTACGCCGAGGAACTGGGCGAGGGCGGCGCCGGACTCGCCGAGGCCCTGCTCCAGTTGTGCCGGGGGCGGTCGGCACGGTGAGCGCACCCCCGGGGGCGGCGCCGCCCCTGCCTCGTCGTCGCGGTCGTGAGCTCCTCCTCGCGGCCGCGACGGCGCTGTTCCACGAGCGTGGCTACGACGCGACGAGCATGAGCGACCTCGCCGACCGTCTCGGCGTGACCAAGGGCGCGTTGTACCGCCATGTGAAGAACAAGGCGGAGCTGCTGCACGCGGTGACGGCGCCGGCTCGCACCACCGTGCGGGCGTTGCTCGCGGCGAGCGCGCCGCCGCACGGCCGGCCCGTACAGACCCTCGCCGCACTGCTGCGCGGACTGGCAGACGCGGCGTCGGGCGACCCCGCGGGACACGCGCTTTTCTGGACACCGCACCCGTGGACCGGCAGTGAAGACCCCGATGCCGTCTGCCGTGACGCGGTGATCCGGCGACTGACGGAGCTGCTGGAGCTCGCCGCCGCCCAGGGTGACGTACGCAGCGACATCGCACCCGCACTCGCGGCCCGGCTGCTCCTCGGCGCCGTCGTCGGGCCCGGTGGTCCGTCGGACGCGCCGGGTGCGCCGCCGTCGGCCTCAGTGGTCGGTCTGCTGCTCGACGGTCCGGTCCGCCGCTCGCTCGCCGGGATCTCCTGAGCCGCCCCGGACGACGGGACCCCCGGGAGTCTGCCGGGTGAGCGCCGCCCGTACGGCCTGCCGGAGCCACAGATGCACCGGCTCGGTGTCATGCCGGGGATGCCACGCCTGGCAGATGCTGATGGGCTCCGTGTCGACCGGGAGGTCGAACACCTCGACGCCCACGGCCCAGCGCGCGCTGCCGGCCAGCGAGCGGGGCATCGCCGTCACGAAGTCGCCGGCGGGGATCATCAGCAGCGCCTCGCCGTAGCTCGGCACCGCGGCGACGACGTCCCGGCTCAGGCCGCGGGCGTGCAGGGCGGCATCGATCGGGCCCGTCATACGGCCCTTGCGGGAGACGCTGATGTGCCGCACCGACGCGAACGCCTCCGCCGTCACCACGTCGTCGAGGAGCGGATGACCGGCTCGTGCCACTCCTACGAACCGGTCGTCGAACAGCGGCTCGATCCGCAGTTCGGGACTGGGCTCGTCGATGATGCCGACCTCGATGTCCACGGCGCCCTCCCGCAGCGGCGCGCTGCCGTGGGAGTTCTGCACGGTGAAGGTGAACCGGGCGAGCGGCACCTGGGCGCTCGCCCGGTTCAGCAGCACCGGCGCCAGAACCGCCGCGTAGGCCTCGTCCGCGACGATGGTCAGCGTCCTGTCGACCCGGGTGAGGTCCTCCTGCCTGCTCGGCGTGAGCAGTGACTCCGCCTCACGCATCAACGCCCGTACCTTCGGCTGGAGTTCCAGTGCCCTGGGCGTGGGCACCAGACCACGCCCGGCACGGACCAGGACGGGGTCGCCGAGGGCGCGGCGGATCTTGGACAGGGCGCGGCTCATGGCGGGCGGGGACAGCGCGAGCCGCTCGGCCGCTCCGGTGACGCTCCCCTCCTGGAGCAGGGCGTCCAGGGCCGGCAGCAGCCGCATGTCCACGGCCGGCCCGCAGGCGCCCGCCAGCCCGTCGGCCCACTCCCGGTCGTGGCCGGAGTCTTCGATGCCGGTGGCGCTCAATGCTTCTCCCGAGAAGAGTTCCGCTGTGCCTCGTGCGGACGCAGCCAGTGGACGACCAGCAGCGCCGCCAGCAGCAGCACGACGCCGATCACCCGCAACGAATCGGCCATACCGGTGCTGAACGCCTCGCGCACCTGAGCGGCGAGCCGCGCGCCGTCGTCGGAGCCGAGCTGCCGCGCCCCGCGCAGAGTGGTCCCCAGGGCCTGCCCGCCGGCCGAGTCGTCCGTCAGATGCCGCAGCCGGGCGGGGAGGGCGTCGGCGAACCGGATGTTGAGCAGCGTGCCGAAGACGGCGAATCCGAGCGCTCCGCCGATCTCCCGGCTGAAGCTGTTGACGCCCGAGCCGACCCCGGCCTGCCGCGCGGGCACGGAGGTGACGACGGCGTTGGACAACGGCGGATTGGACAGCCCCGAGCCGACACCGACCACGATGATGCACCCGGCGTACAGCACATAGGGCGTGCCCGGCCCGCACAGGGAGAACAGCCCCAGTCCGGCGACCACGAGCAGCAGTCCGCAGGCGACGACGGGGCGGGGTCCGTGCCGGTCGGCCAGCCGGGCGGCACGCGGCGAGACGAGGAAGATCACGACGGCCAGGGGTGCCGTGCCCAGGCCTGCCAGCGCGGCCGGGTAGTCCTTCACGTTCATCAGGTACTGGCCGTTGAGATAGAACACCGAGTACATCGCGATGAACGAGACGACGATGCCGAGGGTGCCCGCGCGCATGCCGGGACGGCGGAACACCCGGGGGTCCAGCATGGGCTCCGCGCGACGGAGTTCGTGACGGCAGAAGAGCAGGAGGAACGACGCTCCGGCGGCGAGGGCAAGGAGTACGGCGGGCGAGGCCCAGCCGAGTTCCGCGCCCTCGATGATGCCGAACAGCACGCAGAAGACCGTGACGACGAGGAGGAGCACCCCGCCCGTGTCGACGGGGTGGTGATGGCGTTCGACCCGGGGCAGGGACCTCGCGGCCACCGCGAGACCGAACACGGCCAAGGGAGCGGCGACCGCGAACAGGGCCTGCCAGTCGAAGTACTGGAGAACGGCACCGCCCACGACATTGCCCGCGACACCGCCGCCGCCGCTCAGCGCGGTCCACAGCGCCACGGCATGGCCGCGTTTGTCGGGTGCGTAGCAACCGATCAGCAGCGGGAGGCTGTTGGGCAGGACGAGGGCGGCACCGGCACCGGTCACCGCTCGTGCCGCGAGCAGGAGGGGCACGGTGGGGGAGACGGCGGATCCGAGGGACCCCACGACCATCAGGGCCAGGCCGGCGAGCAGGGCCCCCTTGCGGCCGAAGCGGTCTCCCAGGGCGCCGCTCGGGATCAGCAGACAGCCGAAGACGATGAGATAGCTGTCGACGATCCACAGCACCTGGGTCGGCGTCGGGTGCAGCGCGCTGGTGGCCAGCCGGCCGACCGCCAGGTTCACACTCGCGCCCAAGCCGAACACCAGCATGACGCACATCCCGAGGGCGGCGGCGGCCGCGCGCGAACCGGGAAGTGCACCGCCCCGCGCGGCCGTGGACTGCACGGGGTCGGCCGGCGGGGCGGCGGTCATGAGAGGGCCCGTTCGGACGGGCCCGTGTAGGTGGAGAGTTCGAGGCCCTGGCCGTCGGTGATGCCGACGGAGACATAGCCGTTGGCGGGATCGCGGACATGGTCGAGATAGGGGCGGGCCCCGGCCGCGAACTTCTCGGTGTCGTCCGCGTGCACCAGGGCACCTGCCCGGAGCCGGGGTTCGGCGGCGCGGACGACGTCGAGATAGAAATCCACCCACCCGTCCAGATAGAGGAAGTCGATCGGACGGGAGAACGAAGAGACCACGGCCACCGCCTCACCGGTGACGACTTCGGCGTATTCGTCGAGTCCGGCGGACGTGAGATTGTCCCGGGCCGCCAGACACTTTCCCGCGTGCAGGTCCACGGTGTACAGCTTTCCCGATCCATTGTCGCGCAGGGCCGCCGCGATATGGATGGCCGTGAATCCGTACGAGGTGCCGAACTCGAAGACGGTCTGCGGACGCATGGCGCGGACACAGGTGTAGAGCATCCGGCCGATGGCCGCCGGGGCGGCGTAGTAGCCGCCGGCACACGCGGCCACGAGTTCCTCAGGAGTCCAGGGAATCTCGCGCTGCTTTATCTTTTCGAGCAGTTTCGGCTGCTCTTTCTCGTCGATCCGCAGTTGCTCGGACGCAATGCGGTTCACTACGTCCTGAATGCGTGGCGAGAAAAGTGAGGAGGTCATGTCCGTACTTCCTTGAAGGGGCTTCCGAGGGCATCAGGAATATTGCTCCGGATCACCTTCGAATTGACTCTGATGAGGGGCTGGATAAGCAGATCGACCCCCACCAGAAAACAGATCGTCCCGATTCCGAGTGGTCCGCCCATAAGGAATCCGAGGGTCATGAGAGACGCCTCGATGAGCCCTTTCGTCGTCCAGAAGGGCCAGCGCCATTTACTGGTCATGGTGAGGGCCAGCAGATCGATGGCCCGGATGCCGAAGCCGCTCATGATGATGAGGGCCGAGCCGTACGCGCAGAGCAGGACCGCGCCCGCGAGGACTCCAGGGGAGGGAATCGGCAGGTCGCGAGCCGGGTCCGACCAGCGCAGCAGGTCGATGACGCTGCCGCAGAAGAAGAAGGTGAACAGGGGGGACAGCAGGGGCCGGGTCCGGGTCCAGGCCGCCACGACGGCCAGGCAGATCGCGGCCACCGTGGCCTGGGAGAGGCCCACCGTGACGGGCACGTGCTCCAGCAGGCCGAGCGCGAACACGTCGAGGGGGTCGGTGCCCAGATCCGAGTGGATGAAGAGATAGGCGCCTGCGGAGAAGACGAGGCAGCCCGCCAGATAGAGTAAGTGATTGTTTCGCCATTCGCGGTGAATGAGCATCGGCTCACCTCCGGGCTTCACTCTATTGACCGCCCGGTTATTAATCCAGTGCGTTGTGTGCAACATGCACTTTCACCGAATGGAAGTGCCTCACCACTAAGAATTTCAAGATACAACTTCAAGTGTGAGGTAACCCACGTTTGATGCCATGATTGAATCTCGGCCATATAATTATTGCGCAACGCGCAATCGTTGCCTGGGTGACTGATGACCATTGCATGACAGGGGGAACACATGTCTCGCGTATCCCGTCCGGGGTCCGAGGGGTTAGTGCCGAGGTCGGCTTCGATGCTCACACCGCGCGAGTGCCAGGTCCTTGACGGAATCAAGGAGGGATACTCCAACAGGATGGTAGGGAGGGTGCTCGGAATTTCCGAGCGCACCGTGAAGGTTCATCTGCACTCGATCTTCATCAAACTTGGCGCCGCTTCACGTACCGAGGCCGTCATCTCGGGAATCAGAAACGGTTGCATCAGCCTGCACTGAGTGACGTATGTGAGAGTGGCCCCCGGCGGCAGACGCCGGGGGCCACACATGTGCAACGGTCCGTCAGGGGGACGCGGACGACGACTCGCGGGCGAGGGTCAGGACGAGCCGGGCCGTGGAGTCCACGAGCTCCTGGTCGATGGCTGCGCCGAACACGAGCACGCGGTAGTACAGCGGGCCGAGCAGAAGGTCCACCAGGTGATCGAGGGTCCGTTCGTCCACGACCAGTTCGTGGTCGCGGGCGAGGAGCTCGCGCAGGCCGCTCACGTCGCGCTCGCGTTGCTCCTTCAGGAAGCCTTCCCGCAGCGACACGGCCGTGTCGCTCTCCAGTTGGGCCTGGCCGAGCAGGGCCTGGAGTACCTGGCCCGCCGGCTCCTCGAAGAAGTCGGCCACGCGCCGCAGATGGGACACGAGGGTCTCCTCAACGCTCGCGGACTCGTCCGTCCGCCACTCGAGGGCCTCGCGGGCGTCGTCGATGAGGGTGTCCAGAAGGATGTCGACCTTCGACTTCCACCAGCGGTAGATCGTCTGCTTGGCCACACCGGCGCGCTGGGCGATGCCCTCGATGGTCAGGCCGGTGAACCCCCGCTCGACGAGGAGATCGTCGGCGGCGTGCAGTACCGCGAGCCGGACGCTCTCGCTGCGGCGTGGGCCGGTTCGGCTGATGACCGGGTTCTGTTCGCAGGCCGGCTTTGGCTTCCGCGTGGCGCTGATGGTCCCGTCAACCTTTCGAGTCGTGCGTGTGGGGAGATTCTGGCACAGGGTCCCGGGGTGAACCGCTGTGCGGGGGACCGGACTCAGGCGGTCTTGCGGCCGGTGCGCACCAGGCTGAGCAGTACGCCGAGGGAGAGCGCCGCGACCACCGCGCTGAACGTCTCACCGGCGGGCCGCAGGCTGGTCTCGCGGATGAGGACGCCCACGCCGATCGCGGGCACGGCGAGCATCGAGTACAGGATGGCGAAGAACGTGGACACCGAGGCGCCGCGGTGCTGAGGAGCGCTGCGCGTGGTGATGCTGCCGATGCCGTGGCCGACGGCGATGCCGGTCGCCAGTCCGTTGACGGCGGCGCCGACGAGCAGGGGGGCCAGGGTGCCGGTGGCCATCGAGGCGGCGATCAGGCCCGCGGCGATGATCAGGCCCAGGCAGGACGCGGGCAGGGCGGTGGCCGGCTTGAGGGTGCGCACCAGGAGCTGTCCGAAGGCGGTGCAGGCGAAGGCGACGAAGACCACGAGGCCGGTCAGCGCGTGGCTGGTCTCGTGCAGCACCGTGCCGAGGAAGAGACCGGTCACGGCCGTCAGGACGCCGAGCACCGCGAAGCCGGAACCGGCCGCCATCGCGGAGCGCAGGAAGTCCGAGCGGATCTCGCTCGGCACGTGCAGCGGCTGGAACTGGAGCGAGAAGCCGGACCGGTGGGCGGAGCTCTCCCCGTTCACCATGACCCCGAGCATGCCGATGGCGGCCAGCGCGAGCATGACGACCCAGGGCGTGCGCAGTGGGGAGGGGGCGACGTCGGCCAGGATGCCGGCCAGCAGCGTGCCGCAGGCCAGGCCGCCCATGTTGGCGAACAGCGCGACCGTGGCGGGCTTCACGCGGGCGTCCGGCCCGAGCCGTTCGGCGAGGGAGGCGGTGGCTGCGCCGGTCACCAGGGCCGCCGAGAAGCCCGAGATCACGCGGGCGACGACCATGGCCCCGAGGTTCTCGGCGATCAGGAAGACGGCTGCGGCGCACACGGACAGCAAGGTGGCCGCGATCAGCACGGGGCGGCGTCCCACCTGGTCCGAGAGCCGCCCGAATACCAGCAGCCCGAGGACGACGCCGAGCGCGTAGACGGCGAAGACCACGGTGACGGTGAAGGGGGTGAAGCCGAACTCGTCGCCGTAGAGCGGATAGAGGGGGGTCGGCGCCGTGGTGCCCGCCATGGTGATCCATAAGGCGAAGGCCACGCTGAACACGGCGATCCCGCCGCCCTTCACCCTCTCTGGTGCGCTGGTCCGGTCCATGGCGCGGACGGTCGGATTCCCCACGGGTGTGGCCTCTCATGAGCGGTTGTGAACAGGAGACGCACACGGGTCAGAGACGAGACTTACCGTTGCGTCTACTCATGAGACTAGACTAGTCGTCGCGTCTATTCAATGGGCTCCGGCGATGCTGGGCGGCGGGCGCCCCCCCCGGCGGCCCGCTCAGAGGAGCTTGCGCTGGACCATGACGGAGAGCACCAGGGCGCCCGGCAGCAGAGGTATCCAGACCGTCAGGACGCGGTAACCGATGACGGTGGCCGCGGCCAGGCTCATCGGGGCGCCGAAGGTGACCATCGTGAACACCAGGGCCGCGTCCACGGGACCGATGCCGCCCGGTGCGGGGACCGCGCCGACCGCCGTGCTGGCGAGGAGGAGAGCGAGGGTCACCTGCGTCCACGACAGCGGCAGGCCCAGCGCGAAGCCGACCGAGGCGATCACGCTTGCCTGGAGCAGCGGGGTGGCGGCGGCGCCGCCCCAGAGGGCGAGGACGCGGCTGGGCCGGGTGTGCAGGATCCGCGCGTCGGTCAGGGCGGTGCGGACGAAGCCGAGGAGGGGGCGGCGCAGCGGTCGCACGGTGGTGACGAGCACGCCCGCCGTGACGAGGGCGGCCGTCACACCTCCGGCCACCAGGACCAGCGTCCGCCCGTCCGGGACGAGTTCGCCCAGGTGCAGCAGCTCGGGGAAGGCCACGAGGAAACCGAGCAGGACCACCGTCTTCGCGATCGGCTTGACCAGCGAGTACAGGGCGAGTGAGGCGGTGGCCCTGGCCAGCGGTATGCCGCAGTACTGCAGGAAACGCAGGGTGACGGCGTGGGCGCCGATGCTGGCCGGAAGCACGTGGTTGGCGGCGCCGGCGGCGAACTGCGACGCGACCAGCAGGCCCGGCGGCAGGCGTTCCGGTATGGACCCTTGGCGGACGACCGAGGCGGTCACCCAGCCCATGCACGTGAAGAAGAAGCCGCTCAGCAGCCACCAGGGGTCGGCGGAGGCGAGCCGGAGGGCGCCGTCCTGGACGGTGTGCCAATCGGTCACCGCCCACGCCCCGATCAGCAGGAGCGGGAGCAGCGTCAGCAGGTGGCGCACCAGGCGCGCGGGGGAGAAGCCGGAGCGGGGACGTGCGGAGCGGGCGGTGGCGGCGGTAGCGGGGCAGGCGGGCAGCGGTCCGGGGAGATCGCTGAGCGGGAGAGAGGACACGGCGCGGTCGTCCTTCCGCGTCACACCCGCGCGGACGCGGGCGGACGGCTTGAGGGCGAGGCAGGAGGGGACGTGGGAAACGTGCCCGTCCGGCATGACGCCGTGGTGTCCGGCAGCCGAAGCGACGTCGGCGGGCGAGCGACGCGACCGGGGATGCCGCCTGCGCCGCCCGCGCCGAGGTGTCCGTGATCCGGTGCCGGAGCACGCGCGCCCGACGGCACCCGGGCGCACACTGGAGGAGTGCTGTCGGTGCTCAAGGGGGTGTCGGCATGGCTGCGTGCGGATGTCCGAGGGTGCGGCTGTGGCGGTGGCGGCGCAGCCCGCTGAGGCGGCGCAGCGACGTCATCGAGGCCTGGGTCGTGCTGTGCGGGTGGCTGTTCGCGCTGGGCGCTGCCCTGTTCGCGGGCATCGCCGCGGCGGACGCCGTCGTGGCCTCCGCGGAGCAGCAAAGGGCCGAGAGCCGCAAGGTGACCGCCGTAGTCGTCATGGACGCGGAGGATCCGGGGGCGTCGCGGGTCACCACCGACCATCTCGTGTGGACCACCGTCCGCTGGACCGACGCGGACGGCACGACCCACACGGACGAGGCGCGGGTACCGCCCAAGACGCAGGCGGGCAGCAAGGTCGAGGTGTGGACGGACCGCAACGGCGTCATCGCCAACGAGCCCCTCTCCGAGAGCGAGATGCTGCTGCACTCGGTCGCCGGAGGCATCCTGGCCGGGGCGGCCACCGCAGGCATCGTGCTGGGGTCGGCCTGGGTGGTACGGCTGGGACTGGAGCGGCGTCGGCTGGACGAGTGGGGCGCGGAGTGGGAGCGGCTGGACACGCCGTGGGGGCGGAAGACGGGCTGACGGGCCGGCTGGTACGGCGACCCGGAACGCGTGACAGTCGCCGACGAGGCGCCCGGTGCACATGACAGCGCCCCGGAGGAACTCCGGGGCGCAGCAGCAGGTGTTACTTGACGTCCGCGCTGGGCAGCGCCGACGGGGACGCGGTGTTCAGGTCCTCCAGGCCCTTCGGGATCGCCAGCGTGAGGACCGGCGAGCCCGGCTGGGGCGCGGGCGGCGTCATCTGGTCCTTCGGGAGCTTCGGCGGTGAGGTCTGCTGGAAGTTGTTGGCGTCGAAGTTGACCATCCCCGTCTTCTCCAGGACGGTCATGTGGTCGAGCACGGTGTCGTTCGCCAGGTCGGCCAGCTGACGGACCAAGCTGTTCTGCGTGGTGCCGCGGATCTTCGCGATCGCCGGGAAGATCTGCCCGTGCGTCACCCGCATGATCGCCACACCCGTGGCGTCGAACTCCTTGCCCGTCTTGGAATCCACCGTCGCCACGAACTGCTGCTGCTGCGGGCTGGCCTGGTTGGGCAGCGTGATGTTCAACTCGGACGCGAGCTTGCGGCAGGCGAGGTCGAGCCGGGCGTGTCCGACGACCAGGTGCTCGCCGGCCTCTTTCATCTCCGGGGTCGTGCCCCGCTGCATCGCCATCAGGCCCAGCGGGTGCTCCCACAGGCCGGCCGCGCGGACCTTGACCACGAAGTCCCGGTCGGCCTCGGTCAGCGGCCCGTACTGCGTGTTGGCGATGATGCGGTCCTGGTTGGCGGAGGTGGTCTCCACGCCCAGCATGGCCGGGTAGGCGAGGGCGGAGAGGGTCAGGACGAGGGCGCCTCCCACGAAGACGGTTCCTACCATGCGGCGCGAGACGGGCATCGTGCCTCCAGAGATGAACGGCTGCTACTCCAGGAGGTACGGACGGGACGCGCGAAACAATCACCGCCGCGCGAAAAACTTTGGGGCCGGCTGTGCGTGATGCGTCACACTGGCCGCGGCACGAGCGGGGCCGTCGCGGGGCTCAGCGCAGGTGGCGCTCGAAGTAGTTCATGGTGGCCTCCATGGAGTCCGGCCACCGTGGCCCGAACGTGTGCCCCTCACCCCGGTACGTCCGCAGCTCCACGTTCTTGCCCGCCGCCTCGAACGCCGCGACGGTCGTCCTCGTCCACGCCAGGGGGCAGGTGTCGTCGGCGGTGCCGTGGTGGATCAGCAGCGGCTCGGTGACCCGGTCGACGTAGGTGAGCGGCGAGACCTGCCGCCAGAACTCGGGGTTCTCCTCCGGGGTGCCGTGCGCGGCCTCGATCTCGGCGACGAGCGGGTCGCCCTCGGGGCGCTGGAAGTGGTCGATGTTCTGCTCGGGGCGCGAGCTGACCGGCGCGAACACGACGGCGGCGTCGACGAGACCGGGCGCCACCACCAGCGTGTTGTACACGACCCCACCGCCCATCGACCGCCCCATCAGGCCGATCCGGTCGTCGTCGACGTCCGGCCGCGCCGCGGAGCGCAGCGCGTGGACGGCGGCGATGACGTCCTCGGTGTAGCCGAGACGCAGGTTCACGTCGTTGTCGGGGTCGTTGTCGGAGCCTGCGTGGTTGCGGTAGTCGGTGTGCAGGACGACATAGCCGTTGCGGGCGAGGAGGTCCTGCTCCCGGGGCATGCCCTGGCCGGTCGTGTAGACGTCCGGGTCGATGTAGCCGTGCGCCAGGACCAGCGCCGGGAAGGGGCCCTTGCCGGTGGGGACGTTCATGATGCCGGAGATCTTCAGGCCGTTGGACCGGTACGTGACGGCGTACTGCGTGTAGGAGTCGGTGCGTACGCGTACGGCACCGAGGCGGAGGTCGGCGCCGCGGTGCTCGCGCTGGATCAGGGCCGGGAGGGAGACGGGGTCGGCGGGGGTGGGGGAGGGAGTGGGCGTCGCGCTCGGGCTGCCGCTACCCGCTCCGGGCGACGCCGGGGCAGCCGTAGGCGCCGGCTCGTCGCCGTCACCGCCGTCACCGGTGCAGCCGACGGCGGTCACGAGCACCAGCACCAGCCCGGCTCCGAGACGGGCCACGCACCGCGGGTACCGCATGCGGCCAAGTATTCCTCGCTCCGCCACGGTCGGCTCCCGCTGCGGTGGCCCGATGCCACGGTGTTCCGCGCGTCCCGGTCACCGGTGTTCCGTGCGTCCCGTCACCGCATCCGGGTGCCGGAAAGGTGCAATCGTGCCGGGTATCCGGCAGGTCTACGGTGATATGGCCTCGAAGCCTCCGACGGGCCGCAGGCCGGGTGGCGGTGTGCGCTCGGGTGGTTCCGGGTGGCTCCGCACCCGCCCGCGCCCACACGCCGGGCCCCGACCGGGTGTGGCGCAGTGGGACCTGCCCAGCGACCCGGCCGTGGTCAACCACGCGCGTGTCGTGGTCACCGAACGGCTCGCCGCCCAGGGTCTCGACGACCCGGCGTTCACCACCGCACTGCTCGCCGGTGAACTGGTCACCAACGCCAACCGCCACGCCACCGGCCCCCGTCCAGCTCCGCCCGCTCCGCGATCGCGCCCTGGTCTGCGAGGTCTCCGACCTGTTCCTCGTCGCCCGGCTCACCGGGCGCTGGGGACGAGGAACACGCCCAACGGGGAGCTCATCCGGACGGAGCAGCCGCTGCCGCGACCGGCAGTCCCGGTCCGGGGCAGCGCACGTCCGCCGCAGGCACCTCCCCGTGGACGAGATAGCCCGCCACCGCCCCGTCCACACAGGCATTGCCCCGGCTGGCGAACACCCCGTGCGAGTAGTCGTCGTCGAGCGTCACCAGCCGGGAGCCGGGCAGCA
This sequence comes from Streptomyces sp. NPDC012935, assembly GCF_042900345.1. Classification (NCBI taxonomy): domain Bacteria; kingdom Bacillati; phylum Actinomycetota; class Actinomycetes; order Kitasatosporales; family Streptomycetaceae; genus Streptomyces; species Streptomyces sp. NPDC012935. The sequence continues at coordinate 143,548 of NZ_JBIBBC010000009.1, forward strand.
GTTCGCGCAGTTGCCGGGCGCCCTCGATCGGGGTCACCGGGTCGTGCGCGGAGGCGACCAGCAGCACGGGAGGGGCGGCCGGACTGCCCAGTTGGGTGCGCCGCACGGGGCGGTGGTGCCAGTACGCGCAGGCAGCCGCTTCCAGGCCGGTCAGGACCGGCTGCGGGTCGGCACGTCGTATGCGCCGCACGTCCGCCACGACCCTGCGGGGCGTCGGCGCCGGTCCGTCCGCACACTTCACGATCCGGTTGGCCGCCTCGTAGTTGCGCGACTGCGGGCTGTCGAAGGCGGATGCGGGACGCAGGCCTGCCACGCTCCCGGCCGTCAGGTAGCCGTGTAGCCCGTCGGCGAGGCCCGTCCAGCGTTCGGTGCGGCCGAGGGCGCGGTAGACGGCCCGGTCGAACTCCGCCGGGCCGAAGCCGCCGACCGGGCGCGCGGCCAGGCCGTGGCGTACACGCAGATACGAGCGCCGTACGGCGCCCGCGTCGCCACCCAGCCCGAAACGTTCGGCATGCGCGGCGGTCCAGGCGAAGAACGTGTCGCGGGCCCGCAGCATCGCCCGGCTCTGGATCACGTCGAAGTCGTACCAGTCCCAGGGGCCGACCACGCTGTCCAGCACCATGCGGCCCACCCGGTGCGGAAAGCGCGCCGCGTACGCCGCGCCGAGGTAGGTGCCGTACGAGACTCCGAGGAAGCTCGTCCGCGGCTCACCGAGCGCGGCGCGGATCGCATCCATGTCGTACGCCGTCTGCTCGGTGGACAGGTACGGCAGCATCCGTGCGCCGGCGCTCGTCGCGCAGTCGTCGGCCAGGTGGCGCAGTGACGTGAGGTACGACCGTTCGGCCTGCGGGGTCGTCGGCACCGGGTCGGCCCCGGGAGCGGAGAACAGGCCGCCCATCGCGCCGCAGCCGGCCGGCGCGCTGTGGCCCACGCCGCGCGGGTCGAAGCCGATGACGTCGTACGAACGCCGCACGCTCGCGGGGAGTTTGGCGCGCTTGGTCACCGCGTAGGGGAGCCCGGAGCCGCCCGGACCACCCGGGTTCACCAGCAGGATGCCGCGCCGCTCGGCGGGTGTGCCGGAGGCGGGCACGCGGGAGACGGCGATCTCGATGCCCGGGCCGGACGGGTTCTTGCGGTCGAGCGGGACGGTGAGGCGGCCGCATTCCACGCGGTCGGGTGCGGGGGGCGCCGGCACGGAGTCCGGGCAGGCGCCGAAGGTGAGGGCGGCCGGCGCGGCCGTAGCCCGGTCGTGCCCGGTCGTGGGGAGCAGGGCTGCCGCGGCCACTAGGGCGCACAGCAGGGCGGTGGGGCGGGGCAGGACGGTCAAGGTCTCTCCGATTCTCCGAAGCGGGGTAAGAACGGGGTAGCAAATGAAAATGATTATCGATAGCGTGTGCCAGTCAAGTCCGGCACCCCTCCCGTCGAGGGGCGGTCCGGGCTGCCCTGCCGTCTGAATTCACGTCATGAAAAGGGGAGTTGTGGCTCATCTGCTGGTGGTCGAGAGCTGGGTCGGATCGATGAGCAGACTGCTGCCACGCGCCATCCGTGAGGGCGGGCACGAGTTCACCTTCCTCACTCGTGACCTGCATCACTACCTGCGCTCGGCGCCCGAGGGGGCGGCCCATCCGCTGCTCGGCGCGCGCAATGTGATCACGACCGACACCAATGACCTCGACGCCCTGCTGCCCGAGGTGGAGCGGCTGCACTCGGTGCTGGGCTTCGACGGGGTGATCACCTCCTGCGACTACTACCTGCCGACGGTGGCGCGGATCGCCGGGCGCCTCGGTCTGCCCGGCCCCGGTCCCGAGGCGGTGGAGAACGCCTGCCGCAAGGACGCCACCCGTCACGTCCTCGCCGACGCGGGGCTGCCGGGACCCCGGTTCGCCGTGCACGAGGAGTGGGCCGATCTCGCGCGGGCCGCGAAGGAGATCGGCTATCCACTGGTCGTCAAGCCGGTCGACCTGTGTGCGGGCATGTTCGTGCGTCGCGTGGACGATGAGGATCAACTCGCCGATGCCGTAGGGGCGTTGGCCGACTTCCCGGTCAACGCCCGCGGTCAGCTGCGCACCCGCGCCGTCCTCCTCGAAGAGCTGCTCGACGGCCCCGAGGTGAGCGTCGAGACCGTGTCGTATGCGGGCGCCGTGCACATGGTCGGCGTCACCGACAAGAGCATCGGCGCACCGCCCGCCTTCGTCGAGACCGGCCACATGTTCCCCGCCGCCCTGTCGCTCGCCGACATCGAGGCCGCCGAGCAGACCACGCTCGGCGCGCTCAAGGCGCTCGGGCTGACGGACGGGGTCGTGGCGCACACCGAGATCAAGCTGACCTCCGCCGGGCCGCGCGTGGTCGAGGTCAACCCCCGGCCCGCCGGCAACCGCATCACCGAGCTCGTCCGCCACGTCACCGGCATCGACCTCGCCGCGGCCTTCGTGGACGTCGCCCTCGGCCGCAGGCCGGACCTCAGGCGCACGGACACGGGGCTGTGCAGCGCCGCCATCGGCTTCCTCGTCCCGGAGCGCGCGGGCACGCTGGAGGCGCTCGACGGACGGCAACTGATCGATCTGCCGGACGTGTTGGAGGTGCAGCTCGCCGACCCCGGCAAGGTGGTGACGGCGGCCGGCAGCAACAACGAGTACCTGGGCCACGTCATGGCCGCCGACCCCGACGGGCCCGGCGCCCGCGACCGCGTCGAAGGGCTGCTGACCGGACTGCGCGCGGGGCTGGTGATCCGGTGACCGCCGTCAACGCCTCGCCGGCGTCGCACTGCCGGACGTACGAAGACCTGGTCGCACACGTCCGCGCGGGCGCCCTCGGCCCCGATCCCGGCACGCAGCGGATCGCCGTCGCCTTCACCACCCGGCAGGCCGTACGGCACGACGGGCGCGGCACCGGCTACCGCAACGAGGTGCTCAGCCTCCGGCTCGCCGAGGCCGTCGGGTCATGCGCCGTCGAGCCCGGCGAACTGCCCGACGGCGCGCTCGACGACTGCGTCGGCGCCGACGTGGCCCGGCTCCTCGATCATCCGGTGCCTGCCGTGCGGGTGGCCGCCCTCGACGCCTACCTGATGCACATCACCCCGCACACCCCGGACCACGGGGCGCGGCCCGTCGCCCTGCCCGCCGGGTCGTCGCTGGAGAAGTCCACGGCGCGGGCGAGGGCCGTGATCGAGCTGCTCGACCTGCCGGCCGGAAGTACGGTGCTGGTGGTCGGGGTGGTCAACTCCCTGCTGGCGGCGCTGCGTTCGCGTGGGTTCGGCTATGTCCCGTGCGACCTCAAGGGCGGCGCCACGGAGTGGGGCGAGCCGGTCGTCGCCGACGCGCTCACCGCGGCCGGGAGCTGCGACGCGCTGCTGGTGTCCGGGATGACCCTGGGCAACGGCACCTTCGAACCGCTACGGCAGCACGCGCTGCGGCACGGCAAGCAGCTGGTGATGTTCGCGCAGACCGGCAGCGCGGTGCTGCCCCGCTTCCTGGGGCACGGCGTGAGCGCGGTGTGCGCGGAGCCGTACCCCTTCTTCTGGCTCGACGGCGGCCCCGGGATCGTCCATCGGTACAGGTCCACCGAGGTCGCCGATCGCCATGGCTGTCCCGGCGGTGAGCGATGACCCCCACCACCGCCACAGCCGTACATCCCACCGCCCGCCCCGAGTTGCTCGCCCTGCTCGGCCGCACGCCCGTCGTCCGGGTCGGCGCCGACCTGCCGCACGCCCACCCCGGATTCTGGGCCAAGCTCGAAGGGCTCGCGGCGGGCGGCATGAAGGCGCGAGCCGCCGTGTCGATGCTGCTCGGCGCGCGGGAGCGCGGGGAACTGCGTCCCGGCGCCCCGGTGGTGGAGTCCACCTCCGGCACACTCGGCATCGGACTCGCCTTCGCGGGGCAGGCGCTCGGCCATCCCGTCGTCCTGGTCGGCGACAGCGAACTCGAGCCGTCCATACGGCAGTTGCTGCGTTCGCACGGCGTCCGCCTGGAGATCGTGGACCGCCCCGCGCCGCAGGGCGGCTGGCAGGCGGCCCGGCTCGGCCGGCTGCGCGAACTGCTCGCCGACCTCCCCGGCGCCTACTGGCCCGACCAGTACAACAACCCCGACAACACGGCCGGTTACGCCTCCCTGGCCGCGGAGCTCTCCGCCCAGCTCGACCACCTGGACATCCTGGTGTGCAGCGTCGGCACGGGCGGCCACAGCGCCGGCATCATCGGCCCGCTGCGCCGGCACTGGCCCGCGCTGCGGCTCATCGGCGTCGACGCCACCGGCTCCACGATCTTCGGCCAGCCCGCCCGGCCCCGCCTGATGCGCGGCCTCGGCAGCAGCATCCACCCGCGCAACGTCGCCTACGACGCCTTCGACGAGGTCCACTGGATCGGCCCCGCCGAGGCCGTGGACAGCTGCCGCCGGCTCGCCCGGGGCAGCTTCGTCAGCGGCGGCTGGAGCACCGGCGCCGTCGCGCGGGTCGCCGCGTGGGCGGCCTGCGTGCACCCGGGGGCGGTCGTCGCCACGGTGTTCCCCGACGGGCCGCACCGCTATCTCGGCACCGTCTACGACGACGACTTCATCGCCGCCCACGGCCTCGACCTCGCCGGCGCGGCCGGCCGACCCGTGGAGATACCGCACCCGTACGCCGCCGAGGCGAGCGGATGGGCGCGGTGCGCGCGGGTGGCCGATCCGCTCTCTCTGGGAAGGACACCGTGAAGGCGCACCTGCGCACCGTACGTCTCGAACTCGCCGAGCCGCTGCGCATCTCCCGCTCCACCATGACCGCCCGCGACGCCGTCTGGCTGGGCGTCGAGCACGAAGGAGTGACCGGGTACGGCGAGGCCGTCAGCAGCGTGTACTACGGGCTGGACGCCGAGACGCTCGTACGGCTGATCTCAGCAGTCGACCTGGAACGGTTCGCCGATCCCGAGAGCGCGCTTCAGGCTCTGCCCTCCGGTGGCGTTCCGCCCGCTGTCACGGCCGCCGTCGAGTCCGCGCTCCTCGACCTGGCCGGCAAGCGCGCGGGCGTCCCCGTCCACAGCCTGCTCGGTACGACGGCACCTCCCGTGGCGGCCACCGCGCGCACCATCGGCATCACCTCGCCGATCCGCGCGGCCGCCGAGGCCCGCCGGCTGGCCGCGAGCGGTTTCAAGATCGTCAAGGTCAAGGCGGGCACCCCCGACCCCGAGGACGACATCGAACGCGTACGGGTCATCCGCGACGCCGCTCCCCGGGCCCGGCTGCTCCTCGACCCCAACGGTGCCTGGAGCCCGGCACGGGCGGCGGCCCTGCTGCCCCGTTTCGCCGACCTCGGCGTCGAGGCCGTGGAGCAGCCCCTCGCGCCCGGCGACCCGGACGCACTGGGCGCCCTCGCCGAGAAGTCGCCGCTGCCCGTCATCGCCGACGAGGACGCCGTGTCACTGGCCGACGTGCGGCGCCTGGCCGGGCGCGTCCACGGCGTCAACGTCAAGCTCGCCAAGTGCGGGGGCGTCCATGCGGCCCTGCGGATCGCCGAGGCGATCGAGGGCAGCGGGACCGACCTGATGCTCGGCTGCCTCACCGCCAGCACCCTCGGCCTGGCGCCGGCCGTCCACCTGGCCGACCGCGCCCGCTGGACCGACCTCGACGGGCATCTGCTGCTCGCCCGTGACCCGTGGCGCGGGATCGGCGGCGCGGACGGCTTCGTGCGGGCAAGTACCCGTCCCGGCCTGGGAGTCGAGGAGGTGACGGCGCATGAAGACGTGGCATGAGATGCGGCGCTTCCCGCTCGCCGTGCAGCTGCTCCTCGTCAACCAGCTCGGCGTCAACATCGGCTTCTACCTCCTCATCCCCTACCTCGCCACGCACCTCGGCCAGAACCTGGGCATGTCGGCGGCCGTCGTCGGTGTCGTGCTCGGCGTGCGCAACCTCAGCCAGCAGGGCCTGTTCATCATCGGCGGCTCGGCAGCCGACCGGCTGGGGGCGCGGGGCGTCATCATCGCCGGGTGCGCCCTGCGGACCGTCGGGTTCGCGTTGTTCGCGCTGGGGGACGGGCTGCCGGTGCTGCTCGCCGCGTCGGTGCTGAGCGGGCTCGCGGGGGCGCTGTTCAACCCGGCCGTGCGGGCGTACGTCGCGCAGGAGGCGGGGGAACGGAAGGCGGAGGCGTTCGCGTTGTTCAACGTCTTCGCGACGACAGGTGCGCTGATCGGCCCGCTGCTGGGCAGCGCCCTGCTCCTGGTCGACTTCCGCACATCCGCGCTGACCGCCGCCGGGATCTTCGCGGTGCTCACTGTCGCCCAGGCTCTCGTCCTTCCGGCACGCAAGGTCGAGCCCACCGGGACCGGCGTCCTCGGCGACTGGCGCGAGGTGCTCGGCAACCGGGCCTTCCTGGCCTTCGCCCTCGCCATGATCGGCATGTTCACCCTGGAGAACCAGCTCTACCTGCTGCTTCCCGACGGCGCCCGCGAGGCCACCGGCTGGGACGGAGCGGCGGGCATCGTCTTCCTCGTCGGCACGGTGGCCAACCTGGCACTCCAGCTGAGGATCACACGAAGCCTCAAGTCCCAGGGCAGCCGCGGGGGTTGGATAGCCGTCGGCGTCGCGGTGATGGGCCTGGCCTTCCTGCCACCTGCTCTGGTCGCGGGCACGGCGTCCGCCGGGTGGCTCGACGCGATACCCGTGCTGCTCGGCGCGCTCCTGCTCTACCTCGGCGTCATGGTCGCCTCGCCCTTCGTGATGGAGCTGATCCCGCGCTTCGGCCGCCCCGAGCTGACCGGCACGTACTTCGGGATCTTCTACGTCGTCTCCGGCATCGCCGCGGCCCTGGGCAACGCCGTCGTGGGCTGGGCCATGGACGCGGGGGAGAGCGGTGGCCGTGCATGGCTGCCATGGGTGTGCTGCGCGCTCTTCGGGCTGGCCTCGGCCGGAGGGGTGGCGTGGCTGCAGCGGCGTGGGGCACTGCCGGCGAGTCCCGCGGCGGCGGCTCCGCTGCGGGACGAGGAGAGGAGCAACGCGTGAGCGCTGCGAGGGGAGTTGACGTGGAGCGGCCCGGGTCGGAGGGAGCGGACGTGCAGCGGCGGGCGGGCGGTGAGCAAGCGGACGGCCGTGGGCAAGGTGCGGCTGTCAGCGAGCCGGGCGTGGCCGTCGCGGCGACGGGTGAGCGGGCAGGTTCAGGCCAGGTCGCCGCCCCCGAGCAGGTCGGCAGGCGCCGGCGCGTGGCTGACGGCGCAGCAGGCGGAGGTCGTGACTCCGGGGGCGACGGGGCCGGGCACGGTGCCTCCGTTCCCGGCGGCCGCCCGCAGGACGAGAGCACCCTCGCCCCCAGCACCCCGGCCGACAACCGCAACCTTCTCACCGACAACCCCGCCCTCTACGAGGCCCGCTTCCCCGATCCGGACCGGCTCGCCGGGCGCTGGGCCGAGGACTGCCTGCGCCGCCACGGCGCCGGACCGCGGGTGCTCGACATGGGCTGTGGCACCGGGCGCGACGCCGCCCACCTGCACTCCGCCGGTCGTACGGTGACCGGTGCCGACCTCTCCGAGGCGATGCTGGCGTACGCCCGGGTCCGGCATCCGGGACCGGCGTACGTACGGGCCGACCTGCACGGGTTCGACCTTGGCCGGGCTGCCTTCGACGCGGTCGTCTGTCTGGACAGCTCCCTGCTGTACTGCCACACCAACGACCAGCTCGACGGCTTCCTGGCCGCCTGCAGTCACTCCCTCGCACCGGGCGGTCTGCTGGTCGCGGAAATGCGTAACGGCGCCTATTTCCTCGGCCGCACGGACCTCCTCGACGCCCCGTCCGTCAACGCCTTCACCTGGCAGGGCGTCGCCTACCGGTCGACCACCACCCTGACCGTCGACCGCACGGCCCAACTCCTGTGCCGTACCCGCGTATGGACCGCCGATGAGGGCGGCGTCGACGCGGCGCCCGTCGAACAGCACTCCGCATGGCGACTGCTGTTCCCGCACGAGCTGCGCCACTTCCTCGACGCGCACGGCTTCGAGGTGCTCGAACTGCACGACGGCCCCGGCCCCCGCACCGAACCGCCCTGGCGGGACGGCCGGTTGCCGGGGACCGCCACGGACGCGGACCGGCTGCACGTCGTCGCGCGCCGTCGGCACACCAACTGAGCTGTCTGCACACCAACTGACACGAAGAACACGAAGGAACAGTCATGTACGACGAACGCTTTCCCGGTCTGCACCGCCGCGGCTTCCTCGCCGCCACATCGGCCGCCGCCGCCCTCGCCCTCGTCGGCTGCTCAGGCGGCACCGACGACAAGGCGGCCGGCGCCTCCGGCACCCCCAAGCGCGGCGGACGGCTGCGCGCCGCGTTCGCCGGAGGCGGCGCGAGCGAGACCCTCGACCCGCACCTGGGCAACCTCTTCGCCGACGTCGCCCGGTCCAAGGCCCTCTTCGACAAGCTCGCCGACTACGGCGCCGACCTCTCCGCCCAGCCCCGCCTCGCCGAGAAGTGGGAGGCCAACAAGACCCTCGACCGCTGGCAGGTCACCCTCCGCGAGGCCACCTTCCACGACGGCAGCCCCGTCACCGCCAAGGACGTCCTCTACAGCTACCGCCGTATCGCCGATCCCCAGCAGGCGTTCCGCGCGAAGGCGTCCCTGGAGCCGATCGACCTCGACGCCAGCCGGGCGACCGGCGCGCGGAGCATCGAGTTCGTGCTCAAGCGGCCCACCGCCGAATTCCCCAACATCCTGGCCGCGTTCGGCGCCTACATCGTCCCGGAGGACGCCACCGAGTTCGACGACAAGCCGATCGGTTCGGGTCCCTTCCGGTTCGTTTCCTTCGCGCCGGGCCGCTCGGCCGTGTTCCGCCGCTACGACGGCCACTGGGACGGCGCCCCGCTCCTCGACGAGATCGAGTTCGTCGTCGCCAACGAGGAGTCCGCCCGCGTCAACGCCCTCCTCGGCGGTCAGGTCGAGTACGCGCACGAGCTCAACCCGACCACCGCCCGCGCCCACGAGGCCGGCGGCCAGATCGAGATCGTGCGGCTGCGCAACAGTGCCATGCAGGCCTTCTGCATGAAGACCGACCGGGCGCCCTTCGACGACAAGCGGGTCCGCGAGGCGTTCTTCCTCATCGCCGACCGCCAGGAACTCGTCGACGGCGCGCTGTCCGGCGCGGGCGAGATCGGCAACGACCTGTTCGGCAAGGGATACGAGTACTACGCCGCCGATCTGCCGCAGCGCACCCAGGACCTCGACAAGGCCCGGGCCCTGCTCAAGCAGGCCGGCGCCGACAAGCTCAAGGTCACCCTGGACACCTCGGCCGTCGCCGCCGGGTTCACCGAGGCGGCCGGCATCTTCCGCGACCAGGCCGCGAAGGCGGGCGTCACGATCGACGTCAGGATGGGCAGCAAGGACTCGTACTGGAGCGACATCCTCGACGGCGGCACCCTGTGCTGCTACCGCTCCGGCCCCATGCCCATCGAGTCCCACATCTCCCAGCGGCTGCTCACCGACTCCACCACCAACGCCACCAAGTGGCAGCACAAGGACTTCGACGGCCTCTACCAGCAGGCCCAGTCCATCCGGGACAAGGCTGAGCGGGCCGCCGTCTACGAGCGCATGCAGCGCCGTCTGTACGCCGAGGGCGGCTTCCTCATCTGGGGCTTCGCCGACTGGATCATCGCAACCGCTCGCACGGTGAAGGGAGTTGAGACCAAGGCCCCCGCCAACACGCTCGACTGGGCGCGCTTCGACAAGGTGTGGCTGGCGTGAGGACCAAGCGGGCCGAGCCAAGCCGGACACGGTTCGGCGGCGCCGCCAAGGGGCGCGGGGAACTGCGCGACCAGCCACGACGGCGCAGCAGCGGCACGACAACCCGTCGCGGCACTTTCGTCGCCCGGCGCCTCCTGCTCGGCGGAGTCCAGACCGTGGCCGTCGTGCTGCTGGTCTTCGCGCTCACCGAGGCGCTGCCGGGCGACGCGGCCGTGGCCCTGGCGGGCGACCAGCCGGACCCCGCGCGCATCGCCGCGATCCGCGAGGCGCTGGACCTGGACCGGCCGGCGTACGAGCGGCTGGCCGACTGGGCGACGGGCCTGGTGCACGGTGACCTCGGCACGTCCCTGACCTCCGGCCGCCCGGTCACCGAGTACCTCGCCGACGGCTTCGGCCCGACGCTGCTGCTGGCCGCGCTCACGCTGACCCTCCTCCTCCCTCTCGGTTTCGGTCTCGGCGTGCTCGCCGCCCGCCACGAGGGACGGCTCGTCGACCGGCTGGTCAGCTCGGTGACGCTGGCCGTGTACGCGGTACCCGAGTTCGCCCTCGGGGTCCTGCTGGTGACGGTCCTCGCGCTCAAGCTGGCCTGGTTGCCGCCGACGGCTGTCGGCTACGGCACCGACCTGCTCGCCCATCCGGCGGCGCTCGTGCTGCCGGTGCTGGTCCTGCTGTCCCGCCCGGTGTGCTCCCTGTCCCGCCTGGTCCGGGCCGGCATGGTCGACGCCCTCGCCTCCCCCTACGCCGTCCACGCCCGCCGCTACGGCGTCCCCGGCGCCCGCGTCCGCTACGCCCACGCCCTACCGAACGCCCTCGCCCCGGCCGCGCAGCAACTCGCCCGCACCATCGACTGGTTGCTGTGCGGGGTGATCGTGGTGGAGGCCCTCTTCGTCATCCCGGGTCTGGGCACGGTCCTGCTCAATGCCGTGGCCGAACGGGACGTGCCTGTGGTGCAGGGGCTGGCCGTGGTGTTCGGAGTGCTGACGGTCTTGCTCAACCTCGGTGCCGACCTGGTGGCCCACCGGCTCACGCCCCGCGCGGGGGTGGCCGCGTGACGCCGCCCGTCGGTCGCCGTCGCCGTTTCGCGTTCGGCCTCGCCATCGTCACCGTCCCTCTGGTCCTCGCCCTCCTCGGGCCGCTGTTCACCGGTGACCCCGGCCCCCGCGCCACCTCCTTCACCCTCGGCGACAACCACTGGCTCGGCACCGACTTCGTGGGCCGTGACGTCTGGCGACAGGTCCTGCTGGGTGGCCGTACCGTCGTCCTCACCGCCCTGGCCGCGACCGCGCTCGCCTATCTCGTCGCCGTCCCGGTCGCGCTCATCAGCGCCCTCACCCGCCTGCGCGGGCTGGAGGAACTGCTGATGCGGCCGCTGGACGTGCTGCTCGCCGTGCCGTCGCTGCTGCTGATCCTGCTCGTGGCCTCCGTGCTGTCGCCGGGAACGACCGGACTCGCGCTGCTCGTGGCGCTGGTGAACGTGCCCGACGCGGCCAGGATCGTGCGGTCGGCGGCAGGGGAGGCGGCCGCGCGCCCCGCCGTCGAGGCGCTGCGCATGCAGGGGGAGACCTGGTGGCGGATCGCCGTCGGCTATGTCGGCCGTTCGGCGCTGCGCACCCTCGCCGCCGACGCCGGGATCCGCCTGACCGGTGTCCTGTACCTGGTGTCGACGGCCGCGTTCCTCGGGGTCGGCGTCGCCCCGGATGCCGCCGACTGGGCCGTCATGGTGGACCGCAACCGCACCGGACTGCTGGTCCAGCCCTGGGCCGTGGTGGTGCCCGCGCTGCTGATCGTGGCCCTGACGATGGGCACCAACCTGCTCTTCGACGCCGCGCTGGAGAAGACCGCGCCGAAGAAGACCGCGCCGGACAAAGCCGTGCCTGAGACGACCGCACCCGAGCAGAAGGGACCACGCCGGTGAGTCGGGCAGAGCATGCGGCGGTCGCCGAGATCCGCGATCTCCGCGTCGAGATAGACGGCCGCGCGATCGTCGACGGCGTACACCTGGCCGTGCTGCCCGGGAAAGTGACCGCGCTGGTCGGCGCCTCGGGCAGCGGGAAGACCACGACCGGGCTGGCGTTGCTGGGCGAGTACCCGCCCGGCGCGATGGTCACGGGTGAGGTGCGGCGGCCCGGGGACGGCCCGGTGGGTTACGTCCCCCAGCACCCCGCCGCCGTCCTCAACCCGGCCCGTCGCGTCAGCGCCCTCCTCGACGACCTGGCCCGCCCCCAGGTCCGCCACCTGCCCCGCGCCGAACGCCGCGAGACGGCCCGGGAACTGGTGCTGCAAGCCCTCTCCGACGCCCAACTCCCGGACGCGGAAGAGCTGTTGTCGCGCTACCCGCACCAGCTCTCCGGCGGCCAGCAGCAACGCGTCGTCCTCGCCCAGGCCCTGCTGCTCGGCTCCCGCGTCGTCGTCGCCGACGAACCCACCACCGGCCAGGACGCGTTGACCAAGAGCCGTATCGTCGAGCAGCTGGCGGCGGTCGCGGCACGGGGCATCGCGGTCGTCCTGCTCAGCCACGACCTCGACGTGGTGCGTGCCCTCGCCGACGAGGTCCTCGTCATGCGTGCGGGCCGGGTCGTCGAGTCGGGGCCGGCGGAGCGGCTGTGGGCGGCACCGCGGCACGAGTGGACCCGCCGGCTGCTGGACGGACAGCGTGCGATCCGGCAGGACGGCACGAGCGCGGATGCGGCTCAACCGGTCTTGGAAGTAAGGGACTTGACGGCCGCACACGACCGCAGGACCGTCGTGCTGCGCACCCCGCACCTCGCCCTCCACCCCGGCGAGTGCCTCGCGGTGGTCGGCCGTTCCGGCAGCGGCAAGACCACGCTCGCCCGCTGCCTGGCAGGCCTGCACCGGGACCAGGACGGACAGATCCTGCTCGACGGCACCCGGCTCCCGCGCAGCCTGCGGCACCGCAGCCGCGCCCAACTCGCCGCCGTGCAGTACGTCTTCCAGGACGCCCGCGCCGCCTTCGACGAGTACCGGCCCGTGCTGCACCAGGTGGCGCGCACGGCGGTGCGGCTGCGCGGCGCCGACGAACGGACGGCGGTGCAGGAGGCATCCGCCACCCTGAACCGCCTCGGCCTGCCGGAGATCCTGGCCCGCCGCCGCCCCGGCGAACTCTCCGGCGGCGAACTCCAGCGCGCCGCCCTGGCCCGGGCCCTGCTCGCCCGCCCCCGGGTACTGATCTGCGACGAGGTCACCTCCGGCCTGGACACGGTCACCCGGCGGGGCATCCTCGATGTCCTGGCCGGCCTGGTGGCCGAGGGCGACGAACTGTCCCTCGTCCTCATCACCCACGACCTGGAGACGGCACGGCTGGCTCACCGCATCGCCGTGCTGGACGCGGGTGAACTGGTCGAACAGGGTTCGACGCAGCGGATTCTGACGGAGCCCCGGCATCCGTTCACACGCTCGCTCATGCGGACGACGGAGCGGCTGGAGTCGGGGAGCCGGCTGTGAGAGCCGACCTCCGGGCACCGTCGCGGAGGTGACGGGAAGGCCTCTGCGAGGGGCCCGGAGATCGGCAGCATGGGGTGGCGCCCGCGCCTACGACCTGGTCGGCAGGTGCCGGCGGCGCGGGCGGGCGGTGGCCCGGGCGAGCAGCGTGTGGATCTGGCGCACCGCATCGCCGGGGTGGGTGGCCGGGGTCGTGAAGGACAGGCGGACGTCGCGGTGGGAGCCCGCTGTCTCCAGCCGGAGGACCAGGCCGTGCCGGTCCAGCCGCAGCGGCCGCAGACCGGTCGCGCCGAGCTGCTCCCGGGCCGGCAGCAGCCGGGCGAGCGGGGCGACGGTGTCGGCGTGGGCCGCGTCCAGCCGGCCCAGCATCTCCGCCTCGTGCGTGGCCAGGGGGTCGGGGGAGGCGAGGGTCAGCTCGTCGAGGCCGATGATGGTCGTGCCGTCGTCCTCGGTGAGCACGGCACGGGCCGGATGGAACACCAGGGCCTTCGGCCCGAGCGCGCTGAGCCAGCCGCCCAGCGTCAGGCGGGAGCGCACCCGTTCGCGTACGGCGACGGCGGCGACGTCGGTGAACTCCACGAGCGCGGCGAGATCGCCGTGCGGCGCCACGGCCAGTTCGGCGGCGAGGTGGCCGTCCGGCGGGTTGTGCAGGAGCAGCCGCGCGGCGGCGTCGACGGTGTGCAGGCCGATCAGTTCGATGCGGTGGCCCTGCGTGGTGACGGTCAGCGAGCCGGCCGCCGCCAGCACCGAGCGGGCACGCTCGGCGGGCGTCGGCTCAGGGCAGGTGGCAGCAGGCATGGGAACCTTTCGAGCCGGTGGCCTGTACTTAGGTAAGCCTAACCTACCTTGACTTCGCGTGGTCACCAACCCGTCAGCAGCAGGTGGTTGACGAGCAGGGCCAGCACCGCCTGTCCCGCGAGCCAGGCCCGCGGCCCCCTCAGGAAGGCGCAGGCCGGCAGCAGCCACAGCGCGAACGGCAGCCAGATCCGCTCCGTCTCCGCCTTGCTCATCCCGGACAGATCGGCCGCCAGCATCGCGACGAGCGCGCCGAGCACCAGCAAGCCGAGGCGGAATGCGGCCGTACCTCTCTGACGGACGATCACCACCGCGGTCCGCCGCAGCCCCGCCGCCGTCGCCAGGCCCACCACCAGCACCTGGCAGGCGAGGTTCGCCCACACCCAGTAGGCCTGCGGCCGGGTGCCGCCGGCGCCCTGGTTGTAGCGGGTGACCAGCAGGTCGTAGGCCTCCCACCAGTAGAAGCCCAGCGCGGTGAACACCACCGGGACCACCGCGAACCCCGCGAGCGCGAAGGGCAGCGGGCGGACGCGCTCCGAGCCCAGGAACAGCACGGCCGCCGCGATCACGACGAGTAGCGTCAGGCCGTACGACAAACAGACCGTCAGGCCGAACAGCAGACCCGAGGCCAGGCCGGTCCGGCGCGGCCGATGTCCCGTCACCGCCAGCGCGAGCAACGCCACCGCCCAGGCCGCGACAGCCGCGAAGTAGCCGTCGGCGGAGGTGCCCATCCACACCGCGCCCGGCGCCAGCACCAGGAAGGGCGCGGCACGGCGGGCGAGCTTCTCGTCGGCGAGTGCGCGCACGGTGACGAGGATGCCGAGGGCGGCCGTGGCGCCGACGGTGATGCACCAGACCCCGGCCCACGCGCCGCCGCCCAGGCCGATCCGGTCCAGCTGGACGAAGGTGAGGGTGGCTGCCGGGGGATGCCCGGCGACGTGCGCGGGCCAGTGCTCCGGTGAGCCGAGCAGGATGTGCCGGGTGAAGTCCCGCAGTGCCGCGGGGATGTCCTGGAAGCGGTCGATGACCTGGAGATACTCGTAGCGGGTCGTCAGCCGGCGGGCGATGCCGCGCTGCCAGCCGTCGACGAGCGCGAGCGAGAAGGTCCAGGCCAGGCCCGCGCCCCAGACGGCGAGCAGCAGGCGGCGCCACGACAGTCGGGCGGCCAGGACAGGGCCGTACGCTACCACGGCGGCCGCGACGGCGATCGCGGCCGGGGTGCCCGGACCGACGTGCGGACCCCAGTCCGCCAGGAGCGGTGGCCAGTTGACGAACAGGGTGCCGTCGCGGTGCTCGATCGCGGTGCCGACCAGGGCGGCGAGGCCGAACAGGAGCGCCGCGGCCCCGGCCGCGTACAGATCACGGCGCAGGTCCCTACGGGCGTCGGGGAGCGCGTCGAGGCGGGTGTCGGACAGGAGATCGCTGGTCACCTCTGCACGCTAGGACGCACCGGGTCCACCGGACGCGTGACAGGCGCGGACGTCAGAGTTTCGTCATGGTTCGCGACGGCCTTAGAGGCCCTGGTCAGGCCTACGGTCGGGACATGGCACGGTCTCCGAACTCCCCCCTGTCTCCCTTCTCTCCCGCCTTCTGGCGCAGCCCGCTGCGCGGCCCGGGGCTCACCTCGGTGCTGGGCATCGTGCTGCTCGGCGGGATCACGGTGCTGTTCGTGACGGGGCTGGTGTCCTACGCCGCCTACAACCCGAACCTGTCGCCGGTGAACGACAAGACCCCGGACAAGGGGATCCTCGGCTTCTACCTCTTCTCCTGGCCGACCAGCCCGCACTGGCTGTACCGCCTCAACCAGGGCGTCCACGTCACACTCGGCATCACCCTGATCCCCGTGCTCCTGGCCAAGCTGTGGTCGGTCCTGCCGAAGCTCTTCACACTGCCGCCGGCACGGTCACTCGCGCACGCGCTGGAGCGGATCTCGCTGCTGCTCCTGGTCGGGGGCGCGCTGTTCGAGTTCGTGACGGGCGTGCTCAACGTCCAGCTCGACTACCTCTTCCCCGGCTCCTTCTACACCCTGCACTTCTACGGGGCGTGGGTGTTCATCGGCGCGTTCGTCGTGCACGCCGTGCTGAAGACCCCGACCGCGCTGCGGAACCTGCGCCGCATGCGGGAGAAGAAGGACGAGGGGCCTGAGGAGGGGACGGGGGAGGAGGACAGGGAGCTGATCGCGCCGAGTCCCGCCGAGCCGACCGTCTCGCGGCGCGGTGCCCTCTGGTTCGTCGGCGGGGGTTCGCTGCTGCTGTTCGCCACGACCGTCGGACAGAACTTCGACGGTTTCCTGCGCCGGACCGCCCTCCTCGCCCCGCACGGCGGTGCCGAGCCGGGCAGCGGCCCGGGTGGCTTCCAGATCAACAAGACCGCCGCCTACGCGGGGATCCGCGAGGCCGACACGAGCGACGAGGCGTGGCGGCTGGTCGTCGAGGGCCGGGCCGGCCGGACGGTCCGCCTCAGCCGTGCCGACCTGCTCGACATGCCGCTGTACAGCGCGGCGTTGCCGATCGCCTGCGTGGAGGGCTGGTCGACGTCCGACCAGTGGTGGCGCGGCGTACGGCTGCGGGACCTCGCGGCGCTGGTCGGCCACGACCAGGACCCGCCAGACGTCCTGGTGGAGTCGCTCCAGCAGCGCGGCGCCTTCCGCCGGGCCGCCCTGCGGGCCAACCAGGTCGCCGACTCCCGCTCCCTGCTCGCCCTCTTCGTCAACGGCGAGGACCTGACCCCCGACCACGGCTACCCGGCACGGATCATCGTGCCCGCCGCGCCCGGTGTGCTGAACACCAAGTGGGTGGCGCGGATGACGTTCGGAGACCTGTGATGCACCGACTGACGCGTCGACCGACGGGCCGGCTTGTGCGCCTGCCGAGGCCCGCCCTGGGCAGCCCCCTCCAGATCCTGCTGCTCGCCTGCTCGTTCGCGCTCGCCGGATACGCGGGCTTGCGACTGCTGGACGGGGAGTGGTTCGAGATCGTGCTGTGGTTCGTCGGCGCGGCGATCCTGCACGACCTGGTGCTGGTGCCGCTGTACGGGGCGGCGGACCGGGCGCTGCTACGGGGTTTCGAGGCTGCCGACCGCCGGAGCTGGATGCCGTACGTCCGCGTCCCGGCCGCGTTGTCCCTGCTGCTCCTGCTGGTGTGGTTCCCGCTGATCACCAGCCGGGTGGCGGACCGCTACGCCGGCGTCACGGGCATGTCCACGGACACCTTCCTGGCCCGCTGGCTGCTGATCACCGCCGTCCTCTTCGGCAGCTCGGCGGTGCTGCTGGTGCTCCGGCGGCGCAGGGGCGGTCCCGTTCGCAACAGGCCCTAGGCCGCCTGGGCCGCCGCCGGTGCCACCGGAAAGCCCTCCGTGCGGAAGACCTGCCGCCCGGCGTCCACCGCGAACACCTCGCAGCCCGGCCGGGCGGCGGCCCACGCGACACCGTCGGCGCCCATCGCGAACGCGGCGGTCGCCACGGTGTCCGCCACGGTCAGGGAGGCAGCCACGACGGAGAGAGACAGCAGACCCGTCGCCGCGCGCCCGGTACGCCCGTCGATGATGTGGTCGCCGCGCTCGTAGCGAGCGGACGTCGCGACGGCACCGTCCGTCAGCTCGGCGACCGTGCACACCTTGTCGGCCTGCTCGGGGTGCCGTATCCCCACCCGCCAGGGTCCGCCCGCGGCGACCACGTCACCACCGGCGTTGAGCACGAAGCGCCGAGCCCCCGCCGCCTTCAGCAGCTCGGCGGCCCGCTGCACGGACCAGCCCTTCACGACCGCGCACGGATCGAGCCCGCGCCCGGGCAGCCGTACGTCGAAGGCGCCGCCGGTGGCGACCCGGTACTCCTCGCACAGCCCCAGCACCTCGGCGAGGTCCGCGCTGATCTCACCCCGGGCGACCTCCCCCCGGTCCAGCCGGCAGACCTCGCTGTCGGCCCTGAACGGACTGAACCGGGCGTCGACCTCACGCAGCCACGCGAACACGGCATCGGCCGCCTCCTCACCGACGTGCTCGTCGTCGACCCGCAGTGAGACGGGGAACCCCATGACGTGTTCGACTCGCTGCACGATCAGCCCTTCGCGTCGATGGCGGCCTGGAGGGATTCCTTGTAGCCGTCGCTGGTGATGGTGGCCCCGGAGACGGTGTCGATGTCCGTGCTCTGGGCTTCGAGGGTCTCGGAGATGAGCTTCGGCACCGCGGCCGTCGTCTGCGGGTGGTTCGGCTGCTGGAGCATCTTCACCGACGCGATCCTGTCGCCGTCGAAGGTCACCTGGACCTGCACGGGACCCTTGTCGGTGTTCACCGTCGAGCCGTCGACCGTCTGGGACCGCGAGGCGGCGGACGCGGACGCCGACGGGGAGGAGGTGGACGCCGACTTCGCGTTCGCGTCGATGGCGGCCTGGAGGGATTCCTTGTAGCCGTCGCTGGTGATGGTCGCCCCGGAGACGGTGTCGATGTCCGTGCTCTGGGCTTCGAGGGTCTCGGAGATGAGCTTCGGCACCGCGGCCGTCGTCTGCGGGTGATTGGGCTGCTGGAGCATCTTCACAGCCGTGATCCTGGTGCCCTGGAAGGTCACCTGGACCTGCACGGGGCCCTTCTCGGTCTGAACCGTCGTGCCCCTGACGACCGTGCTGCCGGAACCCGAATCCGAGCCCGACGCGGCGGAGGACGAATCCGAGGGCGTGGCGGCCGGCGCGGCGGCCTCCGTGCTGGCCGCGCCGAGCGACGGCTCGTAACGCCAGACCGGGATCAGGCCCGCGATGCTGAGGACCAGGACAGGTATTGCTCGCTTCACGATGTCTTCCCGTCCCTCAGCCGGCCAGGCTGAATCGCTCGAAGTGGACCTGCTCCTTGGGCACGCCCAGCTCGCGCAGGCTCCCGATCACCGCGTTCATCATGGGCGGCGGGCCGCACAGGAAGACGTCCCTGTCCGCGATGTCGGGGACCAGCCGCTCCAGCTCCGCAGGGGCCAGCCGGTCCGGCGTGACCGGGCCGGTGACCAGGTGCAGTTCGGCGCCCTTGGCGTGGGCGAGTTCAGCCAGCTCGCCGTACAGGACCGCGTCCCGGTCCGAGCCGACCCGGTAGATCACGACCGCGTGGCCGTGCAGCTCCTCCAGCAGCGCCCGGATCGGGGTGACACCGACGCCGCCCGCGACCAGCACCGCCTCCGGCCGGGTGCGGTGCATCGCGGTGAACGCGCCGTACGGGCCCTCGGCGAACACGCGCGTGCCGACCTTGAGGTGCCTCAGGGACGCCGAGCCGTCGCCGGCCGCCTTGGCCGTGAGCCGCAACTGGTTGCCGTCGGGAGCGGCCGACAGGGAGAACGGGTTCGCCTGCCACCAGCGGTCCTTCGTCAGGAACCGCCACAGGAAGAACTGGCCGGCCCGCGCGGGCAGCCGGTCCAGGTCACGGCCGGTGATGTAGACGGAGACGACGTTGTCGGACTCGGGGACCACGGCCGACACCCGGAACTGGTGGCGCCAGTTCCGCCACAGCGGCAGCACCAGCCGGCCGACGAACACCGCGCCGAGCGCCACGCCCCACACCGCGTACCAGTACGCCGTGGCGGCGGACGAGGAGGTGAAGGACGTACCGACCGCGACCTGGTGCGTGAAGGCCAGGACCACCGCGACGTAGGTGTACAGGTGGATGAAGTGCCACGTCTCGTACGCCAGCCGGCGCCGTGCGAACCGGGCCGAGACGGCACCGATCACGATGATGATCCCCAGCGCGACGACGGCGCGCAGCACGCCCTCGACCGTCTCGGCGAGGTCGATCAGCTGGTTCACCGGGTCCAGGGAGGACGACTCGGCGTAGCCGAAGGTGATGAACACCGCGTGCGCCAGGAGGGCCCACAGGACGCTGAAGCCGGTCCAGCGGTGCCAGGAGGTCAGCCGGTCCATGCCGATGCGGCGGTCGAGCCACGGCAGCCGGGCCACCAGCAGCAGCTGGAAGGCCATGAGCAGCGCACCGCACAGGCCGGTGAGGCGGCCGAGCACGATGAGCGCGTTGGAGGCGAAGCCGGCGGCGGAGAAGAAGTAGAGCACCACGGCCACGTTCGCGGCCAGCACGGCGTACAGACCCGTGCGGGCGACGACCCTGGGGCGTATCGCCGTGGGGGGCGCAGGGGGCGATTGGACGGTCGTCACGTGCGACAGCTCCTTGATCTCGTCTGTGGATACCGAGCTTGTCCGGCGAGTGCTGTCGAAAAGCTGTCGTACTTCTTTCAACTGGTTATCGATGTGGTCCCGGGCCCACACCCGGCTCATGGGAACGGTGCCGGGTGCCGCAGTATGAACGGGTGGAGAAAGTACGCCTGCTGGTCGTGGACGACGACCCGCCCATCGCCGACCTCGTCGCGACGGTCGCCCGCTACGAGGGCTGGGACGCGGTCACCGCGAACTCCGGCGAGGAGGCGCTGCGACTGGCCGCCGAGTTCCACCCGGACATCGTGGTCCTGGACCTGATGCTGCCCGACGTGGACGGCTTCGGCGTCCTGGACCGGCTGCGCGGCGCCGGGAAAATGGTGCCCGTGGTGTTCCTGACGGCCCGCGACGGGGTGGCCGACCGGGTGGCCGGCCTGACCCGCGGCGGCGACGACTACCTGGTCAAACCGTTCGCCGTGGAGGAGCTCATGGCCCGGCTGCGCACCGTCCTGCGGCGCAGCGCCGGCCCCGGCTTCCAGCGTTCCGTCCTTCGGGTGGCGGACCTGACGATGGACGAGGACACCCGCGAGGTCCGCCGCGGCGACAAACAGCTCACACTCACGCCGACCGAGTACGAGGTGCTGCGCTACCTCATGCGCAAGTCGCCGACCGTGCTCACCAAGGCGCAGATCCTCGACCACGTGTGGGAGTACGGCTTCGGCGGCCGCTCGAACGTCGTCGAGCTGGTCGTCAGCCGGCTGCGCCGCAAGCTCGACGAGTCCGACGACGGCAGGGGGCCGCTGATCCACACCGTCCGCGGCTTCGGCTACGTGATCCGGCAGGCGGCCGAGTGACGGGGCGGCTGCGGCGGGCGTATCGCGGGATGCGGCTCGGCACCCGGCTGGCGCTGGGGCTCGGGGTGCTGGCGCTGTTCGTGTTCGGCGTCGTGGGCACGGCCCTGACGACATACATGCGGGACTACCTGTCGGCCCAGCTCGACACCCAGCTCGCGCAGGGCCAGATCGCCCAGTCCAAGAGCATCGCGGACTACGGCACGCTCTCGGGCAAGAAGTACTACAGCTGGTTCTACGCCGTGTACGACGTGTCGGACGGCAAGCCCGTGCTGCGCAGGCCCGAGGACCCCGCCGACCTGCCGCAGGACGTCGACGACTTCACCTCGCTGGCCGAGGCGCAGACCGGCGCGCACACGGAGATCCTGCGCACCGAGCACCTGAAGGGCAAGGGCGAGTACCGGCTGCGGGCCTGCGAGGTCGAGCCCGGCGTGGTACTGGTCAGCGCCGCGCCCATGGAGGACATCGAGGACACCGTGGGCCAGCTGATCACCATCCAGGCGGTCACGTTCGGGCTCGCGCTGCTGGCCCTCGTGGTGTTCGGGCGCGGGATGCTGCGGCGCGGTCTGAAGCCACTGAGCGACATGGCGCACACCGCCCGCGACATCACCTCGCACGACCTCACCGACTCGGCCCAGCTGCCCGTACGGCACGACCGGCGGGGCGGAGGGCCCGAGGTGGAGGAGCTGCGCACCGCGTTCAACACCATGCTGGAGCACATCGACGACTCCCTCGCGGTGCGCGCGGAGGCGGAGCAGCGCCTGCGCCGCTTCGTGGCTGATGCCTCGCACGAACTCCGGACGCCTCTGATGTCGGTACGGGGCTACGCCGACCTCTTCCAGTACGCCGCGGCCAACGCCCCCGAGGAGCGGGAGCGGCACCTGGCCCGGCTGCGCGCCGAGGCCGCCCGCATGGGCTTCCTCCTCGACGACCTGCTGCTGCTCGCCCGCCTGGACGCCGCCGAGGTGGAGACGCCGCTGCGGATGCAGGACGCGGACCTGGTGGACCTGGTCGAACAGGCGGCGGACGCCTTCCGCGTCACCCACGCCGACCACCCCCTCACGGTCGCCCCCGGCCCCGGCTCCCTGAAACTCCGCCTCGACCCCCAGCGCATCCGCCAGGTCCTGGACAACCTCCTCGCCAACGCGGCGATCCACACGCCGGCCGGGACGCCTGTGTCCGTCGCGGTCTCGGTGACGCAGACCACCGCCGTCGTCCGGATCACCGACGCCGGCCCCGGCATCCCGCCCGCCGACCGGATACGCGTCTTCGACCGCTTCTACCGGGTCGACAAGGCCCGCAGCCGCGACCGGGGCGGCAGCGGGCTCGGACTGGCGGTGGCGCAGTCCCTGGTCCAGGCCCACGGCGGGCGCATCGAGCTGAGCGGCGAGCCCGGGCAGACGGTGTTCACGGTGACGGTTCCGCTCGTGGTGGACGGGAGGCCGGAGGCAGGTCTTACGGACCCGTGACATGACCGGCGCCGGACGGCCGAAACGGCCCCCTCGGCCCTAGCGTGAGCGCATGCGCGTACTGGTCACCGGCGGTGCCGGTTTCATCGGGTCCCACGTCGTCGATGCACTCAAGGCGCACGGGCACGAACCCGTCGTGTACGACGTCCGCCTCGACCCCGAGTCGGACGTGCGCAACCCCTACGCCGTCCGCCACGCCCTGACCGGCGTCGACGCCGTGTGCCACCAGGCCGCGATGGTCGGCCTCGGGGCCGGCTTCGCCGACGCCACGGAGTACGTCTCCCGCAACGACCTGGGCACGGCCGTACTGCTGACCGCCATGGCCGACGCGGGCGTACGCCGACTGGTGCTGGCCGGTTCGATGGTGGTGTACGGCGAGGGACGCTACGAGTGCGAGCGGCACGGCGTCGTACGTCCGGGCCCGCGTGCCGTGGCCGATCTCGACGCGGGCCGGTTCGAGCCGTCCTGCCCGCAGTGCGGCGCCGACCTCGCCCCCGGGCTGGTCGCGGAGGACGCCCCGGTCGACCCGCGCAACGTGTACGCGACGACGAAGCTCGCCCAGGAACACCTGGCCGCGGCATGGGCCCGCGCGACGGGCGGCACGGCGGTGTCCCTGCGCTACCACAACGTCTACGGACCGGGCATGCCCCGCGACACCCCCTACGCCGGGGTCGCCTCCTTCTTCCGCTCGGCGCTCGCCCGCGACGAGGCGCCCCGCGTCTTCGAGGACGGCCGCCAGCGGCGGGACTTCGTCCACGTCCGGGACGTGGCAGCCGCCAACCTGGCCGCGCTGGAGGCGGGTTCGGCAGCTCTCCCGGGTGCGCTCACGGCGTACAACACCGGCAGCGGCGACCCGCACACCGTCGGCGAGATGGCCCACGTGCTCGCACAGGCGTACGGCGGCCCCGAGCCGGTCGTGACCGGGGAGTACCGGCTGGGCGACGTACGGCACATCACCGCCGACTCGGCGCGGCTGCGCGCGGAGTTGGACTGGAAGGCCGAGGTGGGGTTCGCCGACGGGATGCGGGAGTTCGCGGTGGCCGGAATGCGAGGGGCGTAGGCTCCCTCGGACTGGTGGTGCTGCCCGCCTCTCAAGAAGCGGCAGCGGGCAGCACCACCTCGAAGCGGCACCCCCCGGGGACGTTCCGCACCGAGGCCCGTCCGGCGTGCGCCTCCACGATGCCCCGCACGATGGCGAGGCCCAGCCCCGCCCCCGCCGGCGGGGTACGCGCATGGGTGCCGCGCCACCCGGTGTCGAAGACGCGCGGCAGGTCCTCGTCGGGAATGCCGCCGCAGCCGTCCGTGACGGACAGGACCACACCCTCTGCCGAGCGCACGGCCGCGAGGGCCACGGTGCCGTCGGCCGGCGTCCGGCGGATGGCGTTCACCAGCAGATTGCCCAGCACCCGGCTCATCTCCTTGCCGTCCACCTCGACCGGCACCGGTTCGATCCGCTCACCGACCAGCCGTACGCCGCACTCGCGGGCCAGCGGGTCGGCGCCCGCGAGCGCGTCGCCCACCAAGTCGTACAGGGAGATCCGGCTCGTGCTCAGCGCCAGCGTCCCCGCGTGGATACGGGACAGTTCGAAGAGGTCGCCCACCATGCCGTTGAGCCGCTCGACCTCCATCCGGATCTGTTTGAGATAGCGGTCGGGATCGACGGCGACCCCGTCCTCCAGTGCCTCCGCCATCGCACGCAGGCCGGCCAGCGGGGTACGCAGATCGTGCGAGATCCAGGCCACGAGCTCACGCCGGGAGGACTCCAGCGCCCGCTCCCGCTCTCGGGACTCGGCGAGCTTGGCGCTGGTGGCCTCCAACTCGCGGCTCAGCTCGGCGAGTTCGGCGGTGGCGACACCGTCGGGCGAGGTGAAGTCGCCGCCGTCGCCGAAGGACCGGGCGGCGAGCGCGAGGGCGTGGCTGCGGGCGGCGACCCAGCGGCCGAGCAGCAGGGCGGTGGCCAGGGAGACCACGGCGGCCATGGCGACCACGGTCGTGACGACGGACAGGTCGTGCCCGTTCAGGAACATCGCCTGGGCGACGGCGAGCGTGCCCGCGAGCATCGCGGTGATGCCGACGCCGGCGACCACGGCGAGGTGCACGATGAGCGAGCGGCGCCGGACCAGCATGAGCACGCACGCGCCGAGCACGCCGGCCGCGGCGGCGCCGAGGAAGGCGAAGAGGGCGATCAGAAGGGTGTCGCGCATGATCACACCTCCCCGGCGGGAGACGGAGAGGGAGCGGGGGCGGGACCCGGGGCGGCGGTGCCGGTCGCGTCGAAGCGGTAGCCGACACCCCACACGGTCTGGATGAGCTGCGGCCTGGCCGGATCGTCCTCCACCTTGCCGCGCAGCCGGCGGACATGGACGGTGACGGTCGACAGGTCGCCGAAGTCCCAGCCCCACACCTCGCGCATCAGATCCTCGCGGCTGAAGACCCGGCCGGGGTGCCGCAGGAAGAATGCGAGAAGGTCGAACTCACGGATGGTGAGGGCGAGTTCGGCGTTGTTCTTGGTGGCCCGGCGGGCCGCCGGATCGACCGAGAGGCCGGCCGCGCGCAAGCTGCCCTCCGGCCGGACCGGGCCCGGGCGGGTGCGGCGGAGCACCGACTCGACGCGCAGGACGAGTTCGCGGGGGCTGAAGGGCTTGGTGACGTAGTCGTCGGCGCCGACCTCCAGGCCGAGGATGCGGTCGTCCTCGTCGCCGCGGGCGGTGAGCATGATGACCGGCACGGGCCCCTGGCCGCGCATCCGGCGGCACACCTCCAACCCGTCCATGCCGGGCAGCATCAGGTCCAGGACCACGAGGTCCGGCCAGTGCGCGGCGGCCCGGGCGAGGGCGTCGGGGCCGTCCCCGGCGCGGTCCACGACGTAACCGGCGCGGTCGAGGTAGCCCGAGACGACTTCGGCGACGGTGGGGTCGTCGTCGACGACGAGAACCCTGGCCCCTTGCCCGGCCCCGGCCTGCGGGTACGGCAGTTGCTGCTCCATGCCGCCAGCCTCGCACCCCCGGCGCATGTGTGCCGCCGTCGGGGGCTGACGTCCTTGTTTCGTAAGGAGCCCTAGCCCGATATGCCCGTTTCTGGCTCGTAGGGTGAAAGCCGTGACGACCCCATCCGCAGCAGCGAATGAACCCCGCACGGCCTCCGTCGACGTCGTGCTTCCCTGTCTCGACGAGGCCGAGGCCCTGCCCTGGGTCCTGGAGCGGATCCCGCCGGGCTGGCGGGCGCTCGTCGTGGACAACGGTTCCACGGACGGTTCGGCGGCTGTCGCCCGCGAGCTCGGCGCGACGGTCGTGCACGAGGAGCGGCGTGGTTTCGGCGCCGCGTGCCACGCGGGGCTGACCGCCGCCACGGCCGACATCGTCTGCTTCTGCGACTGCGACGCCTCGCTGGACCCGGGTGACCTGATGCCCTTCGTGCGCCGTGTCGCGGCCGACGAGGCAGACCTGGTCCTGGGCCGACGCCGTCCCGCATCCCGTGGCACCTGGCCGCTGCACGCCCGCGTCGGCAACCTCGCCCTCACCCGCCTCCTCCACCGCCGTACCGGCCTGCGCCTGCACGATCTGGGCCCCCTCCGCGCCGCCCGCCGCGACCGCCTGCTCACCCTCGCCCTCACCGACCGCCGCAGCGGCTACCCCCTCCAGATGGTCGTCCGCGCCGCCGACGCGGACTGGCGCATCGCCGAGTACGACGTGCCGTACCTGCCCCGCACGGGTGCGTCGAAGGTGACGGGGACCTGGCGGGGGACCTGGCAGGCGGTGCGGGACATGAGCCGGGTGCTGGGGGAGGCCGACGGGGGCGCGGGGGCGGGCGCGTGGTCCGGTGCCGGTGCCGGAGCCGGGTCCGCCCACCGCGCCGCATCCCGGCCCGGCGCCGCCCCGTCGAAAGGAACCCGCTCGTGACCACGCTCCTCGTCATCGCCAAGGAGCCCCGGCCGGGCCGGGTGAAGACCAGGCTGACCCCGCCCTTCACACCCGAGGAGGCCGCCGTGCTCGCGGAGGCGGCCCTGGTGGACACACTGGACGCCGTGGCGCGGACGCCGGCCCGGCGCCGGGTGCTGGTCCTGGACGGGACGCCGGGCCCCTGGGTGCCGCCCGGTTTCGACGTCGTACGGCAGTGCGCGGGCGGCCTCGACGAGCGGCTGGCCGAAGCCTTCGCGGGGTGCGACGGGCCGGCCCTGCTCATCGGCATGGACACCCCGCAGGTGACGCCGGAGTTGCTGACCGTCGACTGGTCGGGCTGCGACGCGTACTTCGGCCTGGCCGAGGACGGCGGCTTCTGGGCGCTCGGCATGGCCGAACCGGACCCGGCACGGCTGCGCGGCGTCCCGATGTCGACGCCGCAGACCGGCGCAGCGCAAAGGGCCCGGCTCGCGGGTCTGCGCGTGCACGACCTGCCCTGCCTGCGTGACGTCGACACGGCAGCCGATGCCGGCCTGGTCGCCGAGGCGGCACCGGGCGGACGTTTCGCAACAGCGCTGGCGCACCTCACCCCGACGGTGGACCGATGAGCGCTCCGCACGATACGACGACGGCAAGGATCGCCCGCCAGGCGGGCCCGGTCACGATCCACCACACGGACACCGGCACCGGCAGCCCCCCACGCGGGACTTCGTCCGAGCTCGGCACGGCCCCGAGCGCAGGCATGGACACCGGCGGTCGCCCGTCACGCCTCCCGTCCGACGCCGGCGTCTTTGGGCAGTTGGCCCTGGGCGCGGTCCACCACGAGGGCGCGGTCGCCGACAGCCGGCCGCACGGGACCGCGCCCGAGCCCGGCATGGGCGCAAGCCCCGGCATCCGCGTTCGGGTCTCCCCCTCCGACACCGCTTCCTGGTCCGCCGACCCCTATGCGCGTGCCCTGCGCGCCGGCCGGGGCCCCCTCTACCTGCGCCGTACCGACGGCTGGCTGTTGCCGCTCGACGTGGAGCGGTGGTGTGCGCAGGCCGATGCGGTGGACATGGAGGTGCTGCGGCGTTGCGAGGGGGCGGTGCTGGATGTCGGGTGTGGGCCCGGGCGGCTGGTCGCGGCGTTGGGTCGGCAGGGGCGCCGCGTGCTCGGCATCGACGTCAGCGAGGTCGCCGTCGCGTGCACGCTGCGCCTCGGGGGGCCGGCGTTGCGCCGTTCCGTCTTCGACTCGCTGCCCGGCGAAGGCCGCTGGGGCACGGCCCTGCTCATCGACGGCAACCTCGGCATCGGCGGCGACCCGGCGGCGCTGCTCGACCGGATGGCCCAACTCCTGGGGCCCGGCGGCCTGTTGATCGCCGAGACGGTGCCGGACCAGGACCTCGACGAACGCGTCCACGTCCACGTGACCGACGCCGGCGGCACCACCGGCACCCCTTTCCCCTGGGCCCGGCTCGGCACCCCGGCCCTGCTACGGCACGCCGAGCGCGCCGGTTGGGGTGCCGTCGGCGAGTGGGTGGCGGGCGGCCGGTCCTTCGTCGCCCTGCGCAGCAGCGGAGCCGGCCGACGTCGATGAAGGTGCGGTGCTGCGGCGCTGTGGTGCTGCGGTGCTGCCGTGCTGTGGTTCTGTAGTGCAGCGATCCGTCCGCACGGAGCCGGTCCAGTCCACAGTCCCGCAACACTGGACGTCTAGACTCTCCCCTCAACGGCCCGGACCCGTGGTCAAAAGCGGGCGAAATCTGCCAGACCCGAAGGGCATTCGGCGTTTTGATACGGATAGATTCAGTCACCAAGCGGTACCCGGACGGCACGGTGGCGGTCGACCAGCTCTCACTGGAGATACCCGACCGCTCGGTCACCGTACTCGTCGGACCGTCGGGCTGCGGCAAGACGACCACCCTGCGGATGATCAACCGGATGGTCGAGCCCAGCGAGGGCACCATCCTCCTCGACGACGTGGACATCCAGCAGCAGCCGGTCAACACCCTGCGCCGGTCCATGGGATACGTCATCCAGAACGCCGGCCTCTTCCAGCACCGCACGATCATCGACAACATCGCCACGGTGCCCCGCATGCTCGGCTGGGGCAAGGAGAAGTCCCGCGCGCGGGCGCGGGAGCTGATGGAGCGGGTGGGCCTCGACGGGGCGCTCGCCAAGCGGTACCCGTACCAGCTCTCCGGCGGCCAGCAGCAGCGCGTCGGCGTGGCCCGGGCGCTCGCGGCGGATCCGCCGGTGCTGCTGATGGACGAGCCCTTCTCGGCCGTCGACCCCGTGGTCCGCAAGGGCCTGCAGGACGAACTCCTCCGTATCCAGGAGGAGTTGGGCAAGACCATCGTCTTCGTCACCCATGACATCGACGAGGCCGTCAAGCTCGGCACGATGGTCGCCGTGATGCGCACGGGCGGCAAGCTCGCCCAGTTCGCCCCGCCGGCCGAGCTGTTGACCCACCCCGCGGACGAGTTCGTGGAGGACTTCCTCGGCGCGGACCGGGGCATCCGGCGACTGTCGTTCTTCCCCTCGGCGGGCCTGGAGCTGCTGAGCGAGCCCATCGTGGCCGTCGACGCCACCGCCGAGCAGATCACCGCTGCCGGCACGGCCGACGCGCCGTATCTCCTGGTCACTGACCCGGACGGCAAGCCCCTCGGCTGGGGCGAGCCGCAGGATCTCACCGCCGGGGAGATCGAGGCCGACCGACTCCTGCCGTACGGGCGCCCGTTCGTCACCGGCACCGACTCGCTGCGGGCCGCCCTCGACTGCGCCGTGCTCTCGCCCACCGGGTGGGCCGTCGCCGTGGACGCCGACGGCCGGGCCACCGGGGTCGTCTCGCAGCAGACGATCGGCGAGGCCATCCGCGGGGCGCACGCGGAGCGGCGCGCGGACGGCGGCAGGGCCGACGACGGCAAGGCCGGGGCCTCCGGGCCGACCGGTGCGACCGGTGCGACCGGGACGACCGGGACGACCGGGACGACCGAGAAGGTCGCGCCATGACCGAGCTCTTCGACATGCCGAGCGACCTCCAGAACAGCTACTTCGGACTGGTCGGCCTGCACCTGCGCGAGGCGCTGATCCCCGTGCTCGCCGGGCTGCTCGTGGCGCTGCCCGTCGCCCAGCTGTGCGTGCGCGTGCGCTGGCTGTACGCGCCCGTGCTGTGGGTCACGACCGTGCTGTACGCGATCCCCTCCCTCGCCTTCTTCGTCATCCTCATCGACTACACCGGCCTGAGCGAACTCACGGTGATGATCCCGCTGGCCGTCTACAGCCTGGTGGTGCTGGTCCCGGCCATCGTGGACGGTGTGCGGTCGGTGCCGCAGGAGACACTGGCCGCCGCGACCGCCATGGGCTTCGGGCCCGTACGACGCTATCTCCAGGTGCAGTTGCCGATCGCGGCGCCCGCGATCATCGCCGGACTGCGGGTGGCGTCCGTGTCGAGCGTCTCCCTCGTCAGCGTCGGCATGCTCATCGGCAACGCGGGAGCCCTCGGCAACCTGCTCAACAGCGGCCTGATCTACAACCAGCCCCGCCTGGTGTGGCTCTCCGTGGTCGGTACGGCCGTCCTCGCCATTCTCGTGGACGCCGTGCTGATCGGCCTGCGTCTGCTCCTGACGCCCTGGATGCCGCGCGGCACCCGTAAGAACGTGCGCCCGCTCGCCGTGAAGGAGGCCGCCCGGTGAACGTCCTGAACTTCATCAACTCCTTCTTCAGCGACAGCGCGCACTGGCAGGGCTACGACGGCATCCCCGCCCGGCTCGCCGAGCACGTCCAGTACACGCTGCTGGCACTCGGCATCGCCGCCGCGGTCGGACTGCCGGTCGGCCTGCTCACGGGCCACACCGGTCGTGGCGGCAACGCGCTCGCCCTCATCGCCACCTCCGCCCGGGCGCTGCCCAGTTTCGGCCTGATGGTGCTGATGTTCATCCTGCTGGGCCTGGGCATGGCCCCCGTCATGATCCCGCTGGTCGTGCTCGCCATCCCGCCCATCCTCGTCACCACCTACGAGGCCATGCGCTCCGTCGATCCCACGCCGGTGGACGCCGCTCGCGGCATGGGCATGGCCGAGGCCGGGGTCCTGTTCCGGGTCGAACTGCCGGTGGCTCTCCCGCTGATCCTCAGCGGCCTGCGCTCGGCAGCCATCCAGATCGTCTCGACGGCCACCATCGCCGCGTACGTCAGCTTCGGCGGCCTGGGCCGCTACATCATCGACGGCCTCTACCAGCGCAACTACGAGAAGGTCGTCGGCGGCGCCACGCTGGTCGCCGCGATGGCGCTCACGACGCTGGCGCTGTTCTGGGCCGTGGCTCGGTTCGCGGTCTCACCGGGGGTGCGCAGGCGCGGCTAGCCACGCACCCACGGTGGTCCGCAGGTGCGACTAGGCCCGCGGGGCCGGCCGTACGGCGACCGCGTCGACCTCGAACAGCATGCCGGGCAGCGCGAGCGAGGCGACGCCGCTCAGGGTCTGGGCGGGCAGGCGGTCGCCGAACCGGACACGCAGCGCCTTGCCGATGGCCTCCAGCTCGGCCGCGTCGTGGTCGACGATGAAGGTGCCCAGGCGGACGACGTGCTCGTAGCCGAGGCCGACGCCCTCCAGCGCCGAGCGCAGCCGGTCTTCGGGAAGTCGCCCGGCACGGGTGCGCCGTTGCCGTCGGAGGCGTATTGGCCTGCGATGAAGACGAGTTCGCCGGGCGCCGAGACGGCGTGGCTGTAGCTCAACGGGGTCGGGTCGTGCAGGGCGGGCGGATTGGTGATCGTGCGCTCGTCGAGGCTCATGCCTCATCCCAACACGCTTGCGGGCGCGGGCATTCCGCGTCCGCCGCCGCCTCGCCTCCCCGTCCCCCGGTCAGTCCTGCGTGCGTGCCAGCGCCAGTTCCAGCACGACGAGCAGGGCGTCGCGGACCGAGCCGCGTTCGCGGGCGTCGAAGACGACGACCGGGACGCCGTCGGTCACGTCGAGGGCCCAGCGGATCTCCTCCAGGGTGTGCTCGACCTTGCCGTCGAAGGCGTTGGCGGCCACCGCGAAGGGGATGCCCTTGTGCTCGAAGTAGTCGACGGCGGCGTAGCAGTCGTCGAGCCGGCGGGTGTCCACGATGACGAGCCCGCCGACGGCGCCCTCGACGATGTCGTCCCACATGAAACCGAACCGCTCCTGCCCGGGCGTGCCGAACAGATACAGCTTCAGGGTGGGGTCGATGGTGAGGCAGCCGAAGTCCATGGCCACGGTGGTCGTCGTCTTGCGGGGCGTGTGCGTGAGGTCGTCCACGCCCGCCGCGACCTCCGTGATCGCGGCCTCGGTGGTGAGCGGCTCGATCTCGGATATGGCGCCCACGGTGGTGGTCTTGCCCACGCCGAAGCCGCCGGCGATCACCATCTTGACCGGCAGCGGCGGTCGTACGGTGGCCGCCGCCGCGGCGGATGCGCCGGTGGCCGGTTCAGTCGTCGTCACGGAGTGACCCCTCGTGAGTCGGGTATGGCGCGCAGGCCGTCGATGACCCTGCGCAGGACGGAAGCGTCGTGGATGACGCCGGAGTCGGGCACGTGCACCGTCAACTGCCCGGCGGCGCGCAGGTCCTCGGCGAGGACGCGCACCACGTTGAGGTGCAGCCGCAGCCGGGCCGCGATCTCCGCGATGGACTGTGGCAGCCGGCAGACGGCGACGATGTCGTGCTCCTCGAAGGCCAGCCGGTCGAGCGCGTCGAGCCCCTCGGTGGTGGCCACCACCTGCGTCTCAACGGGCATCGACCGCCCGTCGGCATCGGCCACGACCCGCCCGGCGGTCACCAGGAAGGGCCGCACAGCGGAGGCAGGACCGACCGACTCGACCCCACAGGGGCCCGCCCGGCTGGGATCCGGCCCACCGGGGTCCGACCCACCGGGATCCGCCCGTCCAGTATCCGGTCCACCGGGGTCCGACCCACCGGGGTCCGACCCGCCGCTGTCCGGTCCATCAGGGTCCGGCCCATCAGGGTCCGGCCCATCGGGGTCCGGCCCACCGGGGTCCCACCCACCGCTGTCCGGTCCACCGGGGCCCGGCGCATCGGACAGCGGGCCGTCAAGGGCCGCCCCGCCGTGCTGCGGCCCGCCAGGTTCCGGTCCGTCAGGCTCGGACCCCGTGAGGTCCGGCCCATTGAGCTGCGGCTCGTAGTGTTCCGGCGCGCCAGGGTTCGGCTCGCCAGATTCCGGCTCGCCGGGGTTCGGCCCCTCGGGGTCCGACCGGCCAGGGTCCGACTCGCCGTGTTCCGGCCCGCCAGGTTCCGGTCCGTCAGGCTCGGACCCCGTGAGGTCCCGCCCATTGGGCTGCGGGCCGTCGGGTTCCGGGGCGTCGAGGTGCGGTGCTGGAGTGCCGTCCGCCATGGCGTTCTCCGTCCTCCTCGGCCGGGTGCCGGGGCTCCCGGGTTTCTTCCCGGCGCCCGGTCAGCGGGTCGACGCGGTGCCGACGCTGTTCTTCAGCTCCAGTACGAGCTGCGGGCTGAGGGCGGAACCGGCGCGGTTGGCGAACACGGTCATCTCGTAGGCGATGTTGCCCAGCTTGGCCTCCTTGTCGGTGACGACGCCGAGCACGGCGCCGCTGCCGATCGTGGAGACCAGGACGTGGCCGCCCTCCAGGTCGATGATGACCTTGTTGAGGCCACCGAGGCCGTAGTTGCCGGAGGCGCCGGCGGCCAGGCTGGTGATGCCGGAGACGATCGCGGCGAGCCGCTCGGAGTCGGCGTGCTCACGCAGCTCGGACACGGCGATGAGGAGGCCGTCGGACGAGACGGCGATGGCGTCCACGACACCGGCCGTCTCCTTCGCGAAGCGATTCAGCAGCCAGGTGAAGTCGGCTGCGGCGGCCTGCAGTTCGGCCGGCGTGGGGCCTCCCGCCGGGGTGCCACCTGTCGACGTGCTCACTGCTCCGCTCCTTCCGGGGGGTCGTTCTGGTCATGCGCATGGGGGGCTGGGGTTGTCACTCGTGCAGACGGCGCATCGGCGCCGCCGTTACCGCCGTTGCGGCTGTCGCGGTGCGCGCGCTCCACGGCAGCCTCGAACTCGTCGAGCGCGGCCCGCACGGCCTGTGCGTCGAGCGTCCGCGCGTCCTGCCGCAACGCCGTCTGCCGCTCGGAGGCCTCGACGGTCGTACGCAGGGTCGCACCGCGGACGCGGCGACGCAGGGGGCGGGCAGCGGGGGCGTCGCCCGTGGTCGCGGGCGACGCACCGGGCCGGGCCGCGGTCACGGAGGGGTCCGGCTGCTCGGCCCGTGCGTGATCGGCGGATGCCGCCGCGTCGCCCCCGGTTGCGGGAGCCTCCTCGGTGCGGGCCGCGGGGACGGACGGCACTCCTTCCGGTGCGGGCTCGCGCTGCGCGACCCGGCGGGGGAGGGGCCGCAACCCGTCGGCGTCCGGGGCGTCGTCCGCCCGTACGGCATCCCCCTGCACGGCCGCGGACGGCCGGGGGCCGGTGGCAGCAGCCGCACGGCCGGCGTGGTCGGAGTCCGTTCCGTCGGCCGCCTTCGGCCCCGAATCCGAGCCGCCCGGGGCGACAGCGGCCAACGCCGCCGTAGCCGTCGAACCCGTGGTGCTCCCCGTCACCAGCAGCGACGACGGCACCGTCACCTCGGCCGTCACACCGCCGCCCGGCGTGCGCGAGAGCGTGACCGCGATCTCCCAGCGGCGCGCGAGCGTGCCGACCACGAACAGGCCGAGAACCTTCGTCGGTACGAGGTCGAGCCGTTCGCGGCGGATCAGGCGGGCGTTCTCCTCGTCGAGGCGTTCCGGGGCCATGCCCAGGCCGTGGTCCGAGACGACGATCACCGCGTCGTTGCCGGCGGCCGCCACCGCCACCTCGACCGGGCTGCCCTCCGGCGAGAACGACACCGCGTTCTCCAGGAGCTCGGCGATCATCAGCGTCAGGTCGCCGATGACCTCCGGCTCCACCACGGCCTCGGTCCGCGCGCGCAGTTCCACGCGCTGGTAGCCCTCGATCTGGCCGAGCGCGGCGCGTACGACGTTGGTGAGCGCGGTCGGACCGGCGTCCAGGACCGCCTCGTGGATGCCGGCGAGCAGCATCAGGCTGTCGGCGTTGCGGCGCAGGCGGACCGCGATGTGGTCGATGGAGTACAGCCGCTCGAGGAGGGCCGGATCGGTCTCGCCCCGCTCCACCGCGTCGATCAGGGCGAGCTGGCGTGTGGTGAGATTGCTGACCCGGCGCCCCACGTTGCCGAACATCTCCGCGACGTTGCGCCGGCTGAGCACCTGCCGCTCCAGCAGCGCGGCCGCCATGGTCTGCACCTGGTTGAACGTCTCGGCGAGTTCGCCGATCTCGTCGCGCGCGGTGACCGGCATCGCACGCAGCCGCGGCGGACCGTCGTCCTCGGCGTCGTCGTCGGCCACCCGGGCCAGCTCGCGTTCGGCGACCTCGGCGACCTGCCGTGCGGCGCCCGTGAGGGCCTGCACCGGGCGGACCACCGAGCGGCGCACCAGCATCGCGAGGACCAGCCAGACGACGAGGCCGAGCAGGGCGAGCCCCAGCAGGAGCACCGCGCGCCACGCCGCCTTGTCGGAGGCGCTCTCCGCCTGGTCGGCGATCTGGCCGATGAGAGAGGTGGTGATCGCCAGCCGGGTCCTGGCCTGGTCCCGGTAGGCGGGGTAGGAGTCGAGCGCAGCGTCCAGTGACGTGCGGATCTGCGCGGGCGAGGCGCCCTGGGCGGCGCCGGGGTCGATCTGCAGCTCGGCGAAGTGCCGGCTGATGACGCTCTGCGCGGCGGTGTACTTGATCCCGGCGAGCTGCGCGGCCTGCGCCTCGGTGGCGAACCGGGAGAAACGTTCGGCCTGATGGGTGTACTCGTCGTAGGAGCCGACCGCGCCGATGAACTCGATGAGGGCGTTGGAGTCACCGGTCGACGCCGAGAAGACGCCGGTCTCGAAGGCACTGTGGGCGGCGCCCGCGCGCAGCAGCGAGTCCAGCAGATTGCCGGTGAAGGCGGTCGCGAGATCGGGGTTGCGGTCCAGGCCCAGGCCGTCGATCAGGTTCTGCGCGGCGTGGGTGTACGCGGGGTCGATGTTCTCGGCGGGCAGATACCCCCGCTCGATGGTGTCACGCAGGCTGCTCAGGCCCTCGACTCCGCGCAGCGCCTGTGCCTCGGTCTCCGGCAGCCGTTCCCCGAAGGCGTCACGCACCCGCTCGACCTGGACGTTCACGAGGGACTGCGCCGTGCGGTAGGCGGCGGACGAAGGCGCGTCTCCGTCTGAGGCCTCGTGCCGTACGGAGAGCAGGACGGCCTGCTGGTGCTCGGACGCCAGCCGGTCGGCGAGCGTGGCGACCTCGGTGCTCTCCCGGACCAGCCGGGCGGCGTCGGCCGCGTCACGTGACTGCGCGGTCTGGTCGGCTATGAGGTAGGCAAGAAGGACCGCTACCACGGTCAGCGGCACACCGACGAGAAGGCTGAGCTTCCGCCGGAAGGGCCAGCGGTCGGCGAAACCGCGTAGACGACGTGGGCGGGGAGCGCCCACCTCGTTCGTGGACACCGAGTTGCCTCCTTGGTGGGCGTCGCACGGCGCGCGAGGTCTCACGTGACCGTTGTTGACCGGTATCGCCCCCGTCAACGTCGGGGACACTATCGCCTCTTGCCTTTCGTGACCGGAACTGTACGTCAAGAATCCGTTACAACACCCTGCGCCCCAACCGTCCCCCCTTCACATCGGGGCACAAGCGGCCATCGTTCGAGGCCAATCGGTGACCGGATTGCTCTTGACTGGGACAGAACCGGCTGGATTGGATCAGTGGAGAGTTCTGCCCAGACCTCGGGGTCGGCCCTTCAACCCCCACAAACCGGAACGGGAATCGTGACTTCCACCGCCGTAAGCAGCAGGTCCTTCAGGAACCATCCC
The DNA here is from genome assembly GCF_042900345.1 of Streptomyces sp. NPDC012935. NCBI lineage: Bacteria > Bacillati > Actinomycetota > Actinomycetes > Kitasatosporales > Streptomycetaceae > Streptomyces > Streptomyces sp. NPDC012935. Next base: position 179,700 of record NZ_JBIBBC010000009.1, read on the forward strand.
GGCGCGGCCGCCGTCGCGCTCGCCGCCACGGCGGCGCTGCTGGCGGGATGTTCCTCCTCCGACGACACGTCCGACCCCCTGGCCGGGGACAAGCCGAGCGGCGACACCGTGGTCGTCGGCTCGAACAACTTCGCCGAGTCCATCCTGCTCGCCGACATCTACGGCGAGGCCCTCAAGGCCAAGGGCATCAAGGTCACCTACAAGCCGAACATCGGCAGCCGCGAGACGACCTACGGCCTGCTGAAGAACGGCTCCATCACGGTCCTGCCGGAGTACAACGGCTCGCTGCTCGCCTACCTCGACAACAAGGCGGAGCAGAAGTCGGCCGACGCCGTGAACGCCGCGGTCAAGAGCAAGCTGGACGCGAAGCTGACGCTGCTGGAGTCCTCGCCGGCCGAGGACAAGGACTCCGTCAGCATCAACGCCGAGACGGCGAAGAAGCACAAGCTGACGGCCGAGTCCAGCCTCGAGGACCTCAAGGACATCGCCCCGGACCTGGTGATCGGCGGCTCGCCCGAGTTCCAGACCCGGCACCAGGGTCTGAAGGGCCTGGAGTCCGAGTACGGCCTGAAGTTCAAGTCGTTCAAGGCGCTGGACGCGGGCGGCCCGCTCACCCAGGCGGCGCTGACGAAGAACACCGTGCAGGCCGCGGACATCTTCACCACCGACCCGACCATCACCAAGGAGGGCTTCGTCGTCCTGAAGGACCCGAAGAACCTCTTCGGCTTCGCCAACGTGACCCCGCTCGTGTACAAGAGCGGCCTCTCCCAGGAGGGCGTCGAAGCGCTCAACGCGGTCTCGGCCAAGCTGGACACCAAGACGCTCCTCGACCTGGACTCCCAGGTGCAGCTGGAGAGCAAGGACCCGCTGGACGTGGCGAAGGCCTGGCTGAAGTCGGCGGGCCTGAACTGACGCAACCGGGTGGGGTCGTGGCCGGCGGGTGCCGCCACCACCACCCCACCCCGTGCGAGGCCGCTCAGTAGCCGACGTGGAACGTGGCGTCCTGACGCTCGGTGGCCGTGGAGACCGGGTCGATGCGCAGGGCGAAGTCCGCGTGCCTGATGTAGCGGGTCGGGTTGTTGTACGAGCGGAACGACGCCCAGGAGGCGTCGGCGAGCCCGGCCGTCCGGTGGAAGGTGGCGTCCGCCGCGAACGTCGACGTGCCGTCGCTCTCGTCGAGGCGCAGGGCGTAGTTGTAGTGCCGCAGGTAGCGGGTCGGGTAGTTGACCGACTGGAACGAGACACCTGAGGCGTCGGCGAGCCCGGGCACCAGCTTCCACTGCGAGTCGGGGAACGGATCGAAGGGGTACTCGTCGATCCGGCCGGCGAAGCCGCTGTGCCGGACGTAACGCGCCGGATAGTTGTACGACTTGAGCCGGTTCCAGGCCGGAGCGCCCCAGTGCGAGACCAGGTTGGCGTACTGGGCCTGGGTGATCGGCTGGATGCCGCAGTGCTTGGAGTTGAGCGGCTGGGTGTAGAGGCGCTGGTCGAGCGCCGTCCAGGTGCCGGCGGCCAGGTCGGTCGACTGCCAGGCGTAGAAGACGCCGTTGGGCGTGTACGTGTCTCCCCACAGGTACCAGGTGGTGGACGTCAGCGACTTCACCACCGTCGGCGCCTCGGTGCCGCCGTGCGCGGCCGGGGTGCTGAAGACGGTGAAGCTGCCGGGGTTCAGCGAGGTGGACCGGGCGCCGACCAGCGTCTGGTCGCGCTTGAAGTAGAGGTAGTTGACGCCGTTCACGCCCACGGTCAGATTGCCGTCGATGACGTCGTAGCCGGGGTCGAAGAAGACCTGCGGACTCTGGGTGGTACGGAAGTCGGTCGTGTAGCTGACCATGATCACGTTGTGGCCGCTGCTGTTCACCGACGAGTAGAGGATGCCGTACTGCCCGCGTCCGGCGTCCCAGTAGGCCTCCGGCGCCCAGCTGTGGGTGCCTGTCATGTCGTGCAGCTTCAGCAGCCGGTAGCCGGTGAAGGACCGCAGGTCGGTCGAGTCCCAGACGTGGATGTTGACGCTGTTTCGGCTCCAGTCGGTGCCCTTGAGGTCGGTCGCCAGCACCACGAAGGTGCCGTCCTGCTTACGCAGGATGAACGGGTCGCGCAGGCCTCCCGCGCCCAGGGTCGGCGTGACCACCGGGTTGTTCTGGTTCAGCGGCATCCAGCGCAGACCGTCGGTGCTGACGGCCAGGTGCAGACCGTAGTCGGCCTCGAGCATGGTGTTGGACTCGGTGAAGTAGGCCATGGCGTACGCCGAGTCGGCGGCGTGGGCCGTCCCGGCTCCGAGGGTCAGGGCGCCGGTCGCCGCGAGCGGAAGGGTCGCTGCCACGCCGAGGACGTGTCTGCGGGAGGGGTGGGCCATGTGCGCTCCAGGGGGTTTGGCGGTGCGGGGGTGCGGGGGTGCGGGCCTTGTGGTCGGGGAGACGAGCACGCCGAACTGTCGATATATCGAACGCAGTTCGGTGAATCGACCAGAAGGTAGGAGAGCGCGGGGTGCGCGTCAATCACTCGGTCACCCTTGGCGGATTTCCGCCACCCGGCCCACCAGGGACCCCAGTTCCGCACGCGCGCGTGCCGCCGCCCCGATCGCCACCGCGTCGGCGCCGAGCCCGGCCGGCAGGACGCGGACGGGACGGCCGCTGACGGGCGGCTCGGATGTCAGGGCAGCGCGGACCGAGCGCTCCAGCAGGGCCCAGGAGCGGCTCACGCCACCGCCGACGACCATCGTGGTGACGTCCAGCAGTCCCGCCGTGACGAGCAGGGCGCGGGCGACGGCGGCCCCCGCCGCGTCGTACACGGCGAGCGCCTCCCGGTCGCCCGCCCGCGCGGCCTCGGCGACCTCCCCGGACGTGCGCGACCGGCCCGTGCGCTCGGCGTACCGGCCGGCGATCGCGCGGCCCGAGGCCAGGGTCTCCAGGTGCCCGCGCCCACCGCACGTACACGGCAGGTCGCCGAAGCCGGGCACGTGCCCGATCTCGCCCGCCGCGCCGTGCGGGCCGTCGTAGAGCACGCCGCCCAGCCACAGCGCCCCGCCGACCCCCGTGCCCAGCGTCATCCCGAGCACATCCGGCTCGCCCGCCACCGAACCCGCCGTCGCCTCCCCGCGCAGGAAGGCGTTGACGTCGTTGTCCAAGAACGCCGGTACGCCCAGCGCCTTCTCGAACGCCGCCGTCACCGCGAACCCGGCCCAGCCGCGGAACGAGTCGCTGGCCACCAGGACCCGCCCGGCCCGCGCGTCCACCACGCCCGCCGCGCCCACCCCCACGCCGAGCAGCCGCTCGGAAGTACGGCCCAGCAGCAGCCGTACGGCATCCAGCGCGGCGCCGACCATCGCCGCCCCGCCGTCGGAGGCCGGGGTGGGCACGCCGACGCGGTCCCTAACGCCCAGGCCCGGGTCGCACAGCACCACCTGGGTTGTCGTACCGCCGATGTCGACACCGGCCAGCACTCCACGCGTCATGCGCCGGCCCCCGTCCCGAGAGCCGCCCGGTGTTCCCTGCGCCGCCGTTGCAGCACCGGATCCGGTACGGGCACGGCCGCGATGAGCCGGCGCGTGTACTCCGTCTCCGGACGCAGCAGAGTCGTCATGGTCGGCCCTTGCTCCTCGATACGGCCCTCCCGCATGACGACGACGCGCTGCGCGAACTCCTGGACGACGGCCAGGTCGTGGGAGACGAACAGACAGGCGAACCCCAGCTCACGCTGCAACTCGGCGATGACCTCCAGCACCGTGCGCTGCACACTCACGTCCAGCGCGCTCGTCGGCTCGTCCGCGACCAGCAGCCGGGGGTCCAGCACCAGTGCCCGCGCCAGACTCACCCGCTGCCGCTGACCGCCGGACAGCTCACGCGGTCCCCGGCCCGCCAACTCCCTCGGCAGCCGCACCAGTTCCAGCACCTCGGCTACCCTGGCCCGCCGCTCGGCCGCCGCCATGCGGCGCCGGTGCACCCTGAGCGGCTCGGCGACGCACTCCGCCACGCTCATCCGCGCGTCCAGCGAGGCCACCGGGTCCTGGAGCACCACGCCGACGCCGGACAGCAGGGCCCGCCGCTTCCGGCCGCGGGCGCGGCCCAGGTCGGTGCCGAACAGCGACACCGAGCCGGCGGCGGGCGCGATGAGCCCGAGCGCCACCCTGGCCGCCGTCGACTTGCCCGACCCGGACTCGCCGACCAGACCTACGGTTTCGCCGGGGCGGACGTCGAGGGAGACACCTTCCAGCGCCCGGACCTGCCCGTACCGCACCGACACGTCCCGTAGTTGCACCACGGGCGCCTTCTGGGCCGCGGGCGCGTCCTCACCGCTGAGCCGCAGCCGGGGCACCGCCGCCAGCAGGCTTCGCGTGTACTCGTGCCGTGGCCGCAACAGCACGTCCTCCACCGTCCCCGTCTCCACGACCTCGCCGCGCAGCATCACGGCGACCCGGTCGGCGAAGTCGGCGACCACGCCCATGTTGTGCGTGACCAGCAGCACGCCCGTGTCCGAGTCGGCGGCCAACCGCCGTAGCAGATCGAGGATCTCGGCCTGCACGGTCACGTCGAGCGCGGTGGTCGGCTCGTCGGCGACGAGCAGACCCGGTGAGTTGGCGATCGCCATGGCGATGACGACGCGCTGGCGCTGCCCGCCCGACAACTGGAAGGGGAAGGCCGACGCCCGCCTCTGCGGCTCGGGAATGCCGACGCGGCGCAGGAGTTCGACGGCCGCACGGGCGGCCTCCGACCGGGAGACGTCCCGATGGTTGCGTATGACCTCCGCGATCTGGGAGCCGACCCGGGTCAGCGGGTCGAGGGCGGTGGCCGGCTCCTGGAAGACCATGGAGGCGGTACGGCCCCGCAGCCGGGCCAATGCGGCCTCCGGGGCGCCCACCACGTCGGTGCCGTCGACCGTCACCCGCCCCGAGGCACGCGCGCTGCCCGGCAGCAGCCCCATCGTGGCGAGCGCCACCGTCGACTTGCCGGACCCGGACTCACCGACCAGCGCCAGCGTCTCGCCGGGCCGTACGTGCAGCGACACTCCGCGCACGGCGGCCACGTCACCGGTGTCGGTGGAGAAGGTCACGCCCAGGTCGGCGATCTCAAGGATGTTCATCCGCGTCCCTTCACGTCGAAGGCGTCACGCAGCCCGTCGCCGATCGCGTTGAACGCGCACACGACGAGGATGATCGCGAGGCCCGGCGGAACGATCAGCCACCAGCGCCCGGAGTACGCCGCCGTCAGACCGGCCGACAGCATGCCGCCCCAGTCGGTCTTCGGCGGCTGGACGCCCAGCCCGAGATACGACACATAGGCGACGAGCAGGATCGCGTCGGCGACCTGGAACGTCGCGGCGACCACGATCGTCGACACCGAGTTCGGCAGGATGTGCCGACGGATCGCCCGGCCGTGCGTGCCGCCGGTCGCGCGCAGGGTCAGCACGTAGTCCCGGTTCTTGAGCGTGAGCGTCTCCGCACGGACCAGCCGGGACGGCACCAGCCAGGACACCAGACCCAGGATCACGACCAGCCCGAGCGGGCCCGGCGAGGCGATCGCGGAGATCACCAGCAGGATGAACAGCGCGGGGATCGCGATCCCGGCGTCCACGACCCTCATCATCACCGCGTCAACCCAGCCGCCCGCGTACCCCGCCACCGCGCCCCACAGCGTCCCGATGACCGTCGCCAGCACCCCGGCCGCGAGCCCGACCAGCAGCGACACCTGCCCGCCGTACATCAGCCGCCCGAGCTGGTCGTGCCCGACGGCGTCGGTCCCGAGCCAGTGCGTGCCGCTGGGCGGGAGGTTGACCTGGGTGAGATCGGTGTGGGTCTGGTCCGTGGAGTAGAGGAGCGGACCGAGGAAGCAGAAGGCCAGGAAGAGCACCACTACGAGGAGCCCGGCCAAGGCGAGCCTGTTGCGCGCGAAGCGCGCACTCAGGGGCGCGGGGCTGTGCCGATCTACGGCACCGCCACGGGGCGCGACAAGCCCCCACCGGCCGCCGGCATCAATACGACCACTCACGCCCGCCCCTCCTTCACCCGAGGATCGACAACCCGCTGCACCACATCCGCAAGCAAGGTCCCCACAACGGTCGCGACGGAGATCACGAGCACACACCCCAGCAGCACCGGATAGTCGGACGACTGAGCGGCGGACCAGAACAGCAGCCCCATCCCGGGGTAGTTGAAGAGCTGTTCGACCACCAACGCCCCACCGAACAGCACCGGCACGTAGTACCCGAGCATCGCGATCACCGGCGTCAGGGAGTTGCGGAACACATGCCGGAACAGAACCGCGTACTGCCCGGCGCCCCCGGCGCGAGCCGTCCGCACGTAGTCCTCGGACAGGTTCTCCAGCGTCGCCGCCCGCATGTACCGGCTGAACACGGCCACCATCGAAGCCGCCCCCGTCACCACCGGCAGCACCAGCGCCGCCGGATCGGCGAACACCTGGGCCACCGTGTCCCCTTGGGGAGCCTGCGACGGAAACCACCGCAGGGTCTGGGTGAAGACCAGCACCAGGATCAGCCCCAGGAAGTACACCGGCGTCGAGTACGCGACGAAGCTCAGCGTCGTGATCGCGTAGTCGGCCGGCTTGTTGCGCCGCACCGCCTGCCACATGCCGAGCGGGATCGCGAGCAGCAGCCCGACCAGCGCGGACAGCACGGTCAACACCAGCGTCTTCGGCAGCCGCTGCTCGATCAGCCGCGACACCGCCTCATTGAGGGTGTACGACGTCCCGAGGTCACCGTGCGCCAACTCGCGCAAGTAGTAGACGTACTGCACGGGCAGCGAGCGGTCGAGCCCCTGTTCGTGGTTGAACGCGGCGATCTGCTGGGCCGTCGCCTGCGGGCCGAGGATCCCGCGTGCGGGGCCTCCGGGCAGGGTGTGCAGCAGGCAGAAGACCACGATCGTGACGATCAGGATCACGGCGAGGGCCTGGAGGAGCCGGCGGCTGAGATACAGGAGCGTGTCCATGCCTCAGCCGGTCCACTTCCACTGCGCGGGGTGGAAGTTGGCGAGCGAGTCCTGGGAGAAGCCGCCGAGTCCGTTCCTGATGACGGAGACCTGGTAGACGGGTTCCGGCAGCCAGATCACCGGCAGGTCCTCGGCGAGGGCGGCGCTGTAGTCCTGGACGGCCTTCGTCGAACTGGACGTCGTGGAGGCGGAGATGAGCTTGTCGACGTCCCGGTTGGAGTAATTGCCGAAGTTCGATCCGCCGCCGGTCTGGAAGAGCGAGTCGCCGGTCGGGAAGGCGGGGAAGTACCAGCTGCCGGCCGTCCCGAAGAAGGACAGCTGCCACTTGCAGATCGACTGGTCCGCCTTGCACTGCGGGGTCTGCGACAGCACCGAGTTGACGGGCGCGGTCCTGATCGAGAACTTGATGCCGGTCCTGGCGAGCGAGGACTGGATGGCGCTCATCATGTTGTCGGTGACCGTCGAGCCGGACTGCGACAGCACCTGCATCTCGAACCTGGTGCCCTTGGCGACGCCCGCACCACACTGGGAGGCCCCGGTCCCGGGACTCGTGCAGGTCATGACCCCGCCCTGCTCACTCCAGCCGTGACCGGTCAGCAGTTCCCGGGCTGCCGACGTCGAGAAGGGGTACGGGTTGTCCTTCTGCACCCGGGAGACGAAGTCGGACGCCTGTCCCTGCGGGACCGGGCCGTAACCGGCGACCGCGGTCCCGTTGAACACGACCTTCGCCAGACTTTCCTGGTCGATGGAGCGCTGGACGGCCTGGCGGGCGTACAGCTGCTTGAACACAGCTCCCATCGCCGGGTTGTTGAAGTTGTACGGCATGTAGGTGATCGCCCACCCGGACCACGGCTTCACCTCGTAGCCCTGCGCGCTGAAGCTCTCCTTCTGGTCGAGGTCGGTCGCCTCGATGTAGCCGTAGTCGACGCTGCCGGAGCGCAGGGCGTTCTTCTCGGCTTCGGCCGTGGTGAAGGGGAGCAGGTTCACCGTGGGGATGTCCGGCTTCTCGCCGCCGTCGTACTTCTTGTTGGCGGTGAGGACCACCTTGCCGGCCGTCGAGTAGGACTTGACCGCGTAGGGGCCGCTGATGGTCTTCCAGAGGGCGTTCTTCTCGTAGTCGCCGATGTTCTTCGCGGCGTTGTTGAGGTACGTCCACACCTGCTTGGCGTCGCCGCCCTTGTTCCAGGTGTGCTGTGGCAGGGGTGTGATGGAGCTCAGCTCGTTGGCCAGCATCCACTGCGGGTTGTAGGCCTTGTCGAAGGTGAGGGTGAAGTGGTGGTCGTCCTCGGTCTTGAAGGACGTCCAGTTGTCCGGCGCCTGACCGGGGTTGTAGCCCGCCCACTCCGACTTGTTCGCCTTGATGAGGTCGAACCAGAACCGGACGTCACGGGAGGTGATCGGCTTGCCGTCGCTCCAGTGCCGGTCACCCAGAGTGATCCGCACGCTCTTGTTGTCGGGTGCGAAGTCGGCGTCGGTGGCGACGGAACCGGCTTTGTTCCAGGCGATCTCGCCGGTGGAGCCGTCGTAGGCGATGAGCGGCTCCCACAGCGTGTTCGCGATGGAGATGTTGTTGGTGTTCAGATGCGCCGCGGTGCCGATCGGCAGGATCCAGTTCGGCGTGAAGTTCGCGGGCAGCGCGTAGTTGATGGAGTCGCGGGATCCGGATGACGTGCCGCTGCTCCCGGAGCAGCCCGCGAGCAGCAGCGTGCCGGCGGACAGGGCGGCGGCAGCGGCGAGGAGTCTCGTGCGAGCAGGGGACATGGCTCTCCTCAGGGGACAGAAGCGAGGTGCAGTCAGTGAAAGCCCCGGCTGTTCGAAGAAACAGGAGTGCCGCTGTAAAAAGTATGTTTCTGCTGTTCTGGAATTAGCCCGGAGGGTGCGTCCGCGGCCTACTCTCGCTGTCCCGACCGCAGATGACGGAAGTAACTTCGTCCATGACTGAAAAAAGTGGGTCGTTGACCCGGCGCATCCTCGAACTCCTCGCCTCCGGGCAGGCGTCCACGCGCACGGAGCTCTCCGAGCTGCTCGGCGCCGCGCCGTCGACGGTCTCGTTCGCGGTGACCAGGCTGCTGGACTACGGCCTGGTCACCGAGGAGGGCACCATGTCGTCCACCGGCGGACGGCCGCGCAAGGTGCTCCGTCTCGGCGGCGGCGACGGCTACGCCGTGGCGGCCGAACTCGGCGGCAGGCACGCCCACGTCGGCGTCGTCCACCCCGGCGGCGGTCTCACCGACGTCTCCACGGTGCCGTTCGCGACGGCCGACGGACCGCAGGCCTCGCTGCCCGGGCTGGTCGAGGCCCTGGAGGGCCTCGCCGAGCGGAACGGGCGGGAGTCCCTCAGAGGTGTCGGCCTGTGTCTGCCGGGCCCGGTCGACGTCGAGCCGGGCCTGGTGACGCTGCCCGCGCGCATGCCGGGCTGGAACCGGTTCCCGGTACGGGACTGGCTCCAGGAACGGTTCAGGGTCCCGGTGGCCATCGAGAACGACGCCAACTGCATGGCCGTCGGCGAGCACAGCGTCCGGCCCGCCGGGCAACGCCAGGCCATCATGGTGAAGGCGGGCACCGGCATCGGCGCGGGCGTCATCGCCGACGGCCGCCTCTACCGGGGCGGTTCGGGCGCGGCCGGCGAGATCACCCACGTCCGCGTCGAGGCCGCCCACGACATCCCCTGCTCCTGCGGGAACACCGGGTGCCTGGAGACGGTCGCCTCGGGCGCCGCGCTGGTCCGCATCCTGCGCGAGCGCGGCCTTGAGGTGTCGTCCACCGAGGACGTCGTACGCCTCGCCGGTGACGCCGACCCCGAGGCCACGCGCGCGGTCCGGCAGGCCGGCCGCTACCTCGGCATGGTGCTGGCCGCCAACGTCAACTTCTTCAACCCCGACGCCGTGTACCTCGGCGGCATCCTCTCCACGCTCGAGCCCTTCGTCGCCGCCGTGCGCAGCCAGTTGTACGAGGGGTGCCACCCGCTGGTCACCGAGCACCTGGTCATCGAGCGGGCCGGCCTCGGCGCCGACGCCGGCCTGGTCGGCGCGGGCCAGTTCGCCCTCCAGCGGGCCCTCGCCCACGCGCTGCACTCGGTCGCCGGCACCCACCCCTGACCCTCAGGAGGAGCCATGCCCCAGTTCCAGCTCCAGCCGCGCCCCCGTCCCGTCATCGCGATCGCCGGCCTCGGCATCGAGTCGTCGACCTTCTCCCCGGCCCGCACCGAGGCCCCCGCCTTCCATCCGCGGCGCGGAGCGGACGTCCTCGACCGCTACCCGTTCCTGGCCCCGGGACAGCCGCTGCGGGACGCCGCCGACTGGCGTGGCGCCCTGGTCGGCAAGGCGCTGCCCGGCGGCACGGTGACGGCGGCCGCGTACGCCGAGCTGTCCCGCGAACTCGTCGACCGACTCCGGGAGTTGGGGCCGCTCGACGGGCTCTGGTACGACATCCACGGCGCGATGACCGTCGAGGGCATCGACGACGCGGAAGTGGACCTGCTGACCCGTGTCCGCGAGGTGATCGGCCCGGACGTCCTCGTGTCGACGTCCATGGACCTGCACGGCAACGTCTCCCGGCGGCTCGTCCACCTCAGCGACCTGATCACCTGCTACCGCATGGCCCCGCACGAGGACGCCATGGACACCAAGGAGCGGGCCGCCCGCAACCTCGTCGACCTCCTGGCGAGCGGCGCGCCCCGCCCCGTCAAGGCCTGGGTGCCGGTGCCGGTGCTGCTGGCCGGGGAGCAGACGTCCACCCGTATCGAACCCGCGAAGAGCGTGTACGCGGCCGTAGAGGACGTGGAAGCGACCGTCGGGGTGACCGACGCGGCGATCTGGGTCGGGTACGCCTGGGCCGACGAGCCGCGCAACCGGGCCGCCGTCGTGGTCACCGGACCCGACGAGGCCGCCGTCACCGCGGGCGCCGAGCGCCTCGCCCGCGGATTCTGGGACGCCCGCCGTGACTTCGCCTTCGTCGCACCCACCGGCACCCTGGGCGACTGCCTCGACGAGGCCCTGGCGGCCGGCGCCCGCCCCTACTTCATCAGCGACACCGGCGACAATCCGACCGCGGGCGGTGCCGGAGACGTCACCTGGGGACTCCAACACCTGCTGGCCCACCCGGAGTTCAAGGATCAGTCCGGGCCGGTCGCCGTCTACGCCTCCCTGCCCGGCCCGTCCGCGGTCGACACGGCGGTGAAGGCCGGCGTCGGCGCCACGGTCACCGTCACCGCGGGCGCGAAGGTCGACGACCGCCATTCGGGGCCACTCGTGATGACCGGCGTGGTGCACTCCGTACGGCACGGCGACCGGGACGCCGAGACGGAGGCCGTGCTGCGGGTGGGCAGCGTGTACGTGATCCTGACCCGGCTGCGGAAGCCGTATCACCTCGAACGGGATTTCACCGAGCTGGAGTTGGATCCTCGCTCGGCCGACATCGTGATCGTCAAGATCGGCTATCTGGAGCCCGAGCTGTTCGCCATGGCGGCCGACTGGAAGATGGCGCTCACGCCGGGCGGCGTCGACCAGGACCTGGTGCGGCTCGGCCACCACCGCATTCGCCGGCCCATGTTCCCCTTCGACCCCGCGATGGCCGATCCCGACCTCACGGCCAGGATCGTCGCACCCGCGAACCGGCCGCTCACCGGCCGCGAGGAGTGACGCTCAGCCCGCCTGCCGGGCGTCGGCGATCAACTGGTCGATCAGGGCGATCAGCACGTCCCGGCACGACTCGCGCTCCCGCGCGTCACACAGCAGCACCCGCACATGCTCCGGGAGCGCGAGGGCGTCCTTGATCTCCTCGGCGGGATAGGGGTGTTCGCCGTGGAAGCCGTTGACGGCGACGACGAACGGGATCTTCCGGCGCTCGAAGAAGTCGATCGCCGCGAAACTGGACTCCGGCCGGCGGACGTCGATCAGGACGACGGCCCCCAGCGCACCGATCGCCAGGTCGTTCCACATGAACCAGAACCGCTGCTGCCCGGGCGTGCCGAACAGATACAGCACCAGTTCCTGGCTGATGGTGATCCGGCCGAAGTCCAGAGCCACGGTCGTGGCCCGCTTCTCCTCGATGCCGTTGAGGTCGTCGATGCCCACGCCCGCGGCGGTCAGGGGCTCCTCGGTGCGCAGCGGGGCGATCTCGCTGACCGACCCGACGAGAGTCGTCTTGCCGACGCCGAAACCGCCGGCTATGAGGATCTTGACCGTGTCGGGCGGCGCGACCGGTTCCACGGTGGTGTCAGAGCCGGCCAAGGCCGTCCCTCACTTTCTGCAGCAGGTCCAGGTCCGGGGTGCGGGGGGTGACGGGGTGCGGCGGGTGCACGGTGATCAGGCCCGCCTCCAGCAGATCGCAGAGCATGATGGCGACCACGCTCACCGGCAGGTCGAGATGGGCCGCGAGTTCCGCGACGGCGATGGGCCCGGCGCAGCGCCGCAGGATCCGCGTCTGCTCGGGCTGCGGACGGGGCGCCCGCTCCGGCGGCGGATCCACCGCCGTCACCGTCGTGATCAGCGTGAAGTCGGTGCGGCTGGGCCTGGTCCGGCCGCCGGTCAGCGTGAAGGGACGTACCAGCCTGCCCGCCGTATCGTCTCCGGCCACCTCACGCGCCAGGGCCGACATGGGCCCGCGGTGCCGCCGACAGGTGCTCGCCGATCTTCTTCACCAGCATGTTCATCTGGTACGCCACCACGCCGACGTCCGCGCCCTGGTTGGTGAGGACCACGAGGTGGGCGCCGGGACCGGCGGACGTGAGGATCAGATAGCTGTTGGCCATCTCGATCAGCGCCTGGCGCACCGGCCCGCCTCTGAAGTCCATGCTGACGCCCTTGCTGAGGCTCATCAGGCCGGACGCGGTCGCCGCCAGCCGCTCGGCGTCGTCGCGCAGGAACCCGGTGGACTTGCTCACCACCAGACCGTCCTCGGAGAGCACGACGGCGTGGTTGACGTCGGCGACCCGCTCCACGAGTCCGGTGAGCAACTGGTCGAGCTGGGTGTCCGTGGCGGGGGTGGGGCGTGTCATGGCGGTGTCCTTCATGAGCGGTCGGCGGGCGAAGGGGAGGACGTGGGGGAGGAGGCCGCGGGGGTGGCGGACGCGTCGGCCTCGCCGGCCGCGGGCGGCTCCTCGGGGGCGACGTCGTCGCGCGTCCGGCGGGCGGCGGGAATCCGCTGGTCCGTGGCCTGCTCGGACGGGTCCGCAGGCTCGTCGCCGCTGTCGTCGCGGGCCTGGAGCGTGCCCCGCTGGAAGCAGGCCAGGGAGGAGGCGGCTCGTTCCGCGGTGAAGTCGTCGTAACCGTCGTCCTCGGCGGGCCGGGCCTCGTCGCGGAGCTCGGCGGCCAGGCTGGTCTGCGGCACCCGGCGGGGCAGTGCGGTGAGGCCGCCGTCGCGGCGTGTGGCGGGGGCGGGGGCCGGGGAGGACGCCTGGGCGGTCGAGACGCGGGCCGGGACGACCGGGCGGGACTCCCGTACGGGCTCCTCCGGTTCGGCGGCGCCGGAGTGCTCCACCTCGTCCGGCTCCGGGTCCGGCAGGTCCCGCACCACGACGTCGTGCGGGATCAGCACGATCGCCGTCGTGCCGCCGAACGGCGAGGAGCGCAGGGTGACCGCGATGCCGTGCCGCTGGGCGAGCCGGGCGATCACGAACAGGCCGAGGCGCAGGTCGTCGGCGAGGGCCACCACGTCGAACTGCGGGGGCTCGGCCAGCTGCGCGTTGAAGGAGTCGTAGTCCTCCTCGGACATGCCGAGCCCACGGTCCTCGACCTCCACGGCCAGGCCCTTGGCCACCATCGCGGCCCGCACCCCGACCGGCGCGGGCGCGGGGGAGTACAGCGTGGCGTTCTCGATCAGCTCGGCCAGCAGATGGATGACGTCCGCCACGGCAGGCGGCGCCAGGTGCACCTCCTCCTCCGTCTGCACCTCGACGCGCTGGTATTCGGCGACCTCGCCGACGGCGCTGCGCAGGATGTCGATCAGCGCGACCGGCTCGCTCCAGCTGCGGCCGGGCCGCTCGCCGCTGATGATGACGAGGTTCTCCTCGTAGCGGCGCAACTGGCTGGCTGTGGAGTCCAGTTCGTACAGGCCCTTGAGGATCTCGGGGTCCTGGTGCGCGCGCTCCAGCGCGTCGAGCTTGGTGAGCTGGAGGTTGACCAGGTTCTGGCTCTGCCGGGCGATGCCCAGGATGACCTTCTGGAAGCCGCGCCTAGTGTCCGCGAGTTCGACGGCGGTGTGCACGGCGGTGCGCTGGGCGGTGTTGAACGCCTTCGCCACCTGGCCGAGTTCGTCGTGGCCGTAGTCCAGCGGCGGGGTGGCCAGCTCCACGTCGACCTTCTCGCCCCGCTCAAGCCGCGCCACCACGTCGGGCAGCCGCTCCTGCGCGAGGCCGAGGGTGGCCTCGCGCAGGCCGTGCAGGCGCCGGGACAGCGAGCGTGTGATCCGCCACGACATCCAGACGCACACCAGCAGGGCGACCAGACCGCCCGCGCTCAGGGAGGCGGCCTTGATCAGCAGGCCGCGGGCGTTGTCACCGCTGCGTTGCAGCAGCGCGGTCGTCTGCTGCCGGATCAGCACCTCGTACTCGTCGGAGACCTTGACCAGCGCGGCCCGCCACTCCTTCTGCGCGTCCGGGACGGCGATGTCCCCGTCCCCGCGCGCCGTCGTCCGCGCCGCGAGCACCCGGTCCTCGACGGTCTCCAGGGTCCCCCACTGCGGGCTCCCCAGAATCCGCTCGGTCTCCGTCTTCGCGCTCCCCGTGAGCGAGGGGAGGATCTGGTCGTTGACCAGCCAGCGGCGGGTGTTCACCAGCTCCGCGAACTCGGTCCACGACTTCTCGTCCATCGTCCGCGACGGCGAGGCCAGCGTCAGCAGCGCGTCCTCCCGGGACACCGCTTCCGCCGCGTGCTCCAGCGCGACGAGCGGACCCGCCTGCGAGGTGAGGTCGCCGTCGTCGACCTGGGAGAGCTCCTGGAAGGCGTGGATCTGGTCGTCGATGATCGACGTGTACTGGCCGAGCGCCTGTACGGCGGTGATGTCGGTGGGGTTGTCGACCTGCCCCCGGTAGTACTCCAGGCTGCTCACCGACGCGACGACCGAGTACAGCCGGTCCTTGATCCGGGGGGGTGCCTGCTGGATCGCGTCCGACTGGGAGAGGAGTTTGGCCACCGCCTTGTCGGTCTTGCGGCGCTGCTCGTCCAGCGCGCTGCGGGCCTCCTCCTGCCGGGACGCCAGCCATACGGCCGAGTAGCTGCGCTCCTGCTGCAGCGCGAGCGTGGCCTCCGTGCCCATGGCCCCGGTCGACTTGCTCAGCCCGGTCTGCGACCGCAGCCCCAGGCCCTCCGAGAACATCTGGATCGTCGTCACGCTCCAGACGGCGGCGAGCGTCACGCTGGGCACCAGGGCCAGCAGGATCAGGGAGAGACGGATGGAGCCGAGGCGGCGCCGGGGACCTGTCCGTGGAGACATTGTCGTCCTAGGGCGATCAGCGGAGGGCGGGAGCGGGCGGGGTCAGCGCGGAAGCGGAAGCGGGACGGGCGCCAGGGGTGGCGGCGGTGTCCGGTACGTCACGGGGGATGCGCTGGATGCTATCCGTACAAGTGAGCGTGTGTGTCACGCGTGACCGAATCTTTGGCGACACCGTCGGGGGAACTGTCCGGTCACCGGGTTCCGTTGGCGGCGAACTCGGCGACCGACGCGATGTTCGCCCTGGTGACGAACGCCGGCCCGGTGAGGACGGGCGCCTCGCCACCGCCGAGGGTGTTGCCGTTGGTCCTGTACAGCCACAGCGAGTCCACCGCGAGGTAGCCCTGCAGATACGGCTGCTGGTCGACCGCGAACTGCACGTCCCCGGCCTGGACCGCCTTGACCAGGTCCTTGTTGAGATCGAAGGTCGCGACATGGGCCTTGGAGCGGGCCTCGTCGGCCGACTTCACCGCGGCCAGCGCGAACTGTGCGCCGTTCATGACGACTTCGTCGATGCTCGGGTCCTGTCTGAGCCGTGTCGCGACGGAGGCGGTCACCGCGTCCATGTCGGTGCCGTCCACGTAGAGGTTCTCGGTCTCGCCGCCGAAGGACTTCTTCACGCCCGCACAGCGCGCCTCCAGGGCGACGTTGCCGCGCTCGTGGATGACGCACAGGGCGTGCTTGGCCCTGAGGTCGTCCAGCTTGTCGCCGACGGCCCGGCCCGCGACGCTTTCGTCCTGGCCGAAGTACCCGACCAGGCCCGCGGACTGCCAGTCGTCTATACCGGAGTTGAGGCCGACCACCGGTATGCCGGCCGCCCGCGCCTCGGCGACGGGTCCCGTCATCGCCGTCGGCTTCGCCAGGGTCACCGCGATGCCGTCGACCTTCCGGCTGATCGCGTCGCGCATCAACCCGGCCTGGCCGGCCGGGTCGGAGTCGCTCGCGAAGGTCAGGTCGATGCCGTCCTTTGCGGCCGCTGCCTGGGCACCCTTGTGCACCAGCTCCCAGAAGGCGTCGCCCTCGCCGCCGTGGGTGATCAGGGCGACCTTCAGTCCTGAGGCGTTCGCCGCCGTGTCCGCCTCCGACGCATCGTCGGTGCCGCCGACGGCGGAGCAGCCGGCCAGCAGCAGACAGGCGGCGGCCGTGAGGGCCGCGACGCGAGTGAAAGAGGGGGAGGGGGGTGGGGTCTTCATGAGGGTGCGGCACCTCGCTGTGCGGCCGAGCCGTAGGAACGAACGAGAGGACGGCCGGCGCCGACCGGGAGGTTCGCCGACCAGGTGAACTCTCGCTGGGGCGGAGCCAATCGCGTGCGACCACCGGTCGTCAAGTGTGCAACAACAACGCGTGAGTTGTTGCTCCCACATCGTGATGAACCGCTGGCGGGAGGGCGGGCGGCCGACCGGTCGGCCCAGACTGCTTGCGCTCGCAAACCGGGTCAACCCGCCTTGCGGGCGAGCGCCCCGTACATCGCGATGTCCTCGTCGCGGATCACCTCGGTGCCCGTGCCGTCCGGCCGCCACTTGTGGACCTGGACGATGCCGGGCTCCACATGGTCCAGACCGGTGAAGAACTCCTCTGCCTCGGCGAGGGTGCGCAGCCGCATCGGCATGCCCCGGGCCGCGTACTCCCGGGCGACCCGTCCGACCTCGTCCGGCGCGAACTCGGCGGTGCCGATGGACATCGCCAGGTAGCTTCCGGCGGGCAGCGGCTCCAGCAGCCGCCGCACGATCCCCACGGCGTCGTGCTCGTCCAGCATGAAGTGCACGATCGCGATCACGGTGAGTGCGACCGGCTTCCCGAGATCGAGGGTCTCGCGGAAGGCGGGGGCGTCGAGAATGGCAGCGGGGTCGCGCATGTCCGCTTCGACGTACGCCGTCCTGCCCTCGGCCGTGCCGGACAGCAACTCCTTCGACAGTGCGAGCACGAGCGGATCGTTGTCGACGTACACGACCCGGGCCCCGGGGGCCACCGACTGGGCGATCTCATGGATGTTGGGCGACGTCGGAATCCCGGTCCCGATGTCGAGGAACTGCCGTATCCCCGCCTCCTCGGCGAGATACCGCACGGCCCGGTTCATGAAGTCCCGGTTGGCCCGCATGTGGACGGGCAGCGCGGGCCACTCCCGGACCATGGCGTCGCCCGACTCCCGGTCGGCGGGGTAGTGGTCCTTGCCGCCGATGATGTAGTCGTAGATCCGGGCGGAGTGTGCGGTCTCGGTATCGATACGGTCGGCGGACACGGGGCCTCCGGGGAACATGGGCTTCGGGCTGTTCACCACGCAACTACCCAGCAGGACTGGGAAGTTGGCGGTCAGTGCACCAACCTAGGGGCGCGGGGAACTGCGCGACCAGCCCCCACGAACCCGCACCCGCCGAACTCCACAGACCTTTACGGCGCTCCGGGCGCGACGGCACCGCGCCGCACGGCCCCGGGCCGACGACCGCAGGCCGGAGAACCCGGTTCAGGCGGGCTCCCCGGCCTACTCGACGACAGCAGCCGCAACGCCATCCGCGCGCCGCTGTCGCTGCCACTTCCGCTGCCGCCGGCGCCTGGGCTCCTGATCAGGCAGCCACCCAAAGGCAAGACAACTCCCCGCGACCCCCAGCAGGAGCCCCACGAAGAAGCCCCCGAGGTTGGACGTGGGCCAGGACCCCAGGGAGACCAGCACCCCGGTGATCGAGTAGAAGAGCCGCTGAGCCGGATTGAACAGGATCAACAGCCCCAGCAGCAGCATCAGCGCCGGCAGCAGATAACCTGCCAGCCCCTGCATGCCGACATGAAGCACGACCTTCATGGACGCCTTCATGGTGAGCAGAATCTCCGCCCCGCCCAGGGCGAGCAGCACCCCGCCCCAGAACGGCCGGTCGGCCCGCCAACGACGGAAGGCCGACCGGAAACCTGAACGCTCCGCCATCAGCAACCCTTGCTGCTGAAGCCGAGTTTCAGCCCGGGAAGCTTGAACACGCCAGCAGTGGTCGCGTAGTTGGTCTGACGCAGGTTGGCGATGCGCACGGTGTCCGCCTGCTGGCTGAAGACGCCGATCGGCCCCTTCACCCCGGCCTTGGTCAAGGTGCTCGCGTCGTTGCCGATCTCGATGTTGTTGAACGCCGCGTCACCCGACAGCTCGGTCGAGTCGGTGGTCAGATCGCTCGCGCTCACCTTCTCCGCTCCGCTGCCCGCGGTGATGAGCAGGTTCGTGCCGCCGAGGTCGACGCTCTGACACAGCTTCGTGAGCGTCGCGTTCTTGATCGCGGACGTGACGACCAGCACCTGGCCGCCGGTGTCCCCCTCGTTGGGGCTGCCCGGCGCCATGCTGTCGAGGCCGCCGAACTGCTCGAACCCGGTGCCGTCGAGCTCGGTCGCGGTGACGGTGAAGGGCATGCCGGAGATCGCGAACTGCACGCCCAGCGCGCCCTCGGCGGTGAGCACCGCGAGAGCGCCGGCGACCAGGGTGGCCGGCACCGCCATCACGGCGGCCCGCCGCGCCCGGACGCGCCCGCGTCTGGCGGGGCGGTCGGTGCTTTCGGACGCTTCGGACACGGAACCGCTTTCCGGGTTCCCGGGGGTGTGGTCGGCGGACGAAGTGACGTCCGAGGACGAGGCCATAACTGCTCCCAGATGCAAAAAGTGCGGGTAGGGCATCA
Organism: Streptomyces sp. NPDC012935; assembly: GCF_042900345.1. Classification (NCBI taxonomy): domain Bacteria; kingdom Bacillati; phylum Actinomycetota; class Actinomycetes; order Kitasatosporales; family Streptomycetaceae; genus Streptomyces; species Streptomyces sp. NPDC012935. Next base: position 198,714 of record NZ_JBIBBC010000009.1, read on the forward strand.
GTGGCACGTTGTCCTGGCGCGGACAGCGCCCACGGCGCACGCCCCTCGCAACTCCCGGCGGGTGCAAGGGCTTTCTCGTACTCCGCAGTAGCCAGCCCGGAAGTTACCGGTGGTTACACCTGAGGGTCAAGGCGCTTGTGGGAAAAGAGTGTTGATTGTGTGTCACCTGTGAGTTCTTTTCGCCCGCGACTTCCCCGGACGTCACGAGAACAGTCGATGAAAGCAAGCAACTCCCTTGCCATACCTTGACGTTGACTGACACTCAGGTCTACAACTCTCCCTGGCTCTCCCCTGGATCCGTGGCGCCGGATCCGCCGTCGTGTGGCCCGTGGCCCGCGTTCCCGGACTTGATGTCCTTCACATTGCGCGAGATCACTTCACGGCGCCGTCACGGTCGCTTCCCCCCTCGGCCCGTGCCGGACGCCCTTCCCCGCCCGGTCCGTCCGGAGCCCTCCCCACGGTCTCCGGCCGGCCACCGGTCGGCTGTCGTTGCCGGTCCGTGTCGTACGGAGAAGGCGTCACGGACCGGCAACGGAGCAAACCGACTCGCGAACGAGCCCCCACCGAACCCCCTGAGCCGCGCAGCTGCCCTCAGGGCACACCCCCGCAACGAAAGTCGAGGTACACCCGCATGCGCGCACGCACCCTCCTCACCCTCGCCGGCACCGTCGCAACCCTCGGGCTCGCCGTCCCCGCCTCGGCCGCCGACACACCGGTACTGACCACCACCGACGGAGCGGCGGTCGCGGTCGGCGCCGTGCTCGACGCCAACCTGGCGAGCGGCACCGCCGCCACCTTCTACTCCAGCGCGACCGGCACCAGCGGCATCTCCTGCACCAAGTCGGCGTTCTCCGCCACCGTCACCGACAACCCCGCCGCCCCCGGCACCGCCACCGAGTCGCTGACCTCCCACACCTTCGACACCAGCGGCTGCACCGCCAACGTCACCGGTGTGCTCGGCGTCAGCGGCATCACCGTCGACAACCTGCCGTACACCACCAGCGTGTCCTCCGACGGCACCGTCACCGTGACCCCGGCGGCGGGCTCCGCCGTCCAGTCCACGGTCAAGCTGCGCACCCTGCTCGGCACGATCACCTGCGTCTACCAGGCGCCCGGCCTCTCCGGCACGGCGAGCAACGCCGACAACAGCATCGCCTTCACCCAGCAGCCGTTCACCAAGACGTCCGGTTCGTCGCTGTGCTTCAACAGCGCCTACTTCACCGCCAAGTACGCCCCGGTGACCAGCTCGGGCCTCGCGGTCAACGTCAACTGACCTTCGTGCGGCGGTGGTTCACCGCCGACGCAAACGCAGGACGAGGGCGGCGCCGCCGGTGAGTACCAGTACCGCCGCGGCGCCGCCCGCCAGTACGGGGGTGGACGGCCCCGAGCCGGTGTCCGTGCCGGAGGCCACCGGCGTGCTGTCGCTCTGGGGCTGCGCCGGCACCGGGTTCCGGGCCGGCGGCTGGGAAGTGCGCTGTTCGGTCGCCGGCGAAGGGCTGCTGTCCGTGCGCTTCCCACCGACGCTCGGGGAGGCGGTCGCGGAGCGCTCCCCCTTGCCCGGGGAAGCCGTCGCGGAGCCCTCGCCGCCCTGCTTCTCCGCCTGCGGGAAGACCACGTCCGAGCACGAGTAGTAGGTGTCCGGCGTGCTGCTGTTCTGCCAGATCGTGTACAGCACATGGCGTCCGGTCCGGTCGGACGGCAGGGTCGCCCGGATCCGGTACGCCCCGTCCGTCAGCGCCGGGTCCTTCACCACCGCGAACGGCTGCTCCGCGAGGTCGGACCAGGTGAGCGGCTTCGTCGGGTCGTAGCCGGGCTTGGTGAGGTAGAGCTTGAAGGTGCCCGTGTGCGGGATCGTGGACACGTACCGCATCGTCAGGGCGGACCCCGGAGTGAGCCGGGTCGACGGCCAGTCGGCGCGGGCGAGGTCGAGGCCCCGGTAGGCGGGCAGCCCGCCACTGCACAGCTGCCCGTCGGGGACGACCTGCCGGTCCCGGCCGTTGACGTTCGCGATCCGCAGGTTGTCCCAGGCCGTGAAGGGCGCGCCGTTCGAGGCGATCGCCGCCCGGCATGCCGACGTGGACGCGCTGCCGCCGTCGGGGGAGCAGGCGTACACCCGGCTGGTCGGATCCGTCGGCGCACCGTGCGCATGGGCCGGGCCGGCCGCCCACACCGTGAGCAGCAAGGGCGTGACGGCGGCGGCCGTCAGAGCGGTGCGGTGCGATCTCATCCAGGGCATCCGGGACATCCGGAACGTCTCCTCGGCCGGTGCGGAAGGGTCCTCGTGCAGTACGGGAAACCGGCCCGGCGCGTTCACTGCGTGACGAGTCGGGCAAAGTCCGCCAATACCGGTCAACCATGCGACGTAGAGGGTGGGTTTCCGGCCGGATCGAGGGTTTCCCCTGTATCCGGATGACCAGCTCTTTGCCTATCGTTCGACCACAGCCGCCCCACAGGTAACCCCGAACGGGGCGTAGCTCGCGCCAGGCCGGCCGCCGCACCCCGCACTACGCACCGCCCCACCTGCGTTCGTCGCATTGCCCCGCCTTCGCCGCACTGCCCCCACCTGCCCACCCGGTGGACCCCCCGCCGCTTCGAGGACGAAGCGAATCGACCGCCGCTCCGCGCTGCCCGGAGTACGGCCGGCCACGAAAGGCAAGCCCTTGCGTACCTCCACTCCCCTCAGACGGAAGCTGATATCCGTCGCCGCGGTCTCCGCCGCGCTCTTCACGGCCGCCACCACCACAGTCGCCGTGGCCCAGGATTCCCCCACCAAGGAAGCCGCCGCCCCCATCCCCGCGGCCCAGACCGAGGCCGCCCCCGGCACCACGGCCGAGCGCCTCATCGTCGGCTACAAGTCCGGCGCAGCCGAGGCCAAGTCGAACAAGGCCGCCGAGTCCGACGCCGCCGCCAAGGGCAAGGAGGCCGGCGAGAACCTCGACTTCCAGCGCCGCCTCGGCTCCGGCGCCGCCCTCGTCGACCTCGGTGAGAACCTGACCAGGACGGACGTCGCCGACGTCGTCGCCGAGTACCGGGCCGACCCGCAGGTCGCCTACGTCGTACCGGACCGGCTGAACAAGCCGCTGGCCACCCCCAACGACACCGACTACGCCAAGCAGTGGGACCTGTTCGAGTCCACTGCGGGCATGAACGTGCCGGGCGCGTGGGACGTCGCGACCGGCAGCGGTGTGACCGTCGCCGTCATCGACACCGGTTACGTCACCCACTCCGACCTCGGCGCCAACATCGTCGGCGGCTACGACTTCATCTCCGACACCGCGGTCTCCAACGACGGCAACGGCCGTGACAGCAACCCGGCCGACACGGGCGACTGGACCACCGACGGCCAGTGCGCCGCCGACTGGGAGGCCTCGACCTCCTCGTGGCACGGCACCCACGTCGCGGGCACCATCGCCGCGGTCACCAACAACGGCAAGGGTGTCGCGGGCATCGCCCACGGTGCGAAGGTCTCCCCGCTGCGGGTCCTCGGCCAGTGCGGCGGCTACGACTCCGACATCATCGACGCCATCACCTGGGCGTCCGGCGGTACGGTCTCCGGCGTCCCGGCCAACGCCAACGTCGCCAAGGTCATCAACATGAGCCTCGGCGGGGGCGGCGCCTGCACCACCGCGACCCAGAGCGCCATCAACGCCGCCGTGAACCGCGGCACCACGGTGGTCGTCGCGGCCGGCAACAGCAACGCCAACGCCGCCAACTACTCGCCGGCCAGCTGCAGCAACGTCATCAGCGTGGCGGCCGCCGACCGCCAGGGGAACCGCTCCTACTACTCCAACTACGGCTCGGTCGTCGACATCGCCGCTCCGGGCGGCGAGACCAACTCCGTCACGGCCAACGGCATCCTGTCCACGCTGAACTCCGGCGCCCAGGGCCCGTCCTCCGAGAGCTACGAGTACTACCAGGGCACCAGCATGGCCGCCCCGCACGTCGCCGGCCTGGCCGCGCTGATGAAGTCGGCCAACGCGTCGCTGACCCCGGCGCAGATCGAGTCCGCGATCAAGACCAACTCGCGTACGCTGCCCGGAACTTGCTCGGGCGGCTGCGGCGCCGGCCTCGCGGATGCGACCAAGACGGTGCAGGCGGTGAGCGGCAGCTCCGGCGGCTCCACGGGGGGCACCACCTTCACCAGCACCTCCGCCGTCTCCATCCCGGACAACGGCTCCGCGATCGAGTCCTCCATCGCCGTCAGCGGCCGCAGCGGCAACGCCCCGTCGGCTCTCCAGGTCGGCGTGGACATCACGCACACCTACCGCGGTGACCTGGTCATCGACCTGGTCGCTCCGGACGGTTCGACGTACCGCCTGAAGTCGGCCAGCTCCTCGGACTCCGCGGACAACGTCAGCGCCACCTACACGGTGAACGCGTCGGGCGAGACCGCCAACGGCACCTGGAAGCTGCGCGTCCAGGACACGGCGGCCCAGGACACGGGCCGGCTCAACAGCTGGAAGCTGACCTTCTGAGCGAACGGTTACCACAAGCGGGCGGGCCGGCCGGTGCGGATGGGGCATCGGCCGGCCCGCCGTTCGTCACGGCTCCGACCGGAGTGACAAAAACCGCCACTCCGGTCGGTGACTGTGCACTCAGCGTACGGACAGATCCATGTCGGCCTGCTCGACGTCGGCCTCGCCGACAGCGGCCAGCACCCGGACCCCGCGGTCGGGCTCGCGGTCGATGCCGGTCAGCAGGCCCGGCACCGCGATGCTCGGCAGGATGTGTCCCCACAGGACCGAGATCCGCTCGGCCAGATCCTCCCGGTCGGTCAGCGCCAGGGACATCAGCTGGAGTCCCGCGAACGCCCCGACCAGCAGCTCCACCGTCTGCCTCGGTACCACCGTGGGCAGCAACTCGCCCTGGTCACGGGCCTGTTCGAGCAGCCCGACCAGATGGTCCGCCCACTGCCGGAACGGCCCGGCGTCGTCGACACCGGGCGGAGCGCTCTGATCCACGGCCAGCCGCACGCTGCCCTTGAGCAGGGAGTTGCCGATCAGCCGCTGCCCGAACACGAAGGTCATGTCGACGAGTTCCTGCAGCTTGCACGGCTGCGGCGGCACCACGCCGAACGGCATCTGCTCGTTCAGCACGGCCTGGGCGAGGGATTCCTTGGACGGGAAGTGGAAATACAGGGCGCCCTTCGTGACCTCGGCCCGCTCCAGGACCATCGAGATGGTCGTCGCCGCGTACCCGTGCTCGTCGAAGACCGCGCCCGCGGCCTCCAGAATCACCCTCCGCGTTCTGATGGCGCGCTCCTGCCTCGCCATAACAGCCCCTCCGCTGCACCGAGTCGGCCTGTGCGCCGGGCGTGCGCCGGAGCGGTTCGGGCACGGCCGGGCGACCCAAGGCCGCATTGAAAACAAACCGGTCGCCTCGTACTCTAACGCTCGCGGCACGGGCACCTCGCCGTTGTCAGCGCACACTCGGGGGGACCCAAGGAGGGGACATGTCTCATCCGCGGCAACTCGCCACGGCTCCGCTCACCGAGACCCCGGTGGCACCGCAAGGCCTGACCGCCACGGTACCTCGCCAGCTCGTCCACCGGGCCTCGGTCGCGGAAACGTTTCTCACCGGTGCGACCAGCACCGGAGAGGACCGGTTCACCGTCTTCGCCGAGTGGCCGCGCGCTCACCAGTTACACGTGTCGCCGGACCGGTCGGCATACGAGCCGCTGCTCGTCGCCGAGACTGTCCGCCAGGCCGGCACACTCATCGCGCACACCGGCTACGAAGTCCCGCTGGACCATCAGTTCGTGCTGACGGAGCTGCGGATCACCACGCGTCCCGAGCATCTGGCCATCGGCCCGGCACCCGCCGAACCCGTCCTCCACATAACGGTCTGCGACGTCACCCGTCGCGGCGGCCGCCCGGCCGGATTCCGCTACGACGCGGAGATATGGCTCGATGACCAGTGCGTCGGGACCGCACACGTGGCCGCCACCTGGACCAGCGCAGCCGTCTACCGCCGACTGCGCGGCGGGCGCACCGCGGCCACCGTGTCCGTCCTGCCCGTCCCGCCCGCTCTGCCGCCCTCGGCCGTGGACCGCGCCCTGCCCGCGGACGTCGTCCTCGCGCCGGCCGAGGTCCCCGACCGCTGGCAACTGCGAGTCGATACCGGCCATGCTGTTTTCTTTGATCACCCACTCGATCATGTTCCAGGCATGCTGCTGCTGGAAGCCGTCCGTCAGGCCATACCTGCCCGGACCCGGAAGTCCCCCCGCAGGCCCGCTTCCTTCCATGCCGTCTTCCATCAGTACGCCGAACTCGACCTGCCTCTTTGGATCGAGGCCGTGGGAGGGCCGGGTGCGCACGGCACCGATGTGCAAGTCGTGGGACGGCAGGGAAAGTCGACGGTTTTCGAGTGCGGGGTGGGCACCGAGGAGGGCTGAGCTATCGTGTACGGGGAGTAAGAAACAAACGGCGCGACCCGTTCTTTTCCGGCCCCAGGAGAGTTCAGCTGATGGCGAGGCAGTTACGAGCGGAACAGACCCGCACCACGATCCTCACGGCCGCCGCCGAACTGTTCGACCGTCACGGCTATGAATCGACGAGCCTCAGCGACATCGTCGAGCACGCCCAAGTCACCAAGGGCGCCCTGTACTTCCACTTCGCGGCGAAGGAGGATCTGGCCCAGGCGATCATGGAGCTCCAGTCCCGTGCGTCGCGTCAGGTCGCGGCGGAGATGGACGGCAGGGGCTACACCTCGCTGGAGGCCCTGATGCGCACGACGTTCGGCATCGCGCGGCTGTCCGTCGAGGGCCCCATCCCCAGGGCCGGTCTGCGCCTCGCCACCGGGGGAGCGGTGATACGGCCGCCCCTGCGGCACCCCTTCACCGAGCTGCTGGACATCACCACCCGCAAACTCCTGGGCGCCGCCAAGGAGTCCGACCTGCACCCGGACATCGACGCCGAGGCCGCGGCCAACTCGCTCGTGTGCTTCTTCGTCGGCACCCGCGTCGTCGGCCGCTCCCTCGAACCCGTCGCCCGCCAGCCCCGCAGGGTGGCGGAGATGTGGCACATCATGATCCGCGGTCTGGTCCCGGTGCCCCGCCGGGCCCGCTACCTCACCCTCGCGACGCAGCTGGAGCGGGAGATCAGAGCCGTATGACAGGCCTGACCCGCGCGATACGGTGAGGCGTATGCCCGAGAGGTCCCACACCCCGCCCGCGCCCGTGCTCCTCGGGAACGAACCCGGCTCGTTCCCGCACAGCGTCCTCGCCGAACGGCACCCCGCGATCATCCGGCAGGTGCGGGAGTCCTTCCCGTACGGCCCCGAGCAGCACCGAGCGCTGGACGCGCTCCTCGACAGCTGCACCAAGGGTGTGATCGAACCGCTGCCCGCCGACGCGCACGACCGGGACCGCTGGACGGACTGGGGCGCCGGCGCCCACACCGGCCGTTCCTGGTTCGACGTACCGTGGCTGTGGTCCGAGAGCTACTTCTACCGCCAACTCCTCGAAGCCGTCGGGTACTTCACTCCCGGGCCCTGGCAGGGCATCGACCCCTTCCGCCCCTCCAAGACGGCCGAACTCGACGCCCCGGAGACGGACGAGGAGCTCGCCGCCCTCGACGACCTCGCGGACCGGCCCGCCGACGAACAGAGCGAGGCCCTGCTGCACGGCTCCCTGTGGGGCAACCGGGCCGACCTCGGCTTCCGCCTGTCCGCCGCACACGACGAGGCCTCCACGGACACCCCGCTCCTCGTGGCCGACGACAGCGACGCCCTCTGGTCCCTGCTCCCGCCCTCCGGCTCCGCCACCCTGTGTCTGATCGCCGACAACGCGGGCCGCGAACTCGTCCCCGACCTGCTCCTCATCGCCCACCTCCTCACCCAGGGGCGGATCGGCCGGGCAGTCCTGCACATCAAGGCGTACCCGTACTACGTCTCCGACGCCCCGCAAGCCGACGTGCTCGACGCCCTGCGCCGGCTGACGGCGGCGCAGGGTGCGGCGGCTGCGTACGGCCAGGTCCTCTGGTCGGCGATGACGGACGGCCGCCTCACCGTCCGCGCCCACCCCTTCTCGTGCGCCCCGCTGCCCTACGCGGCGATGCCCGGCGACCTCCGTGACGAGCTCGCCGCGGCCACGCTCACCATCGTCAAGGGCGACCTCAACTACCGGCGTCTGGTGGGCGACCGCCTCTGGCCGCCGACCACGCCGTTCGCCGACGTCGCCGCGTACTTCCCCGGCCCGGTGGCCGCCCTGCGCACCCTGAAGTCCGACGTGATCACCGGCCTGGACGCCCCTACGGAGGCGGCGCTGGTGGCGGCGGAGGGACAGAAGTGGCGCACGGGCGGGACGCATGCGCTCATCCAGGTACGCACGTGACGACCCCGCGCCGTCGATCCGCTGCGGCTCAACCGACTCGCACCGGCAGCGACTTGAGCCCGTTGATGAAGTTCGACACCAGCCGCTCAGGCTCTCCCGCGGTCCTGAGGACGGGCATCCCCCGCAGGACCTCCCGGTAGAGCACCCGCAGCTGGAGCCGCGCGAAGTGGGCGCCCAGGCAGACGTGCGGGCCGTCGCCGAAGGACACGTGCGGATTGGGCGTGCGGGACAGCTCCAGCCGGTCGGGGTCGGCGAAAGCCCGCTCGTCACGGTTGGCGGATGCATGGAAGACGACCACCTTGTCGCCCGCACGGATGTGCCGGCCCGCGAGCTCCGTGTCCTGTGCGGCAGTGCGGCGGAAGGTGAGGACCGGCGGATGCCAGCGCAGCAGTTCGTCCACGGCGGGGAGCAGTTCGACATGCCCCGTCCGCAAACGGTCGTACGACTCCGGGTGCCCGGCCAGCGCCAGCAGCCCGCCCGGCGCCGCGCTGCGGACGGTGTCGTTGCCGGCCACCGTGAGCAGGAAGAAGAACATCTCCAGCTCGGCATCGGCGAGTTCGGCGTCATGGGCGAGGGTGGTCATGACGTCGTCGTCGGGGTAGCGCCGCTTGTGCGCGGCCAGTTGCCGGGCGTACCCGAACATGTCCCGCAGCATCGCGGGCGACCGCGGATTGACCGGCCTGCCCTGCGCGTCGAGCACCGGGGTGCCCGCCTCGTCGGGGTCCTGGTAGCCGATGACCCGCTGCGTCCAGTGCAGCAACAGCTTGCGGTCGGCCTCCGGCACGCCCAGCAGGTCGGCGAGGTTGAGCAGGGCGTAGTCGTCGGTCACGGCGGTGACGAGATCGACGGTGCCGTCCGCAGCTCGGGCGGTCTCCAGGGCGTGCGTGAGGAGCGTGCGGGCGCGTGCCTGCGCGACCCTTGCGAAACGGTCCACGCGGCCGGGGGTGAAGGCCCGGCTCACCAGCCGCCTCAAGCGGCCGTGTCCCGGTGGATCCTGATTGAGCATCATGCGGCGGATGAACGGCAGGTCGTCCGGGTCGGGGTCGCGGATCTGGGTCGCGCCGATGAACGAGGAGTACGTCGCCGAGTCCTTGAGCACGCGCACGACGTCTGCGTGCCGGGTCACGGCCCAGAACCCGGGGCCGGCCGGCCAGCCCAGCACCTCGGGTTCGTCCTGCCGGGCCACGGGATGGTGGTCGCGCAGGATGCGATAGGCGTCGTGGGGCACGCCGTTGGCGTACTGCCGGGGGTCGAAGACGTCGGGGACTTCGGGGACCGGGGGTGCGTGGTGGTCCGTCACGCCTGCTCGCCCTCGTGCGGGCCGTCCGCGCGCAGGAAGTCCTCGGCCACCCGGATCAGCTCCAGCGGGGTCTCGTCCATGGGGTAGTGGCCGGCAGCGGTGAGGTCGTGCAGTTCGGCGCGGGGGTACCAGGTCATCCACGTCCGGCGGAGCAGGTCGGCCGAGAGGGCCGGGTCGAGTGCTCCCGCCACCGCGAGCGCGGGTACCAGCGAGCCCTCCACCTGCCTGTGGAAATCCTCCCCGGCCCACGAGTCCAGCCAGGCGCGGAACGCCTTCTGGTCGCTGACGGCGAGCGAACGCGCGACCATGCGGTCGAGCCACGCGGCCGGGCGGTGGCCACCGGTGGTGATGTCGATGATGGCGCGCCGGTTCTCCGGTTTGTGTGCCGCGTCCGCGAACAACTCCCACTGTTCCGGCGGCAGGTCCAGACCCGACGCGGGCACCGGTGAGACCCCGACCAGCCTGCGCAGCCGGTGCGGGGCCACGGCGAGGAGGCGCTGCCCGACCGCGCCGCCCATCGAGTGTCCGACCACGGAGAACCGCTCCCAGCCGAGCCGGCCGGCCAGTTCCACCAGGTCGAGGGCCGCTTCAGTGGTCGTGTACGCGCCGACGGCGCTCTTCGCGTCGCCGTAGCCGCGCAGATCGACGAGGGCGTAGGTGAACTCCGTACGGTCGAGGTCCGGCAGGACACCCCCGTAGGCGGACCGATCGGCGAACCAGCCGTGCACGGCGAACACCTTGTGGGCACCTGTGCCGTGCAGCTCGTGCGGGAGCGTGAAGGAGGTCATGCGACCAAGGTGGCGTATATCCGTGAAGACCGACAGATGCCGCCCTCCACATCGCCCGGGACCGTGGCCTGTTCGAGAAGGAAGGTCTCGACGTCCGCATCCAGCAGATCCAGCAGAGTCTCCAGGCCCTGCCGGTCCTGGCCAAGGGCCAGATCGACATGGTCGCGAGCGCGAACTACGTCACCTATCTCCAGGCTCACGGCACGACGATCGTCTTCGTCACCCATGACATCGACGAGAGCGTCTACCTGGGCGACCGCGTCGTCCTACTGTCCCCGGGGCCCGGCGCCAAGGTCGTCCTGGACCCGCCCGTCGAACTCCCCGGCACCCGGGACCGGATCACGACCCGGGGCCCCGCGGAGTTCGTCGCACTGAGGTCGGAGGTGGGGCGGGCGGTGCGCAACAGGTAGGGCGTCCGGGAGCCGCCGCCACCTGCCCGTGCCGCTCAGCTCACGCGCACGTCCTGCCACACCAGCCGGTGGTCGGACGTCGGCACCGTCTTCCCGTCTCCCACCAGCCGGTACAGCGGGTCGTCGGAGGTCGGCCAGAAGACGTCGTTCGCGCCCGGTATCAGGCCCCTGGACGGGATGACGTAGTCGACGCGCAGGTTCCCGGGGGCCGTGTCGCCGAAGTCGGACGTGTCGTACGCCGGGTCGCCGAGGTGCGAGGTGTTGGCGCCGCCCTGGAGCTTCGCGGCCTCTACGCCGCCCGCGCTGGCCGGCGGGGTGGCCGGAAGGTTCACCGCCGGGTGGTCGAGCAGCTGCCGGATGGCGTGGGCGTAGCTGTCGCCGTCGTACGGATCCGCGTTGTAGTCGCCCGCGATCACGAACCGTGCCCCGGACCGCAGCCCGCCGCGCACGCCCTTGTCGTCGTACAGGTAGGAGCTGCGTCGGCGCCCGCCGATGTAGTCGGCCCACAGCCGGATCTCGTCGTGGTTGCGGCGGCCGTTGCGGTCCTCGGTGCCGTCGAAGGTGGGCGGCGTCGGGTGCGACACCAGGAAGTGCACGGTGGAGTGGCCGATGCGCACCGGCACGTCCCAGTGGCTCTTCGACGACAGGCGGAGGATCGCGCGGGCCTCGTCGCTGTAGTAGCCCGGGGGCATCACGTGGCCCGGCATGTCCCGCCACAGGAAGTGCTGGAAGGTGCGCACCGCGCGCGTGTCGATCGGATACTTCGACAGGACGACCATGCCGTACTGCCCCGGGAACCAGCCGTAGCCGTACGCGTCCTGCCCGTAGGCGTCCGAACCGGGCGTCGTGACCGCGCCGTTCTTCCCGTCGAGGTCCACGCCGGAGGCGACGCCCGTGTTCACCGGACCGGTGAAGTGGTACGGGAAGCGGACGGGCTTGGCCCCGTTGTGGCCGACGGACAGGTAGTTGCGCAGGAACAGACGGACCGCCTTGCCCCGCTCGTCGTAGTCGAACTCGTTGATCAGCAGGATGTCCGGGTCGACGCGCTGGATCGTCTCGGCGGCATTGCGCGCCTGGGCGTTGTCCGGCGTGGACAGGTCGGTGATCAGCGCGCCCTCGGTGCCGCGGTTCAGGGAGGCGTTGAAGGTGGCGAACCGCACGGACCGGCGGCCGTGCTGCTCGGCCGCCGAGGCCGGGAACGCCGCGGTCGTGGCGAGCGCCGCCCCGGCGAGGGAGGCGAGTGCCGTGCGGCGGGAGAGTGATCCGGTGTGGTTCATCGCGACTCCGGGGAGGGAGGGGGACACGGGGGACATGAGGCTCGAAAAGTCTGCGCGCGTAGAGATGAACGCCGCAAGGCCCCTCGAGAACTCCCGGATTCACCCGCGATTCACGCGATGGTGTGATCATGTCCCGCGCCGTGGATGCCCGTTGGGGCCCAGGGGTAGGGCCCGGCCATGACGCAGCAGCCCTTCGAACTCCCGCACTTCTACATGCCGTATCCCGCGCAGCTGAACCCACATGTCGACGAGGCCCGTGCCCACTCGACCGAGTGGGCGCGCGAGATGGGAATGCTGGAGGGGTCCGGGATCTGGGAGCAGGCCGACCTGGACGCGCACGACTACGGCTTGCTCTGCGCGTACACCCACCCCGAATGCGACGGTCCCGCGCTCTCCCTGATCACCGACTGGTACGTGTGGGTCTTCTTCTTCGACGACCACTTCCTGGAGATCTTCAAGCGCACCCAGGACCGCGCCGGCGGCAAGGCCTACCTCGACCGGCTGCCCCTCTTCATGCCGATGGACCTGTCGACCCCGATGCCGGAGCCGCAGAACCCGGTGGAGGCGGGCCTCGCCGACCTGTGGACGCGCACGGTGCCCTCGATGTCGACCGACTGGCGCCGCCGCTTCGCCGTCGCCACCGAGCACCTGCTGAACGAGTCCCTGTGGGAGCTCTCCAACATCAACGAGGGCCGGGTGTCCAACCCGGTCGAGTACATCGAGATGCGCCGCAAAGTGGGCGGCGCCCCCTGGTCGTCGGGTCTTGTGGAGTACGCCACGGCCGAAGTCCCCGCGTCCGTCGCCGAGTCGAGGCCGCTGCGGGTGCTGATGGAGACCTTCTCCGATGCCGTGCACCTGCGCAACGACCTGTTCTCCTACCAGCGCGAGGTCGAGGACGAGGGCGAGCTCAGCAACGGCGTCCTGGTGCTGGAGACCTTCTTCGGCTGCACCACCCAGGAGGCCGCCGACACCGTCAACGACGTCCTGACCTCCCGCCTCCACCAGTTCGAGCACACCGCTTTCACCGAGGTTCCCGCCGTGGCGCTGGAGAAGGAGCTCACCCCCGGCGAGGTCGCCGCCGTCGCCGAGTACACCCGGGGCCTTCAGGACTGGCAGTCCGGCGGCCACGAATGGCACATGCGCTCCAGCCGGTACATGAACGCGCGCGCCGAACCGACGGCACCCTGGAAGGGGCTGACCGGTCCGGGCACGTCCGCCGCCGACGTCGGCGCGCTGCTCGCGGCGGCCGGTGCCGAACGCCTGCGTGCATACACGCACGTACCGTTCCAGAAGGTCGGCCCGTCCCGGCTTCCCGAGTTCTACATGCCCTTCCAACTGGAACTCAGCCCGCACCTCGAGGGCGCCCGGCGCCGCCTGACCGAGTGGACGCACCGCATGGGCATCCTTCAGGAAGGGGTCTGGGACGAGGACAAGCTCGCCGCCTACGACCTTCCCCTGTGCGCGGCAGGCCTGGACCCGGACGCCACACCCGAGGCTCTCGACCTCAGCTCCGACTGGCTCGCGTGGGGCACCTACGGCGACGACTACTACCCCCTCGTCTTCGGCCAGCGCCGCGACCTCGCCGCCGCCCGGCTGACCACCCAGCGCCTGGCGGCCTGCATGCCCCTCGAAGGCGAGGAGGCCACCGTGCCCCTCAACGCCATGGAGCGCGGCCTGGCCGACCTGTGGACCCGCACGACGGTGGACATGACCCCCGACCACCGGCGTTTCCTGAAGGACGCGGTCGACGTCATGACCGAGAGCTGGGTGTGGGAGCTGTCCAACCAGATGCAGAACCGCATCCCCGACCCGGTCGACTACCTGGAGATGCGCCGCGCCACCTTCGGCTCCGACCTCACCCTCAGCCTGTGCCGGATGGGCCACGGCCCCGCCGTCCCACCCGAGGTCTACCGCAGCGGCCCGGTCCGCTCGCTGGAGAACGCCGCCGTCGACTACGCCTGTCTCCTCAACGACGTCTTCTCGTACCAGAAGGAGATCGAGTACGAGGGCGAGATCCACAACGCGATCCTCGTCGTACAGAACTTCTTCGGCATCGGCTACCCGACCGCCCTCGACGTCGTCCACGACCTGATGACCCAGCGCATGCAGCAGTTCGAGCACGTGGCCGCGCACGAACTGCCCATCGTGTATGAGGACTTCGGTCTCTCGGAGGAAGCCCGGGAGATCATGGCGAACTACGTCGTCGACCTCCAGAACTGGATGGCGGGCATCCTGAACTGGCACCGGGAGGTCGACCGCTACAAGGCCGAGTACCTGTCGCGCCGCGCACACGGCTTCGTGCCGGACCGCCCGCCGGCCGTCCCCGTCCTCAGCTGAGCTCGCGCACCAGCGCGGTCGTCTCCTCGGCGAGCCTCCGGGCGCCGTTCGCGGCGTTCTCCGAGAGCTCGCCGAGTATCGCGTCGGCGGCCGGAAGGAGCGAGCGGGCCTCGTCGGGGAGGTGCGCCTCGATCAGGGCTTGGGTGAGCCGGTAGTGCTCCTCGGCTGTGAAGCGGCCGAGGTTCACACCTTCCCAGTGACGCAGGGAGTCGTCTCCGGGAGCCGCCAGGATCTCCCGCACCGCAGCCAAGGTCTGTACAGCTTGCTTCAGTTGACCGTCCTCACGCTCCAGACGGGCCTGGTCGAGGCGGGCCGAGACCCGGTCCCAGGCCTTCTCCTGCAATGCGGCGTAAAGGCGCTGCGCGCGTAGGGCCTGGGTGCGGTCGCCCAGCTCCTCGAAATCGCGGGCGAGCGCGCGCACCGGCGCCGTGGTCAGCGCCCGCTGCGCGTCGGGTCGCCGGAGTCTGCTCTGGTCCATGACGATCGCGTCGAGTTCACGGATCAGCGTCACCCGGGCGAGCTCGGTCATGCCCTGGTCCCGGGCGAGGTCGGTCCAGGTGGACACCGGCTCGTCAGCGGGATCCGTACCCAACAGCGAGTCGTCGAGCCCCTGCGCCCAGTCCCGCAACTCGTCCGGGCTCGCGCCGGGTTCGGGCATCCCGCCGAGAGCGCACGCCGTGTCGAAGTCCGTCTCACGCACCTCGTGCAGCAGCGGCAGGTCGTCGACGTCTCCGCGCAGCCCCACCAGCACGGCCGCGAGCCGCAGTTCTTCCGTCATCGAGGACCGCGTCTCGTGGCGCAACAGGTGCCGCAGCAGATCCAGGTCGCCCTCGGCCCGGTCGAACTGCGCGGCCCGCAAGGCGAGCCGGCGTCGCACGGGATCCTCCGCCACCGCGTCCCACGCCACCGCGTCGCCCGCACGCAGAAGCGTCAGATCGGCGCGGCCCTGTGCGAGCACCGGCTCCCACAGGGGCGGGCGCGGAAACGAGTCGAGCAGCCGATAGGCGTTGTGCTCCGCCCCGTTCAGCAGCAGAAAGCCGGGCTCGGTGCGCAGGAGCGCTGCCCGGAGCATGGCTTCGAGCTCGGCGGGGGAGCGCTCCGGAAAGCCCAGCGCGGCCCGCAGCTCGGTTCGCGCCACTTCGAGGTCACGGCTCCGGCTGGGCTCCGCCCCGACATCCCCTGCGCCCTCCTCCTCGTCGTGCCCCTCATCCCCGTCCTCCTCCTCCTCGAGGCCGATCATGATCTCCAGCGCCTCGTCGACGCTGGAGCCGACGATCCCGGCCGAGCCCTCCGAGTCGGCGTACAGCATCGACCCGTCCGCGCACACGAAGTACGTGCCGCCGGTGTCGTCCCCCGCCACTGCGTCGAGCGGGCCGCCCGAGGCGAGTCGGACCTCCTCGACGTGGCCGTGAGCGGCACGGCCGATGTCGAAGTTGAAGAGGTGGGCCGCAAGTTCGGCCAGGCAGGGGTTGTTCCGGAGCACCCGCAGCGCGTGATCGGTCATGTCGCTGAACGTAACAGCCACGAGCGCGAGGACACGGGGATGATGCGGCCCTTCGTCGTCATGCCCGCGCAGGCGCTGAAGTTCGACCCACGGCGGCCACGGGGAGGGGCACACGGGCCGACGTACGGGTGCAGGGCAGGGGCTGACGTACGGGTGCAGGACAGGGGCTGACGTACGGGTGCAGGTCGCGGTGACGGATGAGGGGACGTCACGCGCGCGTGCCGACCTTGCGCGCCGCGTGCTCGACCGCGGCTCGTGCCAGTGCGCGGACGATCGGGTGCGGGCGCGGGCCGTCGCCGGACAGTTCCGGCTGGAAGAGCGTGGCCAGGAAGAAGGGATGGCGGGGCAGTTCGGCGATCCGGACGTGACCGTCCTCGTCGTGCCCCGAGAAGCGCAGGCCGTGCGCGCGGAGGGTGTCGAGGTGGCGGGCGGGGCCGTAGGCGCAGAAGTACCGTTCGACGGTCCGTTCCGAGCCGATCACCGACTGCGCGAGCGAGCCCGGATCGACCCGGACCACCGCTTCGTGGCCGACCAGTGAGCAGGCGAGGGGTTCGATGAGGAAGTCGTCCGCGTCGGGGTCGTTCTCGGCGTGGGCGACCCTGGTCAGCCCGCACACCTCGCGGGCGTACTCGAGGAGCGCGTGCTGGAAGCCGCCGCATGTGCCGAGGAACGGGATCCCCTCCTGGCGCGCCGTGCGGATCGCGGACAGCACACCCTCCTCGCTGCGGTACGGGCTGCCCGGCAACACCCACACCGCGTCGAAGCCGCGCACCGCGTCGTCGGCGACCGCGTCCTGCGAAGGGATCCAGTAGGCGTCGAGGACAAGCCCCTCGCGCTCGGCGAGGGCGTCCAGCAGCAGCGGCACGCGCGTGTGCGAGACGACGTTGGGGGAGCGGTCCCCGACCAGGGCGAGCCTCGCGGTCGTTGCTGTCCGAGCAGCGGTGTTCGTCATGACCGTCATCCTGGGCGCGGCCCGTACTTCACGTCCAACGATGATTACTGGACCTCTGATAAGCAGCGCTGATGGCATGGGGGAAGCTGTCCGGCATGGATCCGCACCTGCTGCGCACCTACGTCACCGTCGCCCGTCTCGCCTCGTTCTCCGAGGCCGCCCGCGCGCTCGGCTACACCCAGTCGGCGGTGTCGCAGCACATCGCCGCGCTCGAAGGGGACCTCGGCGCACCGCTGCTCACCCGTCGCCCCGTGGCGCCCACGCCGGCCGGCGAGCGGCTCCTCGAACACGCGGGCCCGCTGCTGCTGCGCCTGGAGGCGGCCCGCGCGGACGTCGTACGGATGGCGGCCGTGCCCGACCGCGGACTCACGCTCGCGACCGCGTCGACCGCGTTCGGCCCCCGCGTGTGCGCCGCGCTCCCCGCCTGCGGCGTGACCCTGCGCGTGCTGCCCCGCGACGAGGTCCCCGCGGCCGTCGCCACCGGCACGGCTGACCTCGGCCTGGTCGACGGCCTCGCCGCCCCCAGCGACCCGCTGCGACTGCCGGACGTGGCACCGCTGACCACGCACGGCATGCGGGAGGAGCCCGTCTGCGTCCTCCTGCCCGACACGCACCCGCTCGCCGGGCGCACCGGCCTGCGCCTGGGCGACCTGGCCGACGCACGCTGGCTGGAGGCCCCCGACGCGGGCCTGCCCCTCGCTCACCTCCGCGCGGCGAACGGCGGCCACGGCTTCCGCCCCGCCCTGCGCTACGAGGGCACCGACATCCACGCCCTCACCGCCCTGGCCGCGACGGGCCATGGCCTGACCCTGCTGCCGCGCCCGGTGGCCACCGGGGTACCCGGCGCGGTCGCCGTACCGCTCACGGAACCGCGTGTCGTGCACCGGACGGAACTGGTGTACGCCGGGGCCCTCCAAGGAGCGTCGGCAGCGGTAGCGCAGGCGTTGCTCGAACCGGCGTGAGGCAGGGCCCGCCCCTTTGCCACCCCGCCCTGACGTCCCGTTCTCCGGCGTGACGCCTATGGCTTCCCGTTCTTGACCACTGGTCAGTCTCACTCGATCGTGGCTCGTCGTGCGCCGGTGCGCAGGGTAGTCACCAGCCGGAGGCGATCCGATGGAACAGACTGCGTTGCGACCCAAGCCCATGCCAGGCCAGGGGCCCGGCGACGAAGCCAAGCCCGCCCCCGGCGCACGGCGTCCGCACGCCGCGCCGCACAGGCGCGGCCGACGGCTCACGACCCTGCTGTGCGCGCTCCTGGTGGGAATGGTCCTGATCCTGACCGGGGTCGGCCTCGGCACCCTGGGGGCCACGGTGATCGGCATGAGCAAGCTCGCCGAACTGAAGAGCCAGGCAGGGCTGGGCGCGCCCGGAAGCCCGTCCGAGTCGGCACACCCCGGTTCCTCGGCCCCCGCATCGCCGACGCCGGCCTCCTCGCCGCGTCCAGCCGCCGTCGCCACCATCGGAGTGGAGGCCGTGGACGCGGAGAAGCGGGGCGCCCTGCTCGTCGGCGTCCATGTCCCGGGCCCGGGTTACGCGGCCGGCCTGGTCCGCGGCGATGTACTCCTGGCGTTCGGCAGGACCCGCATCGACTCGGCCGCCGACCTCGCGCGAGCCGTCGCCCGGGCCCGCCCGGGCAGCGAGGCCACCCTCACGGTGCGCCACCGCAGCGGCGGCTACCAGCGGCTGACGGTGATCCCGGGCGTCGTCACCTGACCGCCACGCGTCTTCGGCGAAGGGCTCGAGGGAGGGTCCGCGAAATCCACTGGTCCCGTTCCGCCGGCCGCGCCACCATGACCCCATGCTGACCACCCTCCTCGCCTTCCTGGGAGCCTGCACCCTGGTCGCCGCCTCGCCGGGGCCCAGCACGGTGCTGATCATCAAGCAGTCGCTGCACAGCAGACGCTCCGGATTCCTGACGGTGCTCGGCAACGAGACCGGGGTCTTCGTCTGGGGCGTGGTCGCCGCGTTCGGCCTCACCGCGCTGCTGACGGCCTCCGAGGTGGCGTACGACGTGATGCGGATCGTCGGCGCGGTCGTGCTCGTCTGGTTCGGCATCCAGGCGCTTCGGCAGGCCCGCCGCACGAACGGCGAGCAGGAGACCGCGTGGGAGGGCACGCAGAAGAGCGGCTGGGCCTCCTACCGCGGCGGGCTGCTGCTCAACCTCGCCAACCCCAAGGCAGCCGTCTTCGCCCTGTCCTTCCTCCCGCAGTTCGTCCCGGAAGGCGCCCCGCACCTGCCGACCATGATCGCCCTCGCCGCGCTCTGGGCGATCTACGAAGTCGGCTACTACGGCCTGTACGTGTGGTTCGTCGCCCGGATGAAGCACGTGCTGTCGCGCGCCGGTGTGCGGCGGCGCCTGGAGCAGATCTCCGGAGGCGTGCTGCTCCTCCTCGGCGTCCGTATGGCACTGGACAGCTGACGCCTTGCCCGACCGCCCGTCCGACGAGCCGCTCGAAAGACCCGCCGATCGGCTCGCGCCGCCCCCTCCGTACGGGCAGGATGCTGCCCGTAGTCCTTTCACGCGCCCAGGGAGGCCCGGATGACCGGCACCGCACCCGCGCCCTTCACCGCCGACGACTACAAGGCCCGCATGGAACGTGCCTCGCGGGCGGCCGCGGACGCCGGCCTGGCCGGGCTGCTGGTGGCCCCCGGACCGGACCTGGTGTGGCTGACCGGCTACGCGCCCACCGCGGAGACCGAGCGGCTCACCCTGCTGGTCCTCGTCCCCGGCCGGGACCCCGTCCTCGTCGTCCCCGCACTGGAGGCCCCGGACGCCGCGCAGGCCGCCGGCGCGCCCGGCCTGACCCTGCGCGACTGGACCGACGGCAAGGACCCCTACGCCGCCACCGCCGCCCTCCTCGACTCGAGCGGCCGGTTCGGCATCAGCGACAACGCGTGGGCCCTGCACCTGCTGGCCCTGCAGAGAGCGCTGCCCACAACCTCCTACGCCTCCCTCACCGACGCACTGCCGATGCTGCGCGCCGTCAAGGACGCCGCCGAGCTGGAGCTGTTGGCGGCCGCGGGTGCGGCCGCTGACGCAACGTTCGAGGAGATCCGGAAGGTTCCCTTCGGCGGTCGCCGTGAGTCCGAGGTCGCCGCCGACCTCGCCCACCTGCTGCGCCGCTTCGGCCACTCCCAGGTCGACTTCACGATCGTCGCCTCCGGCCCGAACGGCGCCAACCCGCACCACGAGGTCGGCGACCGTGTGATCGAACGCGGCGACATGGTCGTGCTCGACTTCGGCGGCCTGAAGGACGGCTACGGCTCCGACACCTCCCGTACCGTCCACGTCGGCGAGCCCACCGACGAGGAGCGCCGGGTCCACGACCTGGTGCGCGCGGCCCAGGAGGCCGGCTTCCGTGCCGTACGGCCCGGCGTCGCCTGCCAGGAGGTCGACCGGGCCGCCCGCGCGGTCATCGCGGACGCCGGATATGGCGAGTACTTCATCCACCGCACCGGGCACGGCATCGGTGTCACCACCCACGAGCCGCCGTACATGATCGAGGGCGAGCAGCAGCCCCTCGTGCCCGGCATGTGCTTCTCCGTGGAGCCCGGGATCTATCTGCCCGGCCGCTTCGGAGTGCGTATCGAGGACATCGTGACGGTCACCGAGAACGGCGGCCGGCGCCTCAATGACACGACCCGCGAGCTGGTCATAGTGGACTGACCCGGCCACCGATCCGGGAGCAAGGAGCCCGGCCCCCGTAGACCCCCGAGCGACGACGGCGCGACCATGACCCAGGCACCGACACCCACCGCGGACACCGTCCGCCGACTGCTCCGTTCCCTGCTCAAGGACGGCGCGGACGACTCGGCCGGACCCGAGGTCCGCCCTGCCGCCGCGGGCGCCGAGCCCGCCACCTGGTGGGTCGGCACCCGCCATGTGCTGCGCCTGGCCCCCGACCGTGAGGCCGCCGCCCGCCAGCGCCGCGAACTGCGCCTGCGCGATCTCGTGCGTCCGCACGTACCCGTCACGGTGCCGACGAGCGTCGCGTACGGCGAGTGGGCGCCCGGACTGAGCTGCACGCTGGACACCAAGGTGCCCGGCGGGGCGGGCGGGCAGCACGACGTGTCCGCAATCGGCGAGGCGGACCTGGCCGGGCTGCTCACGGGGCTGCGCGAGGTGCCGGTGCGGCAGGCCGAGACGCTCGGTGTGCCGCGCGCCGCACCGCGCTCCCTGGAGGCCCTGCGCCGGGCCGCCGAACATGCCGCGGCGCGCCTCGACGCCGCCGACGAGTTCGACGCCGCCCGGGTGCGCCAGCTCACCCAGCAGGCCGCCGGACAACTCGCCGCCCAGTCCGCGACGGCCGTCCTCGTCCACCACGCCCTCACCGCCGACCACCTCGTCGTCAGCGCGGACGGCCGCGTGCGTGGCGTCCTCGGCTGGGCCGACACCGTCCTCGGCGACCCCGCCGAGGACATCGCCGGCCTCGCCCTCGCCGTCGGCTCCCCGGCCGCCGTCCGCGCCGCCACCCTCGCCGGGTACGGCGCCCGCCCCTGCCTGCGCGGCCTCTGGCTCGCCCGCTGTGACGCGGTCGTGCGCCTCGCGGACCGCCTCGACGGCAGGGGAGAGTCACCGCCGCCGATGCTCAGAGCGCAGCTCAAGCACGCGTGGGAGCCGATCCTGCTGGAGCGGGTGACGGAGCTCAGGGAGGACGACGGCGACGAGGAGTTGTAGGGGCGGCCCGCGGACGCATGCGCGGGCCGGTCACCGGGGCAGGCGCGCCGGCGCACGCGCCCTCTCGCACGCCCACCGGGCACCGCCGTGCCCCGCTCACCCCTGCAACAGCACCACACCCGACTCCCCGGGCACGTGCAGCACCCCGTCCGCGCCCGGCGCCTCCACCGGCTCCCACGCCGCCAGTACGGCCGCCCGCCGGGGCCCCAGCGGGATCGCCGCCGGTTCCTTGGCGAAGTTGACGGCCACGCGTACGTCCCCGCGCCGGAAGGCGAGCCAGCGCCCCTGCTCGTCGTAGGCCACCTTGGTGTCGGCGAGGTCGGGATCGGTGAGGTCGGGCTGCTCATGGCGCAGGGCGATCAGGCGCCGGTACCAGGCCAGCACGCGCGCGTGAGGCTCGCTGTCGAGTTCGGACCAGTCGAGGCAGGAGCGGTCCCGGGTCGCCGGGTCCTGCGGGTCGGGCACATCCTCCTCGGCCCACCCGTGCGCCGCGAACTCCCGCCGCCTGCCGCGCCGTACGGCTTCGGCGAGCTCCGGATCGGTGTGGTCGGTGAAGAACTGCCAGGGTGTGCCCGCGGCCCACTCCTCGCCCATGAACAGCATCGGCGTGAACGGCGCCGTCAGCGTCAGCGTGGCCGCGCAGGCCAGCAGCCCGGGGGAGAGGACAGCCGCGAGCCGGTCGCCCTGGGCCCGGTTGCCGACCTGGTCGTGGGTCTGGCTGTAGCCGAGGAGCCGGTGCGCCCCCACGCGGGTGCGGTCCAGGGGGCGCCCGTGACGGCGGCCCCGGAAGCTCGAGTACGTGCCGTCGTGGAAGTAGCCGCCGGTCAGGCTCTTCGCGAGGCCCGCCATGGGAGCGCGCGCGAAGTCGGCGTAGTAGCCCTGGGACTCGCCGGTCAGCGCGGTGTGCAGGGTGTGGTGGAAGTCGTCGTTCCACTGGGCGTGCAGACCGAGGCCGCCCTCCTCGCGCGCGGTGATGAGCCGAGGGTCGTTCAGGTCCGTCTCCGCGATCAGGCAGAGCGGCCGGCCCAGATCGGCGCAGAGGGCGTCGACGGCCGTGGACAGCTCCTCCAGGAAGTGGCACGCGCGTGTGTCGACCAGCGCGTGCACCGCGTCCAGGCGCAGCCCGTCGATCCGGTAGTCCCGCAGCCAGGCCAGTGAGCTCTCCACGAGAAACGTGCGCACCTCGTCAGAGCCGGGGGCGTCCAGGTTGACCGCGGAGCCCCACGGCGTCTGATGCGTGTCCGTGAGGTAGGGGCCGAAGACGGGCAGATAGTTCCCGGACGGGCCGAAGTGGTTGTGCACCACGTCGAGGACCACGCCCAGACCCAGTTCATGGGCCCGGTCGACGAAGCGTTTCAGCGCCTCGGGGCCGCCGTACGGCTCGTGCACGGCCCACAGCGAGACGCCCTCGTAGCCCCAGCCGTGCCGCCCAGGGAAGGGGCACAGCGGCATCAACTCGACGTGTGTGATGCCCAGTTCGACGAGGTGCCCGAGCCGCTCGGCGGCCGCGTCCAGCGTGCCCTCACGCGTGTACGTGCCCACATGCAGCTCGTACAGCACCGCACCGGGCAGTGGCCGTCCGGCCCACTCGGTACGCCATTCGTAGCGGCCGTGGTCGACGACCGCACTGAGCCCGTCCGGGCCGTCCGGCTGCCGGCGCGAACGCGGATCGGGCAGCACCGGTCCGTCGTCCAGCGCGAAGCCGTACCGCGTCCCGTCCTGTGCCTGAGCTTCCGCCCACCACCATCCCGCTCGTTCCGGATCGCGCTCCAACGCGCGCGTGGCGTCCTCGCAATGGAGCGTCACACGGCCGGCCTGCGGTGCCCACACCTCGAACTGCACGGACGGTTCCCCTTCGTCTGCTCACCGTGATGTAGCCCGTCCATGGTGCTTCAAACGAGATCAATCCGCTTTTGAATCTTCCCTTTTGCGGTGGGTGTCGTGACCTGTCTCGGCGATCACGCGCGTGTGATGGCCGTTTCCCCGTTTTCTGGACACCGGGGGTCCACTGACCGACAATCAGCAGCGTGACGTCGTCTTTCGAGTTCAACACGTACCCCGCGCGGCTCTCCGACGTGGAGCGCGACAAGGCGCTGAAGGTGCTGCGTGACGGCGTCGCCATGGGACGGCTGTCGCACGACACGTTCGTGCGCCGGATGGAACTCGCACTCTCCGCCCGCCGCGCGGACGAGCTCGCCGCGCTCACCGCCGACCTGCCCTCCGAGAGCCGTCTGTCCCGCCTGGTGTTCGGCACCGTCGAGGCGGTCTCCGGCTTCACCGTACGGCTGCGCAGGGCATGGCAGGCCGAGCGGCTGCCCAAGCTGCTGCTGCCCCACCCCGGGGCCGGCCATCCGCTGCGCATAGGCCGCGACCCCGCCAACGGGCTGCGGCTGACCCACGAGACGGTGTCCCGGGTGCACGCCGAACTGAGCCACCAGGCCGGCCTGTGGGTCCTGCGTGACCTCGGCTCCACCAACGGCACCACGGTCAACGGCCGGCGCGTCATCGGTGCCGTCGTGGTCCGCGAGGGCGACCAGGTCGGCTTCGGCCGGATGTCGTTCCGGCTCGCCGCGAACTGAGCCGACCAGCGGCCCGGGGACTCCCCTTGCTTGAAACGTTGACTCAAGTCCCTGTGCCCTCGGTGGTGTTGACGTCCTGGCCAAGTCGTGACTGACTGTGCGTACACCATGCACACCAGGTGAATCGACGGCACCGCATTGTGGAGGTGTGCCCTGCCGCCACTCCTCCGCTACCCGACCGTCGACGAGCTGAGTGCCCGGGCGGCCGCGCTCGTCGCCCGCCGTCCCCGTGACGCACGCCTGCGCCGTGTCGGCACGTCCCGCGCGGGCACGCCCCTGTGGCTGCTGTCCGTCGGCCACGGCAGCCGCCAGGCCCTTGTGGTGGCCGGCCCGCACGCCAACGAACCGGTGGGTGGCGCCACCGTCCTGCGGCTGGCCGAACGGGTGCTCGCCGACCCCCGTCTGCACGAGGGCGCCGACGCCACCTGGAACCTCCTGCTCTGCCTCGACCCCGACGGCCTGCGTCGCAACGAGGGCTGGCTGCACGGCCCGTACGCCCTCGCCGACTACTTCCGGCACTTCTTCCGGCCCGGCTTCCTGGAACAGCCCGAATGGCTGCCGGACGGCGCGGACGCCGTCACGCTGCCCGAGACCCGCGCCCTGCTCGAACTCCAGGACGAACTGCGGCCCTTCCTGCAGTGCTCGCTGCACGGCGTCGACGTCGGCGGCGGCTTCGTCGAGCTGACCCACGACCTGCCCGGTCTCGCCCAGCGCATCGCGCACACGGCCGCCCGCCTCGGCATCCCGCGCGAGCTCGGCCCCTACGACACCCTGTACTGGCCGGAACTGGGCCCCGCCGTCTACCGGATTCCCAGGCCCCGCCGGGGCGACCTGGCCGCAGCCATCACCGAGGCGGCCGTGGAGTCGACGTGGTTCCATCCATACCGGCACGGCACCGTCACAGCGGTCGTCGAGGCCCCCATGTGGGGTGTGGCCGCCGTGCAGGACGGTGCTCCGCCCGCCGATGAGGAAACGGTCCTGCGCAGGGTGAGCCACACCCTCCGTCACGACACCCTCCTCCTGCAGCGGCTCCTGGAACGCCTGCGGCCCCACCTGCCCGCCGGACCGGAGCCGGCTCGGCTGCTCGCCCCGGTCGACGACTATTTACTGGTCTGTCCAGGGCTCGCGAACACTTGGGACCCCGACGTGCGGGACCCGGTCGGCGTACATCCGCTTCCCCCGCTCAGCACCGCCCATCTGGCCGCCCTGCGCATCGCCGGGCGGCGCCTCGCCCTGCGCACTGCCGGGCTGCTGCACCAGCTGGTGACGGGCGCCGGGCGCGATCCGGCCGGGGTGCTGCCGGAGCTGGACCGGCTCCTCGACGAGTGGTGCGACGACTACCGCGACGGCTGCGGGGCCCGCTGGATACCGGTCGCGCGCCAGGTGGAGTACCAGGCACGGGTGGTGCTCGCCGCGTTCGAACTCGCCGGACGGTACGCGCCCATGTGCTCCCGTTCGGGTGAGTCGGGGTGGAATGCCGGGGCCGCCGTGCCGATGCATCGGGAATGACGCAATCAATCACGGCGAAAGCGGTACGGGGCGGCCTGCTGGCGGCGGCCGCCATGCTCCTCCTCGGCGCGACCCCGGCGCAGGCGGCGGCCCAGGAGTCGGACTCGGAGAACTGGCTCTTCCTGACGGTCACCCGGGGCGACGCCCGCCACGGCGACCCGCGCGGCACGCTGCTGCTGTGCGACCCGCCCCAGGGCCACGGGAAGGCGGCGGAGGCCTGCGCGGAGCTCGAGAAGGTGGGCGGCGACATCAGCCGGCTCCGCACGGCGGACTCCTTCTGCCCGATGATCTACGCCCCGGTGACCGTCCACGCGCGCGGGGAGTGGCAGGGACGACCGGTCGAGTACCGGGAGACGTTCGCCAACGGGTGTGCGATGGGCGCTCGGACGGGAGCCGTGTTCGCGCTGGACGCCTGACGCCGTGCCGCATCGGCCGTACCGCACACGTCGGCGCTGCTCACGTCGGCACGGTTCATGTCGGCACGGTTCATGCCGGCCGGTCGCGCGCGTAGAGCGCTGCCGCGACGACCGTGCGGGACTGGTGCTCGACCTGGTGCTCCAGGGGCACCCAGCGGGCGCGGAAGCGCTCGGCGAAGGCGTCGCTCCAGGTCGCCACCAGGTGTTCGAGACGCTGTGCCCCGCGGTCGTCGGCCTCCCTCAGGACGCGCAGCAGCATGGCCGCCGCCCGCAGCGGCAGCCGGCGACCGAAGGCGTCCACGCTCCCGACGTACGCCATGGTGTCGTCGGCGGGCGGCGTGCGCATCCAGTCGGCGGCCAGCCCCGGCACCAGCTCCAGCGCCCACTTCGAGGCCCGCAGCAGAGGCCCGTCGGCGCCGTCAAGGCGGGGGAGCGCCTCGGCGAGCACCCGCTCCACCTCCAGCCCGTCCCGCAGCAGCCGGCCCGCCAGCCGCCGCATCGCCCCGGCCGGGTCCGGATGCGGCGCCGGGTCGTCCACCAGGTCGCTCGCCCACATCGGCACCTCGACGACCGCGGTCAGGCCGCCGTAGCGGTGTACGTGGTACCAGGTGCTGCTGCGCGCGTCGTCCGGCATGCTCGGATAGGCCGCGCCCGCGCCCGGCGACGGCATCACATGCACCCCGGGTCCGGAGGCGGGCCAGCCCGCCGCGTCCGAGGCTCCCGTCTCCACCGGGATGTGCAGCTGGGCCGCGGACTTCGCGAAAGGCTCGGCGAGGCCGGGTACGTCCTTCGTCAACTGCACCCAGCTGCCGCCCAGATCGGTGCCGTGCAGGGTCACCTGGAGGTAGGGCCGCAGTTCGTCGATGACGCGGATCAGCGCGCGCGTCTCGGGCGGCAGCCGGTCGGCGGGCAGCGTGGCCGGTGCCCACTCGGGCTGTTCCGAGGCCGCCGGCCGGAAGAAGCCGCGGTGGTAGTCGAGCAGACTGCGGGGTGCCGGGGTGACGTGCAGGCTCGCCCCGTCGGGATCCGCGCACAGCAGGAAGTGCCACGAGATGTCGCTGCGCAACTCCCGCTCGAGCAGGACGCGTTCGGCGACCGCGAGGAGCGTGGGCCCGCCGGTCGGTTCGTTGGAGTGCGCTCCCGCGACCACCAGGACGGCGGGCCGGGCGTGACCGATGGACAGCAGGTGCAGAGGTCTGCCCGCTCGGGAGGACCCCACCTGTCTCAGGGTGCACAGGCCCGGTCGGTGAGCGGCCAGTGCGCGGGCGGACAGGACCAGCTCGGTCAGCGTGGGGTAGCGCAGCTCCGGCAGGAGACTCACCCCCGTCATGTCCGCCCAGCCTTCGCAATCCGCAGTACCCCACGGTCTCGTTTACGTGTCAAGGACTTCACGGGGGAGGCTCCCGGGGGCGCCCAGGTGCATTCACCTCCGGCAGGTGGGGCAGCGGGAGCCGGGGGAGGTGCGGGGTCGGTCCGGCCGGGGGTCCTCCGCACCGGTCGCCCGCCGCCGACCGGCATGAACGGACGCCGGGAGCGCCGGCTCGCAGAGGGCGCCGGCCTTCGTCACCACGCGCCGCCCGTGTGCACGAGCCCGGGGAGTGCGCGCGGGCCCGAGCCGGGTCGCCGGCGCGATGGCAGGGCGCAGGGCGCCCTCGTATGCGCTCGACGGTCGTGCTCTCACCGGAGCCCTTCACCAGGCCTCTACGGCCGCTCCAGGGTCGTCCCTACCGCTGGACCGCCTCCTTGCCGACCCGCTCCAGCAACGCGACCGGGACGCGCTCGAAGAGCTCCGCCACGCGCGTGTGGCCCGTGAACTCCCGCTCCGGAGCCAGCACATCGGCCCACCGCCCCGGCGGCAGCGCCAGCACCGTGTCGCGCCAGCCACCCGACTGCGCCAGCCGCAGTGACAGCCGCGTCACGGCGGTGACCACCTCTCCGGAGCGCCCGAAGGCCACACAGTGGGCGGCGGCCGGGCCCTCAGCGGTCAGGGGCACGTACGACGCCGAGTCACCGAACACCTCGGGACGCCGCCTGCGCAGCCGTAGCGCGGCGACCGTCAGCGCGCCCTTCTCACCGGGGTCCTGGTGCGGGAACCGCACGCCCCGGCGGTTGTCCGGGTCCACCAGCGCCCGGTACTCGCCCTCCGTGCCCTGATAGACGTCCGGCACGCCCGGCATCGTCAACTGGGCCAGGGCCATGCCCAGCACGTTCGCCCGGATGTGCGGCTCCAGACGGCTCCGGAACGCGGCCACACGCTCGCCGGGCGCCCCGCAGGGTCCTGCGGCCACGAACGATGCCACCGCCTCCTCGTACGGCGGTTCCTGCTCCGTCCAGCTGGTGAACAGCCCGGCCTCGCGCACGTGCTTGAGCAGCGCCCCCTGAACCCGGTCCAGGTCCGCCTCGCCCAGCCCGAACACCGTCTGCCAGGCGGCCCACGCCAGCTGGGCGTCCGGTACGCCTTCGCCGTCTCGGGTCACCTCGGTCAGGATGTCCGCCCAGGGCTCCGGGCACTCGGTGAGCACGGCCAGCGCGGCCCGTACGTCGGCACTGCGCTTGGTGTCGTGCGTCGACGTGACCGTCCCCGTCACGGGCCAGTCGCGCTGCACGCGCGCGCAGTAGGCGTGGAACTCGTCGGCCGACACGGCGGGGCTCCCCGGGTTCCCGCCCACCTCGGTCGCCGACAGCAGCGGCACATAGCGGTAGAACGCCGTGTCCTCCACGGACTTGGCCCGCAGCGCCGACGCCGTCTGAGCGAACCGCGTCCGGAACTCCACATGGTCCGGCCCATCACCGGCCCGCCCGAGCACCAGCTCGCGCACGACGTCGACCGCGCCCGCCTCCTCGGGCACGGCGAAGGCGAGCCGGGCCTCGGCCGCGGCCTCCTCGGTGACCACACGGGCCGCGTCACCGCAGGCGTACGGCCGGTAGACGTCCAGCCGGACGAGGAGCTCCTGCAGCGCGGTGCGCAGCGCCCAGGGGGCCCGGTCGCGCAGCGCCGGCTGCGCCGACCTGGCGCATACGCGGCTCGCCACCCGCGTCAGCCGGTCGATCTCCGTGGCCAGCTCGTGTGTGAGCACCTTGTACGCGGCCCGCCGCACCGTCGCCTCCCAGTCGCCGCCCCGGTCCGTCTGCGGGGCCGCGAACCGCCGGTACTGGCCGAGGAGTTCCCCGAACCCCGCCGGATCGGTGAAGAGGCCGTCGATGTGCCGCAGGGCGTCGTAGCCGGTGGTCCCGGCCACGGGCCAGGAGGCAGGCAGGTGCTCGCCGTCCGACAGGATCTTCTCCACGACCGTCCAGCGCCCGCCGGTCGCCGCGTGGAGGCGCCGGAGATAGGCGTCGGGGTCGGCGAGGCCGTCGGGGTGGTCGATGCGCAGCCCGTCGATCACGCCTTCGCGTAGGAGCTGGAGGATCTTGGCGTGCGTGGCCTCGAACACCTCCGGGTCCTCGACCCTCACCCCGATCAGCTCCGAGATGCTGAAGAACCGACGGTAGTTGAGCTCCGTACGGGCCAGCCGCCACCACGCCGGCCGGTACCACTGCGCGTCCAGGAGCTCCGGCAGCGGCAGTTGCTCGGTGCCCTCACGCAGCGGGAACACGTGGTCGTAGTAGCGCAGGACTTCGCCGTCCACCTCCAGACGGCCGAGCTCCTCGCCCAGCGGCCCTCCGAGCACCGGCAGCAGCACCTGGCCGTCCTGGGCCTCCCAGTCGATGTCGAACCATCGCGCGTACGGCGACTTGGGGCCCTCGCGCAGCACCTCCCACAGGGCGCGGTTGTGGCGCGGGGCCATCGCCATGTGGTTCGGCACGATGTCCACGACCAGGCCCAGACCGTGTTCGCGCGCGGTGCGCGCCAGCGCGCGCAGTCCCTCCTCGCCGCCCAGTTCCTCGCGCACGCGCGCGTGGTCCACGACGTCGTAGCCGTGCCCCGACCCCGGGACCGCCTCCAGTACGGGGGACAGGTGCAGATGCGAGACGCCGAGCGAGGCCAGGTACGGCACGGCCGCCGCCGCGGCCTCGAACGGGAACGAGGACTGCAGCTGCAGCCGGTACGTGGCGGTCGGCAAGGTCGGCACCGTCGGTTCAAGTCGCTCAGGTGTCATGGAAAGCTACGTACCCGCCCTGCCGCCCTTCGTGTCATCGTCCCCTCCACGTGGGCCCACGCGCGTGCCTAGCTTCGAGTGATGGGACAGACAGGGACGACAGGACGCCGCGGCACCTGCGCGGCCTACCGCGAGGTGATCGGCCTGACCGGGCCGCTGCTGCCGGTCATGTCCTTCCTGGCCCGGCTGCCGACCGCCACGATCCAGTTCGGCAGCGTGCTGCTGGTCGCGCGCACGAGCGGCTCCCTGGCCGCCGCCGGCCTGACCGGCGGTGCGCTCGCCGTCGGGCAGGTGGCCTGCGGTCCGCTGGTCGGCCGACTTGCCGACCGGCACGGTCAGCGGACGGTCGTGCTGGTCTTCTCGCTTGCCAACGCCGTCGCGATCGCCGGGCTGGTCGCCGGTGCGCTCGCGGGGCTGCCGACGGCGGCGCTGGCTGTGGTGGGGGCAGCGGCCGGAGCGACGGTGCCGCAGATCGGGCCGATGGCCCGCGCCCGTCTCGTCGCTCTCGCCCGCCGTGCGGGGGCGCGCGATTCGACGGTGGGTGCCGCGCTGTCCTTCGAGAGCACCCTGGACGAGGTCTCCTTCGTGCTGGGACCTGCTCTGGTCGGCCTGGCGGCCGTGACCGCGCATCCGGGCTACGCGCTGGGTGGTGCCGCCGTGTTGGTGGCGTCGTGCGGCAGCGGCTTCGCCTGGCATCGGACGGCGGTGGCGACACGGCCCGGGCCCGTCGCTGCGTCGGCGGAACGACCGTCGGGTTCCGCCCGGACGCGCGCGGGGCGACGGAACGGTGCCGTCCCGGCGGAGCCGACAGGGCGAGGCGGTCCCGTGCCCACGGTGCCCACAGGGCGAGACGACCCCGTCCCGGCGGAGTCGACAGGGCGAGACGACCCCGTCCCGGCGGAGTCGACAGGGCGAGGCGGTCCCGTGCCGACGGTGCCCGTCCCCCGGTCCATCCACGCCCTGCGAGCCGCCCTCGCCCTCCAGGGCGCCATGTTCGGCGCCTGCCAAGCCGGCATCACCGCCCTCACCGAGCGGCTCGGACAGCCGGACCAGGCCGGCCTCGTCTATGCCGCCATGGGCGTGATGAGCGCTGTCGCCGGGCTCTCCATGGCCGCCGTGCCCGCCCGCCTCGGACTCGCCCTGCGCTGGCGGGCGGCCACCGCGGCAGCGTTCCTGCTGTCGCTCCCGCTGCTGTGGACGGAGGGCCTCCCCGCCCTCTACGTCACCGTCACCGTCCTCGGCGTCGCCTACGCCCCGCACCTCATCACGGTGTTCGGGCTCACCGAGCGCGTGGTGCCCCCGGCGCGGCTCTCCGAGGCGATGGCGTTCGCGACGAGCGCGCTGGTCGGCGGGCAGGCCCTCGCCCTCGCCGTCACCGGCCGGCTGGCCGAGTCGTTCGGCCCCGCGACGGCCTTCGGGGCCGCGAGCCTCGCCGCCGCACTCGCCTGCGCCATCGCGCTGACGGCGCGCCCGGAGTCGTACCCCGGACGCGCCGCCACGTTGCCCTAGACCGGCCGCTGCAACACCGTCATGCTGCGGTCCACCAACGTCAACCGCTCGCCGGCCTGAACCTTCGCTGCCGTCTCCGGCGGCACCCCGTCCGCGCGCGCGGTGTCGACGACCACCTGCCACTCGCGGCCGTGGTTGACCGGCACGACGAAGTCGAGGGTCTTCGGGGAGGCGTTGAACATCAGCAGGAACGAGTCGTCGCCGATGCGTTCCCCGCGAGCGCCCGGCTCCGAGATCGCGTTGCCGTTGAGGAACACCGTCAGCGCCGACGCCTGCGCGCGGTCCCAGTCCCGCTGGGCCATCTCCTTGCCCTGCGGAGTGAACCAGGCGATGTCCGACAGGTCGTCGTGAGTACCCTCCACGGGCCGCCCGTGGAAGAAGCGCCGCCGGCGGAACACCGGATGGTCCCGCCGCAGCCACACCATCGCGCGCGTGAAGGCGAGCAACTCGCGGGGCAGACCGGCCAGGGCCTCGCCACCGGAGCCGCCTTCCCCGTCAGACCCGCCTTCCCCGTCCGAGCCGCCCGCTCCCTGCGAGCCGGCCTCACCGGCGTCCTCGTCCGTCGGCCATTCCACCCACGCCAGCTCGCTGTCCTGGCAGTACGCGTTGTTGTTGCCCCGCTGCGTGCGCGCGAACTCGTCGCCGTGGCTGATCATCGGCACGCCCTGGGACAGCATCAGCGTGGCGATGAAGTTGCGCATCTGACGGGCACGCAGCTCCAGGACGGCCGGGTCGTCGGTCTCGCCCTCCGCCCCGCAGTTCCAGGACCGGTTGTGACTCTCGCCGTCCCGGTTGTCCTCGCCGTTGGCGTGATTGTGCTTGTCGTTGTACGAGACGAGGTCGTGCAGCGTGAACCCGTCATGGCAGGTGACGAAGTTGATGGAGGCCAGCGGGCGCCGCCCGTCGTCCTGGTACAGGTCGGACGAGCCGGTCAGCCGGGACGCGAACTCCGCCAGCGCGCGCGGCTCGCCGCGCCACAGGTCCCGTACGGTGTCGCGGTACTTGCCGTTCCACTCGGTCCACAGCGGCGGGAAGTTGCCCACCTGGTAGCCGCCCTCGCCGACGTCCCACGGCTCGGCGATCAGTTTCACCTGGGACACCACCGGGTCCTGCTGGACCAGGTCGAAGAACGAGGACAGCCGGTCCACCTCGTGGAACTGCCGGGCCAGGGTGGCCGCGAGGTCGAAACGGAAGCCGTCGACGTGCATCTCGGTGACCCAGTACCGCAGCGAGTCCATGATCAGCTGCAGGACGTGCGGGGACCGCATGAGCAGGGAGTTCCCGGTCCCTGTGGTGTCCATGTAGTAGCGCGGGTCGTCCGTCAGGCGGTAGTACTGCGGATTGTCCAGGCCCCGGAAGGACAGCGTGGGGCCCAGGTGGTTGCCCTCGGCGGTGTGGTTGTAGACCACGTCGAGGATGACCTCTATGCCGGCCTCGTGCAGCGCCCGCACCGCCGACTTGAACTCCAGGACCTGCTGGCCGCGGTCGCCCCAGGAGGCATACGCGTTGTGCGGGGCGAAGAAGCCGATCGTGTTGTAGCCCCAGTAGTTGTTCAGGCCCATGTCGACCAGTCGGTGGTCGTTCACGAACTGGTGGACCGGCATCAGCTCCAGCGCCGTCACGCCCAGCTCGGTGAGGTGCTCGATGACCGCCGGGTGCGCGAGGGCGGCGTAGGTGCCGCGCAGTTCCTCGGGCAGCCCCGGGTGGCGCATGGTCAGACCCTTCACATGGGCCTCGTAGATCACCGTGTGGTGGTACTCGGTGCGCGGCCGCCGGTCGTCGCCCCAGTCGAAGTACGGGTTCACCACGACCGACGACATCGTGTGCGGCGCCGAGTCCAGGTCGTTGCGCCTGTCGGGTTTGTCGAAGTGGTAGCCGTACACCTCCTCGCCCCAGCTGATCGAGCCGCTGACCGCCTTGGCATACGGGTCGAGCAGCAGCTTCGCGGAGTTGCAGCGCAGACCGCGCTCGGGCGCGTAGGGCCCGTGCACCCGGAAGCCGTACCGCTGCCCCGGCATGACGCCCGGCACGTACGCGTGCCGTACGAAGGCGTCGCTCTCCCGCAGTTCCACCGCCGTCTCCGAGCCGTCGTCGTGCAGCAGACACAGCTCTACTCGGTCCGCGGCCTCGGTGAAGACCGCGAAGTTGGTGCCGGCGCCGTCGTAGGTGGCACCGAGTGGATATGCCTCTCCAGGCCAGACCTGCATGGACACGACTCTTTCAGCTCGGGCACGCCGTCGTTGGCGCCTTGACGTCGAGTCTCCCCAAAAGTGATGGAACCACCTATGACTTACGTCCCTCTTATCGGTCGACCAGGCATACGCGTTATGCCGAACCAGTGGGGCCAACACGTACTCCCGGGGACGTACGGGGAGTAGGGGGAAGATGTGCGCAAGATAGTGCACCGCCATCTGGGCAAGGTGGTGGCAGGTGCGGCCATCGCGGTCGCGGGAACGGCCGTGATGGTCGGGATCACCCTGCCGGGGACGGCGGGGGCCGACGAAACGGGAGGAAGCAACGGCGGGCAGTCCGCCCAGCAGGCGGCCCAGGAGCAGGGCCAGGGCGCCGGCGCGGCGCCGCCGGGCGTCGTCGAGGGGGCCCCGAGCGAGGGTGACAAGGGCACGGGCAACGACCCGCTGACCGACGACGAGATGGACCGGGCCGCGAAGCTCGCGGTCAACCCGCAGCTGCGCAGCGCCGGTGAGGACGTCGAGGGCGACCGCGGGCCGCAGCGCCTGGGGGTCGACCTCGCCGAGCCGGAGGCCGACGAGCTGGACGACGCGAACGCGCCGCGCCGGGCCGAGGTCTCGTTCTACGACTACAAGGCCGACGCGCTCGTCACCAAGACCGTCAACCTCGACACCGGGAAGGTCGAGCAGACCTCCACCGAGCACGGTGTCCAGCCGCCGCTGAGCCGTGCGGAGTACGCCGAGGCGGCCAGGATCCTGATCGCCGACCCGCTGGGCGCGGGCATGAAGGCGGACTACAAGGACGCCACCGGCAAGGAACTCGGCTCCCCGGACCAGCTGCTGCTCAACGGCGCCGTGTACCGGGCAGTTCCGGGTGCCCAGCCCGCCGTGCTCGACCAGTGCGGCGAACACCGGTGTGTGCGGCTGTTCCCGAAGGTGAAGAACGGGCCCTGGATCGACGCCCGCTCCTTCGTGATCGACCTGAGCGCCCGCAAGGTCGCCAAGCTCGACATCGGCTGAACCACCCTCCGTTCAGTTTTCCGACTCGCGCGCCGTGTGCGTGCATCTCACGTACTTGCACCTCCTGTAAGGGAGTCATTTCTTCATGCGTGTGAACAGAATGAGCCGTGCCCGCAAGGGTGCGGCCCTGGGCCTGTCCGTGGCCGCACTGGCCGCCGGCGCGACGACCGGCGCCGGACCCGCCTCCGCCCAGCCGAAGAACGCCCCGGCGCCCGCCGCCGACTGCAGCGCCGCCTACCGCATCGAGCAGAAGCTCACCGGCGGCACCACCTGGCGGATGTGCTGGCGCTACGACGGCAAGGCCGGGCTCGTCCTGGAGAACATCTCCTACCAGCCCAAGGGTGAGGCCAAGCCGATCAAGGTCCTCAACGACGCCAGGCTCGGCCAGATACACGTCCCGTACGACGACGGCAGCGTCGAGTACGACGACCTGACGGGCTTCGGCTTCGCCCAGGGCCTGATGAAACTCGCGCCGAGCGAGTGTCCGGGCGGCACCATCAAGTCCGTGAAGGTCCCGGAGGCCTGGGACCCGGAGCACCCGAACGTCAACGGCCTGTGCACGACGACCCGCGCGCGTGGGCACGCCTACCGCATGCAGGGTGACAGCGCCAACAAGGTCTACCAGGCGCAGAGCAAGGACCTGCTCGTCTACACGGTCAACCAGGTCGGCTGGTACGAGTACATGACCGAGTGGCGCTTCCAGGACGACGGCACGGTCACCATGAACGTCGGCGCCACCGGCAGCCTGTCGTACGACGACTACGACGCCGGCGACGGCCGCGGCTGGCCGATCGGCAAGGGCGACAGGGCCAAGGCCACCAGCCACAGCCACAACGTCTTCTGGCGGCTCGACTTCGGCCTGGACGGCTCCTCCAAGGGCAAGATCGAGCAGTACGACTCGGCCGTGACCGCGCCCGCCGCCGGTGACCGCGCCCCGAAGACCAAGACCACCCGCACCAAGGTCGCCAAGGAACTCGCCGGCGACGCCAAGAACTACCGCTGGTGGCGCATGGTCAGCGCGACCGGCAAGAACAAGGACGGCCACGCGCGGTCGTACGAGATAGTCCCCGGCGCCAGCACCAAGTACCCGGGTCGCAGCTTCACCAAGCACGACATGTACTTCACCGAGTACAACAAGTGCGAGAAGTTCGCCACGAACAACCCTGGTTGTGGCAACACCCACCCCAAGTCCGTCGACAAGTGGGTCAGCGGTCAGAACCTCACCCACCCGATCGTCTGGATGAATGTGGGCTTCCACCACATCGCCCGTGACGAGGACCAGCAGCCCATGCCGGTCCACTGGCAGGGATTCTCCATCGTCCCGCGGGACGTGACGGCTATGAATCCGCTCACTCCGAGCGAGCTTGCCTGGCAGAACGGGCACTGGCAGCCTCGTAGTTGAGAAACGACCCTGTCCATCCGGCTGCACCGCCGACCGCTCCCGGAGTACCCTTCCTTGATCGTTGGGACGGGGAGTGCTCGGGGGAGCGGAAGGCGGTGCGCGGGTGGGCTCGGGAGGGCTGGAGTTGCCCCCTGGTGACGAGGGTCACGAGGGGAACTCCACAGACGTCCCGCCCGGCACGGTGTCGCTGGCCAGGCCGATGGAGACCAACTCCATCGGCCCGGAGCTGGACTGGGACACCGAGGCCTGGCGCGAGGTACGGACGCGCGCTCAGCGGGCCGGCCGGGCATACATCTGGCTGAACCTCGTCGAACAGCGGCTGCGCGCGGTCGTGGCCGCTGTGCTGCGTCCCATCTACGAACCCGTCCACGGTCAGGACGACTGGGTGGTGGCCGCGGCCGGACCGGCCGGGCAGGAGTGGGTGCAGCGCGCCGTCGCCGTACGCGAAGTCAGCCGCCGCAAGGGCTACTTGCTGGACCCGGCCGACGACAACGTCCTCAGCTTCCTCACCCTGCCGCAGCTGCGCGAGCTGATGGTGCAGCACTGGCCGTGCTTCGAGCCCTACGTCGACGACCGCAGGGACGTCGAACTCGCCCTGGACGAGCTCGAAGTGACCCGGAACGTCGTCTCCCGCAACCGGGCGCTGTCCGAGGCGGTCCTCAACCAGGCCGAACGGGCCTCCGCGCGGCTGCTGGAGATCCTCGGTTCGAGCGGTGACGTCCCGTCCGCTCGCCGGCTGCCCATCGACGCGGTCGAGGACCTGGTCGGCGACCGGTACGCCGACGTGGTCGCCGTCCATTCCGACCGGGTGCGGTTGCTGCGCCAGTTCCCGGCCGAGGACATCTTCGGCGGCGCGCGCAGGCTCGACGCCATCGGCATCGGCCTCAACCTTCTCGTGCAGAACTTCTCCGGACGGCGGCTGGTGCGTCTCGCCGAGTCCGGCTGCCGGGTGCGGCTGCTGTTCCTGAACCCGGCCTCCAGCGCGGTCAAGCGGCGGGAACGCGAACTCGGCATCAAGCGCGGTGAGCTGAGCCGGGCGGTCGAGATGAACATCCTGCACATGCGCCGGGTGCGCTCCCGGCTGCGCGACCCGGGTGCCTTCGAGATCCAGGTATTCGACGAGACACCCCGCTTCACGGCCTACCTCGTGGACGGCGACGGCTCCGACGGCATCGCGGTCGTACAGACCTATCTGCGGCGGATGCGCGGTCTCGAAGCGCCGGTCCTGGTGCTGCGCAACGGCAGCAGGGTGGTCAAGTCGGACGAGATCGACGAAGGCGGGCTCTTCCCCACCTATCGCGAGGAGTTCGAGCTTATGTGGGCGGATTCGCGGCCAGTGTCCTGAACTGTCCCCGTGCTGACCGGCCACGGAAGGCCGTCCCGCCGCGGAAGCGGAACGCGGTCCCCTGATTGTCAGTGGCGCATGGGAGGGTGGAGACCACTGGGGGAAAGCACCACCAAGAAGGGGGACCGCCCATGGGCTGGCACCGTGAGCTGCTGATCGGATTCGACCTGGAGACGACCGGGACGGAGCCGCGCGAGGCGCGCATCGTCACCGCGGCCGTGATCGAGGTCAGGGACGGGCAGCCCTTGGGGCACAAGGAGTGGCTGGCCGATCCGGGCGTCGAGATCCCGGCGGACGCGGTCGCTGTCCACGGCATCAGCAACGAGCGCGCGGCCGCCGAGGGCCGCCCGGCCGACCAGGTGGCGGACGCCGTCGCGGACGTCCTGGTGACGTACTGGAAGACGGGAGTACCGGTCGTCGCGTACAACGCGGCCTTCGACCTGAGCCTGCTCTCGGCCGAACTGCGGCGGTACGGCCTGCCGTCCCTGAGTGACCGCCTGGGCGGCCTTGCCCCCGCCCCGGTCATCGACCCGTACACCATCGACCGCTGGGCCGACCGCTACCGCCGCGGCAAGCGCAACCTCGAAGCGGTCTGCCGGGAGTACGGCATCGCACTCGACTCCGCACACGACGCCTCCGCCGACGCACTCGCCGCGGCACGCCTGGCCGGCGCGATAGCCGTCCGGCACCCCAAGATCGCGTCACTCGGCCCGGCGGAGCTGCACCTCCGTCAGATCGAGTGGTACGCCGAGTGGGCGGCCGACTTCCAGAACTTCCTGCGCCGCAAGGGCGACGCGACCGCCGTGGTCGACGGGACGTGGCCGCTGAGGGAGCCGGCGGGGGAGCGGGTGGCGGGCGAGACGGTCTGAGGGGCGTGGGCCCAAGGGGCGCGGGGCGAGGGGGTGTCGGGGCGGAGCAGGCCGGTCCAGGCTTCCGACGGCGTCCGGCACAGAGCGGCTCGGTGCGGGCACAGGAACGGCTGGAATCGCGCGACGCGCCCCAGCCACTGCCTCGGTCACTCAGAGGCGGACGCCGGCGCAGCGATCCGCTCGATACGCGGCTTGGCCAGCCGCTCGTAGTCCGCGCCGGAGATGAGGAGCGAGCGGTCCAGCCGGGCCGCGTTGAAGTACAGCTTCGGCCGGGCCACGACGTCCGGGTCGGCGACGAGCTCGAGCTCGGGGTCGAAGCTGAACGGCAGGACGGTGCCGGGCACGGCACGGGCCAGCCGCTCAGCGGTCTGAGCGTCACTGAAGCCCACGTAACGCGCCGCGAACAGCGCCCGGACGGCGTCCAAATCCACCCGCCGATCGCCCGGGACCACGGCGAGGACGTGCCGCGTCGTACGCCGGTCCACCTTGACCCGCAGCACGATGCACTTCGCGGCCTCGGAGGCCGGGTGACCGCGCAGGGCGCAGACGGCCTCGGTGGCGCCTTCGGGTTCGTGGTCGATGAGGCGGTAGCCGAGGGAGGAGGAGTCGAGCAGGGAGATCAGGTGGTCGTAAGTGTCGTAGTGCTCGGGCATTCGGGGTCCTTGCTGAGGGTGTCGGCGGGGCCGTGGGATGAGGTGGGCGAGAGGTCCGGTGTGCCGCGGTGCGCCCGTTCCACAGCCTGGCCCCAGTAGGTGCCGGCCACCATGAGGGCCGCTCCGATGCCGGTGAGCGGGGTGAAACGGTCGCCGCCGAGGGCCACGCCCACAGCGACCGCCCAGACCGGCTCGGTGCCCAGCAGCAGGCTGGCCCGGCTGGCGGAGGTGCGCTGCACGGCCCACGTCTGCGCCAGAAAGGCGAACACACTGCAGAACAGGGCGAGATAGACAAGCTGGGCCCAGGTCGCCGGGTCGGCGTGGACCAGTGTCGGCAGGTCGAGGGCGGCGGCCGGCAGGAACAGGGCCGTGCCGACGAGGGTCTGCACCGTCGTCAGCTGCAGCGGGCGGATCGCGCGCCCGGTGGTGAAGCGGCCGACCAGCGCGACATGCCCGGCCCGGATGACGGCGGCACCGAGCATCAGCAGGTCGCCGATGCGGGGCGCGTGGAAGCCGTTGCCGGACATCAGGAGCCCGACGGCCAGGACGCACACAGCGGTCGCGGCGAAGAAGGAGACGGGCAGTGAGCCGTGGCGGCCGCCGCGGTCGAGAAGCGGGGTGAGGACGATGGTCAGGCTGATGATGAGGCCGGCGTTGGCGGCACTGGTGTGGGCGACGCCGTACGTCTCCACCAGCAGGACCGCGGCCTGCGTCACCCCCAGGGGCAGACCGGCCCGCAGCTCGGCACGCGTCCATCGGCGCGAGCCGCGCCGCCCGGACACGACCAGGCCGAGACAGGCGACGGCGGACAGGCCGTAGCGGGCGAAGAGCACCAGCAGCACGGGGAGCGCGGCCGTGGCCGTCTGGGCGGAGAGGTAGCTGGAGCCCCAGACAAGCGCGACCAGGAGGAGTACCGCATCGGTACGTCGGACATCGGACACCCGCCCACGGTGCACGGAAACGTCCGTGAAGCCCAGTACCACCTTCTACAACGATCATTTAGCTGCTCTACATAGTTGTCCTACACTGAGGCGATGGACGAACGGCAGCTGAGGATCCTCCGGGAGCTCGGCGAACTGGGCAGCGTCACGGCGGTCGCCGAGGCGCTGCTGGTGACACCGTCGGCGATCTCCCAGCAGCTGCGGCTGCTCCAGCGGGCGATCCCGGTGCCGCTCACCGAGCGGCAGGGCCGGCGCCTGGTGCTCACCGATGCCGGGCAGGCCCTGGCGGGCGCGGCCGTCGAGGTGGAGACGGCGCTGGCACGCGCAAGGCGCGCCGTCGACGACTTCGTCGGGCGGCCGGACGGCGAGGTGTCGGTGGCGGCGTTCCACAGCGCGGGCGCCGCGCTCTTCCCGCTGTTGATCAGCGCGCTCGCCGGTCCGGGCAAGCCCGTGCCGAGGCTCGCTGACGAGGACGTGCGGCAGGAGGACTTTCCCCGGCTCACCCGGGAGTACGACATCGTCCTCGCCCACCGTCTGGACCACGCCCCGCCCTGGCCGGACACGGTGACCGCGACGACGCTGCTGCGCGAGCCGCTGGACGTGGCCATGCCCGCCGACCACCCCCTGGCCGCCAAGCGCCGCGTCACACCGCGCGATGTGGCGGACGAGCCGTGGATCACGGTGCACGACGGCTTCCCGGTACTGGCGGTCATCGAAGCGATCGCCGCGTCGGCGGGCCGGCGCCTCCATCTGGCCCACCGCATCAACGAGTTCACGGTGGCGGCCGAGGTGGTGGCAGCCGGCGGCGGCATCGCCCTGATGCCACGCTGGACGACACGCCCCCACCCCGCACTCACCCTCAGGCCCCTCAGCGGCGTCCAGTCCCGACGTCACATCGACGCCCTGTACCGCCCGGAGCGCACGGCCAGATCGGCGGTCCGCACGGTACTGGCCGGCCTCGGAAATGCTGCGCGCCAGGTCCGGAGCAGGGAAGCTCCGGATCAGTGAGGCCTGTGCGCATGCCAGGCCTACGGGCCGGACATGCCGCGTTCCGGGGTCAGAACGGATACCACCGCACAGCCTCGTCCCCCTCCCGCAACGACGCCACCCGCCGCTCGAACTCGGTCAGCGCCTTCGGATTGCTGGGCGCATGCTGCGAAACCCAGGCGCAGCTCGCCGTCTCCCTGGCTCCGCGCAGGACCGCGCAGCCCTCCCACTCCCGCACGTCCCAGCCGTAGGTCTCGACAAAGGAGTCGTAGGCCGCCGCGGGCAACCCGTACCGATCGCGCGAGAGGGCCATGACCACCAGGTCGTGCTCGCGCAGATCGGCCGAGAAGGTCTCCAGGTCCACCAGTACCGGCCCGTGCGGGCCCACA
Source organism: Streptomyces sp. NPDC012935 (assembly GCF_042900345.1). Classification (NCBI taxonomy): domain Bacteria; kingdom Bacillati; phylum Actinomycetota; class Actinomycetes; order Kitasatosporales; family Streptomycetaceae; genus Streptomyces; species Streptomyces sp. NPDC012935. The sequence continues at coordinate 240,200 of NZ_JBIBBC010000009.1, forward strand.
TGCACATTGCGCGGCAGTGCGTCCCCATGGATCGGCCCGGGGGCCAGACGGGGCGTCAGCCCGGCCGCAGCCGCCGCGAACCCGTCCCGCCGCTCCCGCAGGTACGCCGCGTCCGCCGGATCGACGGCGTCGCCCGCCAGCCGCAGCCACCGCTCCACGCCACCGAGCAGCTCACGGGGCGGCAGGTCGAAGGAGGGCGTGGGCAGGGCGTGCACGACCCGTAGGAGTTCGGCCAAATCCCGTGGCTCCGCGGGCCGTACCGGCTCGGGGAGCCGGTGCCACACGGTCACCGGGTGCCCCTCCACCAGCAGCGGCTTGGGCTCGGCCGCGCGCACCGCCGGCACGCCCGCCTCCTCCAGCCACACCGCGATATCCAGTTCGCGCCGCGCCCGGCCGAGGAGTTCGGCGTCACGGCCCACCTTGACGACCAGGTCACCGGCGGCGAACACGGCGTTCTCGCCGAGGGCGAGCAGTCGCGCGTCCGGCGCCGTGACGGGCAGCAGTCCCGTCGCCGCCAATACGCCTCGCGCCCGTGCCTCGTCCATCGTCCGCCTCCGTGTGGTCCTGCCTCGCCATGAACGGCGTCGGATTCCCGCCATCCACGGCTCAGTCTCGCATTTCCACAGGTCGGGCCGCGTGCACGCTGCCTTGACGGGAAAGAGCGCCTTCACGACCATGACGGGGCCCGTTCCGAGCAGCGCAAAGGGGCTGATGTGAGGCTGATTCCGTGACATCGGTGACCGAGGCGGACAGGCCGGTGAGACGCCCACCGGGCGGTAAGCCGCGGCAGCGGCGCGTCACGGATCACGGCGCCTGGTTCCTCGTACTCCCCGCGCTGATCCCCATCCTCGTCCTGAGCGTCGGACCGCTCCTGTACGGCATCCTGCTGTCCTTCACCGACGCCCAGTCCGGACGGACCCAGGCCACCCAGTGGATCGGCGGTCTCAACTTCCGGGACCTGCTGCACGACACGCTGTTCTGGGAGTCGTTCCGGATCGGCCTGGTCTGGGCCGTCGGCGTCACCGTGCCGCAGTTCCTGCTGGCGCTGGGCCTCGCCCTCCTCCTCAACGAGGACCTGCGGCTGCGCTGGCTGGCCCGCGCACTAGCGATCGTGCCGTGGGCCATGCCCGAGGTCGTCGTCGGCGTGATGTGGCGGCTGGTCTACAACCCCGACGCGGGCATCCTCAACGAGACACTGCGTGACCTGGGCCTCGGCGACGGCCGTGACTGGCTCAGCGGGCTCGGCACCGCCCTGCCCGCCGTGATCGTCGTGGGTGTCTGGGCCGGGATGCCGACCACGACGGTCGCCCTGCTCGCCGGCCTGCAGAACACCCCGCGCGAACTGCACGAGGCGGCGGCCGTGGACGGCGCCGGCGCCTGGCGCCGCTTCCGCACGGTCACCTGGCCCGCGCTGCGGCCCGTCGCCCTCTCGATCACGGCGCTCAACCTCATCTGGAACTTCAACTCCTTCGCCCTGGTCTACGTGCTCACCAGCGGCGGGCCGGGCGGCCGCACCCGCCTGCCCATGCTCTTCGCCTACGAAGAGGCCTTCCGCTACGGGCAGTTCGGATACGCGGCGGCGATGGGATGCGTGATGGTCGCGCTGATCTCCGTCGTCCTCGCCGTCTTCCTCGTCGGACGGCTCCGGGGAGGTGACGAAGCATGAGGACCAGCAGAACCGGCCGCGCCGGACAGTACGCAGCCCTGCTCGCCTACCTCCTCTTCCTCGCCTTCCCCTTCCTCTGGCTGATCTCCACCGCCTTCAAACCGCCACGCGAGCTGGGCAGTCTGCACCCCACCTGGATCCCGAAGGACCCCACCCTCGCCAACTTCCGCCAGGCCTTCGACGAACAGCCCCTCCTTGAAGCCGCCCTCAACTCCCTGATCGCCGCGCTCGGCGCCGCCCTGATCGCCGTACTGATCGCGACCCCGATGGCCTACGTCATGGCCCGCCGGCGCACCCCGCTCGCGCGAGCGGCGACCGGCTGGGTGATCGTCAGCCAGGCGTTCCCGCTCGTGCTGGTGATCATCCCGCTGTTCCTGGTGCTGAAGAACCTGCGACTGATCAACTCGGTGCCGGGGCTGATCATGGTGTACGTGGTGTGGGCCCTGCCGTTCGCCCTGTGGATGCTCGTCGGATACGTGCGTGCGGTGCCGCCCGAGCTGGAGGAGGCGGCGTCGGTCGACGGAGCCGGGCGCCTGCGGACCCTGGTCTCGGTGACCGCGCCGCTGCTGGCACCCGGGATCGTGGCGACGGCGATGTTCGCGTTCGTCACGGCGTGGAACGAGTTCTTCTTCGCGCTCGTTCTGCTGAAGACCCCGGAGAAGCAGACCCTGCCGGTCGTCCTCACGCACTTCATCGGCGCGGAGGGAGTCGCGGACCTCGGCCCGCTGGCCGCCGCCGCGTTCCTCGCGACGCTGCCCTCGCTGGTCGTGTTCGCGATCATCCAGCGGCGGATCACGGGCGGCATGCTCGCCGGGGCGGTGAAGAACTGATGCGCACGAGACTGCTGCCGGCCCTGGTCGCCGTCCTGGCCCTGCTGCTCGCGGGCTGCGGTGGCGACGACCGTGACGGCGCCGACGACCGGCGCGTCACCCTGCGCTTCCAGTCCCTGGCCTGGCAGGAGGAGTCCGTCGAGGTCAACAAGGAGCTGGTGAAGGAGTGGAACGACACTCATCCGGACGTCAAGGTCGAGTACGTCCAGGGCAGTTGGGACAGCGTCCACGACCAGCTGCTCACCTCCTTCGAGGGCGGTGAGGCCCCGGACATCATCCACGACGCCTCGGACGACCTCGCGGACTTCGCGTACGGCGGCTACCTCGCCGATCTGACCGACCTGCTGCCCCAGCGGCTCAAGTCGGACATCCCGCAGCGCAGTTGGGAGACGACCACCTTCGGGGACGGGATCTACGGGGTGCCCTTCCTCCAGGAGCCCCGCGTGCTCATCGCCAACGCGAAGTGGCTGAAGGAGGCGGACGTACGCGTCCCCACCCCCGAACAGCCCTGGAGCTGGGAGGAGTTCCGGACGGTCACCGAGCGGCTGAGCGGGGACGGCAAGTACGGCGTCGCCTGGCCGCTCAAGGAGCCCGTCTCCGCCTCCCTCAACCTGTCGCTGTCGGCGGGCGGACAGCTCTTCCACCGAGGCGCCGACGGCAAGGTGACCGTTCGCTTCGGGGCGGGCGACGAGGTGATGCCGCGCATCGTCCACGACCAGGTCAACGCCGACCGCAGCGCCTCGCCCACGACCCTGGGCAGCGGCGGCTCGGACACCCTGCCCGGCTTCTTCGGCGGCCGGTACGCGATGGTCCCGCTCGGCTTCTCCTACCGCCAGCAGATCGTGCAGCAGGCGCCCAAGGGCTTCGACTGGCAGGTGCTGCCCGCCCCGGCGGGCGCCGGCGGACTCACCCAGGGCGTCAGCCCGCAGACGCTCTCCGTCGCGGAGGGCAGCCCGCACAAGCGGGAGGCGGCCGCGTTCATCGACTTCCTGCTGCGACCCGAGAACATGGTCCGGCTGGCGCTGGGCGACTGGATGCTGCCGACCGGGACTGCGGCGCTGAAGGACCCCGCCCTGCACACCTCCGAGAACGACTGGGCCACCGGCACCGCCCTCGCCGCCCATCTGCGCTCGGCACCCGCGCAGTCCGTGCGCGGCTACCCGGAGTGGAAGGACAAGGTCGCCACGCCCGCCTTCCAGGAGTACTACAGCGGAGCCATCGGCCTCGACGCGCTGCGCGACCGCCTGGAGGAGGACGGAAACCTGGTGCTGGCGCGCTACCAGCGCTGACGTACGCCCTGTCGGCGCCGACGTAATTCGGTTGTCCGCGTCACCCGGTCACGCCTAACGTGCGGTTCGTGGCAGCGAACAACGCGATCATCATCACCGGTCTCGGCCGGGGCTACGCGCACTCCGTACGGATGCGCCGCGGCCCCGGAGCCCTGACCGGCCCGGGGAGCCACGCCCGCTGATCCGTCGCGGACTCGCTTGTCCCGACTCTCCCGCTGCTTCCTCCTGTCTTCCGGTCAGGGCCTTCGTCTGCCCTTCTCCCTCCCCACGGAAGACAAGGACCGCAGGCCATGGCCCGCCCCACCCGCGTATCCCGCGCGCTCTCCCAGAACTTCCTCGCCGACCGCGCCGCCGCCGACCGGTTCGCCCGGCTCGCCGTACCGCAGGGACGTGAGGCACCCCTGCTGCTCGAAGTCGGCGCCGGAAAGGGCGCGTTGACCGAGCAGCTCGCCCCGCGCTGCCGACGCCTCCTCGCGTACGAGATCGACCCGAGGCTCGTCCCCGCCCTGCGCTCGCGGTTCTCGGACACGCCTCAGGTCCGCGTCGTCGGTGAGGACTTCCTCACCGCACGACCCCCGCGCACACCGTTCTCCGTCGCCGGCAACGTGCCCTTCTCCCGCACCGCCGCCATCGTCGACTGGTGCCTGCGGGCACCCGCGCTCACCGACGCCACGCTCCTCACCCAGCTCGAGTACGCCCGCAAACGCACGGGTGACTACGGCAGCTGGACCCTGCTGACGGTCCTGACCTGGCCCCGCTACGAGTGGCGTCTGCTGGGGCGGGTCGGCCGGCGCAGCTTCCGGCCCGTGCCCGGGGTGGACGCCGGGATCGTCCGGATCGAGCGGCGCGGCACGCCGTTGCTCGACGCCGGGGCGCACGAGAGCTGGACGCGACTGGTGGAGCTGGGCTTCTCGGGGGTCGGCGGCTCGTTGCACGCCTCGCTGCGCCGGGCGCACACGAGGCGGCGGGTGGATGCGGCCTTCCGCACGGCCGGCCTCGACACGACGGTGCTCGTCGGCGGCGTGCCGCCGGGGGCGTGGCTGAGGCTGCACGAGGGGCTGGCGCCATGAAACAGAGTTGCACGAGACGTATCGTCTCGCATATCGTCGCTGTCATGACCAGTCCCGCTCACATCGCCATGTTCTCCGTCGCCGCTCACGGCCACGTGAACCCCAGCCTCGAAGTGATCCGCGAGCTCGTGGCACGCGGGCACCGGGTCACGTACGCGATTCCGCCGGCCTTCGCCGAGAAGGTGGCCGAGGCGGGCGCCGAGCCCAAGCTCTGGAACTCCACCCTGCCCGGGCCGGACGCGGACCCGGAGGCCTGGGGGAGCACCCTGCTGGACAACGTCGAGCCGTTCCTCGCCGACGCGATCCAGGCCCTTCCGCAGCTGATCGAGGCCTATGAGGGAGACGAGCCGGACCTCGTCCTGCACGACATCACCTCGTACCCGGCGCGCGTCCTCGCCCACCGATGGGGCGTGCCCGCGATCTCGCTCTCGCCGAACCTCGTCGCCTGGGAGGGCTACGAGGAGGAGGTGGCCGAGCCGATGTGGGCGGAGCCGAAGAAGACCGAGCGCGGGCAGGCGTACTACCGCCGCTTCCACGCGTGGCTGGAGGAGAACGGCATCACCCTGCACCCCGATGCGTTCGCCGGCCGCCCCGACCGCTCGCTCGTCCTCATCCCGCGGGCCTTGCAGCCCAACGCCGACCGCGTCGACGACACGACGTACACCTTCGTCGGCGCCTGCCAGGGCGACCGCAGCGCCGAGGGCGACTGGCGGCGTCCGGAGGCCGCCGAGAAGGTCGTACTCGTCTCCCTCGGATCGTCCTTCACCAAACAGCCGGCCTTCTACCGGGAGTGCGTGCGCGCCTTCGGCGAACTGCCGGGCTGGCACTTGGTGCTCCAGGTCGGCAGGCATGTCGACCCGGCCGAGCTGGGAGACCTGCCGCCGAACGTCGAAGTGCACTCCTGGGTACCGCAGTTGGCGATCCTCAAGCAGGCCGACCTGTTCGTCACCCACGCCGGCGCCGGCGGCAGCCAGGAGGGCCTGGGCACGGCCACCCCGATGATCGCCGTACCGCAGGCCGTGGACCAGTTCGGCAACGCGGACATGCTCCAGGCGCTCGGCGTCGCCCGCCACGTCCCGACGGAGGAGGCCACCGCGGAGACCTTGCGCACGACCGCCCTCGCGCTCGTCGACGACCCGGAGGTCGCCCGGCGCCTGAAGGACATCCAGACGGAGATGGCCCACGAGGGGGGCACCCGGCGGGCCGCCGACCTGGTCGAGGCCGAGCTGGCCGCCGCGGGGAAGGTGTGACGGAACACCTCGAAGAAACAGGGCCCGCCGACTCCCCCGGAGTCGACGGGCCCCACTCGTCGGGTCATGCGGGTCAGGCAGGTCAGACGGGCACCCGCTCGCCCTCGTCGTCCCGAGCCGCGCTTCGCGTCACGGCCTCCGGTGCCTCGTCGTGCGTGAGGTCCGGCAGGCGGTTCAGCCACTTCGGCAGGTACCAGTTGCGCTCGCCGAGCAGTGCCATGACCGCCGGGAGCAGGACGCCCCGGATGATCGTCGCGTCGATGAGGACCGCGGCCGCGAGGCCGACGCCCATCTGCTTCATGGACTGCATCGACAGCGTGCCGAAGATCGCGAACACGGCGACCATGATGACCGCGGCGCTGGTGACGACACCGGCCGTGGTGACCACGCCGTGCTGGATCGCGTCCTTCGTCGTACGGCCGCGCAGCCGCGCCTCGCGGATTCGCGAGACCACGAACACGTGGTAGTCCATCGACAGGCCGAACAGGATCACGAAGAGGAACAGCGGCAGCCAGGTGATGATGGCGCCGACGCCCTCCGCACCCACGAGCGACGCTCCCCAGCCGTGCTGGAAGACGCCGACGAGGATGCCGTATGCCGCGCCCACCGACAGCAGGTTCAGCACGATCGAGGTGATCGCGATCGTCAGCGAGCGGAAGGACAGCAGCATCAGCCCGAAGGCGAAGACCACGACGAACGCGAAGACCGGGATGACCGCTCCGGCCAGCTGGTCGTTGAAGTCCTTGGAGCCGGCGGCCTGTCCGGTGATCGGCGCCTCGACGCCGTCGACCTTGCCGAGCGTGGCCGGCCGCACGTCGTCGCGCAGCTTGTCCAGGCTCGCACCCGCCTTGTCGAGGTCGGAGCCGCCGACCAGCGGGACGTACACGAAGGCGACGTTCTGATCGTTGTGCAGCTTGATCTCGACCGGGCCGCGAGAGGCGCCCGAACTGATCGCCCGCTCACGGAAGTCGGCGAGCGCGGACCTCACCTCGGGAGCGTTGATGTCGTTCGCCTTGACGATCACCTCGGCCGGCTCGGAACCGCCTGGGAAGGCCTCGTTGACGCGGTTGTACGTCTGCACGATCGGCAGTGAGTCGCCGAACTCCTGGTCCAGCGTGAAATTCTGGGTCTTCATGCCGACCGCCGGTGCCGCGATGGCGACCAGCGCACCGGCCGCGACGACGACGGAGATCAGCGGACGGGCGAGGACGCCCTTCAGCACGGCCGTCCAGAACCGGCTCTCGCGGTTGCCCTGCCCCCGGTTGCGGCGGAGCTTGCTCTGCGGGTGCAGGAAGGGGATCTTGCCCTTCTCGACCCGCTCGCCCAGCAGCGACAGCAGCGCCGGCAGTGCGGTCACCGAACCGACCATGGCGACCGCGACGACCATCAGCGAGGCCAGGCCCATCGCCTCGAACTCGGCGAGCCCGGTGAACAGCATGCCCGCCATCGCCACGCACACCGTGACGCCGGAGACGATGATGGCGCGGCCGCTGGTGGCGGCGGCGACCCTCAGGGCGGTCTGCGCGTCCCGGCCGGCCTCGCGCTCCTCGCGCTCACGGCGCAGATAGAACAGGCAGTAGTCGACGCCGACGGCCAGACCGACCAGCAGCATCACGGAGTTCGCGGTGTCGCTCATCGGCATGACATGGCTGACGATGCCCATCAGGCCCATCGTCGCCATGATCGCGGTGACCGCCAGCAGCACCGGCAGCAGGGCCGCCACCAGCGCGCCGAAGGCGATGAGCAGAATACCGAGGGCCACCGGCACCGCGGAGTACTCGGCCTTTTGGAAGTCGTCCCCGAACGCGTCGTCGTACGTCTTGATCATGCTGGCGCCGCCGATCTCCTCGATCCGCAGCGACTCATGGTCCTTCTGGACGTCCTCGACCGCCTTCAGCACCGGCTCCACTCGCTCACCCGCGGTGTCCGAATCGCCGCGGATGTCGAACTGCACGAGCGCGCTGCGCCCGTCCTTCGAGATCGTCTGCGTGTCGTACGGCGATGTCACGTCCGTGACCTGGCCGGTGCCCTCGACCGCCTTGACGACCGCGGTGACGGCGGTCCGGAACTCGCTGTCGGTCGCCTTGAGCGAACCGCCCCTGGCCTGAATCAGGACGGTCTCACTGGCCGGCTCCTCGATCCCGGCGTCCTCGATGATCTTGGCGGCGGTGCGCGTCTCGCCCTTCAGCTGGTCGCTGTCCTTGACGTCGACCCGGCCGGCCGCCGAACCGAGGCCCATCGCCAGCACGACGAACAGCACCCAGATGCCGACGGCAGCCCATCGATGGCGGGCGCTCCAGCCGCCGGCGCGGGCGGCGAGGCCCCGCACACGTGTGTCTCCGTTCCCCATGACGGGCTTGCCCCCTTGATTGCGGTGGCGGCCCCCTGCCGCCTCCTTTCGTTTCGAAGGTATGGGCCGGATAAAGCCATCTCGTCGTGCTGTTCGGTGAAAGGCATGGGCCAGAACTCATCCCCCTGGCCCGGGGGTCCTCCCCACTGGGGAGGACGGGGGTCCCTTACACCTATCCGGCGGTGTCGGGGATGACGATCAGGGCCGAAAGCTTGTGCTCGATGCTGACCCGTAAGTAACTTACGGGTCCGGGCTGCCGTCGTGCCCACCCCCACGGGGCACGACGGCAGCCCCGGTACGAGCGGTTCGCCTTAAAGTGGCCGGATGACGACGTATGCGGCGCTGCTGCGCGGAATCAACGTGGGCGGCAGCAGGAAAGTCCCGATGGCCGACCTGCGCACCCTGATGACCGGCCTCGGTCACGACGGCGTACGCACCTACCTCCAGAGCGGCCAGGCGGTGTTCGCCTCCGACCACGGCGACGAGGAGTCCCTGGCCGTGGAGCTCGCGTCGGCGATCGAGAGGCACTTCGGCTTCGCCGTGGACGTGATCGTGCGCGACCACGACTACCTGAGGGCCGTCGCGGACAACTGCCCGTTCCCCGCAGCCGAGTTGGAGGCCAAGCAGCTCCACGTCACCTACTTCTCCGCCCCGGTCGACGCCGAGCGCTTCACGGAGATCGACCAGACCGCCTACCTCCCGGAGGAGTTCCGCCTCGGCGACCGCGCCCTGTACCTGTACGCGCCGGACGGCCTGGGCCGCTCCAAGCTCGCCGAAATTCTGTCGCGGCCCCGGCTCAACAAGGGTTTGATCGCCACCAGCCGTAACTGGAACACGGTCGTAAAACTTGTGGAGATGACCGGTGACTGAAGACGATTCCGCCGTACAGGCCGCCGTCGAGGGCGAGCTGCGGCTGCTGGACCCGGAGGTCCGCCGCTCGCACGAGCTGCTCGGGTCGCTGCTGCACCCCGACTTCCACGAGTTCGGTTCGTCGGGACGGCGCTGGGACCGGGCGTCGACCATGGCCCGCCTGCCGGCCGACACCGATCCGGCAGCCGCCCGGTATGTCGTCACTTCCGAGATCCAGGGCGTCCGGCTGGCCCCCGACCTGGTCCACCTCACCTTCGACACGGAATACAACGGCGGTCACGCACACCGCAGTTCACTGTGGCGGCGAACGGACGACGGATGGCAGATGTACTTCCACCAGGGAACGCCGTTCAACCCCGAGGGGGAGTGAGCGTGCGCTACGTCGTCATCGGTGCCGGCGCAGTCGGCGGCGTCATAGGCGGACGGCTCGCGGGCGCGGGGCACGAGGTCGTGCTGGTGGCCCGGGGTGCCCACTTCGAGGCCCTACGGGACCACGGCCTGCGCCTCAGGGTGCCCGAGGGCGAGCTGACCCATCGGCTGCCGGTCGTCGACGGACCGGCCGCGCTCGGGGAACTCCGCCCCGACGACGTCCTGGTCCTCGCCGTGAAGACGCAGGACAGCGCGGCCGCGCTGCAGACGTGGGGGCCCGTACCGGTCGCGGGCGGCGGAACGGCCGCCGAGCGGCTGCCCCTGATCTGCGCGCAGAACGGCGTCGAGAGTCAGCGCCTGGCCCTGCGGGTGTTCCGGCGGGTGTACGGCGTCTGCGTCTGGCTTCCCTCGACGTACGTGGAACCCGGCCTCGTCTCCGCGGCCGGCAGCCCCCCTCACCGGCATCCTGCACCTCGGCCGCCACCCGCACGGCACCGACGAGACCGCCCGCCTCATCGCCGCCGACCTGGAGAAGTCGCACTTCGAGGCACCGGTCGTGGCGGACGTGGCGCGCTGGCAGTACGCCAAACTGCTGTCCAACCTCGGCAACGCCCTGGAGGCGGTGACCGGTCCCGTCGACAGCGAGGAGGCCGAGGCGCTGTTCCGGCGGGTGCGGGCCGAGGGTGCGGCCGTGCTCGACGCCGCGGGGATCGCGTACGCGAGCGCCGAGGAACAGCGCGCAGCCCGGGGCGACAAGGTCACCCTCGTGCCCCTCGACGGCGCCCCCCGAGGCGGCGGCTCCTCCTGGCAGTCCCTGACCCGAGGCACCGGCACCATCGAGGCCGACTACCTCAACGGCGAGATCGCCCTGCTGGGCCGCCTGCACGGCGTACCGACCCCGCTGAACGACCTCCTCCAACGCCTCGCCAACACCTTCGCGCGCGAGCGACGGGCACCGGGGTCGATGCCGGTGGGGGAGCTGGTGGGGCTGGCCGAGGCGGCGGCCGTCGGGGTGCCGGGCGGCGGCGAGGCCGAATCAAGTCACTGAACCTGTACGCGACCGGGCCAGGACTTCGCCCCGACATTTCTGCCGGGCGCGGGTCGCGGCGGCCCCCGCCGAACGGTACGGCGAGAAGTGCGCGGGATCTGTACACCGCCTTCGGCACCCGTATCCACGAGGGCAAGGCCGCGGACTACGACGCCGTGGGTCGACTGACGGCCCGGCTCAGGCCCCGACCGCCGCCAGCACCGGCACCCGCGCCGCGTCGTAGCGCTCCAGCAGGACCCGCGCCACCTCGGGCGCCGCGCCGAGGACGTCCGCCAGGACGTCCGCCTCGGCCGCGCCTCGCGCGATGCGGTCGGGCAGGAAGCCGGGGGCCAGGACGTACGGCGCCACGGCCACCCGCTCGCAGCCGAGTTCCCGCAGCTCGCGCACCGCGTCCTCGGTGCGGGGAAGAGATGCGGAGGCGAACGCAGGCCGCACGGCGCACCAACCGGTGTGCCGCCACTCCCGCGCGATTTCTGCGATCACTGCGATCGCCTCCGGGTCGGTGGACCCCGCCGAGGCCAGCACGACCCCGGTCGAGGACTTGTCGGCGGGCGTCAGGCCCGCCTCGTACAGACGCCGTTCCAGCGCCGCCATCAGCAGCGGCGAGGGGCCCAGCACCTCCGCCTGGCGGATGCGCAGCCGGCGCGGCGCGTCCCGCAGCACCGCGGGGATGTCGGCCTTCGCGTGGAACGCGCGCGTCAGCAGCAGGGGCAGGGCCACGACGTCACGGACGCCTTCCGCGGCCAGCGACTCCAGTACCGCCTGCACGGACGGGATGTTGAAGTCCAGGAAGCCGGTCTCCACCCGTACGTCCGGACGCAGCGAGCGCACCCGCCGTACCAGGGCATGCACCGTCGCGGCGTGCCGCGGGTCGCGGCTGCCGTGGGCGATGACGAGAAGAACCGGCTTCGTGAACACAGGCGTCAGCTCCTTGGCAGCAGACCGCGGCTGCGCAGTACCGACCGCTCCAGCGGGCTGAAGATGAGCAGGTCGATGGCGATGCCGACGATCAGGATGAGGAGGATGGCGAAGAAGACCATGGACATGGAGCTGGTGTTGCGGCCGTTCTCCAGCAGCTGGCCCAGCCCCACTCCGAGGTCGGGGGAGGAGGCGATGATCTCCGCGGCCATGAGTGACCGCCAGGAGAAGGCCCAGCCCTGCTTCAGGCCGGCCAGGTAGCCCGGCAGCGCGGCCGGCATCACGATGTGCCAGGTGCCCTTGAGGCCGGTCGCGCCCAGTGTGCGGCCCGCGCGCAGGAACAGCGGCGGCACCTGATCGACGCCCGACACGAGGCCGTTGGCGATGGACGGGACCGCGCCGAGCAGGATCACCGCGAACATCATCTTGTCGTTCAGGCCCAGCCAGATCACCGCGGGCGGTACCCAGGCGACCGAGGGGAGGGACTGCAGGCCGGACAGGATCGGCCCGATCGCCGCCCGCACGAACCGCACCCGTGCCACCAGCAGACCGAGCGGGGTGCCGATCGCGAGCGCCAGCAGGAAGCCGAGCAGGCCGCGTGAGACGGACGTCCAGATGTACTCGTGGAGCGTGCCCTGAAGCCACGCCTCACGCAGCTCGCCCCACACGTCGGACGGTGAGGGCAGCTTGGTCGGGTCGTCGGCGACGCCGGTGGAGATGAGCAGTTGCCAGACCACCAGCACCAGGGCGATGGCGGCGATGGGCGGCAGGATCTTCTGCGTCAGGGTCTTCCGGAACGGCGTCCGGCCCGTCTGGACCGTCTCCAGGGCGTCCAGGCCGGCTTCGAGTCCGGCGAGATCGTTGCCGTCCTTGGCGGTCGTCTCAGTGCTGGCCATGGCGGCGGATCTCCCCACGCAGTTCTTCGGTGATCTCGACGGACAGCTCGGCGACCGCGGTGTCCTCGATACGACGCGGATGCGGGATGTCGACCGTCCACTCCCGGGCGACCCGGCCGGGCCGTGAGGACAGCAGGACGACGCGCTGGGCCAGGCGGACCGCCTCGCGCACGTTGTGCGTGACGAACAGGACGGAGACCTGTGTCTCGCGCCAGATCCGGGTCAGCTCGTCGTGCAGTACGTCCCGCGTGATCGCGTCCAGCGCGGCGAACGGCTCGTCCATCAGCAGCAGCTTGCTGTCCTGGGCCAGCGCGCGGGCCATGGCGACGCGCTGGCGCATGCCGCCGGACAGCTCGTGCACCCGCTTGCCGTGCGCGCCGTTGAGGCGGACGAGTTCGAGGAGTTCCTCGGCGCGCTCGCGGCGCTCGTTCTTGGGTACGCCCCTGAGCTTGAGGGCGAGTTCGATGTTCTTGCCCGCGGTCAGCCACGGGAAGAGGGCGTGCTCCTGGAACATCAGCGCCGGGCGGCCGTCGGTCGTGATGCCGCCCGCGCTGGGCTTGTCCAGCCCGGCGACGAGGTTGAGCAGCGTCGACTTGCCGCAGCCGGATGCCCCGAGGAGGGTGACGAACTCGCCGGGTGCGACATCGAGCGTGATGTCGTCGAGGACGAGCTGCTGCCCGGCGGGGCCGGCGAAGGACTTCGAGACATGCTCGATACGCGCGGCCCGCTCCACGGACGTAACCGTGTCGGCGGCCTTGGCGAGGGCGGTTGCCATGGTCGTCACCTCCTGTGAACTCATCGGGTGCGGTGGTTACTTGACGCCGAGGCCGGCGTCGTCGACTTCGGGCTCGCCCTCGGCCTTGAGGACCTTGTTCAGTGGGGCCAGGTCGTAGATGCCGGTCAGGTCCGGCTTCTGCAGCAGACCGGCCTTGACCGCGTGCTCGGCCTCGGTGTTCAGCGTGGCCGCGAGCGGGTCGTCGGTGACCTGGATGGACTGCCATGCCGGGTCCAGCACGCCGGCGGGCAGCGGTTTGCCGGTGTCGGCCTTGAGCTGCGCGTTCGCCGCGGCCTTCGCCTTGTCCGGGTTGGCGTCGATCCACTTGTTCGTCTTCACCGAGGCGCGCAGGACGGCTTCCACGGCCTTCGGGTGCTCCTTCAGGAAGCTCTGCGACACGATCACGTTCGTGATCACGAACTTCTTGTCCGGCCACAGGTCGGCCTCGTCGAGCAGGACCTTGCCGCCCTCGGCGACCAGCTTGGACGCGGTGGGCTCCGGCACCCAGGCGCCGTCGATCGAGCCGGACTTGTAGGCATCAGGCGTGATCTTGTTGTCGGAGCGCACGACGGAGACGTCACCCTGGCCGCTCTCCGCGTCGACCTGCCAGCCCTGCTCGGAGATCCAGTTGAGGAACGCCACGTCCTGCGTGTTGCCGAGCTGCGGCGTCGCGATCTTCTTGCCCTTCACGTGCTTCAGGGACTTGACCTTCTCCGGGTTGACCACGAGCTTCACCCCGCCCGATGCCGAGCCGGAGATGACCCGCAGGTTCTTCCCGCCCGACTTGATGTAGCCGTTGATCGCGGGCGACGGGCCGATCCAGCCGATGTCGATGGAGCCGGAGTTCAGCGCCTCGATCTCCGAGGGACCGGCGTTGAACGTGGCGTACTGAGCCGTCGTACCGCCCAGCTCCTTCTGGAACAGCCCCTCGTGCCGGCCCACCAGCGCGCTGGCGTGGGTGAGGTTCCCGAAGTAGCCGATCTTCACCGAGTCCAGGCCGTCGACCTTGGGCGCCCCCGCGATGGCCTGCTCGGTGTTCTCCTTGGCCTGCGAGCCGTAGCCGCAGGCCGCGAGGGCCAGCAGCGGCAGCGCGGCCAGGACGGCGAGGGTCCGTCGCAGGGCGGGGGTGGCAGGCACGGGAGGTGTTCCTCTCGGTGGCCCGGCGCTCACGCCCGTATCAGGTCGTGGCCGGGGGGTCGGCAGGTTCGTCCGGAGCGGCGCGCGTACGGTGCACGCAGGTCAGCGCACACATCGCGGCACTCCGCCCTGCCCGCTCCCGAGGGCGCCGCTGCCGACGCGGCCGCCCTCCTTCGCGAACGTGGAGAAGTAGTCGAGGGGCCTCATGTCAGAAGTCCCACCCGTCGTCGTCGGCCTCGTCCTTGACCGGCTCCGGCGAGGCGAACGACTCGCCGACCATGCCCGCGGTGAGGGTGGTGCCGTCGCTGGGGTCGATCAGGATGAACGAGCCGGTGCGGCGCGAGTCGGCGTAGGAGTCGACCGGCAGCGGCTCGGCGGTACGGATCTTGACGCGGCCGATGTCGTTGGCGACGAGCTGCCCGGGGTGCGGGTGCAGGGACAGGTCGTCCAGCGTGAGCCTGGACGGGATGTCCTTGACGATCGCCTTGACCGTGCGGGTGCCGTGCTTGAGCAGCACCCGGTGGCCGACGGTCAGCGGGGCGTCGGCGACATGGCAGACCGTCGCCTCGATGTCCTGCGTCGTCGCGGGCGCGTCCGCGGTCGGCACGATCAGGTCGCCGCGCGAGATGTCGATGTCGTCCTCCAGCAGGAGGGTCACCGACTGGGTGGTCCAGGCGATGTCGACGGGCTCGCCCAGCAGGTCGATGCCGGAGATCTTCGACGTACGGCCCGAGGGAAGCACCGTCACCGACTCGCCGACCCGGAACGAACCGGCGGCGATCTGCCCGGCGTAGCCGCGGTAGTCGGGGTGCTCGGCGCTCTGCGGCCGGATCACGTACTGCACCGGCAGTCGCGCGTGGCAGTGGCTCAGGTCGTGGCTGACCGGCACCGTCTCCAGGTGCTCCAGGAAGGTCGGGCCGCCGTACCAGTCCATGTTCGCCGACGGGTCCACCACGTTGTCGCCGGCCAGCGCCGAGATCGGGATCGCGGTGATCTCCGGGACACCGAGCTCGAGCGCGTACGCCGTGAACTCCTCGGCGATCGCGGCGAACACCGACTCCTGGTAGTCGACCAGGTCCATCTTGTTCACGGCGAGCACGACGTGCGGCACCCGCAGCAGCGCGGCGATCGCGGCGTGCCGGCGGGTCTGCTCGACGACACCGTTACGGGCGTCGACCAGGATCACCGTCAGCTCCGCCGTGGACGCGCCCGTGACCATGTTGCGCGTGTACTGCACGTGGCCGGGGGTGTCGGCGAGGATGAACCGCCGCCGCGGGGTCGCGAAGTAGCGGTAGGCCACGTCGATGGTGATGCCCTGCTCCCGCTCGGCCCGCAGACCGTCGGTGAGCAGCGCCAGGTCCGGAGCGTCCTGGCCGCGGCTGCGGGAGGCGTGCTCCACGGCCTCCAGCTGGTCGGTCAGCACCGACTTGGAGTCGTGCAGCAGCCGGCCCACCAGCGTGGACTTGCCGTCGTCGACCGAGCCGGCCGTCGCGAACCGCAGCAGGGTGGTGGCCGAGAGCTCCTCGGTCGTGATCGTGCTCATGCTTAGAAGTACCCCTCGCGCTTACGG
Organism: Streptomyces sp. NPDC012935; assembly: GCF_042900345.1. NCBI lineage: Bacteria > Bacillati > Actinomycetota > Actinomycetes > Kitasatosporales > Streptomycetaceae > Streptomyces > Streptomyces sp. NPDC012935. The sequence continues at coordinate 256,238 of NZ_JBIBBC010000009.1, forward strand.
TCTTCCATCGCGGCCTCGGACATCTTGTCGTCGGCGCGGGTGGCGCCGCGCTCGGTGAGCCGGGACGCGGCGATCTCGGTGATGACCTGCTCCAGGGTCACCGCGTCCGAATCCACGGCGCCCGTGCAGGACATGTCGCCGACGGTGCGGTAGCGGATGAGCCGCTTCTCGACGGTCTCGCCGTCCTTGGGGCCGCCCCACTCGCCGGCGGTCAGCCACATGCCGTTGCGGGCGAACACGTCGCGCTCGTGCGCGAAGTAGATGTCCGGCAGCTCGATGCCCTCGCGGGCGATGTACTGCCACACGTCCAGCTCGGTCCAGTTGGACAGCGGGAAGACGCGGACGTGTTCGCCGGGCGCGTGGCGGCCGTTGTAGAGGTTCCACAGCTCGGGCCGCTGGCGGCGCGGGTCCCACTGCGAGAACTCGTCCCGCAGGCTGAACACCCGCTCCTTGGCCCGTGCCTTCTCCTCGTCCCGGCGTCCGCCGCCGAAGACCGCGTCGAACCGCTCGCTCTGGATCTTCTCCGTCAGCGGCACCGTCTGCAGCGGGTTGCGGGTGCCGTCCGGGCGCTCCTTGAGCACCCCCCGGTCGATGTAGTCCTGCACCGACGCGACGTGCAGCCGCAGGTTGTGCTTCTCGACCGTGCGGTCGCGGTACTCGATGACCTCGGGGAAGTTGTGCCCGGTGTCGACGTGCAGCAGCGTGAAGGGCACGGGCGCCGGCGCGAACGCCTTCAGCGCCAGGTGCAGCATGACGATGGAGTCCTTGCCGCCGGAGAACAGGATCACCGGCCGCTCGAACTCACCCGCCACCTCACGGAAGATGTGGACGGCCTCGGACTCCAGCGCGTCCAGGTGGGAGAGGGCGTACGGGGAGTCCGTACCGTCCTCGCCTCCCTTGACCGTGGCAACGGTCGTCGTCATGCCAGTCCCCTCTCGGTGAGCAGCGCGTGGACCGCGCCCGCGGATTCCTGGACGGTCTGGTTCTGGGACTCGATGCGCAGATCGGGCGACTCGGGCGCCTCGTAGGGGTCGTCGACCCCGGTCAGGCCCGTCAGCTCGCCCGCGGCCTGCTTGGCGTACAGGCCCTTCACATCGCGTACGGAGCACACGTCGAGCGGCGTGGCCACGTGCACCTCGAGGTACGGCGTCCCGTTCTCCTGGTGACGCTTGCGCACCGCCTCGCGGCTGTCGGCGTAGGGCGCGATCACCGGGACGAGCGCCGTCACGCCGTTGCGCGCGAGCAGTTCGGCCAGGAAGCCGATGCGCTGCACGTTGGTGTGCCGGTCCTCGCGGCTGAAGCCGAGGCCCGCCGAGATGAACTCGCGGATCTCGTCGCCGTCGAGCACCTCGACGCGGTGGCCCTCCGTGCGGAGCCGGCCGGCCAGTTCGAAGGCGATGGTGGTCTTGCCGGCGCTCGGCAGACCCGTGAGCCAGACGGTGGCTCCGCTCGTCACGTGGTTCTCCCCATTCGCAGGAAACGTAGAAAGCTCAGTCATGGGTCAGCCGTGCAGCCCGCACTCGGTCTTGGCGCTGCCCGCCCAGCGACCGGCGCGCGCGTCCTCACCCTCGAGGACCCGGCGGGTGCAGGGGGCGCAGCCGACAGAGGCGTAACCGTCCATCAGCAGCGGGTTGGTGAGGACGCCGTGTTCGGCGACATACGCGTCCACGTCGTCCTGCGTCCAGCGGGCGATCGGGGAGACCTTCACCTTCTGGCGCTTGTCGTCCCAGCCGACGACCGGGGTGTTCGCCCGGGTCGGCGACTCGTCGCGGCGCAGCCCGGTCGCCCAGGCCACATAGCCCTTCAGGCCCCGCTCCAGCGGCTCGACCTTGCGCAGCTTGCAGCACAGGTCGGGGTCGCGGTCGTGCAGCTTGGGCCCGTACTGCGCGTCCTGCTCGGCGACCGTCTGGCGCGGGGTGAGCGTGATGACGTTGACGTCCATCACGGCCTCGACCGCGTCGCGGGTGCCAATCGTCTCCTCGAAGTGGTAGCCGGTGTCCAGGAACACGACGTCGACGCCGGGCATCGCGCGGGAGGCGAGGTGAGCGACCACCGCGTCCTCCATCGACGAGGTCACACAGAAGCGCTTGCCGAAGGTGTCGACCGCCCACTGGAGGATCTCCAGCGCGGAAGCGTCCTCCAGATCACGGCCCGCCTGCTCGGCGAGCGCCTTGAGGTCCTCTGTCGTGCGCTCTTCCTGAATCGCGGTCATATCTCCTCTCCCCCTGCGTCGTTGTGCTGAAGGCCCCGGGCGAGCAGCCCGAGGAACTTCAACTGGAATGCGCGGTTGCACGCCGCGCATTCCCATGCGCCGTGGCCCTGCTCGCTGGGCCGGAGGTCCTCGTCACCGCAGTAGGGGCAGTAGAAGGGGGCGGCCCGCTCGCTCATGAGAGGGCCTCCTCGGACGCACGGGTGACCCAGGTGGCGAAGCGCTCGCCGTCCTCGCGTTCGTCCTGGAAGCGCTTGAGGACCCGCTCGACGTAGTCGGGCAGCTCGTCGGAGGTGACCTTCAGGCCACGCACCTTGCGCCCGAATCCGGCCTGCAGACCGAGCGCGCCGCCCAGGTGCACCTGGTAGCCCTCGACCTGCTCGCCCTCGTCGTTCAGGACCAGCTGCCCCTTGAGACCGATGTCCGCGACCTGGATACGGGCGCAGGCGTTCGGGCAGCCGTTGAGGTTGATGGTGATCGGCTCGTCGAAGTCCGGGATCCGGCGCTCCAGCTCGTCGATCAGGGCGGCGCCGCGCGCCTTGGTCTCGACGATCGCGAGCTTGCAGTACTCGATGCCGGTGCAGGCCATGGTGCCGCGCCGGAAGGCGGACGGCCTGGCCGTCAGGTCCAGCGCCTCCAGGGCCTCGACCAGCGGCTCGACCTGCGCCTCCTCGACGTCGAGGACGATCATCTTCTGCTCGACGGTGGTCCGCACCCGGCCCGAGCCGTGCGCCTCCGCCACCTCGGCGATCTTCGTGAGCGTGGCACCGTCGACGCGGCCGACGCGCGGTGCGAAACCGACGTAGAAACGGCCGTCCTGCTGCCGGTGCACACCGACGTGGTCACGCCAGCGCTCCGTCGGCTCGGCCGGCGCGGGGCCGTCGACGAGCTTGCGCCTCAGGTACTCGTCCTCCAGGACCTGGCGGAACTTCTCCGGACCCCAGTCGGCGACCAGGAACTTCAGACGAGCGCGCGTACGCAGGCGCCGGTAGCCGTAGTCGCGGAAGATGCCGACCACGCCCGCCCAGGCCTCCGGCACCTCCTCCAGCGGCACCCAGGCGCCGAGGCGGACGCCGATCTTCGGGTTGGTGGACAGGCCGCCACCGACCCACAGGTCGAAGCCGGGGCCGTGCTCGGGGTGCTCGACACCGACGAACGCCACGTCGTTGATCTCGTGGACGACGTCGAGGAGCGGGGACCCGGAGATCGCCGTCTTGAACTTGCGCGGCAGGTTGGAGAATTCCTTGCTGCCGATGTAGCGGTCGTGGATCTCGTCGATCGCCCAGCTGCCGTCGATGATCTCGTCCTCGGCGATACCGGCGACCGGCGAGCCGATGACGACGCGCGGGCAGTCGCCGCAGGCCTCGGTGGTGGACAGACCGACGGCCTCCAGCCGGTCCCAGATCTCCGGCACGTCCTCGATGCGGATCCAGTGCAGCTGGATGTTCTGCCGGTCGGTGATGTCCGCGCTGCCGCGCGCGAACTCCTCCGAGATCTCGCCGATCACCCGCAGCTGCTGCGTGGTCAGACGGCCGCCGTCGATCCGGACGCGCAGCATGAAGTACTTGTCGTCCAGCTCCTCCGGCTCCAGGATCGCGGTCTTGCCGCCGTCGATCCCGGGCTTGCGCTGGGTGTACAGCCCCCACCAGCGCATACGTCCGCGCAGGTCGTTGGGGTCGATCGAGTCGAAGCCGCGCTTCGAGTAGATCGTCTCAATGCGTGTCCGCACATTGAGACCGTCATCGTCCTTCTTGAACTGCTCGTTGCCGTTGAGAGGGGTGTGGTGCCCCATCGCCCACTGGCCCTCACCGCGGTGACGGCTCACCTTGCGGCGGGGAGTCGCGGCGGCAGGCTTCTGCGGGGTGGCGGCCATGGTGGTTACGTCCTTCGGGACAGGCGGGAATGCGGCTCTGACCTGCGCGTACGGGCGCATGGGCATAGGAGCGCGTCGTTGCGCGGGAATGAAGCGAGAAGAGAGAGATGTCGGGCGCTGCGAGGCTGTCAGCGCACCGGACAGATGGCGCTGGACATGCGGCCGAGGTCGACGTGCCGCCGACTCACCAAGGCAATCCCAGTTCCAGACATGACGGAAGCGTGGCACGGCGATCTGGACACAGTCCAGCTTCGTCCGGCATGCGGACACCCTTGTCCCGTAGCGTGAGACAAGGGTGTCGTCGGTCACATGGCCCGTATCGGCCGTTTCTGCCCAGCTCAGCCAGGGTAAGCCCCGGGCCACGGTCCGGGCGTGGCCGCCTCGGCCTCCTCCTCGACCTTGGTGTCGAAGAGCGTGAAGCCACGGCGCAGGTAGTTGTCCATCGCGTGCTCCCCGTCCTTGCTGCAGGTATGCAGCCACACCCGCTTCGTCCGGTCCAGCCCCGGCCGGCGTTCCGCGAGGTCCCAGGCGCGGGCCGCGCCGTACGCCAGCAGATGTCCTCCGATCCGCCGCCCGCGGAAAGCCGGAATCAGGCCGAAGTAGACGATCTCCACGACCCCGTCGTCCTGCGCCTCCAGTTCCACGTACCCGGCCGGCGTCCCGCGGTCGTAGGCGACCCACGTCTCGACACCCGGACGCTCCAGATGCTCCTGCCACTGGGCGTACGTCCAGCCGAGCCGGTCGATCCACCGGATGTCCCCGCCCACGGACGCGTACAGAAACCGGCTGAACTCGGGAGAGGGCACCTCGGCCCGCACGATCCGCACGTCCCCGTCCGGGGCGGCGGCCGGGAGGAGGTCGGCGGGGGAGTTCTGCTCCAGGGACCAGGTGGTCACGGGGATGTTGGTCATGACGGCCAGGGAATCATTTGGGTGCAAGGTCTGTCGATCGGCGTCCACGCGGGCCGCCCGTGCCGGACGGCTACCCCAGTGCCTCGTCGATCGACTCCAGCGGCAGCGCGAACAGCATCCGGCCCGACTGGGACCAGACGTCGCCCGTGGCCTCCCAGTAGGACAGGGGACCGGCCTGGGCGCCCCAGCACCGGGGGGCCTTCTCCGAGCCGCAGCGAGTTGCCTCCGCTCCGTCGGTGTCCTGGCGCCAGAGGCTGCCGTGGCGGTCCGTGGGGGCCGGGGCGCGCCCCAGGTACCAGTCGGTGCGGTCCGCTCCGGACGCCCGGTGTGACAGGACCCCTTCGATGCCGGAGGCCTCCGTCCGGTACGCCTCGACCGTGCGCACTGCTCCGGTGGCGTCGACGGCCGGCAGGCCGGGGCGGGCCGGGTCCTTGCTGAAGTCGTAGCGCCACAGGCGGGCGGGCCGGTCGCTGTCGGCGGCGGTCCACTCGCTCGCCACCAGGCTGTCCGGCGCCGTGCTGCGGTCCAGGGAGATGCCGCCCAGGCGCGGGGCGGCGTTCCCGCCGGTCAGTCGGTACGAGCCGACGGCCGGCAGGACGAAGCGGTAGCCGTGGGCCGACCAGCCCTCGTCCACGCGGCCCACCGCGGCGCTGTCGACCGTGGTGCGCTGGACGCGGTTCATGTCGTACACGTACAGCCCGTCGGCGGCCGTGACCAGCAGCTTGTCCTGGTACCAGACCATCCCGGAGAGGCGGGAGCTCAGCGCGCGGTAGTCGCGGCCACCGTCCACCGGGACGACGAGGAGGGCCGATGCGTACCTCAGGCGGGCCAGGTCGTTCGCGTCGACGAAGGCGACCCGGGCGAGGCCCCGGTCGGCGGTGCCCTGACTCCAGCCGGAGAGCAGCACCCGGTTGTCGTTCCACCAGCCGTCGTCGTCGGCGTCCCCGGAGGTGGTGACCGCCCCCGCTTGCCAGGCGCGGGTGTCGGCGGCGTCCCAGCAGTACGCGCGCGTGGCCGTCGGCGCGACCGGCAGGGCGGTGCGCCGGTCGGCGGTACAGCCGTCCGCGGGGCGCAGGCTGCGGTCGGCGGTCTCCAGAACGGCACGGACACCGACCGGCTCGCCCATCCCGGCGGCGAGTTCGTCGAGGGTGGCCTGCGGCACCAGCTGCTCCTGGAGGCGGAGCGCGCGGGTGTCGGCGGCCCTGGTGAGAGGCTCCAGCGCCCCGGGGTTGTCGCCGACCGTGGCCTGCGAGGCGCTGATCATCGTGGCGGCTGCGGTGAGCGCGAGGGCGGTGCCGGCGAGGAACCCGCGCAGCGCACGGCCCTGCTTGCGTCGACGGTGTCTGCCGCGGTGCTTCATCAAACCTCCCGAGGCGGGCCAACTGCGGCCATTGGTCTGTGCGTTGACCAAAGGAGCAGGTGGGGCGGCCCGTACAGGGATGCTACGGCAGTTGGGCACGCTTGCGGACTAAGACCCCGTAAATATGCGGAAGACACACGCCAGTCAGGGCAGATCGGCCGAGATCCGGCCCCGCACCACCGCCGGCGCCGTCGAATACGGCAGCAGATCGCGCGGCTCGTCCGGCAGCAGCACCTCGACCTCGGCGCCCTCACGGAAGCGGTACGGCCGGTGCTCCAGAAAGCCCCCGAGATAGCGCCGTACCCGCGACATCTCGGCGCGCACCGTCACCGTACGGCCCGGGTCGCCGAACACGTCCTCCGCCAGCCCCGCCGCGCTGCGGCCGGCCCGGTGCACGGCCAGCAGATAGAGCAACTCGGCGTGCCGGGGGCTCAGTTCATGGCTCCAGGAGCCGGCGCTGCCGGACACCGTCACCGACCAACGGCGCGGCTGCGTCAGGTCCAGCGCGATCCGCGTCGCCCCGGGCGGCACCGGCTCGTCGGAGGCCCGCAGCAGCCAGCCGCCGGCCAACGGCTCCACCGAGCACAGACCGAGCGGCGGCAGCCACCGTCGGCCCGGCGACAGGGACTTGGGCAGCGCGATCCGGTTCGCGTACGGCATCCCGCTCACCGCGGCGGTCCAGCCGTCCCGGTCCACCACCAGAGCCCGCCCGGGCAGCCGCGCCAGCACCGGCGCCGCCACCGCGCGCAACCGCTCCAGCGAGGTCAGATGCAACTCCCGCAGCCGGGCCTCGGCGAGCTTGGCCACCGAGTCGACCCAGGCGAGCGTGGCCGGATGCATGGTCTCCAGCGGGCCACTGACGTCCACCACGCCGATCAGCCGGCCGTCGCGTGGATCCGTGATCGGGGCGCCGGTGCAGGTCCAGGAGGTCTGGGAGCGCTGGAAGTGCTCGGAGGCGAAGACCTGTACGGGCCGGCGCGCCACCGCGGGCGTGCCCACCCCGTTCGTCCCGACGACGCTCTCCCGCCAGTCGGCGCCGAGTTCGAACCCGAGGCTGTCGGCCTTGCGCAGCACGGAGGCGTTGCCCTCCCGCCACAGCACCCGGCCCTCGTCGTCGGCGACGACCATGATGTGGTGGGCGACGTCCGCGACCGCCAGCAGACCCTCGCGCAGCACCGGCAGGACATGCTTGAGCGCGGTGGTCTCCCGGCGCCGCTGCACCTCCTCGCGGGACAGCAGCCCGGACCGGGCGTCGTGGTCCGGATCGACACCGCTGCGCAGCATACGGTCCCAGGACTGCTCGATCACCGGGCGCGGCGCGACGGGCGCGCGCTGTCCGGCGAGCGTGGCCGCGCGGACCTCGCTGAGCACCCGCGCGGCCCGCCCGGAGTCCACGACGGCCAGCTGTGTCACGTCCGTCGGCGAGAGCGCCAAGGGTCCCTCCCGGTTCGACTCGTCCACGTTTTGACTGTGTGTCTCATAGTGCCGCCCGACGCTCGCGGAGGGACACACTCCGCACACAGTCGCCAACAAGTTGCAACCCCTTGCAACCCTGGTGGACCGCTCTGGCCTGATTGAGACTTGAGCAACGCCGTCCCGAGCGGCGTTCGTGGCCTCGAACGGGCCAAGCGCAGGGGTGGTGCCGTGTCGGCGCAGCACCACCCCTGTCTCCGACGGTTCGGCAGGGTCGCGACGGGGTGTGCCTCCAGGTGTGCGCGGGCGTGTGCGGGCCGGTTTGTGGCTGAGCGCGCAGTTCCCCGCGCCCCTTGGTGGGTGTCCGCAGCCTTGGCCGGATTGCTGAGCCCCTCAGGACGTCGGCCGTGCGCGGTCCACGATCGACGCCAGGTCCAGGGTGTGTGGCAGCGTCCCGAAGGCCGCACCTCCGTCGCCGCCCAACCGTGAGGCGCAGAACGCGTCGGCGACCTCGGGGGGTGCGTAACGGACCAGCAGGGAGCCCTGGAGCACCAGCGCGAGCCGCTCCGTCAGGCGCCGCGCGCGGGCCTCGATGCCCTCGAGATCGGCCAGTTCGGTCAGCAGGCCCTTGATCGCCGCGTCCAGCCGGTGATCGGCGCCGCGCGCCTTGCCGACCTCCTGGAGATAGGCGTTGAACGCCGCGGGCTCCCGCTGCAACGCCCGCAGCACGTCCAGCGCCTGGACGTTGCCCGCCCCCTCCCAGATCGAGTTCAGCGGCGACTCCCGCACCAGCCGGGGCATCCCCGACTCCTCGACGTACCCGTTGCCGCCCAGGCACTCGGACGCCTCGACGGTCAGCGGCGTACACCGCTTGGTCACCCAGTACTTGGCGGCCGGCACGGCGATCCGCAGCAGCGCCCGCTCCTGCTCGCCGCCGTCGTCGTACGCGGCCGCGAGCCGCAGTGCGAGGGTGGTCGCCGCCTCGGACTCGAGGGCCAGGTCGGCCAGGACATTGCGCATGAGCGGCTTGTCGACGAGCTTCCCGCCGAACGCCTCGCGGTGCGTGCAGTGGTGGATCGCCTGCGCGACCGCCTGCCGCATCAGCCCCGCCGAGCCCAGCACACAGTCGAGCCTGGTCGCGGCCACCATCTCGATGATGGTGCGCACCCCGAGCCCCTCCTCACCCACCCGGCGCGCCCACGTCCCGTCGAACTCCACCTCGCTGGAGGCGTTCGAGCGGTTGCCCAGCTTGTCCTTGAGCCGCTGGATGCGGAATACGTTGCGGGTGCCGTCCTCCAGCACACGCGGCACCACAAGGCAGGTGAGGCCGCCCGGTGCCTGCGCCAGCACGAGGAACCCGTCCGACATGGGTGCCGAGCAGAACCACTTGTGCCCGGTCAGCTCGTACGACTCCCCGTCGGGGAGGGGACGCGCGGCCGTCGTGTTGGTCCGTACGTCGCTGCCGCCCTGCTTCTCCGTCATGCCCATCCCGAACAGGGCACCCGCCTTGAGCCGGGCCGGCCGCAGCTCACGGTCGTAGACCATGGACGTCAGCCGTGGTTCCCACACAGCGGCGAGGTCGGGGTCGGTGCGCAGGGCCGGGACCGCCGCGTGGGTCATGGACAGCGGGCAGCAGTTGCCGGCCTCGATCTGCGTCCACAGCACGAACGCGGCCGCCCGCCGCACATGCCCGCCCGGTCGCACCCAGGCCGCGGTCAGGCCCGCCGCCACGCCCTTGCCGAGCAGCCGGTGCCAGGACGGGTGGAAGTCGACCTCGTCGACGCGATGGCCGTAGCGGTCGTGGGTGCGCAGCGTCGGCGGGTTCTCGTTGGCCAGCGCCCCCCACTCCTGCGCCTGCGCCGATCCGCAGGACTTGCCGAGCCCCGACAGCTCGCCCTGGACCTCGTCCAGCAGCTCAGGGGCGAGATGGCGTTCGACGGCAGAGCTCAGGGCCTGATCGGTGGTGTAGGCGTCGTAGCCGACCAGGGGCGGGGCCTGGTTGGTCACGGTGTGCGTGCTGCCTGCCATGACTGTGAACCTACCCCTCCGTAGAACGCTGATATCCACCCTGACACGGCACCGGCGCGCAGGATCGGGCAGGTGGCGAGGGCGTGCACCCGGCGCCGCGATGAGTGCGCCCCCGTACGGCGGATACCTTTAGGTCGTGCAGCCAGCAAGTGAATCCCCCCAGCGGCCCTCCGGCCGTCTCCATCGGGCGCGTGCCCTTTACCGGAACGTGTCGAAGCGCAGGACCGCCTGGCTGCTGCTCAAGGACACCGTCAATTCCTGCATCGAGTACCGCATCCTGGGGCTCGCGGCCGAGGCGGCGTTCTTCACGCTGCTGTCCGTGCCGCCGCTCCTCCTCAGCCTCATCGGCCTCCTCGGTTACGTCGACGACTGGACCGGCACCGACACCATCACCAGCCTGGAGACCAACATCCTGGAGGCCTCCCGCACCGTCCTGTCCGACAAGGGCGTGCGCCAGATCGCCCAGCCGATCCTGGACGACGTGATGAACGGCGGCCGCCCCGACGTGATCTCCGTCGGCTTCCTGTTCGCCCTGTGGTCGGGGTCGCGCGCGGTGAACGTCTTCATAGACACGATCACCGTGATGTACGGGCTCGACGGCGTCCGCGGCATCGTCAAGACCCGGCTGGTGGCGTTCCTGCTGTTCCTCGCGGCGCTGCTGATCGGCTCGGTGGCGCTGCCGCTGATGGTGGCCGGGCCGGACGCGGTGGTGCGGATCGTGCCGTGGTCGGAAACCTTGGTGCAGGTCCTGTACTGGCCGGTCGTGATCGTCCTGTCGATCGCGTTCCTGACGACGCTGTACCACGTGTCCGTGCCGGTGCGCTCACCCTGGATCGAGGACGTGCCCGGCGCGCTGGTCGCCCTCGGCATGTGGGTGCTGGGCAGCTTCCTGCTGCGCATCTACCTGACGAGCACCATCGAGGGGGCGTCGATCTACGGCTCGCTGGCCGCCGCCGTCGCCGTCATGCTGTGGATCGGTGTGTCCGCGTTCGCCGTGCTCGTCGGGGCCGCGGTCAACGCCGCGATCGACCGGGTCTGGCCGGCCGCCGCGACGGCCGCGGCCCGCGCCGCGAACGAGCGGATGCGCGAGGCCCAGGTCGCCGAGTACGTGGCCCGCCACGCCGCGAGCCGGGAGCAGGACCCCGACGACCCGGACATGCCGTCGGAGTTCCCCGAGCGCTGGTCCCGCTTCCTGCCGCCGGAGGACCTCTCGTCGCGGCTGCGCACGCACGTGAAGAGCACGCACACGCATCCGCCGCACAAGCCGGAGGACTGACCGGACCGAAAGGCCCGAAGGGCAGGGCTTCAGGCCTTCCACGCCCCCGCCGCCGCGGCCTCCCGCACGAAGTCGGTGAAGTCCCGCGGCGCCCGGCCGAGGACCTCGCGGACGTCGTCCGTCACATGGGCGTTGCGGCCGTCCATGAGGGTCTCGAACACCTCCACCAAAAGCTCCACGTCCTCGGGCGGCACTCCGAAACCCGCCAGGGCCTCGCCGTAGGCCGCCGTCGGGACCGGCGTGTACGTGATCGTGCTGCCCGTCACCCCGGAGATCTCCGCGACCGCCTCCCGCCACGCCAGCAGCCGCGGCCCGGTCAGCTCCAGCGTCCGGCCCACATGGCGCTCGCCCGAGGTGAGCACGGCCGTCACCACGTCCGCGATGTCCCGCACGTCGATGAACGGCTCCTTCACCTCGCCCGCCGGGAAGACCAGCTCCCCGTGGATCATCCCCTCGACCAGCGGCCCCTCGCTGAAGTTCTGCGCGAACCACGCGGCCCGTACGATCGTCCAGTCCGCGCCGGACGACTTGAGCGCCTTCTCGGTCGGCAGCGCCTGGTCCTCACCGCGCGCCGACAGCAGCACCAGCCGCCGTACGCCGAGCCCGACCGCCTCCCGCGCGAGCGCTCCGACGCCCTCGGCCGCCTCCGGGGAGCCGACGTCGGACGGGTACATCAGATACGCCGCGTCCGCATCGCGCAGGGTCTGAGCCCACGTCGTCGGGTTCTCCCAGTCGAAGCCCTGCGCCCGGGAGGCGGCCCGCACAGTGAGCCCCGCCCCGCGCGCCGCCTCCGCCACCCGGCTCCCGGTACGACCCGATGCACCGGTCACCACTACCGTCATCCGCTGCGTGTTCGCCTTGTCGGCTGTGTTCTGCGTCATGCTTCAAGTCAACTGGCGCGCGCCCCAACAGCCCATCGCCGAACGGCTCATTCCCATGCGCGGACGTCTACGCTGAGGCCATGGACGCTCTCGCCGGCCTTCTGGAGGGCCCACGCGCGCGTGGCGCCTTCATGATCCGCGCGTGTTTCGAGCCGCCGTGGGCCATCCGCGTCGAGGACCGCGCCCCGCTCACCGTCATGGTCATGGTCCGCGGCGAAGCCTGGGTGATCCCGGACCGGGGGGAGCGGCTCCGGCTGCGCCCCGGAGACCTCGCCATCGCCCGCGGCCCGGACCCCTACGTCTGCGCCGACGACCCCGGCACCGCACCCCAGGCCCTGATCCTGCCGGGCGCCGAGTGCCGCTACCCCGACGGCCGCTCCCTCAGCGGCTCGATGGATCTCGGCGTGCGCACCTGGGGCGACCGGCTCGACGGTTCGGCCGTGATGCTGATCGGCACCTATCTGTGGCAGGGCGAGGTCAGCGGGCGGCTGCTGAACGCGTTGCCGCCGCTGCTGGCCCTCACCGCCGACGTGTGGGACTGCCCCCTCACGCCGTACCTCATGGAGGAGATCGTCCGCGACGAACCCGGCCAGGAGGTCGTCCTGGACCGGCTGCTCGACCTGCTGGTCATCGCCGCGCTGCGGGCCTGGTTCTCCCGTCCCGAGGCGGCGGCACCGGCCTGGTACGCGGCCCTCGCCGACCCCGTGGTCGGCCGCGTGCTGCGGCTCGTCCAGGACGACCCCGCGCACCCCTGGACGGTCGCCACCCTGGCCACGAAGGCGGGGGTGTCGCGGGCCGCGCTGGCCCGGCGCTTCACCGAGCTGGTGGGGGAGCCGCCGATGACGTACCTCACGGGATGGCGGCTCGCGCTTGCGGCGGATGCGCTGCGCGACACCGACGACACGCTGGACGCGATTGCGCGGCGGGTCGGGTACGGGAGTGCGTTTGCTCTGTCGAGCGCGTTCAAGAGGGTCTACGGGGTGAGTCCGCAGGAGCATCGGGGGCGGGTCGTGGTGGGGTAGGGCGGGCTTCGCCGCAGGGGGCCGCGTTGTCTGCGAGCTGCGGCTGCATCGTGGCCGGTCGCGCAGTTCCCCGCGCCCCTGAAGGCGGTGCGGCGTAGCCTCGCCCCTATGTACGCGGAGCGGGCGTCCAGGCTGCCTGGTGCCGTGGTGTGGACGAACACCCCCGGCGAGCCCGGTGCGGGGCGGGTGCTGCCCGACGGGTGCATGGACCTGCTCTGGAACGACGGGCGGCTGCTCGTCGCCGGACCCGACACCCGTGCTTACGTCACCGAAGGGGAGCCGAGCGCCTGGGCGGGCGTGCGGTTCTACCCGGGGACCGCACCCGGCTTTCTCGGCGTGCCCGCGCACGAATTGCGTGACCGACGTGTCGACCTCGCCGATCTGTGGCCGGCCTCGGACGTACGACGGCTGTGTGGCCGTATCGAGGCCTCGGTCGACACGGTGACCGCGCTCGAAGACGTGGCGCTGGAGCGTGCCGCCGACGCGGAGCGGCCGGACCCGCTGCTACGGCGGGTCGTCACCGCCCTCGACTCGGGTCACCCCGTCTCCGCCACCGCCGATCAACTGCACCTGAGCGCCCGCCAGTTGCACCGCCGTTGCCTCACCGCCTTCGGGTACGGCCCCAAGACGCTGGCCCGGATCCTGCGGCTGCAGCGCGCGCTCGCACTGGCGCGGGACGGCGTCGCCTTCGCGGATGCGGCCGTCCGGGCGGGATACGCCGATCAGGCTCATCTGGCGCGGGACGTCAAGGAGTTGGCGGGCCTGCCGCTCGGTGAGCTACTCGGCCGCAGGGGCGGCTAGCGGCGCGAAGAGGTCGACGCCGTCGCCGTCCGGGTCATGGACGGAGGCGTACCGCTGGCCCCAGAAGGCGTCCCACGGCTTGAGCTCGCCGTGGTAGCCGGCGCCCACCAGGTCCTCGTACACCGCGTCGACGTCCGCCGGGTCATCGCACCGCAGGGCGAGCGAGTGGCGGCCGCCGCCGGTAGGTGGCTGCCACTGCGGGAGGAAGGACCGCACCGTCTCCTCGGTGTCGAGCAGCAGCCGCAGCCCGCCCGGCAGTTCGGCCTCGGCGTGCGGCTCGTCCTCGGCGCCCGCGGGGAACGCGAACCCGAGGCGGCGGTAGAAGGTGACAGAGGCGGCCATGTCGGAGACGACCAGGCCGATGGCATCGAATCGTGGAGTCATGCGGTCACCGTAGGCACGCCGGAGCCGGCCGGTCTTGAAGGAATCGGACACCCTGCGACCGCAGTGCGCCCCGGGTAGGAGCTGGGTGAGTGTGCTTCGGGAGTTGTCCGGGATCACCGGGGCTTGTCCGCCGGACAACTCGGATTCGGTTGAGGCCGACGCAGCGCCACCGGCAGGCTGTTGCCCCCGAAGCCCAGCGGCCCGCGCCAACGGCTTCACGCAGTTCGTCGATGCCGCACACGATGGGAAACGACCGTGCCGAGACCACACCTCACCCGACGTCGCATCCTCGTCCTGTTGGCGGTGCTGTCCGGGGCCTCCCTGGCCGTGTGGGTCGCGCTGCTGATCATCGGGGTGCCGGTCGCGGATGCCTCCGCCTACGTGGGCACTCCGCTTGCCGTGGTCGCGATCGGGGTGACGGCGATGACCACGGGGGCGACCGCGATCCGCGCCGGAGACCCGCTACGGGAGGAAGCAGCCGGGTTCCGCGACGGACCGCCCGGGGTGCCGCGGATCCGGCCGCCGGTCGGAGAGTCCGAGATCACCGCGGACGACTCGTCGCAACGGCATCAGAGGTGACGCTCTCCCTTCCAGCGTCTTGCGCTCCTGCCCTGGCGCAGGAGCGCACGGGGAGGAAGACCCGTCCGTGGGGGCCGTTGCGGGGCCGGTCCGCCGAGTGCAACGCCGTTGCCGGGCTCATGCGCGCCTGGATGGACGAGGCCGGCGTGGACCTTGACACGCTCCGGCAAGGATTCACCCCGGAAGACTTTCCCGGCGGCAGGATTCCGGCCCGCTCGACGATCGGGGATCGACTGGCCGGAGTCAGTCCCACGCGGGAGTTCATCGAGGCGGTCGCCTACGTCTGCTCAGAGGACGAACAGACACGGGCCGCCCGCGTCAAGGCGGCACTGGACGCCTTGATCCCGCGCCGTGACGGGGCACACGAGCGGGAGGACTGGCACGAACACACCGACTGGCGGGCTGCGTTGCAGTCCGTACTCAACGAGAACCGGGGCCTGCGGCTGCAACTCGATGTGCTGCAGCACGAGATGGCGGAGCTCCGCGTTCATCTGGGGGAGCAGTCACAGCATGAGACTGGCGACTCCGGGTCGGGAAGGGGGGAGCCTCCTCAAGAGCACCCGCAGTCACCGGAAGCGGAAGCGGAAGCCGGAGCGGAAGCGGAAGGGGAAGGGGAAGCGGAATCCGAGGTGGATCGGGGACCCGGAGAGCGCGGCGGTGATGCCGACGGGCGGAAGGAGACCGACGAACGCCCGGGCGTACCGGAGACAGCACACCTACCGGTGGGGCCGTCGATAGCGATCCCCGTGGACTTCCAGGCCTTCTACGAGATGTACCACCCCGCCTACATGGCCTATGCCGAGCTGGTCTACGGCGACCGCCACCTCGCCGAGGAAGCGGTGGACGCCGCGTGGGTCACGATCCTCGGCAAATGGTCGTCCTATCTGGCCTCCGAGCGTATGGAGTCGGAGGTCTGGGCGGAGGTGCGGCGCCGAGTGTCCCCACCCAGCCGGGTGTCGGGACTGGATCCGGTGGGGGCCGCGATGGCGGCAGCCCGTGAACGGTTCTCCACTTTCGAGGAGTCGCTCGGACTCTACTCGGCCATCGCGGACCTTCCGCCCAGGCAGTTCGACGTCATCGTCATGAAGTACGTCCTGGGCTATTCGACCAGCAGGACGGCAGGTCTGCTGGGAGTGAGCGAGGCCATGGTCCGCAGCCAGGTCCACCGGGCGAAACGGCGCTTGGCGGGTGCTCTCAATCTGCCTTCGTAGCCGAGACGCGATCGGTGGCGGGGGGAGTCAGTCGAAGGTCACCGGTCCCATGAGCGTCTCCACGGTGAAGGTGATCCCAACCGGGCCCGTCGTGAGGTCGAGGTCCGTGCCGAGGGCCGCCAGCAGGGGCCGGATCTCGTCCGGCTCGGGCGCGCTCGCGGACAGGGACAGCAGAGGAGTGGTGGGCAGGTCCGAGGCGGTGGGGTGGACCGTGGCGCTCCAGTCGATGAGGAAGGGCACGAGGCCGGAGGGGTGGGCGTCGTCGCCGTCGGTGAGCCGCCACTCCAGGAGGGTGCCGTCGGGTCTGCGGCGGCTCATGGGCTGCGCCGGGCCGGGATCGTAGCCCCGGCCCCGGGCGGCGGCGATGGCGGCGTCCAGGTCGGGCGGGCTGATCGCCCAGGTGACCGTGCGCGGGGCGGTGAGCCCGTCGACCTCGAAGGGGCGGGGATCGCCGGGCGCGGACTGCTCGGGGTCCGGGCCGATGATCTCCAGGTAGCTCATGCCGCCCAGCGACACCAGGTAGTTGCGGGTGCCGAGCCCGACATGCACGCCGCCCGGGGCGGGCGTCACACCGGTGCGGCGGGCGAAGTCGGCGACCGTGGCGGACAGGTCGGGCGTCGCGAGGACGAGATGGTCAAGGAGCGCGGGAATGGCGTTCATCGCAGCCGAGGCTACGCAGAGCAGCGCGCGATATGGAACACCTGTGCGTCGGGAGGAGGGTGAGGGTCACTCGTCGTGGATGACGCTGCCGTCCTCCGGCAGCGTCTGATGGATCTTCATGGGGCCGTACTCGTCCACGTCGGAAGGGCGCGGCGGCTCG
Source organism: Streptomyces sp. NPDC012935 (assembly GCF_042900345.1). Lineage (NCBI taxonomy): Bacteria > Bacillati > Actinomycetota > Actinomycetes > Kitasatosporales > Streptomycetaceae > Streptomyces > Streptomyces sp. NPDC012935. The sequence goes on from NZ_JBIBBC010000009.1 coordinate 273,006, forward strand.
GGCCCGTCGGGGCCACCCGCACCGGACGCTCGGCACGGCAGATACGGAACTCCCGGCGGCAGTCCGGTCATGCGCCATGGGCCCGACGTTTCCGGGACGGGAGTGCGCGAGGGGCTGAAGCAGCCCGGTATCCCGGGCGGTTGGGCCGCTACGCTCGACCGTATGTCCGTGCGACTGCTCGTCTACACCCGCACCACCGCCTACCGGCACGCCTCGATCCCGGCCGGCGTCGAGGCCGTACGCACCGTCGGCGACTTCGCAGTCGACCACACGGAGGACCCCACGGCCTTCGAGCAGCCCCTCGACGGTTACGCAGCGGTCGTCTTCCTCTCCACCAGCGGCGAGGTGCTCACCCCCGCCGGGCGCGAGCGGCTCGCCGCGTACGTCGACGCGGGCGGCGGCTTCGTCGGCGTGCACGCGGCTGCCTGCACCGAGTACGACTGGCCTTACTACGGCGAGCTGTTGGGCACGTGGTTCGACCGGCACCCCGAGTACCAGCCGGGCAAGGCGGTCGTCGAGGACCGCGAGCACCCGGCCACCCGGCACCTGCCCGCCGTATGGGACTTCGTCGACGAGTGGTACGACTTCCGCACCAACCCCCGAGGCAGGGTACGGGTGTTGGCCGGCGCCGACGAGTCGTCGTACGACGGAGGCGGCATGGGTGGGGACCATCCCCTGGTGTGGTGCCGTGAGCAGGCAGCCGGACGCGTCTTCTACACGGCGCTCGGCCACGCGCCCGAGGCCTATGTGAACCCCGGCTTCCGGGCCCACCTCCTGGGCGGGATCGAGTGGGCGGCGGGACTTCGCTAGAGCAAGCGGTCCGGCGCCTCAGCGCGGTCCGGGACGCCGCCCGGGCCGATGCGGACGGGCCCCGGCGCGGTCCTCTCGCGCCGGGGCCCGCCGTGCACGGCTGCCGTCACGGGGTCACGATGCCGGGAGCCGCCTGCGGAGCGCGCGGAACTGGGGGCCGTAGGTGCCGGGGACGTAGGGGTTGCGGGTCTCCATCAGCTCCACGGCGGGCCTCTCCAGGCCGTGCATGGCGTGGATGGCCGCGCCCAGGGTGCGCTGGCCGCCGCCGGCCCAGGCCGCGTCGAGAGTGTCCAGCACGGTGCTGTAGGTGGCGTCGAACTGGTGCAGGAGCCGGCGGACCTGGGCCGGCGGGCTGGGCCAGCCGCCGACCGGGATCGGGGCCATGGGGCGCACGTCGGGGAAGGGCACGGGCGCGCCGACATACCGCCAGCCGTCCTCGGTCCGGCGCAGTTCCCGGCCGTGGTAGATCTCGCCGAAGGCGTAGTAGTGCGCGGGGTGGTCGTCCTCGAAGGAGGCGGACGGGGAACTGGTGGTGCCCTCGCCCTGCTCCATGATGATCCGGATGGCCTGCACGACGTGGTCGAGGTTCGCGATCGGAGACAGATCGTCGGCGAAGACGTACTGGGACAGCTGTCCCTGCACCGACAGTTCCGGCCGCACCGTCCGGAACGCGTTCAGCAGCCCCTCGTAGAACTCGCCGACGGTGGGGGAGGCCTGCACGCTCCGGACGAGCGATTCCTCGGGGGCCTCGATCGCCATCATCACATCGCGCACGTAGGCCTTGGTGAGGCCCGACAGGTAGACGTGCACTCCGGCACGGACACCGCCGGGCAGCGGGCCCGGGAAGACGGGTGCGGCCGCCTTGATCTGCGGTCTTGCGCCCACGGCAGCGAGCAGATTGCAGGTGATGCCGAGGTGGTACATCTCGTCGCCGACGATGCGCTGGATCAGTCGCGCAACCTCACTGCGACGGTCCTTGACGGACCACAAGCCGCAGAAGTAGGGCGGGATGGTGGCGAGTTCCAGTGCGACGGCGACCTGAAGGGCCGACCTGATCCAGTCGACTCCGCGGCCTTCCTGGGGAACGGCCAGCAGCCGTGCCACGGACCCGAGGGCGGGCGCCGCGAGCGCACCGCCTGCCGGGGGCGCGGCAGCCTGCGCGGGACCGGCGACCGCGACCGCGGCCGGGGTGCCACTCGCCAGCGCGGCCGACGCCAGGAAACTCCTGCGCCTGAACGGGGCAACTGTCTGCCTGTCCGGCTCTTCGCTCATACCCGTCACTCTCGACTCTCGCCTCAGCTCATCGTCATGGCCCCGCCTCGGCTCGATGCCCCGGGACCCTCGGACAGCTCGCGAAGCTAGCAATGATCAACGTCGCCACCAGGGCGGACGGGCCGGGGGGCGCATCAACCACCCTGTCGGTCCAACGCGATCAAGGTAGGCACAGCACCGGAGAACCGCTCAGTGCACGTGGGCGTCAACGGTCCTGTCGTCCGCCTCTTGCACCGCGATCCGGGCGAGTTTCGTCAGCATCATTCCGTTGCGGATCCGGACGAGATAGTCGACGGGGAGCCCGTGCATACGGACGCCGGGGCCCCGCAAGGCATGCCAGTCGAGGATGAAGAGGGTGTTCTCGCCCCACGGGATCAACTGCATGGCGATGCGTGCCGCACCGAAGGGGTCGGCCTTCGCCTCCAGCTCCAGACGGCGTTCCGGTTCGCAGATCCGTACGACGCACGTGTCGTCCAGGACCGCGGGGCCGACGCCGACCCGGACCTGCAGACGGGCGCCCACAGCGGGCCAGTGCGGATCGGCGGCGCGGACCTGCTGGGTTCCCGACACCCACTCCCCGTAGCGACGGCCGTCGGACAGCAGGCTCCAGACCTTCGACGGGGAGCTCAGGATCAGACGGCGGTTCCGGGCCACACCGACCACGCTCCTTCTGGACGATCCTGAGCTGTTCGACCTGCCCTTCGACGTTAGCGGCCCCGGGCACCCCCAGCACCCGTTGTGGGGGCCTGCCCGGCCAACCAGGTGAAGGACTCAGCGGGACGTTCCCCGCGGCCCCGCCGTGCTCGCCCGCTCCACCAGCCGTGTCGACAGCTCCGTGCGCGTGCTCTCCGGCCGTTCGCCGTCCATCATCCGCACGAGCAGGTGCAACGCCGTCGCCGCCATCTCCGACAGGGGCTGGCGGATCGTCGTGAGGGCCGGGGCGAGCCAGCGGGCCTCCGGCAGATCGTCGAAGCCGACGACACTCATGGCGTCGGGCACGCTCAACCCGCGTTCGGTCAGCGCCTCGTAGACACCCAGGGTCATCCGGTCCGAGCAGACGAAGACGGCTGTCGGCGGCTCGGGCAGGTCGAGGAGTTCCAGCATCCGGCGGCGGGCGAGACCCTCGTCGAAGCCCGCGTGCCGGACATACTCGGGACGGTGCCGCACCCCGGCCGAGGCGAGCGCCGAGCGGTAGCCGGCCACCCGTGCCGTGCTGCACATCTTGCGCTGGTGACCGGCGATCACGGCGATCCGCTCATGGCCCAGTGCCAGCAGATGCTCGGTGGCGAGGACGCCGCCGTGCCAGTTCGCCGCGCCCACCGACACCACGCCCGGCGGCGGATCCAGCACCGGGTCGATCATCACGAACGGGACGCGGTGCTGCTCCAGCCACGCGTACTGCGACGCCGTCAGCTCGGCCAGGTTGAACAGCACCCCCGACGAGCCGCGCGCGATGAGCTTGTCCAGCCAGCCGCGCTCCGGACGGCCGCCCCGCGTCCGGGTCAGCCCGGCCGAGACCACCACCTCCAGCCCCGCGTCGTGGGCCGCCGCCTCCACCCCGTGCAGCACCGCGCCCGACCAGGAGCTGTCCAGGGAGTGCACGACGAGGTCGACCAGCCCGGGCGTCTTCGCCGCGTCGAAGCGCGGTCTGCGGACATAGCCGAGCCGGTCCAGGGCCTCGGTGACCCGGCGGCGGGTCTCGGGGGCCACGTCCTCCCGGCCGTTGACCACCTTGGACGCGGTCGGCACCGACACCCCGGCCTCACGGGCGACGACCGCCAGGGTAGGACCGGCCGCCACGCTCGCACCGCCCGTACGGACCATCGGGAACCACCTCTCCGGCCCGCCCGAGGGCCCTGAAAAGTTTCGACCAGCGCGGAAACAGTAAGCGCTTCCTACCCTAGGTTCGCCGCGATGAGTCCGAAAGAGGCCGGAGTTCCAAGGACTGCACGGACCGCGGCTTTCGAAACTCCGAACGCGCCGGGCGTCCCCAGCAGGTGAGACGGAATCCTGAAGTCGGCCGTGAACGCCGAGTCGACCAGAAACACCGAGTGCGGCCCGACGCCGGGCATGTTTCAGGTGGGTGGGCACTCGCTCAACGCCGGACAAGCGCCCACCGACCTCACCGGGCCGACGACACCGGCTGAGTCACCCCGTAGGCGACGAGCCGGACAATCGGCAGCTCAGCTGCAGGACCGGGCCGCCGCACCGCCCGCACCCTCAAGCCACCCGCCCCAAATCACCCTCCCGAACTTCATGCACCAACCCCCCGCCCCCCACCACCCGCTCCAACTCCTCCACCACGATCCGCCCGAGCCGCTCCAGCTCGTTCCCGAGCGACCCGGCGATATGAGGGGTCAGGAAGACATTGGGCAGGTGATACAGCGGCGACCCGGCAGGCAGCGGCTCCGGTTCGGTCACGTCGAGCACCGCGTGCAGCCGCCCGGAGACAAGCTCGTCCGTGAGCGCCACGGGATCGACCAGCGCCCCCCGCGAGGTGTTGATCAGTACGCCCCCGTCCCGGATCAGGCTCAGCCGCTCCCCGTCGAGCATCCGGTACGTCTCGGGGATGTCCGGCGCATGCAGGCTGACGATGTCGCTGCGCCGCAGGAGCTTGTCCAGCGACACCAGTTCGGCGCCCAGTTCGGCGGCCTCGGTGGCGCTGACGTACGGATCGTGCAGCAGCACCGTGAAGTCGAACGGCCGCAGCAGCTCCAGCAGGCGTCTGCCGACCCGCGACGCCCCGATGACGCCGACCCTGCGGCCGACGTTGCCGGTCGCGGCGGTCTCGCGATGCGTCGGGTAGGAGTGGGTGCTGCGAAAACGTTCCCGGTGACCGAAGGCGTCCTTCCCTGTGAGCAGGATCATCGCCAGCGTGTACTCCGCGACCGGCAGGGCGTTGCCGGTCACCGCGCTGGAGACGGTGACACCGGCCTTCCACAGCGCGTCGCCGACCAGCGAGCGGACCGAGCCTGCGGCGTGCAGTACCGCGCGCAGTTCGGGCGCGGCGGTGAGGACGTCGGTGCCGAGGCGGGGGCAGCCCCAGCCGGTGATGAGCACCTCGGTCCGGGAGAGGACCCCGGCCGCTGCCGGGTCGGTGAAGTCCCGTACGACGAACGTGGGGTCGAGCTCGGCCGCCTGCCGCAGCCGGGCCATGAGCGGCGGCGGGAACAGCAGGGGGAGGTGCACCGGATCCATCGCGAACACGGCCCTCAAGGGATGCGGGCTGGGCATGACTCTCCTGAGGCGCCGAGTTGAGTACTGAGTCGAGACACTGGCGACGCTGAACGGAAAACGTGTCAGAAAGCGCCTTCTACCGTAGATCTGGTCGTTGGACGGGTCAATCGGTGAGATTGAGGAGCGAAGCTCCGCCCTGGCTCGGGGCGGCGAACTGGACCGCTCCAGCACCGAGTTCGACGAGGTGAGCATCACCCGCAGCTGACCCCCTCACGGACTGGGGAGGCATGATGTGCTCCTCGGTCGGCCCGGAGGGCGGCGGCGGTGACCACGGATCCGACAGCGGCGGCTTCGGCACGCTCGGCTTCGGCACGCTCGGCTTCGGCACCCTGATGTACGCCAAGCGGCCGGGTACGCCGAATAGCCCTCACAACCGCTCGTTCGCCGGAATATCGGGCCACAATGAGTTGCTCTGATCTTCGCGGTGCACGAGCGCGGTGAGGAGGCTGGTGGACGTATGACGGCAGTCCAGGCAGATCCCGTGGTGAGCACGCCCTACGGTGCCGTACGGGGCCGGTACGAACAAGGCGTCGCGGTGTTCCGGGGCATCCCCTACGCGGCGCCGCCGTTCGGCCCGCACCGGTTTCGGCCGCCCGTGCCGCCGGATCCCTGGGACGGTGTGCGCGAGGCCGCGGACTTCGGGCCGACGCCGCCCAAGCCGCCGTACTCCGAGGCCTTCGCGCAGTACCTGTCCGACCCCGTCGTGCCCGGCGACGACTGCCTCAACCTCAACGTCTGGACCCCCGAGCCGGGCCCGGCGGCCCGGCTCCCCGTCATGGTGTGGCTGCACGGCGGCGCCCTGACCCGCGGCTCCTCGGGCGTGCCCGTGTACGACGGCCGGCCCTTCGCCCGCGACGGCGTCGTCCTCGTGTCCGTCAACTACCGACTGGGCGTCGAGGGCTACGGCTACTTTCCGGACGCCCCCGCCAACCCCGGCCTGCGCGACCAGCTGGCCGCCCTGGAGTGGGTGCACGCCTCGATAGAGGCGTTCGGCGGCGACCCCGGCCGTATCACCCTGTTCGGCCAGTCCGCCGGCGCGATCAGCATCGGTGCGCTGCTCGCCGCCCCGCAGGCCCAGGGCCTGGTCCGGCGGGCGATCCTGCAGAGCGGGCCGCCCGAGGCCGCCGAGCGGGACAAGGTACGGCGGATGGTGCGCCGTATGGCCACCCGGCTGAAGATCCCGGCCACCGCCGCGGCCTTCGCCGACGTCGACCGAGAGCTGCTCCTGCGCACCCAGGCCGACGTGAGTCGGCTCAGCAGCCCCGTCGTGGGCGGGCCCGCCTTCGGGATCGTCGTCGACGGCGACATCGTCCCCCAGGACCCCCTGGAGGCGCTCACGGAGGGTGACGCCGCCTCAGGCGTCGACCTCATGCTGGGCTGGACCCGCGACGAGTACCGGCTGTGGCTGGTGCCCGGCGGGCTCTTCGAGCGCGTGGACCGGCTCGGCGCGGTCGCCCTGGCCGGTGCCATGGCCCGCTGCCACGTCGGCGCCGACGTGCCCCGCGGCTACCGCGCCCTGCACCCGGAGGCCGGCACCGCCGAGATCGTCGGCCAGATGGTCACCGACCACCTGCTGCGCGGGCCCCTGCACCGCCTGGCCGACGCCCGCCCCGGATCGTCGTACGTGTACGAGTTCGCCTGGCCCTCCACCCTCCCCGGTCTCGGCGCCTGCCACGCCCTGGAGCTCGGCTTCGTCTTCGACACCGGGGGCGTTCCCGAGTCCCGCAAGCTGGCCGGCGAGGGAGCGCCGCAGGAGCTGGCTGACGAGATGCACCGCACGTGGGTGCGGTTCGCGGTGGAGGGCGACCCGGGGTGGCAGACCTGGGACGACTCGCACCCGGTGCGGATCTTCGGCGACGGTGAGACCCACACCGCGTTCGGCCCCCGCGATCCCGAGCTCGCCCTGTGGGCCACGGCCGCCCCGCCCGAGGCCCTGCCCACGTCGGCCCTTGCCGACGGTGCGCCGCCCCCGCGCGGCACGGAGATGCGATCGGTCGTACGCCGGCTCCGCCTGCCCGGCGCGGTACGCCGCCACTGACACCACGGCCACGCCGCCCGGCCCTGCCTCCCCGGGGCCGGCTCTGCTCCCGGCGCCGGGGGACGCGTCGGCGTCGGCTCCGGCTGAGTGAGGGCGTGCCCCTGACCGGGGCCGGGCGGATCGCTCCGGCGCGGACCACCGGGCCACCATCCGCGCGCGTCCAGCCGGGGTGGGAAGGCGTAGAGCCCGGGCAGTCCAGGGCGGGAGCGCGACCCGGCGGGGCCCGGTTCGCCGACCTGGGGGCGGGCTTCGGGCGATGACACGTCGGGCGCTGGGGTGTCCTGCGTCAGGGGGTTAGCGTCCCCGTGTCGGGTGTCGGGTGTCGGGCTGTGGGCCGTCTGGAGTCGGGCGTGCCGTGGCGGGGCTTTGGGGTGTGTCGAGTCGGGGCGTTGGTGGCCCCGCGTGGGGCGTCGGGCATGCCCTGTCGAGGCTTCGGGGTGTGCCGTGTCGGGGCGTTGGCGTCCCCGCCTCAAGCGTCGGGCCGTGCGTCAACGATCCGTGACCGTCGGTCGGCGCCCCCTCCGACCGTGGCTACCGCCGCGAGGCCCGAGTCGGGCGCGCGCTCCGCTACCGCGCCGCCGACAGAGTCCGGGCGATGGCGCCGATCCCCTCCGGGCCGACCCGGCAGCACCCGCCGATCAGCCGTGCGCCCGATGCCCGCCAGGCCTCGACCTGCTCGGAGACGAAGCCGGCCTCGCCGGACCAGGCCCGGGCCTCCGCGTCCCAGGCCTCGCCGCTGTTCGGGTAGACCACGACCGGCTTGCCGGTGACGCGCGCGGCGATCTCGACGGCTCCCTCGACATCCTGCGGCGCGCAGCAGTTCACGCCGACCGCGATCACCTCGTCGGCGTCGGCGGCCAGGGCGAAGGCCTCCTCCAGCGGCTGCCCGGCGCGGGTGCGGTCACCGGCGACGGAGTACGACAGCCAGGCCGGTACACCGAGCCCTCGCACCGCCCGCAGCAGCGCCTGCGCCTCGTCGGCGTCCGGGACCGTCTCCAGCGCCAGTACGTCGGGCCGCGTCCCGGCCAGCACCTCGAGGCGGGGCCGGTGGAAGCGTTCCAGCTCGTCGACGCTCAGCCCGTACCGCCCCCGGTACTCGGAGCCGTCCGCCAGCATCGCCCCGTACGGCCCGACCGACGCGGCCACCCACAGCGGCCGCGTGACACCCTTGCCCCGCGCCCGCCGGGCCGCCTCCCGGGCCAACTCCACGCTCAGACCGAGCAGTTCGGCCGCCCGGCCCTCCGAGATCCCGCGCTTCGCGAACCCCTCGAAGGTCGCTTGGTAGCTCGACGTGATCGCGACGTCCGCGCCCGCCTCGAAGTAGGCGAGATGCGCCTCGGTGATTGCCTCGGGCCGCTCCGCGAGCAGTCGCGCCGACCACAGCTCGTCGCTCAGGTCGTGCCCGGCGGCCTCGAGTTGGTTGGACATCCCGCCGTCGAGCACGACGGTCCCGGCGGTGAGGGCTTCGGCGAGGGTGATGGTGCTGGTCATGATGACGACGGTAGTCGAGGTGGGGCGGGGGACCAGCAGGTGGGACGACTCTCGGCGCCCCTCGAGCCCCCGCTCCCTACGCCGTGTGCCGCCCGCCCCGCCGGCGGCCGCGGCCGCGCCCGAACCGCGGCGCCGGTCCCGACGCCACGGTGACGACCGTGTCGCCGCTGAGCGTCACGTACCGGTCGGAGAGGACGTCGGCGGTGACGTCCCGGCCGGCGGCGAGCGCCGGGGGAGCGACAACGGTCAGGGCGGCGGCGCCCGCCAGGGCACCGACGGCCGCTGCTGTCCTGTGGGTATGGCTGCGCACGTGATCGGGGACGGGCGGAGCTGGCATCCGATAACAGAAACCTGGCCCTTCTCTTCGTCGCGCCGGACTCGTTGACCTCCTGGTAACACACCCTTACCTTTCAGTCGTTCGTAATGACAGATCCTGTTCGTTATCTCGAACGTCCGGACATTCCCCGAGAGGTCCCCCCGCATGAGCCGCGATCGCGATCTGCCCCATGTGCCCTCTGCTCCCCAAGTCCCCAGCCGCAGACTGCTGTTGAAAGGCGCCGCAGCCGCCGGAGCCCTGACCGCAGCCTCTGCCCTCCCCGGTGTCGCCCACGCCGTACCCCCGAAGGCGGCCCCCTACGTGAACCCCCTCGTCCGGCAGCGCGCCGACCCCCACATCAACCGCCACACCGACGGCTTCTACTACTTCACGGCCACCGCCCCCGAGTACGACCGCATCGTCCTGCGCCGCTCCCGCACCCTGAACGGCCTGTCCGCGGCCGCCGAATCGGTCATCTGGCGGGCCCACCCCACCGGAGACATGGGCGCGCACATCTGGGCGCCGGAGCTGCACCGCATCGGCGGCAAGTGGTACGTCTACTTCGCCGCCGCGCCCGCCGAGGACGTGTGGCAGATCCGGATCTGGGTCCTGGAGAACTCCCACCCCAACCCCTTCAAGGGCACCTGGGTCGAGAAGGGCCGGATCAGGACCGCCTGGGAGACCTTCTCCCTCGACGCCACCACCTTCACCCACCGCGGCTCCCGCTACCTCTGCTGGGCGCAGCACGAACCGGGGCTGGACAGCAACACCGGTCTCTTCCTGTCCGAGATGGCGAACCCGTGGACCCTGTCGGGACCTCAAGTGCGGCTGTCCACACCCGAGCTGGACTGGGAGTGCATCGGCTTCAAAGTCAACGAGGGCCCGTACGCCCTCAAGCGCAACGGCCGGATCTTCCTGACCTACTCGGCCTCCGCGACCGACCACCACTACTGCGTAGGCATGCTGACCGCCGACGCCGACGCCGACCTGATGGACCCGGCCAACTGGTCGAAGTCCCCCACCCCGGTCTTCACCAGCAACGACACGACCGAGCAGTACGGCCCCGGCCACAACTGCTTCACCGTCGCCGAGGACGGCCGCAGCGACGTCCTCGTCTATCACGCCCGCCAGTACAAGGAGATCGTCGGCGATCCGCTGAACGACCCCAACCGCCACACCCGCGTCCAGAAGCTCGGCTGGAACCCGGACGGCACCCCGAACTTCGGCATACCCGTGGCGGACACGGCCGCCGCGACCGCCACAACCGTCGAGGAGAGTGCGTGAGATGAGACGTGCCCAAGCCGCTCTGCTGGCCCTCTGTCTGGCCCTCGCCGGCGCCCTGGCCACCGCGGGGCCCGCCCAGGCCGCACCACAGATCCTCACCAACGGCACCCAGTTCACCGACACCTCGGGCAACCCCGTGCACGCCCACGGTGGCGGTGTCATCAAGGTCGGCGCGTACTACTACTGGTTCGGCGAGAACCGAAACGCCGACAACACCTTCCGGTACGTGGATGCCTACCGCTCCACGGACCTGAAGAACTGGGAGTTCAGGAACCACGTCCTGACCGAGGCCTCCGACCCGGAGCTCGCCACCGCCAACATCGAGCGCCCGAAGGTCATGTACAACGCCGCCACCGGCAAGTTCGTCATGTGGATGCACAAGGAGAACGGCGTCGACTACAGCGAGGCCCGCGCCGCCGTCGCCGTGTCCGACACGGTCGACGGCACCTACACCTGGCAGGGCAGCTTCCGCCCGCTCGGTCAGCACATGTCCCGCGACATCACGGTCTTCGTGGACTCCGACGGCGCCGGATACATGATCTCCGCCGCCCGCGAGAACTACGACCTGCAGATCTACCGCCTGACCGCCGACTACACCGGCATCGCGAGCCTCGTCGCCGACCCCTGGCACGGCGGCCATCGCGAGGCCCCCGCCCTGTTCAAGCGAAACGGCGTCTACTTCATGCTGACCTCGGGCGCGACCGGCTGGAGCCCGAACCAGCAGCAGTACGCCACGGCCACCAGCATCGCCGGTCCCTGGACCGCGATGACGAACGTCGGCGACTCCACGACGTACGGCTCACAGACCGCGTACGTCCTGCCCGTGCAGGGCAGCTCGACCACCTCCTACCTCTACCTCGGCGACCGCTGGGGCAACTCCTTCGGCGGCACCGTCAACGACTCCCGCTACGTCTGGCTGCCGCTGACCTTCCCCTCCTCGACCTCGATGTCCATGTCCTGGTCCCCGGAGATCACCGTCGACACGGCCACCGGTTCGATCGGCGGGACGAGCGCCACGTACAACACCCTGATCGCACGGCACTCCGCCAAGTGCGCCGACGTCACCAGCCAGTCGCTGTGGCAGGGCGCCCAGATCAAGCAGTACGACTGCAACGGCGGCAACAACCAGAAGTACTGGTTCAGGTCGGCGGGCAGCGGCTACTACCAGCTGATGGTCAGGAACAGCTCCCTGTGCGTCCAGGAGAACGCGAACACGGTCACCCAGGAGAACTGCAACGCCTCCTCGACCGGCCAGCAGTGGTCGGTCACCACCACCGGCTCCTATGTGAACATCAAGTCCCGCGCGACCGGGGAGTGCCTGGACGTGAACGGCGCGTCCACCGCCAACTCCGCCGCGGTCATCACGTACACGTGCAACGGGGCGACGAACCAGCAGTGGACGCGCGGTACCTGAGGTGGCGTCAGGCGAGCAGGTCGATCGCGTCGATCGACGTGCCCGCGCTGAGATAGCCGGTCGAACCCGAACCGCTCACCACGTCGATCCTCAGCACGTTGTACTGGCCGGTGTCCGTGAGCCAGGCACTCGCCGGGACGCTGTAGGTGAACGTGTGGTTGTTGCCCCGGTAGGACCCGTTGGTCAGGGACCGGGTGCCCGGCTGCGTGGGCGGGGAGGGGATCGCCGAGGTCCAGCCGTTGACGCCGATCTGCGGCCGGCCGTTGGCGTAGGCCGTCGTCACGCCGATGCGCAGGGTGTGCGCGGCGGCCGCCTGGGCCGCGGTCAGCCTGAAGTACACGAGCAGGCCGCTGTTGACGTCCTTCCAGAGGTAGCAGGGGAAGGACGCCGTCTCGTTGTTGCCGATCACCACGTTGCCGGTCCAGGCGGCGGCCCGGACGTCGGACGGATGCGCGTACGTCATCAGGTCGGCGTTCTTGAACCCGCTCGGCGTGCCGTTCCAGTCCCCGATCCGCCAGATGGCGGTGGCGTTGCTCGGGTCGTTCGAGGACGGTACGGCGATCGTGTTGAGGGTGGTCGTGCCACCGGCGGCGACGGTCACCGACCCCGTGTACACGGCGAGTTCGCCCTTGAAGACGGTCAGCGTGTACGTCCCCGGCAGCACACCCCCGATCGAGAACCAGCCGTCCGACGCCCGAGCCGGACCCCAGTACTGCGCAGCCGAGTTGGCGAGCCCGACCGTGTACGGGTACGCCGCGTTGCGCCCCGTGATCCCGACCCCGGTCACCTTGCCGCGGCCGCTCGCGCCGACGTACCCGGACATGCCGAGCGAGTCGGCCCACGACGTGGTGAGCGTGCCCGGGAACAGCGACGAGGAGGGCGCCCCGCCGTCCGTGAGGGCGATGACGTACGGGCCCTGGAGGCCGAAGCGCTGGTCCTCGGTCTGGTTCTGGCCGTAGTACAGGATCTCGTACAGGCCACCGCCGTCCGCGCTCTGGTGGCGCAGCAGTGAGCGGTAGAACGGGCCGCCGGACGCCTTCTCGTGGTTGCTGCGCACCATCCACAGGCCGACGCCGCCGGCCGACCAGCCGACGTAGTCGTAGTCCGTCACCCGGCGCTTCGCGTAGTGCTTCGAGCGGGTCTGGCCGTCGGACTTCGCGAACACGTCCGAGGCCTCGATGGTGGTGGGCGCGTAGGTGTAGGAGTCCGGCTCGTCGTTGAGGAACAGGCCCTTCTTCACGCGCAGGATGTAGCGGGTCGCCGAGACCGACGTGTCGGCCTTGTGGGTCCACAGGTAGATGTTGTTCTCGCCGCTGCGGGCGGCGTAGTAGTGCCGCAGCGTGCCGTACGCGACCGAGATCAGGATCGTCGAACCGGACTGTCTGATGGTCACCGTGGACGTGCCGAGGCCGGACTCGATGTGCGAGTTCATGCCGCCGTAGCCCTGGTATTCGGTGCCGCGGTAGACCAGCGAGGTCAGGTCGCCGTTGCTCTTGCTGACCTTGAAGACGAGGTTGGCGCCGGTGTCGACGACGTAGTTCGAGCCGTCGTCGCTCCAGCCGAAGGCCGCGGCGCGCGCTGTGCCGGCGAGGGCCGCGGTGCCTGCGGCGGCCGTGGCGCCGAGGACGAAGGTGCGGCGGCGAACGGATCTGTCGGGGGATCCGGACATGGGGGTGCCTCCTTCGGAGTGTGGGGTGCGGGTGCTGTGCAGGGTGACAGTTGAATCGATTTCGCGAAAGGGCTTGCGCAGGCTTGGGCCGTGCAGTCCTCTAATTGCTCGTCATACTCTAGAAAGCGCTTGTCCGTACGGGTACGGTCCAGGCGCAGCCGGGTCCAGCCGAGCGAGGAGTCGCGGATGAGACGATTCAGTGCCGTCGTACTGGTGGCGGCCACCATGGGTGCCGTACTGGCGGGGGTGCCGGCCCATGCCGCCCACGCCGACTGCACCACCACCGCCTGCCACTTCGACGTCCCGCCCGGCACGTACGACGTGAAGGTCCTCCTCGGCGGCGAGGCCGCGTCGAGCACGAGTATCACCGGGGAGACCCGCCGCTCCCTGCTCCCCGAGACGGCCGCCGAGGCAGGCGAACGCGTCGCCCGCAGCTTCACCGTGCACGTCCGCACCCCCGAGGGTGAGCCCACCGGCCCCGGCGGGACGCCCGGCCTGGACCTGCAACTCGGCGGATCGGCCCCCGCTCTGGCCGACATCAAGGTCACCCCGGCCCGGCACGCCCGCCAGATCTTCCTCGTCGGCGACTCCACGGTCTGCGACCAGCCCGGCGCCCCGTACTCCGGCTGGGGCCAGCAGCTGCCGCAGTACCTGCGCAAGGGCCTGTCCGTCGCCAACTACGCCGACTCCGGGGAGAGTACGGTCAGCTACCTCACCGATCCGCGCCTGTGGGCCACCGTCCGGCCGCAGATCAGGCGCGGCGACCTGGTCCTGATCCAGCTCGCCCACAACGACAAGACCACCGATGAGGCTACGTACCGGGCGAATCTGGAGACCCTGGTGGCGGGCGTGCGGGAGAAGGGCGGGGAGCCGGTCCTGGTGACGCCCGTCGTGCGCCGCTGGTTCAACTCCGACGGCACGCTGGACAACGGCACGGCCCTCCTCGTGAACGGCCTGGGCGTGGACCACCCCGCCGTCATCCGCTCCGTCGCCGCCGCACACGACGTCCCCCTGATCGACCTGACGGCGAGGACCAAGGCGCTGGTGGAGTCCCTCGGCGTCGAGGCCTCCAAGGCGCTCTACCTCTACAACGAGAAGCGGGACAACACCCACACCTCCGTGCACGGCGCCACGACGTACGCGGGGCTGGTCCGCGACGAACTCGTCGCCCGGCATCTGGTGCCGGAGCGCCTGATGCGGGTGGGATGAACCCCTGGGGCGCTCCGACCGGAACCGGGGCGTCCCAGGTCCGGACCGAGCCGGCGAGAAAGAGATCCGATGCACCTGCCTCCCGAAGACCGCACCCGCAGCCCGCGCACCGGCTACACCCGCGCCCACTGGGAGGCGGCCGCCAACGCCCTGCTCGCCGCGGTCGAGCCGTACGCCACCGAGGACCGCGCCCTCTACCACCTACCCGGCGACCACGAGAGCTGGTCGGGCAGTCTCTCCGACGGGCTGGAGGGCTACGCCCGTACGCTGCTCCTGGCGGCGTTCCGCCGGGACGAGACGGTGTTGGAGCGCTATGCCGACGGCCTCGCGGCCGGCGTCCGCGGTATCTGGCCCCGCGTCGAGGACCGCAGCCAGCCCCTGGTCGAGGCCGCCTCGATCGCGCTCGCGCTGCGGCTGACGCGGCCGTTGCTGTGGGACCGGCTGGACGACCCGGTGCGGCAGCGGGCGGCGGCCTGGCTCGGCGACGCGCTGACCGCCGAGGCCTGGCCCTGCAACTGGGAGCTGTTCCCGGTGACCGTGGGCGGCTTCCTCCAGGAGATCGGACACGAGGCCGAGGAGTCCCGCAAGGCGATCGACCGTGGGCTGGAGCGCATCGAGAAGTGGTACGTCGGCGGCGGCTGGTACACCGACGGCGACGGCCGCAAGTTCGACTACTACAACGGCTGGGCCATGCACCTGTACCCCGTGCTGCACGCCTGGCTCGCGCAGGACGAACGGCTCCTCGAACTGTACGGCGGCCGGCTCTCCCGGCATCTGGAGGACTACGCACGCCTGTTCGGCGGCGACGGAGGCCCCCTGCACCAGGGCCGCTCGCTGACCTACCGCTTCGCCACCACGGCCCCCCTGTGGCTCGGCGCCCTCACGGGCCGCACGCCGCTCGCGGCAGGGGAGACCCGGAGGCTCTCCTCCGGTGCGCTCAAGTACTTCCTCGAGCGGGGCGCCGTGGACGCGAACGGTCTGCTGACCCTCGGCTGGCACGGCCCCGACGAGGCGATCCTGCAGGGCTATTCGGGCCCGGCGTCCCCGTACTGGGCGAGCAAGGGCTTCCTCGGCCTGCTCCTGCCGGCGGACCACGCCGTCTGGACGGCGCAGGAGGAACCCGCGCCCGCCGAGCGCGAGGACGCGGTCACCGCGATCGCCGCTCCCAACTGGCTGGTGCAGTCGACGAGTTCGGACGGGGTGGTCCGCCTTCACAACCACGGCAGCGAGGACGTCCGCTACGACCCGTACTACACGCGTCTCGCCTACTCGACGGTCACGACCCCCGCACCGTCGTACGACAACAGCGTGATCGTCGGCGACGATCCGGGCCGTACGGACATCGTGCCGCTGGGCGTCGGGGACGGCTGGGCGGCCTCCCGGCACTCGGTCGGCGACGGAACGCGAGTGACGAGCTTGGTGCTGGCGCGGGGGGCCGTGGAGGTGCGGGTCCACCTGGTGGCAGGGGCGGCGCCGGGGACGCCGGTTCGGATCACGGGCTGGGCCGCGCGGGACGGGGTCCGCGCCGAACTCCGCCCTGCCGCCCGGCTCGACGACGAGCTCACCGGCGTCACCGACGCCGGGCCCACCCTCTTCGTCGCCCTCGCCCGGCTCACGGCCGAACCGGACCCCGCCCCGCTGGACGAGCTGGTGACCGTGCGCGTGGACGACGATGGCGGGATCGATGTCCGCTGGAACGACGGCCGTGCGGTCCGCGTGCGGTTGGCGGACGGCGAGGACGCCGACGTGCGGACTAGCGCCTGGCCTCCTGCGCCGTGATGCCCGCCCGCTCGAGTGCTCTGGCGACGGCGGGCGGGTCCACCGGGTCACCGTCGGGGTGGGCGCGCACGTGCTCCAGCAGCAACCGTGCGTCCAGCCCGTATGCCTCGGCGTCGGCCAGGAGGCTGTCCGGGCTCGGAGCGGCGGTCGCGTCGTCGAAGTGGAGCTCCAGCTCCCTCAGCAGGCTGCCGCGGTCGACGAAGTCGCTCATGCCGCAGTCCAGGCCGTCGTCCTTGAGGCTGTCGGGGTAGGGTGCCCGGCTCCAGGCGCCGTTCTCGTACCAGTACACGCAGCCGAGTTCGTACCCTTCCAGCCGGTGGCGCAGCTCCTCGTGGGGCAGCCAGTCGGGGCCGCCCGCCAGCATGTCGATGGGCGGCTCGTGCCACTTGACGCCGCTCGACTCGTCCTCGCCGTAGAGCACGAACCGGCCCTCGCCCATCCTGGACATGATCCACCAGGTGCAGCCGCAGTCGTCCCAGTGCAGGCCCACCTCGTCGATCCAGTGGCCGGTCCGGTGCACGCTCGGGCACCCCTCCTGCTCGGTGGTCGCTTTGACGGCGGCGAGAAGCGCCCACCGTGCCCACAGCACCTCGCCCGGCGGAAGGTCCTGAGGAAGTCCCGGTCGGTGAACGGTCATGCGTGCCCCCGTGTGTTCCGGTCGCGATGATGATCGCCGCAACAGTACGACGACAGGCCCGCGGACCGGATCACTTCGGCCGGTACCGAAACGACCGGCGCCTAGCGTTCGAGGCATGACCGAAACCGCCCGTCCCGCCCCCGCCGACGCCGTCACCGCCATGGTCGACCACGTCCTCACCCTGGCCGCGACCTGGCCGAACTGGGACGGCACGCTCGCCCGTGTCGATGACCGCGTCTACACCCCGCACAAGGCGATCCGCCGAGTCGCCGACCACCTGATCGACCACCTGGCCGAGCTGGAGGCCCGGCTGGCGGGCGAGCAGCCCCGGCCCGACCACTGGCACGCCTCCGGCATCACCACCGAGGCGGACCTCGCCCCCTTCACCCCGCAGGACCTCGACGAGGCCCGCAGCCGGCTGACCCGGCTCGCCCGCATCTGGGCCAACCGACTGGACGCCTTGAGCGACGACCAGCTCGACGACTCGCCCGGCGACGGCTGGACCTTCCGCGAAATCGCCCGCCACCTGGAGGGATCGACGTACTACGCCGATGCCGTCGGAGACCTGTCCTGACCCCCCGACCACCCGGAGGCCACCTCATGACCCCGTTCGCCGACCTCCACCACCGCGACGAGCCCCTGCTGCTCCCCAACGCCTGGGACCACGCCTCGGCGCGAGCGCTGGCAGAGCAGGGATTCCGCGCGATCGGCACGACGAGCCTCGGTGTCGCAGCGGCGGCCGGCTTGCCCGACGGGGCGTCGGAGACCCGCGACGAGACACTGCGGCTCGCCCTGGCCCTCGGCTCGGATCCGTACCTCCTCTCCGTCGACGCGGAGGACGGTTACAGCGAGGATCCCGACGAGGTCGGGGAGTTCGCGCGGCAGCTCACGGCCGTCGGAGCCGTCGGCATCAACCTGGAGGACCGTCTCGGCTCCACCGCGCTGCACGCCGCGAGGATCGCCGCGGTCAAGTCGGCGGCACCGGGTCTCTTCGTCAACGCCCGCACCGACACGTACTGGATCGGAGACGGCGAGGGGACGATCGACCGGCTCGACGCCTATCAACAGGCGGGCGCGGACTGTGTGTTCGTGCCAGGACTTGGCGAACCCCGCGCGATCGCCGCCCTGGTGAGGCACCTCGACGTTCCCCTCAACATCCTCTACACACCCACCGGCCCCACCGTCCCCCACCTGGCCGACCTCGGCGTTCGCCGGGTCAGCCTCGGCTCGCTGCTCTACCGGCAGGCGCTGGGCGCGGCGTTGGACGCGGTCGAGGCGATCAGGGCGGGCCGGGCGCCGGGCGGAGCCGCGCCGTCGTACGGGGCCGTGGACGCCCTCGCCCGCCGGGGCGAGTCGAGCCCCTGGGGGCGATCTGACTCACAGCGACGGTGAGTGCGTCCCTGTTAGGCTTGACTCTTTCCCGGGTATCAGACCCTTTGGACTCATCACCGGCGAGGGACCGAGGAACCATGACCATGGACATCCCCGGCGACAGGCGACTGGCGGCCGCCGTCGTGATGGACGACAAGCAGCGGGTGCTTCTGGTGCGCCGCAGCGAGAGGGAACGGTTCCTGCCACGGGTGTGGGGTGTCCCCTGCGGCAAACTGGAGCCCGGCGAGAGCCCCGAGGACGGGGCCCTGCGTGAGCTGAAGGAAGAGACGGGACTGCTCGGCGAGATCGTCCGCAAGGTCGGCGAGTCCTCGTTCCTCAGCGACTACCGGGGGCACGAGATCAAGAACTGGCAGGAGAACTTCCTCGTCAGGCCCTTGTCCACCGCGGTCACCCTGCCCGAGCCCGACCAGGCCGCCGCCTGGCTCGACCGGGCCGAGCTGACGAACGTCGAGATCGACGAGTACAACCTCGACATCGTTCGGCAGGCGTTCACAGGGCCCTGAGCCGTTCCGCCAGTCCCCGCAGCGCGTCCAGATAGTCCCCGACCGGCAGGGGCACCTTCGCCACCGCGCCCGGATGCGGGCCCGCCGCCGTGAACACATCGGTGTGGTCCCGCCGTTCGGCGCCCGTCTCCAGGAAGAGCGTCACCGTCGGCACGTCCGTGTCGCACCAGGCCCGGTGCAGGGTGTGCGCGGGCAGCGCGTACGAACTTCCCGCCGCGTACTGCCCCACATGCGTCAGCCGCAGCCGCGCAGGACCGGTCGGCCTCAGCACCCAGTCCGCCGACCGCTTCGCCAGCGACTCCTCGTAACGGGCCGCCGCAAGGTCGCCGACCCCGTCACCGACCTCGTACAGCTCCATGGCCAGGCGGCCCCGTACGACATAGGAGGCCAGCGGCGAGCGGTGGTTGTGGATGTCCTCCTCGCCGATCGCGCCGGCACCGGGATGCCACACATGCGCGCGGAGCATCTGGCGCGGGCCGCCGTCGATCAGCAGCAGCTTGTCGAAACCCAGGACATGACGGTACGACAGCCGGGCGCAGCCCTCCGGGTCGCCGTCGCCGGAGGCGAGTTCGGCGATCAGCTCCAACAGCCGGTCGGGAGCGCCGAGTTCGGCGACGACACGGCGGGCCGTGGCCACCCGGTCGTGCTCGGGCAGTTCACCGTCCAGCGACTCGGCCAGCAGCCTTCGTGCCGCCAGGACATGCCGACCGCCCATGCACTCATCCTCCACCGCGCGCTCGCTCCGAGGCCGCTCGTCACATCCGGATTCAGCCGTCCGGCTGGTACATCCATACGGCATGCGCGCGCAACGCCGAAAGGCCTTGATAGGTCATCCACATGGGGCGGCGCAGCTCGGTGCTGTCGCCCCGGCCCCAGGACCAGATGCCGTCCGACTGCCCGGCCCACACCGCGGCGACAGCCCCGTCCAGCCGCACCCGCCACTCGTCCTCCAGCCCGTCGGCACGGGCGATCTCCAGGGCACCCGGCGAGAGCAGGGCGCGGACCAGCCAGGAGGCGGTGAAGTGCCGTACGTTCAGGACCTCGTGGCGGGACGGGTCGTCCGTGCGTGGCCGGCGCACCTCCTCGTGCAGGTTCTCCAGGTCCGGGCAGGTGTCATGCGGTGCGTCCGGGCAGGACAGCAGCCAGCGGAGACCGTCCTCGCGGGCGGTGCGGGCCCGGGCGGAACGCGCGTCCGTGTCCTCGCCGAGGACCCGGGCGGCCCGGTCCAGTGCGACGACGGCCTGTGCGGTGTGCAGCGGGGACGGTCTGCCGTACGGCGGCTGCAGCCGGTAGCCCCAGCACCGCAGATGGTCGCGGCGCGGGTCGCTGATCGCGCCGTCCGCGAGGGCCTCGCGCAGCCCGGGCAGGATCTCGCAGCGGGGCGCGGCACGCAGCAGCCCGCGCAGCACGGTGGTCACGACGTGCGTCGACTCCAGTCCGGCGCGGTCGAGTTGCCGGGTGAAGGCGCCTGTGCAGCGGTCCACCTCGGCAGCGAGCCGGTCGGCGGACGTGCCGGCCCGGGCCAGCGCGCCCAGCACCAGGGCGGTGACCTCCGGGCGGGCCTCGGAGCCCTGCGACCGCGCCGACCAGCCGCCGTCCGGGAGCCGCAGCCGCCACAGTGTGTCCACCAGGTCGCCGGTGCTCAGCCCCCCGTCGGGCACGCCCAGGTCCAGCATGATGTGCAGGCCGTACGCCGTACCGACCGGCGTCGGCCGTGAGGGGGTGTTCTCGCCGAGGGAGTGCGGCCAGCCGGTGAGGCGCCCGCGCTCCGGGTCCGCCACGACCGACACCTGGTCGACGAGGGTGCCGTAGGCGGAGGCGAAGACCCTCGGGAGCGGGCCGGGCGCTCCCGGCGCCATCGCGGCAGGTCCTACGGCGGCGGCCCGCGCGGGATCGGCGGCAGCCGCTGCCGCGCGGGCCCGCAGCAGCGCCGCCGCAAGCCAGGCGGCGACGAAGGTGGCCAGCCCGCTGACCCCGGAGATCACATACCGCGCGGCCGAACCGTCGAGGGAGTCGGGCAGCACACTGAACAGGAACTGGAACACGCCGTACCCGGCGGCCGCCGCGCCTAGTCCGCCGAGCCAGCCGACGAAGCGCGCCGGGGGCGAGGCGTCCGAGGGGTCCTCGTCGGGCGCGGGAGGGTCCGGGCGTGGCTGACGGGACCTCAAGGGGCCGCGTCCGAGCTGCTGTTGGGACAAGACGCAACCTCCCCCGTGGTGGCGGCGTGTGACCTCCGCGAAGCTTCCAGTCTAAGTGGTCAGCGTGGCGCCTGGGGTGGCTGCCCGCCGTGCTCGCTGCGCGGCCAGTTCGCGAGCGCCACGTGCAGGGCGTCGACGGCACGCTCCCAGGATTCCCGTACGTCGCGGGGAGCGCCGAATGCGCCGGTGGACTCCAGGGCGCAGTAGCCGTGGAAGGTGCTGCGCAGCAGGCGGACGGCGTCGGTGAGGTCGGGTTCCTCCAGGCCGTACGCGCGGAGCATCCCGTAGGTGATCTCGGCGGTGCGGCGCATGGCGGGGGAGTCGGCGACCAGGGCCTGGTCGATGCGGATCTGGGTCGCCGCGTAGCGGCCCGGGTGCTGAAGGGCGTACTCCCGGTACGCGTCCGCGAACGCTTCCAGCGCGTCCTTGCCGGCCCGCCCGGCGACGGCGACGGCGATCCGGTCGATCATCTCGCCGCCGGCCAGCAGCGCGACCCGGGTCCGCAGGTCCTGAAGATTCCTGACGTGCGAGTACAGACTCGCGTCCTTCACTCCGAAGTGACGGGCCAGCGCGGACAGGCTGACGTTCTCGAACCCGACCTCGTCGGCGAGTTCGGCGGCGGCCGTGGCGAGACGGTCGGCGGTGAGTCCAGCGCGGGCCATGGGGTGGGTGACCTCCGGTGATGAGACTGGCCTAGGGCCCCTAGGAGCCATCCTAGTGAGCGCTGGGGTTGGGCCAACGCCGTCCCGTACGCCAGGACGGCGGCCTGGGCGAGGAGGGCGGGGCGGCCGTCGATCGCGGAGGTGCTGCGGAGCGAGTGAGCGTAGCCGGCGGGCCCGCTCGGCCCCCATGGCATCGCACAAGCGCTCTCAAGACTCGTCAGGCACCCGGCGGGCCATGAAGAGCGCCTGCTCACCGGCCGACTCCGTGCCGTCGTAGAGCGAGGTGTCCAGCCCGCAGAAGGTGAAGCCCATGCGGAGGTAGGCGTGAATCGCGGGAGCGTTGATGTTGCTGACCTCCAGCCAGACATGGTGGGCCCCGCACTCCCGCGCGAAGTCGAAGGCGTGGTTCATCAGGGTTCGCCCGATCCCCTTGCCCCGCCACGCCGGAGCGACCTCGATGTCGCGGATGGTCAGGCGGGCGTTCCATGGGGCGAAGGAGGTCTCCACCACGCCGCACAGCCGGTCTCCGTCGAAGGCGACCACCGTCCGGTTCAGCTCCGGAGGGCCGTCGTCGTCCTCGCTGCCGTCCTCGCTGCCGTCCTCGGCGGGGAAGACCTTGTGGAGGGGAGGCTGCACGGGAGTCCGGCGGATGCTGAATCCGTCCGCGGTCGCGGCCACCTCGAACACGAAGTCCGTCGTGAAGGAACCGTCGAGTTCCGCAAGGGCCGTCCCGTCCTCCGGTCGCGCGGGCCGGTAGTGGATGGTGCCCGCCACGCCGAGCACCGTCGCATCGTCCCCAGTCCTGTCCATGCGACGACCGTACGGCGGACGTGGAGCTCCCGCCCGGACGGGGTGCGCAAGACCGTCCGGGCGGAGGCGTCCCCGCGGGCGGGGATCAGCTGATCGGCGCGTACAGCACCCCGAGCTTGTCGATCTCGTCCCCCGAGCGTCCCGTGAACCCGACGATCTGCCAACCCGACGGCGCCGTGATGGTCTTGGCGTCCGAGGTGGCCGTACCGGCGGACAAGGTGCGGCCCTTGTCCGTGGTGAAGGCCGCCGAGAAGATCCGCGTACGGCCGTCCTTCTGGCCCCGCGTCAGCTTCACGGCGGTGAGGTGCTCGCCGCCGGCCAGGGTCAGGGACGTCGCCGTGCCGCCCGTGCCGCCGTGGGTGAGGACCGTGCCGCCGTCGTGCGTGAGGGACACCGCGTCCAGGCGGGTGCCGCCGCGCAGGGTGAGGGTGCGCGGGGACACGGACGCCGGCACGTTGTCCGCGTCGTTGAAGGCCGTGCCGTGCGGACCGCCGAAGAAGTCGCTTGCCCGCAGGGACGAGTTGAGGGTGTAGGAGAAGTCGACCGCGTGCGGGAAGTGGTCGGAGAGGTGCTTGCCGTCCGAGCGGAGGAAGTTCGCCCAGTCGTTGTTGTAGCGGGTGGCGTTGAGGCCCAGCAGCTTGCTGCCGCGGTAGAGGACCTTGTCGACGACCTCGCAGTCGTTCGTCGGGGCCGTCGCGTCGCACAGCAGGGCGTCGCCGCCGGCCGCCGGGGGTGTGCCGCCCTTGACCAGCTGCACCCAGGCGTCGGTCAGGCCGTTCTCGGCGACCAGCGTGCGGATGTTGTCGCCGGAGCGCGTGTAGCGGGTGTTGGTGTCGCCCATGACGATGACGGCGTTGCCGGACGAGTTGGCCTGGATGAAGTCCGACAGCTGCTCGACGTTGGCGCGGCGGGCGGCGAGGGCGGCGTCGTCGGAGTCGGCGTTGGTGTGGACGTTGTAGAGGTCCACGAACACCCCCTCGGCCAGGCGCACCCGGGCCAGCGTGAAGCCCTTCGGGGTCAGGCAGTTCGTGCCGGTGCAGTGGTTCCACCTCACCCGCTCGAAGTCCTCGAAGGACTGGTCCGACAGGGTGTTGAGACCGTCGCCGATACCCGCGCCGCCGCTGGTCGCCGTGCGGTACGGGTGGGTGTCGTTGGCGTACAGCGACGCGTGGTAGTTGAAGTCCTCCTGGACGTTGACGATGTCGTACGGGGCCAGCCGCTGCCCGATGAGCGGGGTGTTCGTCTCGGGGTCGCTGTCACCGAGGCCGAGCGGGAGACCCGCGATGTTGTACGTCAGGACGTTGAAGGTGCCGGAGTCGGCGGCTGTCGCGGGCGTCGCCGCGGTGGTGGCGAGACCGGTGAGGGCCAGCGCGGCGGCCGCGAGCGTGCCGATGAGTCTTCTCATGGTGGGGGCGTCTCCGTGGGTGACGGGGTCCAAGAAGATGAGCGTAAGAAGATGAGCGCTGCTCAGGTTCCGTGTCAACGAGGGTGACGTACAAGGGCCGTTGGGGAAACAGTGAGGGACGCGGCGTTCCGCCGCGTGCGGGGCACCCCGCCGCCACTCGCCGCTCGTTCAACGTTCATGTTTCGCCTTGATCCTCCACACACGGCACAGCAGCGCCGTAGAAGGCAGCGGCTTTCAGGAGGCCCTTTCATGGGACACGGACACGGACACACGCACGGGCATCACCATCACGGCCCCGGCCATGACCACGACCACTCGCACGACGCGGCGGCATCCGCCCTGCCCGCCGCGTTCGACACCTCCGTGCCCGATGAGGCCCTGACCCCCGAGCAGCAGTCGCGCCGCACGCTGCTGCGCCGGGCGGGTCTGCTGGGTGCCGGGCTGGCCGCCGGCAGCGTCGTCGCCCCGGCCACGGCCGCCGCCGCCACGCCCGCCGCCTCTGCGTCCCCGGCCTCCGGCGGCCGTAGAACGAACGGCTTCCTGTGGCTGGCCGGTGACCACCACATCCACACCCAGTACAGCAGCGACGGCAAGTACCGTGTCGTCGACCAGGTCCGCCAGGGCGCCAAGCACGGCATGGACTGGCTGGTCATCACCGACCACGGCAGCACGACCCATGCCAAGATCGGCGTCGAGAAGGTCAACCCGGACATCCGGGCGGCCCGCTCCGCGTACGAGGACACGCTCGTCTTCCAGGGGCTGGAGTGGAACATCCCGGCCGCCGAGCACGGCACGGTCTTCGTGCACCCCGGCAAGAACGAGGTCTCCGTCCTCAAGCAGTTCGAGAACGACTACGACGGCAGCGTGAAGAACGCCGGCGACTCGACGCCGGCCAACGAGGCGCTCGCCATCGCAGGTCTCGACTTCCTTGCCGAGCAGGTGGAACGGCGCAAGGTCAAGGACGCGCTGATGCTCGCCAACCACCCGGCACGGCGCGGTGTCGACTCCCCGCACGAGATCCGCGGCTGGCGTGACGCGGGCCGTACCCGGCAGATCGCCATCGGCTTCGAGGGCGCCCCGGGCCACCAGGCGGCCGGATTGCCCGCGCCCCTCGGCATGGCCCGCGCCCGCGGCATCTACGACAACAGCCCCAGCGCCAACTCCTTCCCCGGCTATCCGCTGGAGAGCTACCGCACCTGGGGCGGCTTCGACTGGATGACCGCGACCGTCGGCGGCCTGTGGGACAGCCTCCTCGCCGAGGGCAAGCCGTGGTGGATAACCGCCAACTCCGACTCCCACCAGGTGTACGGGGACACGGCCGCGCGCGGGGGCGGTGACTTCAACGCCAACGGCCGCTACGACGACCCGGTCTACGCCGGCCAGATCGACATCACCCAGGGCGACTACTGGCCCGGCCAGTACAGCCGTACGCACGTCGGTGCCGACGGCTTCTCCTACGCCGCCGTCATGGACGGCATCCGCGCGGGCCGCATCTGGGTCGACCACGGCCAGCTGCTCAGCGGCCTCGACGTCCGTGTGATGGGCGGCCGCCGCTGGGCCACCCTCGGCGGCGCCCTGCACGTCAGGAAGGGCACGAGCGTCACCCTGACGGTCGATGTGGCGATGGCCGGCGGACCCAACTGGGCGGGCTTCGTCCCCAAGCTGGCTCGCGTGGACGTCATCAAGGGCGATGTGACCGGCCCGGTCGCGGACAGGGACACCTTCACGGCGCCGACGGCGAAGGTGGTCAAGTCGTACGAGGTGAACAAGTCGACCGGCGTCGTCAGCCTCACGTACGACCTCGGCAAGGTCGACCGCCCCGTCTACGTCCGTCTGCGCGGCACCGACGGCAACCGCGGCGCCGTCGGCGCGATGGGCGCGGCCGTCGACCCGGCCGGCCCGGCCATCGACGTCGTCGGCGACGCCGACCCGTGGCGTGACCTGTGGTTCTACACCAACCCGGTGTGGGTCCTGCCCTCGTGACACCGTACGTTCTGACTGTGGACGCGGGTGTCAGGGACCTCCGCAGCGCCGACCACCTGCTCCACTGCCTGGCGGTCGAACTGGCCCTCCCCGAGGGCACGTTCGGCTGCACCCACCTGGTGCGGGGGGATCGCCCCCACGTGGCGTTCTCCCTCACCCTGCCGTCCGAGCCGCTCCTGCGTACCGCCCAGGAGCGGCTCGCGGCCGGGGGACACCAGGTGTCACCAGGGTCGCCCGACGCGGTGGGCCGGGCGGTCCTCTACCCGGGCGTCACGGCACTGACCGGCACACTGACGATCGCGGACGTGCTGTCCCGCTCGGCCATCGACCGGGTGACGGTCCTGGGCACACCGGGGCGACCGGCGCCGGACACCCTCCTGATGACGGGCGACCACATGCGCCCGACCTGGCAGGGCACCGAACTCGTCCTGACCGCCATGCCGGCCGTGGGCGGGACGCTCGTACCGTTCGAGGTACCGGATCCCACGCCGTGCTGCGCTGACCACTGAGGGGTTGTTCCCGGTTGTCGTCGCCCCCCGCAGGGTTGCCGTTCGATTCATGTCCGGGGTGTCGAATCGACGGGGGGGGGCGGATGACCGGGTCCTCGGCGACTCCATCGCACTGATCGCCCTGCCCCTGCTGCTGCTCCGGGCGACGGGCTCGCTCGCCCGCATGGGGCTGCCCACCGCGGCCGTCCTCACCTGGGCCGCGGAACACCTGGGCCGCGGAACACCAGGGCACGACCCCGGTGAGCCTGGTCGCGGGCGCGTGCTGCGTACTGATCGCCGGGGCCGCGCTCTTCACGCCGATACGGAGCTCGGGCCGCCGGACCTGACCCGCCAAGCTCCGCTTCATATCGTCGGAACGGTCACCCCGCAGGTGGAACTCTGGGGCCCAGTAAGCCGATTCACTGGCCAGCCGTCCCAGGGCGCCGTCTCCACAACCGGACTCTGGCGCCATGCCCATCATTGATTCCCTACGGGGATCCTCACGTGCTCTGGCCGCCCTGGTCATGGCGCTGGCGTTCGTCGTCGCCGTACCGCACGACGCGTTCGCCGCACCCGGTGACCTGGACACCACGTTCGGCACCGGGGGTCGGGTCACCATCCCCACCAGCAACTCCGCCGAGGGCGAGGACGTGGCCGTCCAGCCCGACGGAAAGATCGTCTCGGTCGGAGGGGAGCAGGACCCCGAGTACCTCGACGATGAGT
This sequence comes from Streptomyces sp. NPDC012935, assembly GCF_042900345.1. Lineage (NCBI taxonomy): Bacteria > Bacillati > Actinomycetota > Actinomycetes > Kitasatosporales > Streptomycetaceae > Streptomyces > Streptomyces sp. NPDC012935. The sequence goes on from NZ_JBIBBC010000009.1 coordinate 300,326, forward strand.
TCGCCCTGACGCGGCACAACTCGGACGGCAGCGTCGACACGACCTTCGGCGGCGGCGACGGCGAGGTGCTGACCGATTTCGAGAACGGCAACGACGTGGCCCAGGGGGTGGCGATCCAGCCCGACGGGAAGATCGTCGTGGTCGGCCGGCACCAGGAGACCGACGACGAGTTCGCGGGCTGCTGCTGGTTCACGGTGGCCCGCTACAACGCCGACGGCAGCGTCGACACATCCTTCGGGGGCGGCGACGGATGGGTCAGTCCCGGCCTGGCCGGCGGGGCCGAGGACGCCGCCGGAGTCGCACTCCAGCCCGACGGGAAAATCGTCGCCGGAGCCTACGCCGGCGGCTGGTTCGCGGTCCTGCGCTACCTGCCGGACGGGAGCCCGGACGGCGCCTTCGGCGGTGGTGACGGTGTGACCATGACCTCGTTCTCCGAGACGGGCGGGGGCGGTGCGTCCGCGCAGGACCTGGCCCTCCAGCCCAACGGGAAGATCGTCATGGCCGGCTACGCGGGCGAGAGCTTCTTCGACTTCGCCGTGGCCCGCTACAACGCCGACGGCAGCCCGGACGCCAGCTTCAGTGGCGACGGCAAGGTCACCACGGACCTCGGCGGATACAACTGGGGCGAGTCCGTGGCCGTGCAGTCGACCGGCAGGATCATCGTCGGCGGACAGAGCGCGGACCGCTTCGCACTCGTGCGCTACAACGTCGACGGCAGCCGCGACATGGGCTTCGGCACCGGCGGTGTCGCGACCACGGACTTCGGCGGCACGGCCGGCGTGAGCGACCTCGTGATCCAGCCCGACGACCGGATCCTCGCCGGCGGCGGTGGGCAGGCCGGCGACTTCCTGCTCGCCCGCTTCAACGCCGACGGCACGCTCGACACCGGTTTCGGCACGGGCGGGCGCGCCACCACCGACTTCGGCGCCGCCGACCGGGTGAACGCCCTCGCCCTCCAGAGCGACGGCAAGGTCGTCGCGTTCGGCAACAGCGGCTTCAACGGACTGCGTGTCATGGCCCGTTACCTCGGCGGCGCAGGCACCCCGCCCCCGCCGCCCGCCGGAGTCGACCTGTCGGTCACCAAGACCGGCACCGGCGCGGTCAGCATCGGCGACCGTGCCACCTTCACCGTGACAGTCGCCAACAACAGCACCACCACCTCGGCTACCGGCGTCACCCTCACCGACACGGTCACCGGCCCGGCGGCCACCGTCATCTCGGCCACCCCGGGCCAGGGCACCTGCACCACCTCCGCCACCGGCGCGACCTGCGCCCTCGGCACCCTCGCCGCCGGCGCCCGCACCACCGTGACGGTCGTCGTCGAACCCCGGGCCACGGGAACCCTCACCGACCGGGCCACCGTGAGCGCGGCCCAGTCCGACCCGGACACCGCCAACAACACGGCCACGGCCCCCACCACGGTCAACAACTCCCGCGGCTGCACCCGCATCGGCACCAGCGGCAACGACACCATGACCGGCACCAGCGGCTCCGACGTCATGTGCGGCCTCGGCGGCGACGACACGATCAACGCCGGCAGCGGCACCGACACGGTGTACGGCAACTTCGGCAACGACCGCGCCGACGGCGGCCTGAACAACGACACCCTCACCGGCGGCCCGGGCAACGACACCCTGCTCGGCAACTCCGGCAACGACCGCCTCGACACCGTCGACAACGTCCCGGCCAACGACACCGCCAACGGCGGTCTGGGCCTGGACACCTGCACGACGGATGCCGGGGACGTGCGGATCAGCTGCCCGTAGGCACTCCGCCCCGTACCGGCCGGCCCCCCGGGTGCCGGCCGGTACGTTATCCGTTGGTCGGCGGCGGGGTAGCGCAGGCACGCGGAGGCCACGACCGTGAACAGGGCCGCCTCCAGGAGCATGCCGCCGATGACCGCGGCGACCAGGTAGGAGACACGGCCCGGCGTCCAGTCCAGGTCGCTGCGGCCGAGCGCGCCCACCATCAGGCCCGCCGCGACCGTCAGGTCGCGATCGCGTTCGTCGGGAAGTAGTCGAGCTGGACCTGGCGGTGCACCGGCATCGGGCGCAGCAGGTAGATGTCGATCCGCCCCTCCTGGACCTGCCGGCCGATGAAGTGCACACGGCCCAGGAGCAGGAAGGACATCAACTCCCTTGACGGGCAAGCAAGTGGGAAGAAAGCCAGGGCCGGTCGGCACCCGTGCCGACCGGCCGCTGGCGGACGCAGGTCACTCAGTCGGCGAGAACACGAACGAGAACTCCGTCGGCTCCGCGTTCAGGAAGTACTGCGGCAGCGGACCCGGACCGCAGGACTGCGAGCCGATGCCGTGCTGGCCGTGGTCGAGGTTGATCCAGAGCGTGTCGCCCGGAGTGAGGTCGGTCAGGTGACGGGCCGCGTCCAGCTGCTCGTTGGTCCAGCGGCGGGCGCTGAACCAGAACTCCGGGTCGCCCTCGATCCGCAGCCCCCCGAGTTCGGCCCAGCGGACGTCGGCGCGGGCGCCGTTCTCCTGGGGCCGTACGTACGGGGTGTGCAGGGCGTCGATGCCCGGCATCCACTGACCGAGGCGCGAGGCGGCACGGGTGTCGGGGTACGCCTCGCTGCCGCCACCGAAGTACAGGACCTCCTGCGCGGCGTCGGCCGGCAGGCCGAAACGGACGCCGAGGCGGGGCAGCGGGACCGTCCAGTTGCCCTCGGGAGTCACGGACACCGTCAGCTTCAGCAGGGCGCCGTCGGACGTCCAGCGGTACACCGTGCGCAGGCCCAGTTCGGCGGCGGCAGGCGCCACCCGGGTGCGGACGGTCAACGCGTCGTCGGTCACCTCCACGGCGTCCAGCCGGTGCTGCATGCGGTGCAGGCCGAGCTTGCGCCACAGCACGCCGTAGCGTGTGTCGTCCTGCCAGGACGCGCCGTCGTCGTTGTCCGTCGTCGCCCGCCACACGTCCAGGCGCAGCCCGGTCACGTCGAGACCGCAGATCGTCGTCGGCCGACCCGAGCGGGCGTCGAAGGCCGCCGGGCCGAGGGTGATCAGCCGCTCGCCGGGCACGGGCCGCTGCGAGGCGGCGACGGTGACGGCCGTGCGCGAGGTGACGGTCTCCTGGCCCCACGCCACCTCGTGGCCCTTGGGCCCCCACGGCGTGTCCTCGGCGAGCAGCGCGCGGACCGTCCACTGGACGTCGTCGCCGTTGCCGTCGGGGGCGGCCGCGGGCAGCTTGACCTCCGCCGACTCACCGGGCGCGAGCGGCGGCACGGTGAGCGTGTGCGCGCCCGTGGGGAGTCCGTCCACCTGGTGGGAGAACTCGAACTCCAGGTGCGAGAGATCCGCGAAGTCGTACGCGTTCGTCACCCGTACGGTGCCGTCGGCGCCGTCGCCCTCGATGCGGACCGGCTCGATGACCTTCTTGTACTCGACGAGCCCCGGGGACGGGGTCCGGTCCGGGAAGACCAGGCCGTCGCAGACGAAGTTGCCGTCGTGCAGCTCCTCGCCGAAGTCGCCGCCGTAGGCGTAGCCCAGCTCGGGGTGCTTGATGCCGTGGTCGATCCACTCCCAGATGAAGCCGCCCTGGAGCCGGTCGTGCGCCTCGAAGATCCGCTGGTAGTCGGCGATCCCGCCCGGACCGTTGCCCATCGCGTGCCCGTACTCGCACTGGATGAAGGGGAGTTCACGCCTTCTCGCCGCACCCCCGTCCAGGCCACGCCCGATCCGCTCGACCTCCTCGTGGGAGGCGTACATCCGCGAGTACACGTCCGTGTCCCGGCAGTTCCAGTCGCCCTCGTAGTGCACGAGCCGCGAGGTGTCCCGGCCGTGGATCCACCCGGCCATCGCGGTGAGGCCGCGGCCCGTGCCGGCCTCGTTGCCGAGGGACCAGAAGACGACGGACGGATGGTTCTTGTCGCGTTCCACCATGCGCGCCGCGCGGTCCAGCAGGGCCGGGGTCCAGCGGTCGTCGTCGACGGGGTTGTCACGCCAGCCCTGCTCGGTGAACCCGTGGGTCTCCAGGTCGCACTCGTCGATGACCCACAGGCCGTACTCGTCGCACAGGTCCAGGAAGGCCGGGTGCGGCGGGTAGTGCGAGGTGCGCACCGCGTTGAGGTTGTGCCGCTTCATCAGCAGCACGTCCTCGCGCATGGTCTCCTCGTCGAGGGCGCGGCCCTGCTCGGGGTGCCACTCGTGCCGGTTGACGCCCTTGAAGAGGATCGCCTTCCCGTTGACCTTGATCAGGCCGTCCTCGAGGGCCACCGTACGGAAGCCGATGCGCAGCGGCACGCGCTCGCCGGCCGTGACCAGCTCGCCGTCGTACAGCCTCGGCGCCTCCGCCGACCATGGCTCGACGGGGACCGTCACCTGCTCGCCGGTCGCGACATCGATGTCGAGGCCGGGCACGGACACCCGCCCGTCGACGTCGGAGTCGACGCGCAGGGTGCCCTGGCCGGTGGTGTGGTCGTAGGAGGCGTGCACGAAGAAGTCGCCCGCGCTGCCCGCCGGGCGGTGCAGCAGGGTGACGTCACGGAAGATCCCGGGCAGCCACCACTGGTCCTGGTCCTCCAGGTACGAGCCGGCCGACCACTGGTGCACGCGGACGGCGAGCACGTTGCCGGCGGGCTTCAGCAGCCGGCCGACCGCGAACTCGTGCGGCAGGCGGGAGCCCTTGAACTCACCCAGTTCCGTGCCGTTCAGCCAGACGCGGGCGCAGGACTCGACGCCGTCGAAGCGCAGCACGGCGCCGCCGTCGTCCAGGGCGGGCCAGTCGTCCGGCAGGTCGAAGACGCGCAGGTGGTCGCCGGTCGGGTTCTCCGTCGGCACGTGCGGCGGGTCCACCGGGAACGGGTAGAGGTGGTTGGTGTAGATCGGGGAACCGAAGGCGCCGTCGCCCTGCAGCACCCAGTGGCCCGGGACCGTGACCTCGCCCCAGCCCCCGGCCTCGTATCCCTCCCCGGCGAACGAGTCGTCCTCGGCGTCGGCGGTCGCCGACAGGCGGAAGCGCCAACTGCCGTTCAGGGACAGGGATTTCGCGTCCGAGGAGGCGTACCAGGCACGGGGCGGGAGGGCCCCGGTGCCGGGGGAGACGTCCTCTACGTAGTCGGCGGAAGTGGAGGTGCGGAAAGACATCGGTCTCCAGGTCTTGGGAAGAGAACGTCAGCCCTTGATGCCGGTCTGTGCGATCCCCTGCACCAGCCAGCGCTGGAGAAAGAGGAACACGAACACCAGGGGCAGGATGGAAACGGCCGTGGCCATGAAGATCAGATGGAAGACGACGGTCTGGTTGGTCATGTAGCTGGAGAGCGCGACCTGGACGGTCCACGAACTGGGATCCTGGCCGATGACCAGCAGCCACAGGAAGGCGTTCCAGCCGTTGATGAAGGTGATGGTCGCCATCGCCGCGAAGAAGTTCAGCGAGTTCGGCACCACGACGCGCCAGTACGCGCCCCAGTAGCCGAGTCCGTCCATGCGCGCCGCCTCCTCCAGCTCCTTGGGGAACCCCAAGAAGTACTGCCGGAAGAGGAAGCAGGTGAAACCACTGAACAGGCCCGGAATGATGAGGCCCCGGTAGGTGTCCACCCAGCCGAGCGAGGAGACCAGCACGAAGCTCGGGACGAAGGTCACCGCGGTGGGGACCATCAGGGTCCCCAGGACGGCGTAGAAGACCTTGTTGGCATGTCTGTACGGGATGCGGGCCAGGCCGTAGCCCGCGAGGGAGCACACCAGCAGGACGCCGACGGTGTGCAGGGTGGCCACGACCGCCGAGTTCCACAGCGACTGGGCGAAGGGGACCGTCTCGTCCGTGAACAGCTCGCTGACGTTGCCCCACTGGATGTCGGTGGGGAAGATCTTCCAGTTCTCCCCGGTGATCTCGGCGTCGGTGGAGAGGGCGTTGCGGACGAGAACGTAGAACGGGATCAGGAAGAGCAAGGCGGCGACGCCGGTGGCGATGTAGAGGCCGGTGGAGCTCATCACGCCGCCACCGCGCCGGACGCGGCGGGGCTTGCCTGACGTCGGCGCGGACTCGCGCACCTCGGGCACGGTGGTGGTCACTTGGACTCGTCCCCCCTTCCAAAGCCCATGAGCTTGCCCTGGAGCAGGGTCACGGCACAGATCAGCACGGTCAGGATGAGCGCTCCCGCGCTGCCGGCGCCGTAGTCCTGGCTCTCGCCCAGGGCCTTGTAGTACAGCTCGACGAGCGGCGGACGGCCCCAGGTGGTCTTCGACAGCAGGTTGAAGAACTCGTCGAAGGCCTGGTAGGCGGCGATGAGCAACAGCAGGATCACCGCGGTGGACGTGGCACGCAGCTGGGGCAGGGTGATGTACCGGAAGGTCTGCCAGCCCGGTTTGGCACCGTCGATGGCGGCGGCCTCGTACAGCTCGTCCGGGATGTTCTGCAGCGCCGCGATGAACAGGATCATGTAGAAGCCGGACTGGAGCCACAGCCGGGCGGTCACGATGACCAGCCAGTACCAGGGCGGGTTGGGGTCGATCAGCCAGGCGATGTTCTCGATCCCGAACCAGCCGAGGACCGTGTTCATCAGACCGAAGCGGACCCCGCTGAAGAGGGACATCTTCCAGATGAGCGCCGCGGCGACATAGCTGACCGCGGTCGGCAGGAAGAAGACCGAGCGGAAGAACGCCCGCATGAAACGCATCCGGTTCACCAGCAGGGCCAGCCCCAGCGACAGCGCCCAGGTGGTGGGCACGATGAACGCGGCGAAGACGGTGAAGGTGCCGAGCGAGCCGACGAAGTCCTCGTTCGTCAGCATGTACGTGTAGTTGTCGAACCCTACGAACTCGTCCGGTGTGACGGTGAAGCGGGCCTCGAAGAAGCTCAGCCACAGGCTCCAGAGGATCGGCGCGTAGACGAAGATCGCCAGACCGAGCAGGAACGGTCCGGTGAAGAGCCAGAAGGCGAACGTGGGGCTGCCCCGCAGACCCCGCCGCGGCTGGGCCGACGAGGCCTTCGCCGGGGCGGAGCTGGCGAGGTCGACCCTGGTGGTCGTCGACATGTCGTGGTCCGTCCCGCGGCCTATCCGAACAGCTTCTTGAGCTCGCGGTTGACGGCCGTGTCGCACTTGTCGAGAGCCTTCTCCGGGTCCATCTCCTTGCGGACGCAGTTGGCGAAGACGTCCTCGAAGGCGGTGCGCATGGCCTGGGTCCAGCCGATGTTGTCGAAGTGCCCGAACTCGTTGAAGAGGCGGACGCCCTCAGCGGCGTTGCCCGATTTGAGCTTGGTGGCCTTCTGGGCGATCGAGGTGCGCGGCGGAATGTGGAAGCCGTACGAGGTGGCCCAGTCCTCCTGGTACTCCTTCTGATCGATCCACAGCCACTTGACGTACTCCTTGGCCGCGTCGACGTTCTTGCCCTTGGCGTTGACGAACATCGACCAGCCGCCGTTGTAGACCGACTGCTTGCCGGAGTCCGTGACCTTCGGGAAGGGGAAGATCCCCCAGTCGTCGCCGAGCGCGTCCTGGATCGCCGGCATCGCCCACATGCCGCAGAACTGGATGGCGCACAGGCCCTGATTGAACGAGGAGGGGTCCCAGGACTCGGTCGGAGCGCCGAGGAGAAGGTCGCCGCTGGTGAACAGCTTGCGCATCTTCTTCAGGCCCTCGACGACGCCGTCCGTGTGATAGGCGATCTCGTTCTTCTCGTCGAGGTGCTGGGCGCCGGCCGACCAGATCAACGTGTCGTTGACGCTGTGCAGGTCGTTGCCCATGTACAGGCCCTTGACCTTGCCGGTGGTCAGCTTGGCCGCGGCCTCCATCAGCTCGTCGAGCGTGGTCGGCACCTCGACCTTGGCCTTCTCCAGCATCGACTTGCGGTAGAAGAAGAACTGCGGGTCGTCGATCATCCGGACGCCGTATATCTTCCCGTCGACGGTGTGCGACTTGATGTCGGCCGGGTTGAAGTCGTCCTTGACCGGGTCGATGATGTCGGTCAGGTCCGCCACCTGGCCGCTCTTGACCATCTGGATCTGCGGGTGGAACTCGAAGAGGTCCGGCGCGTTGTCGGTGAGCAGGGCCGAGAAGAGCTTGCTCTCGAAGTCCGCGCTGGTGATCCACTGCGTGGTCACGGCGGCTTCCTCATACGCCTTCGCGTACCGCTTGATGGCCTGCTCGGTGCCCGCCTCGCCGTACGCGTGGAACATCTGCACGAGGTTCGCGCCCGAACCCGACCCGCCACCGCGGCCGTTGTTGCCGCCGCATGCGGCAAGCCCGCCCGCGGCGGCCAGACCCATCGCGGCCCGCAGAACGGTTCGGCGGTCCCAGTTGCTGTTGCTCGATGCCGACATGCTGACGTCCTTGTCTCGAGTACGGCTCGGCCCCTGTGCCTGGCTGGAGCGGCTCGGCGCCAGTTGGCTCAAAGGGGGTTGCGGTGCGGGACGTTAACCTTCGGCTAATGCTTCGGCAAGGGGTTGGACGAAGTCGGTGCGAAGCGTTGCGCAGCGTTCGGAATGCCGGACGTGACGGGCTGTCAGGGAGTCCCGGTGCGGCTCTACGCGGGCGTGGTCCGCTTCGCCGGCGCCCGCTGGCCCACCGTCTGCAGGGCGCCTTCGAGCGCGAACGTCGCCGCGCCCAGGCACACCGGATCGGTGGGGATGGGGGAGAGGACGATCTCGGTGGCGGCCATCGGGCGCGGCAGGGCGTGCCGGGCGACGGCCTCGCGGACCTCGTCGACCAGGGGCTGACCGAGGGCGGCCGCGACCCAGCTGCTGAGCACGACCACCTCGGGGTTGAACAGGTTCACCAGGTCGGCGATGCCGGCCCCCAGGTACCGCACGGTGTCGCGAACCACCTTGAGCGCCACCTGGTCGCCCTCCCGCAGCCCCCGGGCGAGCGCGTCGATGGTGGCCGTCTGGTCCTCCGCGTGCAGCAGCGGGCTGTCGCCGGTCGACTCCCGCAGGGTCAGCATGATGCCGGACGCCCCGACATACGCCTCCACGCAGCCGCGCCTGCCGCACCGGCACAGCCTTCCGTCCAGCACGATCGTGGTGTGACCCCACTCGCCGGCGCTGTTGCTGACCCCCCGGTGCAGCCCGCCGCCCAGGACCAGCCCGGCGCCGACGCCGGTGCCGAGGTTGACCACCACGGCGTCCCCGCGCCCTCGTGCGGCCCCGAACCACAGCTCGGCCACCGCGGAGGCACGCAGCGGGTTGTCCAGGTACAGCGGGTAGGCGATGTGCTCGGTCAGCAGGTCGAGCAGCGGCACGTCGTGCCAGTCCCAGTTGGGCGCGTACTCCGAGAAGCCGGTCGCACGGTCCACCTGTCCCGGCACGCTCACCCCGACGCCGAGCACGCGCGCGCCCTCCACGCCCGCCTGCGTGACCACCGAGCCGACGGCGGCGGCGACATGGGCGACCACCTGCTGGGGGAGACTCTCGCCGGGGCGGACGTCCTCCTCGGCGCGGGCCAGCACGTTCAGCGCGAGGTCGAACAGCTCGACGTGGACGTACGTCTCCGCGATGTCGACGCCGATCAGGGCGCCGCCGGACGCGTTGACGGCGACCAGCCCCCGGGGGCGGCCGCCGGCCGAGTCCTCGAACCCGACCTCCGTGATCATGCGAAGGTCGAGCAGCTCGCCCACGAGCGTGGCGACCGTGGCGAGACTGAGCCCGGTGGCAGCGGCCAGCTCCTGCCGGGAGGTGGGCGACGCGGCGATGATCTGGCGCAGCACCTCGTAGCGGTTCGCGGTGCGGATGTCACGTGATGTGCGCTTCATTCGGCGTGCCCCCGTCCCTTCACGGCATGCCGGTTCGCGGTCGGCGCCGGCGCGGCGCAAGGCTATGGCGTGCGGGACTATTCGACAAGGGGTTAGGAAAGGGGGTTTACGAAGTCCCCCAGGCGTTCAGTCACCCAGTATGTCCTGCACGAAGGTGTTGGTGAACTTCCGACCGGGGTCCAGCTCCCGCGCCAGCGCCCGGAAGTCGGCCAGCCGCGGATAGCGCCCGCGCAGCACCTCCGTCGGCGTCGTGAACACCTTCCCCCAGTGCGGCCGCGGCTCGAAGTTCTCCAGCGCCTCCTCCAGCCGCCGAACCACGGGCAGCACGGCCGCGGTGTCCTCGAGCCACGTGAAGTGCAGCGCCACGGTGTCCCGCCCGTAGCAGGGGCTCAGCCACTGGTCGTCGGCGGCGACCGTACGGACCTCGCAGGTCTGCAGTACGGGGGCGACCGTCGTGCGGATCGCGTCGATCGCGCGGAGCGCGTCCATGGCGTACCGGCGCGGCAGCAGATACTCCGACTGCAGCTCGGCCCCGCTGCTCGGCGTGAACTCCGCCCGGAAGTGCGGCAGCCGCTGATGCCACGGCCCCGGCACCCCGAACTGCTCCGTGCAGTTGACCGCGGGCATCCCCGGCACCGGGTGCATCTTCTCGACGGCGGGCGCGGCCCACGGGAAGACGGGCAGCGGCTGGTCGGTGCGCCGCTTGAGCCACACCTGCCGGAAGCCGGGCTCACGCCAGTCGGTGAACAGGCTCACGCTGTACGCCGACGCCATCACCACCTCGAACGCGGCCGAGTCCAGCCCCTCCAGCGGCAGTTCGGTGAAGACGTGCTGCTCGACGTCGAAGGACGGCTCCAGGTCGAGGGTGAGTGCCGTGACGACACCGAAGGCACCCAGCGAGGTGACGGCGCCGCCGAACCGTTCGTCGCCCCGCCCGACGGTCAGCACCGACCCGTCCGCCGTGACCAGCTCCACCTCCCGCACGGACGTGGCCAGAGCGCCGTTGCCGACGCCCGAGCCGTGCGTGCCGGTGGCGACCGAGCCGGCCACCGAGATGTGCGGCAGGGACGCCATGTTCGGCAGGGCGAGCCCTTCCCCGTACACCGCCCGGGCGAGCTCGGCGTACCGTACGCCGCCGGCGACCCGGACGGTTCGGGCCGCACGGTCCACGTCGATCACCGGCGGAAGATCGGCGATCGACACCAGCGTGCCCTCGGGGCCCGGCTCGGCGATCTCGTTGAAGGAGTGCCCGCTGCCCAGCACCCGCACCTTCGCGCTCCCGGCCACCAGGGCGCCGACCGCGTCGAGCGAGGACGGCCGGTGCAGTTCCTTGGCGGCGTAGCTGATGTTGCCCGCCCAGTTGGTCACGGTTTCGGCCATGTGATCGCCCCTCCCGAGGACAACGTCAACCAGGAATTCCCAGGTGGAAACTACCCCGACGGGCAACATGAGGCCCCCCGCCCCCACCCCGGACCGCGCGGGGGCATAACGTGAGGAGTCGTACGCCTGAGCCGGGAGGAGACACGGATGGGCAGCCGCACCGCACTGGTCGAGGATCTGATGGAGCGATTCCCGCACGTTCCGCGGGAAGCCGTCTTCAAGGAGGATCTGCTCCGCGGCGGGGTGGCCTTCGACCCCTCTGCCCTCAGCGACAACGAGGACGGCGAGGTCAAGCCGAAGTCGTACTTCATCTTCTCCTTCGACCACGGCACCCTGCCGGAGCTGGGCGAGGCCGCGCTGCGCCGCCCGCCGGAGGAGATCATCCTCACCGGCGGCCCGTACGACCTGCGGCGGACCGTCGTCTCGGTGCGCGTGAACCCGTCCTCGCCGTACCGGGTGGCCGCCGACGAGGAGGGTGTGCTCGGCCTCTACCTCGACGGCAAGCGGATCGCCGACGTCGGTGTGCCGCCGATGCCGGAGTACTACCGGCACACGCTCGCCAACGGAAAGTCGGTGATGGAGGTCGCCCCGACCATCCAGTGGGGCTACCTGATCTACCTCACCGTCTTCCGGGTCTGCCAGTACTTCGGCGCCAAGGAGGAGTGCCAGTACTGCGACATCAACCACAACTGGCGCCAGCACAAGGCGGCGGGCCGGCCGTACACGGGCGTGAAGGACGTCGAGGAGGTCCTCGAGGCCCTGGAGATCATCGACCGGTACGACACGGCCAAGGCGTCCACCGCCTACACGCTCACCGGCGGCGCGATCACCAAGACCGTCTCCGGCCGTGACGAGGCCGACTTCTACGGCCATTACGCCAAGGCCATCGAGGAGCGCTTCCCGGGCCGCTGGATCGGCAAGGTGGTGGCCCAGGCGCTGCCGCGCGACGACGTGCAGCGCTTCAAGGACTACGGCGTGCAGATCTACCACCCCAACTACGAGGTGTGGGACGAGTACCTGTTCAAGATGTACTGCCCGGGCAAGGAGCGCTACGTCGGCCGCGACGAGTGGCACAAGCGGATCCTCGACTCGGCGGACATCTTCGGCGCCCGCAACGTCATCCCCAACTTCGTGGCCGGCGTGGAGATGGCGGAGCCGTTCGGCTTCACGACGGTGGACGAGGCGATCGCCTCGACGACCGAGGGCCTGCGCTTCTTCATGTCGAACGGCATCACGCCCCGCTTCACCACCTGGTGCCCTGAGCCCACGACCCCGCTCGGCAAGGCCAATCCGCAGGGCGCGCCGCTGGAGTACCACATCCGCCTGCTGGAGGCGTACCGCGCCACCATGGAGGACTTCGGCCTGTCGTCCCCGCCCGGCTACGGCCCGCCCGGCCCCGGCAACGCGGTGTTCTCGGTGAGCTCCTTCATGGACAGCCTGCCCGCGGAGAATTCCGCGAACTCCTCGAATTCCTCCGCGGTGTAGCTGAGACGGACGGGGCCCGCGCCCGTACAAGTGGCTGTGGTTGTGGGGGCGCGACGGTCTGTCATGACATGTGAACACAGCGCTTGTCAGTTGTGTTGAATACGTGAAAGGCTCATGCCCTGCCGCGAGGTTCCCCCCAACTCCACTGCCAATATGGCGAGTTGACCTCGCATGTGGATGCAGGAGACCCATGCCCGACCTGCCGACTCCCCAGGACGCCACCGAGGCCGCGCTGTTCTCCGAGTGCTGGGACGCCGTGCTGTCGTACGCCGACCTGTGCACGGCCGGCTCCGACGCGGCCAAACAACTGGCCACCGAGGCGTTCTCGACCGGTATACGCGAGGCCCGCGACGCCGAGGCCGGAAACCTCAGGAGCGCGGGCCGCCGCCCCGCCCGACTGCCCCGCATTCCCCTGCTGCTGACCGCCGTACGTGCCACGGCGGCTGCCTGGGAGGAGCGTGGGCTCGGCCACCGACTCGACCCCGACCTGCGCCTGTGGCTCAATTCCGAGAAGGCCGCCCGCTACACGGGACCCCCGCTGCAGCGCCCGCTCGCGCTGCGCGGACTGCGCGACATGCAGGAACCGGACGCGGTCCTGCTGTGGCTGGCCGAGGTGGAGGCGCTGCCGCTGCAGGTGGTGGCCCGCCGGCTCGGCCTCGACCCGGCGACCGTGTCCGACGAACTCTCCCAGGTCCGGGGCCTGTTCAGGGACCGCTGCCAGCGCAACCACCTCGACACGCCGATGGCCGCGCAGTGCCGCAGCTACGCCCGCCTCCTCGACGCCGTCACCCGCTCCGCCGGCGCCGACACCCCGGGCGACCTCTCCCGCCACCTCGCCACCTGCGTGGAGTGCGCCGAGGCCGCCGCCTGTCTGCGGCTGCACGGCGGCGGACTGCCCGGCGCCCTCGCGGGCGGGGTGATCGGCTGGGGCGGCCTCGCCTACCTGGAGCGCCGCCGCCGGGCCGCCGAGGTACGCCTCAGCGGGCGCCCGACGCCGGCCGACGCGGACGGTGGCCCGCCCGACCCCGGTGCGCACAAGGCGCGCGTCGTGCGCAGCGGCCTCCTCGTCGCCGCCGTCCTCGTCTCCGCGCTCGCCCTCGCTGTGTCGATGATGCCGGGCGGTTCCACCGGCGGCGGCGTCAAAGCCGGCGGCGACCCGTCCGACCGGCAGCCGGTCGCCGACCCCGGCATCACCCTGCCGGTCACGGCGGCCACGCAGCCCTCCTCGGACTCCCCGGACCCGTCGGAGAGCGCCACCAGCGGCGGTGACGAGTCGCCCGAGCCGTCCGGGCGGAAGAACCCCCGCCCCGGCCCGCAGGGCACGAGCTCGGCCACGGCCGGCGAGGCCGACCCGGAACCGTCCACCAGCGAACCGGTGACCTGCAGCGTCGACTACCACCTGGTCAACGAATGGCCCGACGGCTTCCAGGCCACCGTCACCGTCACCACCGAACGCGCCCTGGACAACTGGCGCGTCGCCTGGTCCTTCCGGGACGGCCAGGAGGTCGGCCAGATGTGGGACGCGAGCTTCGGGCAGGACGGCTCCCGCGTCACCGCCACCGCCGCGGACTACAACAGGACCGTCCCCGAGGGCGGCAAGCTCGCCTTCGGCTTCCTCGCCTCCTGGGAGGACGAGAACTCCCCGGCGCACGACTTCACGCTGAACGGGCGCGACTGCGCGTAAACCGGTTGACGGGCCTTCGTGGGGCCGGGCTAGAGTGACGGAAGATCAGGGCGGTGGCCGATGGCCGCCGCCGTCGAGCGGACATGAATGAGGAGGTGTCGACCGATGGCTGTCTTTGCGACGAGCGCTGCCCGCATCCAGTTCATCAAGTCCACCTCCGTGGCCGCCGGCTGATCTCACTCACCTCTCCGCGTCCGATGCACGCGGCTGCCGGGGCCACCCTTGTGTGAAGGGTCACCCGTTGACTTCCACCTCTGTTTTCTCCGCGTTGGCTCCCTACGGCTGGGATTCGGCCTGGGCCGACGCGTTCACCCCGCACGACGCGCAAGGGCTGCTGCCCGGGCGCGTCCTGCGGGTCGACCGCGGGCAGTGCGACGTCGTCACCGCCGACGGTGTCGTACGGGCCGACACGGCGTTCGTCACCCCGCACGATCCGATGCGGGTCGTGTGCACGGGCGACTGGGTCGCCGTCGAACCCGCGGGCAATCCGCGCTACGTACGGACGTATCTGCCACGCCGTACCGCCTTCGTACGCTCCACCTCCTCCAAGCGGTCCGAGGGGCAGATCCTCGCCGCCAACGTCGACCACGCCATCGTCGCCGTGTCGCTGGCCGTCGAGCTCGACCTCGGCCGCATCGAGCGGTTCCTCGCGCTCGCGTGGGAGTCGGGCGCGCAGCCCGTCGTGGTGCTCACCAAGGCCGACCTCGTGCCGGACGCGGTGACGCTCTCGCATCTCGTCCAGGACGTGGAGACGACCGCGCCGGGTGTGCCGGTGCTGCCGGTCAGCGCGGTGGACGGGGACGGACTCGAAGTCCTCGTCGCAGTCGTCTCCGGCGGTACGTCCGTGCTGCTCGGGCAGTCCGGCGCGGGCAAGTCGACGCTCGCGAACGCGCTGCTCGGCGAGGACGTGATGGAGGTCCAGGCCGCCCGCGACGTCGACGGCAAGGGCCGCCACACCACCACCACGCGCAACCTGCTCGCCCTGCCCGGCGGCGGCGTCCTGATCGACACCCCGGGGCTACGGGGGGTCGGCCTGTGGGACGCCGAGGCCGGGGTCGGCCAGGTCTTCTCGGAGATCGAGGAACGGGCCGGGCAGTGCCGCTTCCAGGACTGCGCCCACGAGAGCGAGCCGGGGTGCGCGGTGCTGGCTGCGATCGACTCCGGGGACCTGCCGGTACGACGGCTGGAGAGCTACCGCAAGCTGATGCGGGAGAACCAGTGGATCGTGGCCAAGACCGATGCGCGCCTCAGGGCCGAGATCAAGAAGGACTGGAAGCGGAAGGGGGCGGAGGGGCGCGCGGCGATGGAGGCGAAGCGGGGGAAGCGGCGGTAGCGCCGACTGGGGTGCCTCATCTGCGGGCCCGCGGCTGCGGGCTCGTCGTGGCTGGTCGCGCAGTTCCCCGCGCCCCTTGAGGGGCGTTGGAGTGCTGTGTCCGATTTCCGCCAGCAGCCCTCCCGGTCACGGCGGAGACTGGACACCGTGATGGACGAAGACACCAGGTACGAGGCGGTGCGCAGCCGGGACGCCCGGTTCGACGGCGAGTTCTTCTTCGCCGTCGAGACGACCGGGATCTACTGCCGCCCCAGCTGCCCCGCGGTCACGCCGAAGCGGCGCAACGTGCGGTTCTTCGCTACGGCCGCCGCCGCGCAGGGCTCGGGTTTCCGGGCCTGCCGGCGGTGCCGGCCGGATGCCGTGCCGGGGTCCGCGGAGTGGAATGTGCGGGCCGATGTCGTGGGGCGGGCGATGCGGCTGATCGGCGACGGAATCGTCGACCGGGAGGGCGTCGCCGGGCTCGCCGCTCGGCTCGGCTACAGCGCCCGGCAGGTGCAGCGGCAGCTCACCACCGAGCTGGGCGCCGGGCCGGTCGCGCTGGCCCGGGCCCAGCGGGCGCACACCGCGCGTGTGCTCCTGCAGACCACCGCGCTGGCGATCACCGAGATCGGTTTCGCCGCCGGGTTCGCCAGCGTGAGGCAGTTCAACGACACGATCCGGGAGGTGTACGCGTCGACCCCGAGCGAGCTGCGGGCCGCCGCCGCTCCGAAGGGCGGCCGTGGTGACCGGCGTACGGCCACCGAGTCGGCCGGGATCCCGCTGCGGCTCGCGTACCGGGGGCCGTACCAGGCGGGCCTCGTCCTCGACCTGCTGGAGCGCGAGGCCGTGCCCGGCGTCGAGGACGTCAGCGGGCCGGCCGGGCGCCGGACGTACCGCCGCACCCTGCGGCTGCCGCACGGCACCGGCATCGTGGCGGTGCAGGAGCGGATGGGCGGTGTGCGGAAGCGGGCGCCCGCGGGTGACCACATCGCCCCCGGCCCGAGCGCGCCCGGACCTCTGGCTGCCCCTGCTTCCCGGCTCCGCGCCACACCTGCCTCGGCGACCCACCCCGGCGGCTGGCTCGACGCCCGTCTGCACCTCACGGACCCGCGCGACCTGACCACCGCCGTGCAGCGGCTTCGGCGGCTGTTCGACCTCGACGCGGATCCGTACGCCGTCGACGAGCGGCTCGGCGAGGATCCCCGGCTCGGACCCATGGTCGCCGTGCGGCCGGGGCTGCGGTCGCCCGGGGCAGCCGACGCGGAGGAGCTGGCCGTGCGGGCAGTGGTCGGGCCGGTGGAGGCCGAGCGACTGGTGCGCCGGTACGGCAAGGCTCTGGACGCGCCCTGCGGCAGCCTCACCCACCTGTTCCCCGAGGCGGCCGTCCTCGCCGGGGCCGAGCCCCACGGGCCGCTGGGCGCGCTCGCCGCAGCCCTCGCCGACGGTGCCCTACGGCTGGACCCGGGCGCCGACCGGGACGAGGCCCACCGTGTCCTGCTCGGCCTGCCCGGACTGGATGCCCGTACAGTCGCCGTCATCCGCACCCGTGCCCTCGGCGACCCGGACGTCGCCCCGCCCGGCACCGACACCCCGGACAGCTGGCGCCCCTGGCGCTCCTACGCCTTGCAACACCTGCGTGCAGCAGGGGAGTTGGAGTAATCATGACCACCCCGAACCCGACCCTGACCACCGTCGCCGCCCCGGCCGCTTCTCCGACCCACTGGACCGAGGTCGACAGCCCCGTCGGACCCCTCCTCCTCACCGCCGACCCGGCCACCGGCGCCCTGGCCTCCCTCTCCGTGCCGGGCCAGAAGGGCGGCCGTACCGTCCAGGACGGCTGGCGGCGCGACCCCGCCCTCTTCGGCGCGGCCGAGGAACAGCTCGCCGCCTACTTCGCCGGTGAACTCAAGGAGTTCCAGCTGGAGTTGCGGACAGCGGGCAGTGAGTTCCGGGAGCAGGTCTGGGCCGCTCTCGACTCCGTTCCCTACGGCACCACCACGACGTACGGCGAGATCGCCGCGCGGATCGGTGCCTCCCGTGCCGCCGTACGGGCCGTCGGCGGCGCCATCGGCGCCAACCCGCTGCTGATCGTCCGCCCGTGCCACCGGGTGATCGGGTCCGACGGGTCGCTGACCGGGTACGCGGGTGGCCTGGAGCGCAAGATGCGGCTGCTCACGCTGGAGGGCAGGCTCTAGTCCGCCTCCAGTCCCCAACTGCGGACCCACCGCGGATGGATGCGGATGACCTCCTCGCTGAAGTGCGGGCCCAGCTCGTGCGGGCCCGTGAGGAGTTCCGCGTCCCCGCGGATCTCGATCCCGCGCACCCGCCACGGCCGTACGCTGACGAGATCGTCGACGACCAGGGCGAGCTTCGGGTTGTTGCGCAGATTGCGCCACTTCTTGGTGGTGCCCATCGATTGGCCGCCGATCAGGATCGTCCCGTCGTCCTGGGGGAAGAAGCCGACCGGGTTGGCCTGCGGCTGACCCGCCGGGTCCACGGTGGCCAGCCGCCCCAGCCGCTGCGACCTCAGGTACGCCCGTTCCGCCTCGCTGAATTCGGTCATACGGCCAGCGAAACACCCTCGTCTCGTCGGCGCATCGGCTGCTCGCCCTAGGGCCACGGGCCTACTCCGGCCGCACCCCCTGCTGCGCGGGGAGTCCCCAGCGCGGGGCCGGCTCGTTGGGCCGCACCGGCGCGATCGTCAGGTCCGGCCGGTCGCCGCGCGCCGTGATCAGCGCCGAGTCGCCCTTCCGCAGGGCGATGCGGACCGTGCGCTCGCCGGAGGCGGCCCACGGGTTGCGAATAGACCCGATGTATCAGCTGGGTCGGATGTATCAGCCCCAGATCACCGCGCCCAGCCACGCCCCCGCGATCAGCTGGCACGTGAACAGCTCCGCCAGCACGCTGGAACCGCCCGCCCGCATCGCCGTCCGCAGCGCGGCCCTCGCCTCGCCGTGGCGGCCCAGCCGGAGCCGTTCCCCCAGGTAGATGCCGGCCATGAAACCGGGGATCGAACCGAGCACGGGGATCAGGAGGAAGCCCAGGAACGAACCCGATCCGGCGTAGACCACGATGCGAGGTGCGGCCCAGTTCGGGCGCATTCGGCGGGGCGGGAGTGCCCAGCGCACCACCTGGGAGAGGAACAGCGCGACGGTGGCCCCGACGAGTACCCACCACGCGACCGGCTGTGGGTCCTTCAGCGCCCACCACATGACCCCGGCCCACACCAGCCACGACCCCGGCACGCCGGGTACCAGCACTCCGCAGAGGCCGAGCAGGAGGACCAGGCCGACCAGCACAAGGTCCCACACTCCCATCTGACCAGACTGCCGGAGCCCGGGAGAAAGCGCAGATCAGCCTGGCCGGCGGGGGTGTGCCACCGTCACCCTGCCCGCACCTGGACGCCCGTCACCCCTGCCGCTCCCGCGCCACCCACCCCCGCTCGTACGCGTGCCACCCCAGCTGCAGTCGGGTCGTCACCCCGGTCAGCTCCATCAGCCGCTTCACCCGGCGCTGCACGGTCCGCAGCCCGAGGTCCAGCTGCTTGGCCACGCTCGCGTCGGTCAGGCCGGCCAGCAGCAGGGAGAGCACCTCCAGGTCGGTGTCGTCGGGGCCGTCCGGCTGCTGCTCGGTGACGCCGGACGTGCCGAGGCGTACCGGCAGCGCCTCCCGCCACACCGACTCGAACAGCCCGGAGAGCAGCTCCAGCAGCCCGCTCGCGTGGACGACCAGCGCGGCCGGCTCCGCGGTGTGCGAGGTCAGCGGCACCAGGGCGAGCGTGCGGTCGGCGATCACCAGCTTGGTCGGCACCTGGTCCACGACCCGTACCTGTTCCTCGCGGCCGAGGGCGGCGGACAGCTCGGTGATGCCGTGCGGCTGGTCGAGGACCGAGCGCTCCAGGACCACCCGGTAGCGGACGCCGCGGTGGGCGGCCTGCTCCTCCGCCTCGTTCTCGACGCCGGTGACGGCGACGGGGTTGCCGGTGACCAGGGCGCACACCTCCTCGCTCGCCCCGAGCTGGAGCTGCAGGAAGCGCTGCGACACAGCGGCCGCACCGATCACCACCTCGACCAGGTCGTGCACCGCCGGTTCGGCGACCCCCGCCCGGTACTCCTCGGCGAGCATCGCGGCCGCCAGCTCCGCCTTCTCCAGCTCGTGCCGCTGCTGGGTGAGCAGCGCGCCCAGCGCCACCCCGGGCGGCGCGGCGACCCAGCGGCCGGGCCGGGCCGAGGACTGCGCCGCGAGCCCGTGCCGTTCCAGGCGGCGCAGGGCGCGCTCGGTGTCGTGTTCACCGAGCGTCAGCCGTCGCGCGAGATCGGGTACGTCGGCGGCGCCCACGGACACCAGGACGCGGTACGCCGACTCGTGTGTCTCGTCGAGACCTATCGCTCCCAGCATCGGGCCGCGCCCTCCCCGAAGAACATCCGCACATCCGCACATCCGCACATCCGCAAAAAGAACACCGGTGTTCGGGCCGTGGCGGAAAACGGCCACGGCGCAAAACCGCCTTCGCACATCATCGCCGTACCACCCGCCACTCTGCCAAGGTGACGCCACCGCAGCATCAACCACCGCCCGCTTTGTCCGACTTGGGCCTTCCCGGTCTGCGCTTTCGCGCCCGTCGGCAGGCGGCAGCAAGGGAAGAGGGCGATCTTGGGGAGAGCGATCTCGCGTACGGCCACGGGTGCGGCGACCGCCGCGATCCTGGCCGTGACGACAGCCGTACCCACGCATGCGGCCACCGCTGTAGCCGCGCAGCCGACCACCGACGGCCCGAGGCAGCTGACCGGCGACCGGGCCACCCCCGCCGCCGGCTCCGGCTCCGTCGTCACCCTCGTCACCGGCGACCGCGTCCTCGTCACCCGCGACGGGGCCGTCGCACTGCCGGGCGAGGACGGCACGGCCCCCTTCACGCAGACCCGCCGCTCCGGCGAGGACCTGTACGTCTACCCCGCGGGCGCGGTCGAGGCGATCGCCGCCGGCCGCGTCGACGAGGAGCTCTTCAACGTCACCGGTCTGATCCGCCAGGGCTACGACGACGCCCACCGCAAGACGCTCCCGCTGATCGCCACGTACGACCGCTCCGTCGCCCGAGCCGTCCCGCCCGCCCCACGCGGAGCCGAACGGGGTCTCGTCCTCGACCCGATAGACGGTGTGGCCCTGGAGGCCGACAAGAAGCAGGCCGCCGACTTCTGGGCGGACGTCACGAGTTCCCGCTCCCGCACGGCCGGCGACCTGAAGAAACTGTGGCTCGACGCCAAGGTCCGGGCGACCCTCGAGCGTTCGACCCGCCAGGTGCACGCTCCCGAGGCCTGGGCCGCCGGTTACGACGGCAAGGGCACCAAGGTCGCCGTCCTGGACACCGGTGCCGATGCGGAACACCCCGACCTCAAGGGCCGTATCACCGCCTCGAAGAACTTCACCGACTCCCCGGACGCCGACGACCACGACGGTCACGGCACCCACACCACCTCCACCGTCGGCGGCACGGGCGCTGCGAGCGACGGAAGGAAGAAGGGCGTCGCGCCCGGTGCCGACCTCCTCCACGGCAAGGTCCTCAACGACTACGGCCAGGGCGAGACCTCGTGGATCATCGCCGGCATGCAGTGGGCCGTCGACCAGGGCGCCGACGTCGTCTCGATGAGCCTCGGCAACCCGGCCCGCACCGACTGCACCGACCCGATGGCCCAGGCGACGGAGGAGCTCGCCCGGTCGAGCGAGAACACCCTGTTCGTCATCGCCGCGGGCAACACCGGGCCCGGCAACAACACGATCTCGTCCCCGGGTTGCGCACCGAGCGTCCTCACCGTCGGTGCCGTCGACCGCGACGACTCCACGGCACCCTTCTCCAGCCGCGGCCCGGCGTACGGCTCGCACACCCTCAAGCCGGAGATCGCCGCACCGGGCGTCGGCATCTCCGCCGCGCAGGCCGGCGGACGTGGCGCGTACGCCTACCAGTCCATGAGCGGTACGTCGATGGCGACCCCGCACGTCGCGGGCGCGGCCGCCGTCGTCAAGCAACGCCACCCGGGCTGGAAGGCCCGGCAGATCAAGGCGGCCCTCGTCTCCGCCGCCGACACGGACATCCCCGGAGACGCCCGTGAGACGGGCGGTGGACGCCTCGACGTACGTGCCGCGATCGGGCAGCAGGTGCTGGGCGCAGCCGCGGTCCAGGCCGGCACGTTCAACTGGCCCCAGGACGCGAGCGACCGCACGACGGTCGCCGTGCCCTACACCAACACCACGGACAGGGCGGTGGAGCTGAAGCTGTCGGTGCCCGCCGTAACCGGCAACGACGGCTCCACCGTCCGCTCGTCGATCGCCCGCCTCGGCGCCCGCTCGGTCACCGTTCCGGCGGGCGGAACGGTCGAGGTCCCGCTGCGGATCGATCCGACGGCGACGCTCACGCGGGCCCAGTACGGCGACGTCACGGGCCGCGTCCTCGCCGCCGCCAAGGACGGCCGCACGGTCTCGACCCCCTTCGCGCTCTACGTCCAGCCGGAGACCGTCACCCTGCGCGTGAAGCTGACCGACCGCCTCGGCAGGCCCGCCGACGGCGCCTCCTCCGTCGACCTGATCGGCACCGACGACGCGGCCGGCGAGCGGCGCTTCAACGAGGGCGCCGCGGACCAGACGTACCGGATCCGTCCGGGCGCCTACTTCCTCTCCAGCTTCATCACGACCCCCGAGACCGGCGGCACGCTCCTGGACTCCCTCACCTACCTCGGCCGTCCGCAGCTGGATCTCCGCGACGACACGACCGTCGTCCTCGACGCCCGAAAGGCCAACCGGCTGAACATCAGGACGGACCGGCCGACCGAACTCCGCGGCGCCACACTCGGGTTCGCCCGCAGCTGGGACGACACCTGGCTGCACGCGGGCACGGCAGCCGGTGGGCGAGAACTGCGCGGCTACTACGCCTCCGTCACGGGCAGGGCGGCCGACGGGGACTTCGAGTTCGACAGCTTCTGGCGCGCGGCGGCCCCGCAGATCACCGAACTCGCCGTCGTGGGCGGCCGGTCGCTGCATCCGATGACCGCGTCCTTCAACTCGGCCAACCTCGACGGCACGGGCCGGGCGCCGCTCGTCGATGCCAAGTCCGGTACACAGGAGGAGCTTTCGGGGGCGGCAGGGAAGATCGCGCTCGTCGGGATCCCGGACGGCGGGAGCGCCTACGAGGTCGCGCGGCGCGCGAAGGAGGCCGGTGCGGTGGCGCTCCTCGTCCACCGTGACGCCCCCGGCCGCTGGTACCCCTCGGCCGGCTTCACCGGCGGCGCACTGCCCGTCCTCGCCATCCCCGCTGACGAGGCGAAGGCGTTGCTCGCCGCCGCGGACGTGACCCTGCGCTGGAAGGCCACCGCCAAGAGCCCGTACGTCTACAACCTCGCCTTCCCGGAGCAGGGCCCGATCGGCGGCGACCGCACCTATCGCGTCCGGGACCGGGACCTGGCGGCGACGACGGCGACGTACAACTCGATGGCGTCCGCCGGCACCGACCACATCGACCTGACGGCCATGACCCGCCCGAACGGACTGAGCGGCTACTTCGGCGGGTTGGAGACGGTCGCCGCGCCCTTCACCCGCACCGAGTACCACTCGCCGGGCACGACCGGCTGGGAGCACGAGGTGTCCAGCAGCTTCCCGTGGGGCGAGTTCATGATCGACCCCATGCGGACGTACGGGAAGGGGGAGCGGCGGACCGAGAAGTGGTACGGCGGTGTCCTCGCCCCGGCCACGCCGCTCGACGACAGTGGCCGACCCGCCCTCGCCGGTGAACGGCAGGGCAACCTGATCGGCGTGGCACCCGGCTTCTGGGGCGACGGTCAACACCAGGGCGTGCAGGGCAGCTTCGGCGACATCGGCGGCATGACGCTGCGGCGGGACGGCGAGACGATCGGGGAAAGTCCGTATCCGTTCGGGGTGTTCACCGTCCCGGCCACCGACTCGACGTACGAACTCACCCTGAACACCGCGAAGATAGGCCCTCCGGCCGCGGCCTGGAAGCGCTCCACGAGCACGACGACGACCTGGACCTTCCGCTCCGCACCGGACGAGGCCGCGTACTCGCAAGGCATACCGATGCTCTTCCCGCGGTACGCGCTGCCGGAGGACGGCCTGAAGACACTCCCCGCCGAGGACGGACAGGTGATCACGCTGACGGCGACCGGCCACGCGGGCTACCGGCCCGGTGAGTTGACACAGGCCCAACTCGCCTATTCCTACGACGAAGGCGGTACCTGGACCGAGGCGCGGACGGCACAGCAGGACGACGGGACCTGGACCGCGAAGGTGAACCACAGCGGAGCGGCAGGAAAGCAGGTCACACTCAAAACCGTCCTGACCGACACGAACGGCACATCGGTCACCCAGATCGTGACCCGGGCCTACGACGTGCGCTGAGGCGCGCGAGGGGGATCCGGGCCCGGGTCACCCGACAGTCGCCGGGCGGTTCTCCCGTGGGGGGTGGGACTGCCCGGCGACCTGTTTCACGTCCCGTTCCGTCACTTGCCTCGCACAAGTGTTCAACACCTCACTCGACCACGCCTTTCGAGGCGGTTCACCGGGTCGGATTTTCCGGATGCCCCGTTTTCATACGGGCCGTGCGGTGGACAATTGGGGGCATGAGCCAGCAGGGGGGAAAGGCCACCGGTCACGAGGACGACTGGTGGGGGCAGCTGTACGGTGACTTCACCGATGACACGGGCCCGACCAAGGCGCCCGACACACTGGACGACCGGTTCGCCTCGGCGGCGGGGGTGTCGGGAACCGGCGCCCCGGTTCCGGCTCCGCGGGCCGGCACGGATGCCGTGGCGGGTCCGTCGACCTTCCCCGCGGGCCTGCCGAAACCGCCGGGATTCACCGTGGAGGAGCCCCGGGAGCGGGCGGCTCCGACGACGGACGACGAGCCCCGCACCGCGACCCAGGTGGACCTCCCCACCCACCCCCCGGCCCCCCTCGACTACGTGGGCGACGGCCCTCCCACCTACGCCGCCGAACCCACCGCTCTGCCACCGGCGGACCCCGACGACCTGGACGACCTGGTCGCCGACACCGTCCTCGACGGCGCCCGCTACGGCGCCTCAACCCTGCGTGCCGTGTCCCTGCGCGGCGACTCCGCCCGCTACCGGGGCGAACCCCGCCGCGACTGCCTGCTCACCGCCCGCTTCGGCACCGGCGAACACGCCCTGGTCCTGGTGGCGATGGCCACCGGCGCCCGAGCCACTCCGGGCGCGCACCGCGCCGCCGCCGAGGCCTGCCACTGGATCGGCCGGGCCGTCGGCCGCAGTCACGGGAGGCTCGCGGACGACATAAGGGCAGCGAGGCGCGGCGACCTGAAGTCCGGCCTGCACCGCCTCACCGACCGCAGCCTCGGCAAGCTCCGCGCCAGCGCGGCCGAACAGGGCATCGAACCCGAGGAGTACGCGGCGACCCTGCGCTGCCTTCTCCTCCCCGCCGACCCCGAGTGCCGGACCCGGGTCTTCTTCGGAGTCGGCGCGGGCGGACTCTTCCGCCTGCGGGGCGGCGAATGGCAGGACATCGAACCCCGCGTCACCGACGTCACCGGCGAACCCGTCGTCGGCTTCGGCTCGCTCCCCGCCGAGACCCCCGAGGGCGACCGCCTCACCATGGACCTCGGCATCACCACACCCCCGAGCCCCTACGACCCCGCCCCCGAACCACCCCGGGAACCCTTCCGCTTCCGCGCGTCCGTGGCCCGCCCCGGGGACACCCTCCTGATGTGCACCGGCGGCCTCGCCGACCCCCTGCGCGGCGAGCCCGAACTCGCCGCCCATCTCACCGGCCGGTGGTCCGCTCCCGAACCGCCCGGCCTCGCCGAGTTCCTCGCCGACACCCAGGTCCGGGTGAAGGGGTACGCCGACGACCGTACGGCGGCGGCCGTCTGGGAGGCCTGACGGCGGCTTCGGCTACGGCCGGTACGTCACCCACGAACGGGCCGAGGTGTCGTACACGTACATGGGCAGCCCCTTGATGCCCGTCGTGCGGAAGGGGCGGCCGTGGTCGTCGATGCGGACCGTGCCGGTGCGGCCCTGGGAGGACCAGTCCAGCTCCAGGTACCAGCTGCAGTCGCAGTTCTGCGTCCGCGCGTCGACCAGCAGCACCTCCGGGTCCTCGGCGGACACGCGGTACGGCAGGCGCATGGCCGGGATCGTGACGCCCGTGTCGTTGCCGTCGGCCGGGCGGGCGATGGGGCGGTCCTTGTCCAGGTCGACGTCGAAGTAACGAGGTGTCAGCGCTCCGCCGCAGCCCTGGTCCATGGTGTAGACGGTGCCTTTGGAAGGCACTGAGCGGCCGACGACGCGCACCCTCAGGGCCTTCAGCACGACGGCCGTGGAGGTCCTGCCCTGCACGGAGATCTCGACCATCGTCTGCTCCCCGTGCACCGCGCCCTGAGAGCCCGCCCACACCTCGGCATCCTGCGGCGCGGGAGGCGGAGGTACCTGGCTCGGCGGCCGGGCGACCACGTAGTCGTGGCCGCAGCCGGCCTGCCACACATGGGAGTTGGCGCTCCAGGTGAGCGGCACGCCGGCCGGGGCCTGCTGCGGTCCGGCTCCCTTCGAGGGGCGGTCGGTGGGCGGGGCCGACTTCGGCGAGGACTTCTTCGAGGCGTCGGCCGAGGGGGAGGGGGCGCTGGGGGACGGGCTCGGCGAGGCCGTCGACTCCGGGCGGGGAGAGCCTGTGGGCGTCGTACGGGGCGGCTCGGTGCCCTGGACGGAGTCGCTCGCGCGGGGACGGTCGTCGTCAGGCAGGGCGGACAGGCTGCCGAGCGTGGCGAGCAGAGCCGTCGCCACGGCCGCCGAGACGAGCAGGCGCCGGCGGCGATACCAGGGGTGACGGGGAGGGGTGTCGGTCGGAGTCGGGTCCGCGGTCACAAGCCCCGTCGGCTCCTCGGCCGCGTCCGTGGGGGAGTCGTCCGCCGCGGAAGGGGCGCTGCCGGCCGTGCCGGTAGCCGCCGAGCGGGACCGCTGCCGTGCCGCCACCGCCAGGATCCACAGCCGGTGCAGCTCCAGCCGCTCCTGCGAGGTCGCCTCGCACAGCGCGGCGAAGCGTTCCACGGGGGCGAAGTCGACGGGGACGGCGTCGCCGGCGCAGTAGCGGTGCAGCGTGGAGGTGTTCATGTGCAGGCGGCGGGCCAGCTGACCGTAGCTGCGGTCGGTGCGGTCCTTCAGGCGGCTGAGCAACGCCGCGAACTCCTGGACGTCGTCCTGTGCTGCCGACACCGTTCCCCCGAGTCCTCACCGTCCCGGGACGGCATCCCAGGCACTCCATATACCTGCACGTCAGAAGGGCTGGGATGGTTCCACCGTCGCGGATCGGGTGTCGGCCCTTGCGGTCTCCCGCTGTGACGGCTGATGCTCTTGGTGTCGCACCGACCAGGGCCGGACGGACCATCCGCCGTCGGTGCCGGCTCACTTCCGATCGTTCACGCTGTCATGTCATTCACGGGGGGACACCCATGTCCAAGCGCACTCGCACCGGCACGCTCGCCGCACTCACCGTCGCGGGCCTCGCCGCGGGCGCCGCACTCACCGCCGCACCCGCCGGCGCCGTGACGAAGGCGCCCGCGCCGAAGTTCCTGTCGGCGACCGAGCTCCCGCCGCACCCCTCGTCCGGCTGGACCGCCGCCCCGGTCGCCGACGGGGTGCCGGAGGAGATGCAGTACTGCTTCGGCGAAGCGCTGCTCGCCTACGACTCCCGCTACCGCACCTTCCGCACCGAACTCGACACCGGTGCCGAGCAGCTCAACGTCGTCGTCGGTGACAACGCCAAGGCCAAGGCCCTCGCCACCCGCCTCGACAAGGAGATCAAGCGCTGCGTCACGCGCATGGACGCCGACCCGGAGATCGAGGCCGACCACAAGAGCTACGGCAGCCTGCCGGTCGAGGAGGGCGCCCGCGTCCACGGTTTCGCGACGCGTGCCTCGTGGGGGGCCATGGACATCCACCTCGTCTCGGTCGGCCGGGACGGCGGCACCGTCACCGTCGTGCAGTGGGGGCAGATGGGCGACTTCACGGACGCACCGGTGAAGGCCTTCAAGAAGACGACCACCACCGCCGTCAACAAGCTCTACTGACCGGCGCACCACAGGCCCACCTCA
Source organism: Streptomyces sp. NPDC012935 (assembly GCF_042900345.1). NCBI lineage: Bacteria > Bacillati > Actinomycetota > Actinomycetes > Kitasatosporales > Streptomycetaceae > Streptomyces > Streptomyces sp. NPDC012935. The sequence continues at coordinate 327,996 of NZ_JBIBBC010000009.1, forward strand.
CCAGCGGGGCCGCCCTCCCGGACGGGGGTCGGGCGGGCGGCCCCGCCACCACGCGGCACCACCGGCACCGCTGCGGTAGCGAATTCCGGCCAGATTCACAGACCGCGCGCAGCGGCTTCTACGGCTCCTCGACGTCGAGCCTCACCCGCCGGGTGTCCGGGTCGGGTACGGCCATCTCCGCAGAGCGGGGTCGCCGAACGGTCCGATCCCCAGTGGTCCGCAGCCCCTCGGGGACATCGTCACCATGCCGTGCGGGACTGCCCTGGTCGGCCGCCCCTGCGGGGGCGGATTGCACCGCCTTGCCTCCCCTCGCCAGAATCACACCCGCGGCCCGCAGCCCGAGACCGTGGCCGGTGACCGACTCGATCCGGTCGTCGTCAGAGGCGGCCTTCGGGCGGCCGGCGGGTGACGTTCCGGGTTTCATCCACTGGCGATGGCCTGCCGTAACCGTGGCCGAACACCTGGTCGTTGACGATTCGACATGACTGCCGCCGGTCCGACTGGGAAATGGTTCCCGTGAACGTGTTCGAGCAGGAGGGGAACCGACATCGGCACGCGGGCGGGGGTCATGAAAAGGCAGGCACGGGGAGGCGGTCCCATCACCATCGGGGCCTCCTCGGCACAGACAGTGGAGGACAAGGCCGCGAGCGCCGGGGAACACGCGCAGTCGCCGCAGCTCAGGCGCAGACTCGGACGGGCGGACCTGCGGGCCGTACCGGAGGCACGCAGGGCTCTGCGCGAGCTGTTACGGCACTGGGGGAAACCCGGACGATCGGACATAGCCGAACTGCTCACCAGCGAGCTCGTCACCAATGCGATCGTCCACACCGACCATGACGCCATCCTGACGGCGATCGTCGGGCCGCACGGACTCAGGGTGGAGGTGAGGGACTTCGTGGCCCGCCGGCCCAGACTGCGCGTACCGAACGCCGACAGCTGTACGAACGGCCGAGGCCTGGTGCTGGTCCAGTCCCTCGCGGACGACTGGGGCGTGCGGACGCACGGGGTGGGGAAGGCGGTGTGGTTCGCACTCGACGCGGATGCCGCGTGATGCGCGATGCCGGTGTCGCATGTCGTACGACGACGGGAAGGGGGCGCGACCCGAGCCTCGGGTCGCGCCCCCTTCCCGTCGATGCCGTCAACGGCCGTCGATGCCGTTGACGAGCGGAGTGCTCAGCCGAACTGCTGCTCGAGATCCTTGAGCTTGCGCTCCAGGGAGTCGAGCCTTGGCAGGGCCATTGTGTCGTCCTCCGAGGTGAGGTCGACGGTCACCGGGTCAGAACCGGTGCGGACGGGCTGAAGTGACGGACGTGAGCGCACGGGCAGTTGCTCCGGCGCCGATATGGCAGGCTCCGCGGAGACTTGGGCCGACGCGCGCTCCAGAGCCTGCGTCTCGCCCTGCCGGGCGCCACGGCCGACGAAGCCGCGGTGGCCCCGGCTGATCGCCTTCAGCTGGGCCCGCTCCATGCGCTGCTGCTCGCGGCGGCGCAGCCGGGCCGTCTCCTTCTGCCGCATGTCCTCGCGGACCTCGTCGACCGCCTCGTCCAGGCTGCGCACGTTCTCCAGGAGCATCAGCGACCAGGCCTTGTAGGTCTCGCGGGGGGCCCGCAGCCAGCGGACGATGCGGATCTGCGGGAGAGGCCTGGGCACCAGACCCTGCTCACGCAGAGCGGCACGGCGGGTCTGCTTCAGCGCCCGGTCGAACAGCACGGCCGCGGACAGGGACATGCCGGCGAAGAAGTGCGGCGCGCCGTCGTGGCCGATGCCCCTGGGCGCGTGCACCCAGTTGAACCAGGCCGCGGCGAAGGCGAACGTCCACACGAGTATCCGGGAGCCGAGGGCCGCGTCGCCGTGGCTGGCCTCGCGGACGGCGAGTACGGAGCAGAACATCGCCGCGCCGTCGAGGCCGAACGGCACGAGGTACTGCCAGCCGTTGGTGAGGCCGAGGTTCTGCTCACCGAAGCCGACCAGGCCATGGAAGGAGAGTGCCGCGGCCACCGCCGCACAGCAGAACAGCAGGACATAGGAGACGGTGCCGTAGAGGGCCTCCTTGCGGCGACGGCGCTCCTCGCTGCGCTCCCACGAGTCGTCCGCGCTCGTGTCCTTCCCCGCGGACTTCCCGCGCCGGAGCACCGCTATCGCCGCCAGCAGGCCCAGGAGCAGGACGGCGCCCGGAAGCAACCAGTTCAGCGATATGTCGGTCAATCTCATCTGGGGTCCCTTGCATTGGGATAGGGCGTAACGCCCGCCATATTGGCCCAATCCCACTGGCCCTCAGGGGGTTTCGGGGCAAGAGGCCGCCAAGGAAGTGCGAGGGGATGCCCGGGGCGGCGTTCTGCTCGAACTGCCGCTTGAGGGGCAGGAGTTGAGTTCGAACAACACTACCCGTGCGGGTGGTTCCACGGAAAGTTCCTGCGCGAAGTGAGGAATTTGTGAAACGCCTGTAACCGTAACGGGTGCCCTGCTCGCGGGTGATCTTACGGCACGAAGGCTGACGCGCGTGCCTGAGGGGGCGTCAACTGGCCGCGGCCAGAAGCTTGGTGACCCGGTCCGCGTCGCAGGTGCGCGGGCAGGTGGCGCAGGTGTCCTCGGGGCGAAGTGTGTAGAACATGCAGCAGCTCGCCCGGTCCCGGGTGGGCAGCGACTCGCCGTTCGGGCCGGTCAGTTCACGGAAGGCGGCCGAGCCGACGTACGGCTTCGTCGCGCCCGGCAGCAGCAGCTCCAGTTCGCGGCGCGCCCGGTCCTGCTCGCCGTCGCCGAGCAGATGGGCGACGTACCACAGGCTCTCGACGACCTCGTCGGTCGCCATGCCCCACAGCGCGCGTCCGCGGCGTCGCATGCGGGGGCCGAAGCCGGTGAGCACGGGTTCGAGGTGCTCCGCTATCGCCGCGCGCACCTCGGCGCGCAGCGCCTCCTCGTCGGGCACGACCCGCGCGCCGGGCACGGTGGCGGCCGGGTCGCCGGGGAGGCAGGCGAAGGTGGCGGGGCGGGCGGCGAGGGCGCCCATCGGGAGGTCCGGGGCCGTGCGGTCGTACGAGACATGCGTCACGGGGAAGCGGGGGACGCGGCGGAGCAGGAACCAGGGGACGGTGATCAGCAGGCAGACGGGCCAGGCGTAGCGGTGCAGGCCGAAGCTGGCGACGACGTCCGCGCGCGCGGACTGTCCGTAGTCGCGCTGTATCTGCGCGTCGTCCCAGGCCAGGAACGTGTCCAGGTCGGCGCCCCCGTCCGCGAGCGCGGCTGCGGTGACCCAGCCGTCGTGTCGGGGGAGCTGTGCGTCGGTGGCCGGCTGGGTGATGGCGAGCCCCGGGAAGACCTCGGCGAGACGGGTGTAGGCGTCCGCGAGGGCGGAGGGGGGCACAGGCATTCCGGACCGCCGATCCGTGAGGTGGTGAAGGTAAGGCTTACCTTACCCAAGATCGCTGCGGTTTGAACTGTCGCGTTCTGCGCCTAAGGTGCTTGACGGGTGAGTAACAAGCCGCCGTAATGACCCCAAGTACCGATACATCCGGAGGAGGACCCGTGAAGCAGGGCGCGCAGAGCTCCGCGGTGACGGGGATTTTGCCGGTGTCGCAGGGCTTGGAGGCCCGGGCGGGCGCGGACGGTACGGGTGCGGGTGTGGCGCGGGTGCCGTCGCAGGGGCGAGCCCCGGGAGTGGATGCGGGTGCCGCTTCGGGTGCGGACGCGGGACGGGGTGTCCCGGCGCCGACGGCCCGGGGTGAGCACACCCACAGCGAGACGCCGATTCCGCGGCCTCGGGCGGTTGTCCAGCGGGCCTCGGTGCGGGGGCAGATCCTCGACGCCCTGCGCACCGCGCTCGTCACCGGTGAGCTGACGCCCGGGGTGGTCTACTCGGCCCCGGTCCTCGGCGAACGCTTCGGCGTCTCCGCGACGCCGGTCCGTGAGGCCATGCAGCAACTCGCGCTGGAGGGGGCCGTCGAGGTCGTCCCTAACCGGGGGTTCCGGGTGGTCGAGCGCGGTGCCCGGGAGTTGGCGGAGCTGGTCGAGGTGCGAGCGCTGATCGAGGTCCCGGTGATGCTCCGGCTCGCTCGCACGGTCGCCGCCGAACGGTGGGCGGAACTGCGGCCGTTGGCGGAGGCGACGGTCCGCGCGGCGGCGACCGGCTGCCGGGCGACCTACGCGGAGACGGACCGTACCTTCCACCGCGCTGTGCTGTCCCTGTGCGGCAACGAACAACTCGTCCAGATCGCCGACGACCTCCACCGCCGCGCCCAGTGGCCCCTGGTGAGCCCCGCCCGCCCGTCCGGCCGCGGCCACGCGGACCTCCTCGCCGACGCGGCGGAACACACGGCTCTGCTGGATGCGTTGATCGCCGGGGATGTGGATGTGGTGCGTGCCCTGGTCGGGGAGCATTTCGCCGGGGCGAGCTGAGGGGTGCCTGCGGCGGCCTGTCGCGGTTCGGTGGGGGTGCGCGTAGCGCTTGCGGTGCGGTGGGTGGGTCGGGGCCGTGCCGGGGGGTGTCCGTCCTCGGACCGGCGGTCGCCTTAAGCCAGGAGGGGCCGCGTGTTGACGCCGGCCACTGCGGGCGGACACCCCCCGGCACGTCCCCTTGCCGCCGTGGGCG